>JAULYZ010000196.1:0-3909 GCA_032117595.1 Acidimicrobiia bacterium | reverse complement strand
CGGGCACGCTCGTAAGACCGCCAATCGCCCGGCTGGCATGCGCAATGTTCTCGGTGGTCATCTGCCCCTCAACTCCAAATAGACGAAACCCCGACTAGTTTCGAATATTTAGAGTCGCCCCACTCAGTAGTCCCCCGCAGACTGCAGCGGCCCACACCCAAGAACGACAAAGGGCGCCCGAAGGCGCCCTGCGTCGTCCACACAAGGAGAAATGAAACGACCCTCAGCGGTCGGCCAACTCCAGCACCGCCGTCAGCAATGAGCGGAACCGGTCAGCCGGTAAGGCCATCCGGGCACCGCAACGGCGGCGAGCGGGCCGGGGGATCCGGAGGCGAGCGTTAGGAGCAAGCCCGCAGGGCGCGGGCGACGAGCGAGACCGGAGGATTCCCCGGCCCGCTCGCCATACCTGCGGAGTCCTACGCCTTCACGGCGTTCCAGATGAGCTTCATCACGTCGTCGATCCAACCATCCTGGTCGACCGTGCCGTTGAGCTGGCAGCCGATCACCATGCCGCCGATGGAGGCCATGATGATCTCGAGGTCCACATCGCTGCGGATCTCGCCGGCGTCGATCGCCGCCTGCAGGCGCGGGCGGACGGCTTCGGCGCGGGCGTCGACCATCCGTTCGCGGTAGAGGCGGCTGAACTCGACGTCGTGCCGGTACATGAGCCCGGCACCGATCACCTCGGCGGCGCGGGTGTCCATGCCGTGCTTCATCCCGAGCACCAGGAGCTTGAGCCACTCCTGGATATCGGCCGGGCCCTCGGCCTGGAAGGCCTCGGGCAGCTCGGCGATCGCCGCGGTGGCGAGGTCGAGCCGGTGTTTGAACCGCCGGTAGATGGTCGTCTTGGCCACCCCCGAGTCCGCAGCGACCCGCTCAACGGTGAGAGCCGCAAGGCCTTCGTCGTTCAGGATCTGCCGTGCAGTCTTGAGGATTTTTGCGTCGACCTCTGACCGGCGACGGGCATGGTATGCCGCTGCCGGGTGCTCGCGCACGGTCGTGTTCTCGGGGGTAGCCATGGTGTCTTACCGACCGCCTTCTGGTTCGATGTCGAGCTGTGCCAGCTCGTCTGCGAAGCCTGGGTCCCCCCCGAGACCGGCTCCAATGTCTTCGAGGGCCGAAAGGTCCTCGCCAATTGCTGCGCCCAGGTCGCCCAGGTCGTCGCCGAGACCAAGCTCAGCGGCGATCTCGTGTTCATCGAGCAGACCGAGGTCGTCGATGGCACGTGGGAGCGGTTCGTTGGGCTCAATCTCGATGCGGCGGTACTCCTTGAGACCGGTCGCAGCGGGGATGAGCTTGCCGATGATGACGTTCTCCTTGAGACCCACCAGACGATCGACCTTACCTTCAAGGGCGGCGTCGGTGAGCACCTTGGTCGTCTCCTGGAAGGAGGCGGCCGAGAGGAACGATTCGGTGTTGAGGGAGGCCTTGGTGATACCGAGGATCACGTCCTCGTAGGCCGCGGTCTCCTTCTTCTCCTTCTTGAGCTGTTCGTTGACGTCCGCAAACTCGTAGCGGTCGACGAACTGGCCCGGCAGGTAGTCGGTGTCGCCCTTCTGATCGACACGGACCTTCTTCATCATCTGACGCACGATCACTTCGACGTGCTTGTCGTTGATGTCCACGCCCTGCTGCTTGTAGACCTTCTGCACCTCGGCGACGAGGTACTGCTCGGTCGCCGTGCGGCCGCGGATCGCGAGGAGCTCGTGCGGGTACAGCGAGCCTTCGTTGATCTGGTGGCCCGCTTTGACTTCCTGGTTGTTCTCCACGAAGACGCGCGTGCGACGCGGGAAGGCGTAGCGGTGCTCCTCGCCGGCCTCGTCGGTGACGACCACGGTGAGGGCCTTGTCGGTCTCCTCGATCGTGGCGACACCGTCGACCTCGGCGATCTTCGCGACGCCCTTCGGCTTACGAGCCTCGAAGAGCTCGACGATGCGCGGCAGACCCGACGTGATGTCGGAGCCCGCAACGCCACCGGTGTGGAAGGTACGCATGGTGAGCTGGGTGCCCGGCTCGCCGATCGACTGGGCGGCGATGATGCCGACGGAGTCGCCGATCTGGGCGGTCTGGCCGGAGGCCATCGAGCGGCCGTAGCAGTGCTGGCACAGGCCAGACTCGGCGCGGCACTTGAGCACCGACCGGACCTGGATCATGCCGTCGACGGCGTCACCGGCGTCGGCGATCAGGCGTGCCAACGAGGCACGGGTGATCTCCTGGCCCTTGGTGACGGACGCCTCGCCCTTGCCGATGTCCTTGATCGGGAAGCGGCCGACGAGGTTCTCGTTCGGGTTGCCTCCGTCGACGAACAGCGGGAGCTCGATGCCCTCGTCGGTGCCGCAGTCCTCCAGGCGCACGATGACGTCCTGGGAGACGTCGACGAGACGACGCGTGAGGTACCCGGAGTCGGCCGTACGAAGGGCCGTATCCGCGAGGCCCTTACGGGCACCGTGGGTCGAGATGAAGTACTCGAGAACCGAGAGGCCTTCCATGAAGTTGGCCTTGATCGGACGCTCGATCGTCTCGCCCTTCGGGTTGGCCATGAGGCCACGCATGCCGGCGAGCTGACGGATCTGCTTGAACGAGCCACGAGCGCCTGAGTTGGCCATCATGAAGATGGGGTTCAGCTCGTCGAGGTGCTCGGCCATCGCGTCACCGATGACGTCGGTCGCACGGTTCCACTGCTCGACGACCGCGTCCTTGCGCTCGACGTCGGTGATCAGGCCCATGTCGTACTGGTCCTGGATCCCGGCGACTTCCGCGTCGAACCCGGCGAGGATC
The DNA here is from genome assembly GCA_032117595.1 of Acidimicrobiia bacterium. Lineage (GTDB taxonomy): Bacteria > Actinomycetota > Acidimicrobiia > Acidimicrobiales > Ilumatobacteraceae > WLJO01. The sequence goes on along the minus strand of JAULYZ010000196.1, from coordinate 1,131 downwards.
TCGCCCTTGTTCGGGGGCGTGATCACGTCGTTCTTGGAGACGGTGATACCGGCGCGGGTGGCGTACTCGAACCCGATGTCCTTGAAGGTGTCGAGCACGAGCGACACCGTGGTGGCGCCGTAGTGCTGGATCAGGCCGTCGATCATGGAGACCGCGTCCTTCTTCTTCATGGACTGGTTCACGAACACGTGACCGGCGGGGTCGAAGCCCTCGCCCACGGCATCTGCCAGCGCGCGCTTGATGCGCTCGTTGTAGATGATGCGGCCGACCGTCGTGAGGATGTGGCCGGTGTGGCCTTCCGGGCGGTACTCGGCGAGCTCGTGGACGGTGACGACCTTGAAGTCGACCGCCAGCTCAGCCTCTTGGGCGGAGCGGAACACGTGCGGACGCTTCGTGTCCTTGGGCCAGTCGGCGGTGCCGAGCTTGGCGCGCAGCTCGTTGAGCTCCGCTTCCTCGGGGCCATACGTCACGTAGTACTGACCGAGGACCATGTCCTGGGTCGGCGTCGTGAGCGGGGCACCGTGGGCCGGCGAGAGGATGTTGTTGCTCGAGAGCATCAAGATCCGGGCCTCGGCCTGCGCCTCGGCGCCGAGCGGGAGGTGGACGGCCATCTGGTCGCCGTCGAAGTCGGCGTTGAACGCGCCGCAGACGAGCGGGTGGACCTGGATGGCCTTGCCCTCGACGAGCTTGGGCTCGAACGCCTGGATACCCAGGCGGTGGAGCGTCGGCGCGCGGTTGAGCAGCACCGGGTGCTCGTGGATGACCTCTTCGAGGACGTCCCAGACCTCGGGCAGTGCCGAGTCGACCATCTTCTTGGCGGCCTTGATGTTCTGCGCGGACTTGCGCTCGACGAGGCGGCTCATGATGAACGGCTTGAACAGCTCGAGGGCCATCAGCTTCGGCAGACCACACTGGTGCAGCTTCAGCGACGGACCGGAGACGATCACCGAACGGCCGGAGTAGTCGACACGCTTACCGAGCAGGTTCTGGCGGAACCGGCCCTGCTTGCCCTTGAGCATGTCCGAGAGGGACTTGAGCGCACGGTTGCCCGGGCCCGTCACGGGGCGACCACGGCGGCCGTTGTCGAACAGTGCGTCGACGGCCTCCTGGAGCATCCGCTTCTCGTTGTTG
>JAULYZ010000195.1:0-2580 GCA_032117595.1 Acidimicrobiia bacterium | reverse complement strand
CCACCCGAACCGGACAGGCCGCCCTGAGCACCGATGCCGAGCACGGCGACTGCAGCAGCAACTGCTGCCGCGACGGAACCGACCGAACGGGTGCGAGGCGTGGGCGCCGGGACGAGGAACGGGACAGCGATCGCCGCCACCACCAGCGCCAGGGCCACGAGACCGAGTGCACGCAACACTCCCGCGAGCCACTGCCAACCCGCGTCGTCGACATCGGTCACGGCACGCAGGCGTTCCACCGCCGCCACCTGATCCGTTGTCCGAGTGCCGACCTGGAACGAGAACGAGGCATGGTGCACGTGGCCGTCGACAGCGGTCACCCGATACGCCACGACGTACGCGCCCGCCCCGAGCGACGCTGGGTCGCGCAGCGGGACCACGAACTGCGTGCGGTCGGGTGTGTCGATGGGGTTGCCGAGAGCAACCGGTGCACCGTCGGGGTCGAAGAGCCCGACGTAGGAGAGCCCGGGAACGAGCGCCTCATCGAAGTCGAGCACCACCTCGGCGGGGGCCGCCTCGAGGACTGCGCCGGCACGGGGCACGCTGTCGTCGAGCTCGGCATGGGCGTGGGCCGGCCGTGCGCCGGCCAGCGCGACCGCGAATGCAGTCGCCACCATCGCCGCGAACCATCCGGCGAGCACGCGCCCGACCGGGCGTGGCCTGCGCCCCCGCTCACGGCGTCGTGTCACCCGAACCTCACCGGCTCGAGTCCGGGTGGTACGGCACGACCCATAAGCCATGCAAGGCGCATGGGCGGCGACAGTCGCATCGCTGCGGCCGGCAGCGATGTGAGCCCCATCGGATGGCGGCTCGTCCACTCGATGCTCCGCAGCGCCAACTCCCGCTTGACGTACTCCGGCGACCAGTCGTCGATGCCGAAGCCGGTGAGACCGAGGTCGTGGTGGTGCATCTCCACCTCGCGCCAGCGGCGGAAGGGCAGTTCGCCAATGGTGAACTCAGGCCCGAGCGGCGAGCGCCACCGGCCGTCCCACGCCCGCTCCGCAGCACGCCCCCACGCGGACTCGAGCCGCGCCATGGAGTCGACCACTGCTCCCACCAGCGCGGCGACGTCGAGACGGGAACCCGCCTCGATGGCTGCGCTGCGGGCCTCGGAGCCGCCCTCGTACTGATCGAGGACCTCACCCCGCTCAGCACCCTCGAGCACGCGCACATGGCTCTCGGCGTTCGCCGCGAGGTGTGCCAACACATGGGCAATGGTCCAGCCGGGCAGCAGCGATGCCTGTGTTGCATCGAGGTCGCCGACTTCGTGGAGCGAACCGATGTGCCCGGCGAGGCGCCGGTGCGCCGCAGTGCAGCCCTGCACCGCCCGGTCGATGTCGCGCTCCCTCATCCGGTGGGCGACGGTAGCGGCGTCGGTACCGTGATCCCATGCGCCCGGAATCGCTCGTCCTCGTGAACACCGGCAACGGGAAGGGCAAGAGCTCGGCCGCATTCGGCGTGATGGCCCGGGCATGGGCACGCGACTGGCGGACCTGTGTGGTGCAGTTCATCAAGAGCGAGGCATGGAAGACCGGCGAGAAACGCCTCGCCGATCACCTCGGCGTGGAGTGGTGGACCCTCGGCGACGGCTTCACGTGGGAGTCCACCGACATGGACCAGACCGAGGCCCACGGTCGCGAGGCGTGGCGCGTGGCGGCAGGGAAACTCGCGAGCGGCGACTACGACCTCATCATCCTCGACGAGATCACCTATGCCGTCACCTTCGGCTGGATCCCCGTCGACGACGTGGTGGCAGCCATCAAGGAACGCTCACCGCACACCAATGTGGTGATCACCGGTCGAGACGCGCACCCTGCACTCATCGAGCTCGCCGACACGGCCACGGAGATGCGCAAGATCAAGCACGCCTACGACCAGGGCATCGCCGCCCGACGCGGCATCGAGTTCTGATCAGCCGCCTGGCCCGCTGGGTCGCGGGAGATCGAGATACGGGTTGTACGGATAGGCGTTCGCGGGCATCAGCCCGAAGTACGCCTCGTGCGCAGGCATGTTCGGGAGGTCCTCGCTGCGCACGATGTGATGGAACCCGACGCTGAACCACAGCACGAGATCGGTGTCGGCGAGCGGACGGTTCGCCGCCGTCCAGGCAACGAGGCCCACGTCGGTGGAGCCATCGGGCACGTAGAGACCGCTCGCAAAGCGCTCGCCGGTGGAGTGCGGCGTGGCCCACAGGGTCTCGGTCGCCCAACCACCTCGCCGCATGCCCGGGTCACCCGCCGTGGCTGCTGGCGCAACGGCTACCGCATCGCCGACGTCGAGTTCGTACCCCGGCCGGTGGCCAACCGGGCCATTGGCGGTGGTGGAACGAACGAGGATGCGCTCGGGCGACCGAGGGTCGGGCGTGTAGCGCGCCGCTGCCTCCGATGCCACCACGGTCTGCTCGGTGCGCCAGATCTGGGTGCGTGTCGGGTTCGACGGCACCGCCTCGGTGACGATCCGTTCGCGCACCAATTCGTTCTGGGTCTGGTCGATGTCGAGGTCGAGCCGGAAGTTCATGTAGTGGTCGTGATTGGTGGCCACGAGCCCGTTGCCCACGAGCACTCCGTGCTCGTCGACACC
>JAULYZ010000194.1:0-6090 GCA_032117595.1 Acidimicrobiia bacterium | reverse complement strand
GCGGTTGAACATCGGTCGCGACGAAGCATCGGGGATCCTCAAGGCCTACTTCGCCGCCTTCCCGAACGTGGACGAATACATGGACCGCACGGTGAAGCAGGCGCGCACGCGCGGGTACACCGAGACACTCTTCGGACGTCGCCGCCCGATCCCCGACCTGCAGAGCCCCAACTTCAGCGTGCGCTCCGCTGCCGAGCGTCAGGCGATGAACGCAGGCATCCAGGGGCTCGCAGCCGACATCTTCAAGGTGGCTCTCGTCCACCTCTCGGATGCGCTCGATGCGGGTGGCTTCCGCAGCACCATCGTGCTGCAGGTGCACGACGAGATCCTCGTGGAGTCGCCCGACGACGAGCACGAGCGTGTGCGGGCGCTCATGCTCGACACCATGCGTTCGGCGGCCTCGCTGCGGGTGCCGCTCGAGGTGAACATGTCCTCGGGCACGTCGTGGTCGGCGGCCAAGGGCTGAGCGAACTCGCGCTGCGCTGGCGAGGTGCAGCTGCGCACCGTCGTCAGTCCTGCACCAGCTTCACCACTGCATTGAGCATCGCGGCGCCGCCCGTTGCGAGCAGCAGGCCGAGCACCACGTGGTCGAAGCGACGCCGACCGAGTCGCAGGCTGACCCGTTGCCCCGCCCAGATGACCAGCATCTCCATGGGGACCACAGCCAGTGCCAACCAGACGAGGTCGAGATGGATCCGACCGCGGACGCCGAACAGCACGAGCGCAACCACCTGTGCAATCACGAAGAGGGCGCTGATGGTCCCCCGGAAGCGCGGGATCTCGAGGTTGTGTGCTCGCAGGCCGATCACCAACGGCGGGCCATTGGTGCCGACGCTGGTGTTGAGCACACCGCTCACGAAGCCGAGTGCCGCATCGGTGTAGGCGTTTGCCCTGCGGAGTTCCACCCCGACGAGGAGCAGCATGGCGATGCTGAGGGTGGTGATGCCGATGGTGAGGCGCAGCGGTACGTCGCCGAACGCCTCGAGCACCACGAGCCCAAGCGGCATCCCGGCGAGCGAGGCAACGAGCATGCGACGCGCCACGACGAGGTCGACGTCCCTGCGGAAGGTGACGAAGTTCTGCACGGCAGGCGTGACGCCGCACAGGGTGATGAGCACCACGGCCTCGCCGGGCGCAATCACCATCGAGCAGAGGGGCGTCGCTGCGAGTGCATAGCCGAAGCCCGAGATCCCCGACACGAATCCGCTGGCGGTGAGGATGACGACGAGGAGCACGACCTGTGACGGGGACATCGTTGGGCAGCACCGTAGGGCATGATGCGCACATGACGAGTACCCCGCCGACCGGCGAGCACCACCACTGGTTCGAGCCGCTCGCAGACCATCTCGGGTCGGCGTACCTGCGGTACTCGTTCACCAAGGGGACACGCCAGGAGATCGATGCGCTCGTGGACGCACTCGGTCTCGTGCCGGGCCAGAGCGTGCTCGACGTTGGGTGCGGGCCGGGCCGTCACAGTCATGAGTTGGCGCGCCGCGGGATCGCTGCGCACGGGGTCGACATCAGTGGTCGCTTCGTGGAACTCGCCCGGTCGGGTGCCCCTGACGGCGCCACCTTCGAGCGTCTCGACGCACGACACCTCGCGTTCGACGCCTCCTTCGACGCAGCGATCTGTCTCTGCCAGGGTGCGTTCGGGCTCATGACTGCGGGCGGCGATGACGAGGCGGTGCTGGCCGGCATCGCCCGGGCGCTGCGCCCCGGTGGGCGGCTAGCGCTGAGCGCCTTCAACGCCTACTTCGCGGTCCGTTACCACGAGGGCGCCACCTTCGACGCCGGTGCCGGTGTGTCGCACGAGCGCACCGAGATCCGCAGCGAGTCCGGTGAGCCACAGGAGGTCGACCTGTGGACCTCGTGCTACACGCCCCGAGAACTGCGGTTGCTCTGCCGGGCGGTGGGATTGCGGGTGGATGCGATCTGGGCGGTGGCACCCGGCGAGTACCGGCCCGGGCCCCCGAGTACCGAGACCCCCGAGCACCTCGTGCTGGCCACCAAGGTGGAGCCTGGTCACAGGGCCCATCCGTAGGGCGGTACCGGGCTGGGGGCGCCCGTAGGGCGTTTCCGGGTCGAGTGGTATCCTCGTTGGGTTCATATCCCTTCTCACCGTTTCCGAAAGTGACCGTTCCCTTGTCCGACCAGACCATCCCCTCCTCGAGCTTCGGCTCATTCGACGAGGAGGGCAACTACACCCCACGCCAGGTCACCGCCAATGACCTCGGCACCTCGTTCGCCGACGCAATCGACGGCACGCTCGTCGACGTCGAGGACGGCCAGCTCGTTGCTGGCACCGTTGTGAAGATCGACAAGGACGAGGTCCTGCTCGATATCGGCTACAAGTCCGAGGGCGTCATCCCGAGCCGCGAGCTCTCGATCCGCAACGACATCGACCCCAACGAGGTCGTGAAGATGGGGGACAAGGTCGAGGCACTCGTCCTCACCAAGGAGGACAAGGAAGGACGACTCGTCCTCTCCAAGAAGCGTGCGCAGTACGAGCGTGCGTGGGGCACCATCGAGAAGATCAAGGAAGCCGATGGCATGGTCGAGGGCCTCGTCATCGAGGTGGTGAAGGGCGGCCTCATCATCGACATCGGTCTGCGCGGGTTCCTCCCGGCATCGCTCGTCGAGCTGCGCCGTGTGCGTGATCTCCAGCCGTACGTCGGCAAGGTGCTGCAGGCCAAGATCATCGAGCTCGACAAGAACCGCAACAACGTGGTGCTGTCGCGGCGCGGCTACCTCGAGGAGACCCAGCGCGAGGCACGCGACGAGTTCCTCAACCACCTCAAGCCCGGCGAGGTCCGCAAGGGTGTGGTGTCGTCGGTGGTGTCGTTCGGAGCGTTCGTCGACCTCGGCGGCATGGACGGTCTCATCCACGTCAGCGAGTTGTCGTGGAAGCACGTCGAGCACCCCAACCAGGTGGTGCAGGTGGGCGACGAGGTCACCGTGCAGGTCCTCGATGTCGATTTCGACCGCGAGCGCATCAGCCTCTCGCTGAAGGCCACCCAGCAGGATCCGTGGCAGGAGTTCGCCTCCTCGCACGAGATCGGTCAGTTGGTGTACGGCCGTGTGACCAAGCTGGTGCCGTTCGGTGCCTTCGTCCAGGTGGGCGAGGGGATCGAGGGTCTGGTGCACATCTCGGAAATGTCGGCGCACCACATCGATGCTCCTGAGCAGGTCGTGACCCCGGGTGAGGAACTCTGGGTGAAGATCATCGACTTCGACCTCGATCGTCGCCGGATCAGCCTCTCCATCAAGCAGGCCGCCGAGGGCGGTGTGCTCGCACAGGAGTACCGCCAGCACTTCGAGCTCGACGAGCACGGCAACTGGGTCGGTGGCGCCGCCGACGACTCCGAGCGCGAGGCCGCTTGGGCCGAGTACTACGAGCAGTACGGCGAGGGCGCTGCGGGTGCACCGGCAGGAGAGCCTGCGGCGGAGCCCGCTGCTGAGGGCTGAGCACCCACCAACACGAGTCGGCAGCATGCCGGTGAACTGAGCAACGAGGGGTCGCAGTGCGACCCCTCGTGTGTTTTTGTGCGGGTTGTGGCCCCCTCCGCCGCAGCGTGAGCGCTTCCGTGTGGGGGCGTGCCGCCTACAGCGTGATGAGCCCCTGGCGGGTGGCGATCACCACTGCCTCGGTGCGACCCCGTGCGCCGAGCTTGGCGTAGATGTGGTGCAGATGGTTCTTCACGGTCTTCACGCTCGGAACGGCAGGAACGCTGCAAGTCAGGGGAGGGATCCGGGCTGGCGTCCCGTATGGGCGTTCCTACTCCACTCGTCATCGCGCACCCACTCAACAATGGTCGAGAGATCGATGACCTTGAGAGTCGCCTCGGACCATGACTCCGTGTGCCCGTCAAACTTGCGACGGCTCGCTCGCCCGCCAAGGCGCGCTCCGCGTCGTTTCAGTGCTGCGAGAGCGGCCCGTTCCAGGGATTTCGCAAGATCGCCCGGCATCGGTCCGCGAAGATCCAGAACAGCCCAGCCACCCCGTCGATGGGTCGTGAGACGGGCCTCGGGACTGTTCGTGATTCCGATCTGCTGCATGGGTTGAAGCCGGTCTTGGCGCACGACGGGCAGCCAATGCCATTTGTGCGACTGTAGGGCGGGGCCGCCCACTCGTGGCCATCATCGCAGATCCACCAGACCTTGCGATCTGTGCCCGCCATGACGCTCTCGGGGGTTAGATGCTTGTTTCTCGTCCTGTTCCACTGTGCAGCGATGTCCGGGTGTGTGGTGGCGAGGTCGTTGACTCCAACTATCGGGCGCTGGCCCGCGCAGTACGGACAGCCCGATGAGTGAATCGTCCGCTGGGCAACGTACACCTGCCATTCGTGGCCCTTCACGCATCGCCACCAAACCTTCTTGTTGCTGCCAGGCCTGAGCATGTTCGGCGTGATCGCACCGTTGCGCGTCGGGTGCAGCTCTGCTGCGATCTCAGGGTGCAGGGTGGCGAAGTCGGTCTCGCCGGGGATGGCTTTCTTCCGCGAGCAGTACGGACAGCCAGTGGGCTTTGGCCGGGTGCGGCTCGAGATAGCGGTGCGCCATTCGTGGCCCTTTGAGCACTGCCACCAAACCTTTCGGGTGACTCGAGTTGTCACGAGGTGTGGCGAGAGTGACCCGTTGCGGGACGGATGCCACTCGGCGGCAACGTCGGGAAACTTTGCAGCCAAACAGTTTGAGGCGACGACTTTGTGCCCAACGCACATGGGGCAACCGGTCCGATTGGAGCTGTTGGTGCGATTCGCGATAGCCGTTCGCCACTCATGGTCGGGTGCGACGTCGCAGAGCCACCACACCACGCGACTTGACCCGCCGAGAACCATCGACGGAGACAACTCACCGTTTCGCGTCGGGTGCCATTGGGCTGCGATGGCGGGTTCAACGGTCGCAAGGTCGCTGACACCCGGAATCGCCTTACTCCCACCGCAGAAGGGGCACCCTTGGTTTTTCGACTCGCGGTTGTTGACTGTCGCTTGCCATTCGTGGCCCTTCTGACACTGCCACCAGACTTTGCGATCCGTTGATCTGGGGACCATCGCTGGCGTCAGCGCGCCATTTTGAGTTGGGTGCCACTGAGCGGCAAGATCGGGCCTCACGGTCGCCAGATCGTTAAAGCCGGGAACGACGCGACGCCCGAGGCAGACCGGGCAACTTGACCGCTCGTTCCTTCTGCTGTTTTTGACGTTCGCTTGCCACTCGTGACCGGCCGCGCACCGCCACCACACTTTCCGGCTTGAACCAGGCGAAACCTGATCGACGGTCAGTTCGCCATTCAAGGTCGGGTGCCACTCGGCGGCGAGATTCGGATAGGCGTCGGCGAGCGAGACCAGACTCGCTTTGTTCTCGTCGGGCTTGGCCGCCATACGGCGCGACCGTACAGCGGAGATTCCTGAACTGCTCCTTGTGGCGCCGTCCCGTGAACATGTCTGACTCGAGATGCCGGACACCTTTCTGGCTATGGGAACAGGTCAAAGGGCGGGCGGAGTAACCGGGTGCGAGCAGTAAGTCCTGAAGTGGAGACACTCCCTCGCCATGTCAGGCCCAAGCGATTGATTCGGCTATCGCGCGACTTTGCCTAATGTGATACATGTGCTCTCAGATGTAGAACAAAGAGAACGGAGGATCACTGGTGAAGAATGACAAAGTCTTTGGAACTCCTGCCTCTGTGAAGAGGACAAGGGATGTCGCCCGAGTTGTGGAGATCGTCGGGTGGATTTCGCTGTTTATCAGCGTCCTCGCCGGAGCGGCGCTTTGGGCTAATGGACTTGGAGGGGAGGACGGCAATGACGAGTTGATTGCCTTCGGTCTCGCTGTCGCTATCGGAGGCGGAGTTCAATCACTTCTCGTCGTGATGGTCGCTGGATACGTGACCGCTCGAATGGATCTGGCCCGCATGGGCCTCGACAACCTCGGCATGCAGGGAGGTGCGGACGGTCAGGGGAACAAGGTGATCTGACTGTCGCTGGGCGCCTTGGCGTCGACCGCGGCGGTGGCCGCAAGTGATGTTCAATCGCGGAGGTCGCCGCCGCAGCGTGAGCGCTTCCGTGTGGGGGCGTGCCGCCTACAGCGTGATGAGCC
>JAULYZ010000193.1:0-11767 GCA_032117595.1 Acidimicrobiia bacterium | reverse complement strand
GAGCGGGCACGGCAATCGGCACGTGTCAGAGCGGAGCGGGCACGGCAATCGGCACGTGTCAGAGCGGAGCGGGCACGGCAATCGGCACGTGTCAGAGCGCGGCGACCACTGCGACGGCCACGGTGTCGGTGTGTGTGAGCGACACCGTCCACCGGGTGACCCCGAAGTCGGCGGCCAACTCGGCGGCACGACCCACCACCTCGAGCGTGGGGGGGCCGCTCCCGTCCCGCACGACCGACACATCGTGGAACCCCCAGGCCCCCAACCCTTGCGCGAGCGCCTTCATTGCTGCCTCGCGCGCAGCGAATCGGACGGCGAGCCCGGGTACGGGATCGGCCCGGTCCGAGAGGTAGGAGAGCTCCCGCGGGGTGAAGAGCCGGTCGCGCAACGACGGGGTGCGGTGGAGCGAACGGCGGAACCGTTCGATGTCCACTGCGTCGATTCCGACACCGATCATCGCGACCCCTGCACGCTCAGGCGCGCCAACGATCGGCGATTTCGGAGATGGGGGTCACGAGCAGGTCCACCACCGGGACATCGGCGAGCAGATCGTCGCGGAACGAGCCCTCGGTCTCAGAGACCCAGTCGACAAGACGGTCGTACCGTCGGTCGTAGCCCTGCAGTACCGAGCGCATGACCTGCACCGGAAGGAACTCGTGGAACCGCACGTGCAGCAGTGTGATACCGGTGGTCTGGGTGCCCTTCACCTCGGGGACGAAGATCACGTGACGCCCATCGGCGCGCCCGCGTGCCACGAGGACCTCGCGCTCGGCGGCCACACGGCGCTTCGTGCCGCGCAACTGGTTGTTGCGCTCAACCCGCGACGGCAGCGAGAGGCTCACGCCGCCACGGTCGACCACCGTGATCGTTGCGTCGGTGGCCGGGTCACCCTCGATCTGGTAGCGGGTGAAGCCGACGACCGCGGCCACAGAAGGATCCAGGTCAGCGAGGACCCTGAGTGTGCGGTACGAGAGCCGATCGCGCCCTGCGCCGGCGGCTAGCACCTCCTGCACCAGTGCGCGGTCGAGAACCCCCTCATCGCTGCGCGAGATCCCCACGGTGACCGTCTTTGCCTGATGCTTGATGGCGTCGATGGGACGCGTCAGTTCCTCGATGGCGCGGGTGAGGGCTGCGGTGAGATCGTCGACGAGGCCCGACGGGAGGCCGACCTTGCCGGAGTCCTCCTGATATGCCTCGAGGGGCTGGGGCGAGAGCACATCGCGCAGGAGGCCCGCCAACCGGACAGCGGTCGAGGCCTCGAGATTGCCGTCGTAGGAGCCGGTGCGCAGTGTGTCGAAGAAACGCTGCGACGGCACGGCGAGATCGCGTGCGAGGTGCCGGATCATCGCATCGCCACCGAGACCCGAAGAGATCGCTGTCTCGATCGCTTCACGCGCCTCGCGCAGCGGACGGGCCAGGGCATCGATGGCGAGTGCTGCCTCGTAACCGAAAAGATGCCCGGCCATGGCCGAGAGCACGAAGGCGAGCGCTGGATCCACCTCGGGAACCGTGATGAGGTGCACTGCACTGTTGAAGCGCGTCTCGCCCTCGCTCGCTACCACGATGGGGGCAGCCTTGTGGGCGCGATAGATCGCCACTTCCTTCGCCACGTCATCGGCAGTGGAGCCCATCAGCCCTGCGGCGCAGACGAAGATGAGCGGTTCGGAGGAGAGATCGATGTGCTTCTTGTCCTCGGTGACATCGCAGGCGATGGACTTGTAGCAGAGCTCGCTCAGCTTCACCCGGACTTCCTCGGCGGCCACCGTGTTCGGGCCGTTGCCCACCACCGCCCAGTACCGACGCGGCGGAGCGAACTGCTGTGCAGCAATGGCGATGTCGTTGCGCTGCCCGAGCACCTGCTCCATGGCAGCAGGGAGCGACCGGAGCTGCTCGAGGATCTCGTGGCGACGCCGGTCCGCCCCGGTTCCGACGAGTGCCGAGAGTCCGCAGGCCAGCAGTGCCCCCGCCGCAACCTGCGCGTAGAACGCCTTGGTGGAGGCAACGCTCATCTCCACGTCACGTCCGTCGGAGGTGTAGAGCACGCCGTCGGATTTGTCAGTGAGGTCGCTGTTGCGGCGGTTGACGATGCCGATCACCAGCGCGCCGCGGCCACGGGCGAGGTCGACCGTTCGATTGGTGTCGGTGGTGGTGCCGCTCTGGCTGACGGCGATGACGAGGGTGTCGCTCATGTCCATCCGGAGCTGGAAACCCGACAGCTCGGTGGCCGTGATGGCCCGCACGTCGAAGTGCTCGCCGGCAAGTTCCTCGAGCAGCCGCGCAGTGCTCTGGCCCGCAACTGCCGCAGTCCCCTGCCCGATCACCCGCACTGCACGTATCTGACCCGACGTGATGGCAGTGACCACCTGCTCAGGGAGTGCCCGATCGCCGAGGTCGGCGTGCAGCAGCCCGTTGCGCTCGACGATCTTGCCGCGCAGGGTCTTTCGGAAACTCTGCGGTGCCTCGCTGATCTCTTTCAGCAGGAAGTGCGGAGCATCACCGCGGTCGATGTCGCGGGTGGTGACCTGTGCCGTGGTGACCTCCGACGGCAGGATCGGCAGCTCGGCACCGCTGTACGCAATCCGTCGGATGCCGTCGAGTGACCCCGCCCGGTCGCCATCGAGCCTCATGATCTGGCCGCGGCTCGACGGATCGTCGACAACCGACGGCGACTCACCGTCGAGGCGGAGGTACCGAACGGTCTCCTCCACCACCCCGTAGGGCTCGCTCGCCACGACGTAGAGGTCCTCGGCAAGCCCCACGTACAGCCCCTGCCCGCTGCCACGCAGCGCCAACAACACCTCGTTGGGATGATCTGCGCTCGCAGCGGCGATGGCGACACTGCCCTCGAAGCCGGCGACAGATCGACGGAATCCCTCGACGAGATCGCTCGCCTGCTCGGCCTGGCGGGAGACGAGGGCGGGGATCACCTTGGCATCGGTGGTAATGGGTCCGGCGATGCTCAGTCCGTGCTCGGCAACAAGGTCGACGTGGTTGTCGACATCGCCATTGAGTGCAGCCACCACATACGGCCCGCGGCTCTCGACGGTTTCCTCCTCCTGGTTGAGGGGGTGGGCGTTCGGTTCGGAGATGATGCCGACACTCGCCCACCGCGTATGGCCGAGCACCGCAACACGGGCGTCGGGCGAACGGAGCGCGAGTCGGAGGAGTTCGTCGGCATCGATGGCAGCCCGGATCGTGCGCGTGTTGTCGCCGAGCTCACCGATCTCGGCAGCAGCCTTGTACACGAGGCTCAGCGTGTTCCCGGCAACGCGCACCGATCCCGAGGAGAACAACGGGTCGCGTGTGCGGCCGGCAAGCAACGCAGCAACCGTCCGGTCACCGGGGTCGAGACCATGTCCCCACACGAACAGGTGCAGACCGGCGGAGTCACGGCCGCGCACCTCGAGCCGATCGAGGATCGAGAGCGCCTGCTGCACGAGCAGATAGCCACCGAGTGCAGCGGGCGGTGCATCGCGACCCGCTAGTTCCTCGACGGCGCGAATCGTGCGGAGCCGGTCGTGACGCACCGACCACACGGCGTCCTTCGTGCGGATGATGGCGGCGCTGAGTTCCTCGATGGAGTCGGGCGCATAGCCTGCGCCCCCGTCATTGCCGACCTCCAGCGCACGCTCCACACCAACCACGTCGGCATCGATCTGGTCGAGTCGAGCGATGAGCCCCGCCTGGAGATCAGCGCGCCCCACGAGCGCCCGCACCCCGGGCAGGCCACGCAGTGCCCCGTTCACCTGCTCGACGACCCCGGCGATCCCGTGCAGGATTGCGGCGTCGGGCGGTCCACCGGCCCTGCCGCACACACCGTCGAGCAGGTCGATGAGCCCCGACACCTCGGGGTCCGGCCGTTGCGGGGAACGGCTCAGCAGGGCCACGATCCCGCACATGGCCCAAAAGCCTACCGATCCCGGCCCGAGCGGGCCGGTCGGGCTGTCGCGGCAACGGCAGCGCTGTGGATTCTCACGACTGGCCGCTGAGTCGACGGGCAATTGCGTCCGCGAGGCGCTGGGCACTGCGCTCGGCGGTTGCGGAATCCGCAGCCTCCACCATCACCCGCACCACCGGCTCGGTGCCGCTTGGCCGAACGAGCACCCGACCCGAGTCACCGAGTTCGCTCGCCACTGCGGCGATCTCGGGTGCAATTCCCGCCACGACCGACGGATCGGGTCGATCGATACGCACGTTCACGAGCACCTGGGGAAACGACGACATCGCCGCACCCGCGACCTCGTCGAGGCTGCGGTTTCGTGAACGTGCTGCCGTCAGCAGCACGATGCCCGCCAGCAAGCCGTCGCCCGTGGTGGCGAGATGCCGCAGGATGATGTGACCACTCTGCTCGCCCCCGAGGCACAGTTGTTCGCGTTCGAGCGCCTCGAGCACATAACGATCACCCACGGCGGTCTCCACCACCCGGATGCCGGCTTCGTCCATGGCCCGGCGCAGACCGAGATTGCTCATCACGGTGACCGCCAGCGCATCGCCTGCAAGCGATCCCGTCTCTCGTAGCCACGGCGCGATCACCGCAAGAATCCGGTCGCCGTCGATGATGCCGGTGCGCGCAGTGGCGGCGATCACCCGATCACCGTCGCCGTCGAACGCAAGGCCTGCATCGGCTCCGAGCGAGCGGACCGCTTCGAGAAGCCTTCCGGGATGGGTTGCGCCACACCCTGCATTGATGTTCGTGCCGTCAGGTTCTGCGCCGATCACCGTCAGGCGCGCGCCGAGTCGGCGAAGCACATCGGGCGCCACCTGACTCGTCGCTCCGTGTGCGCAATCGACGACGAGGTGCATTCCCTCGAGTGCATGGACACCAAAGAGATCGACGAAGTGCTGCGCGTACCGCTCCACAGCCCCGGGCAGCTCGACAGCCGGTTCCGCCGGCGCGGCGCTCGACCGCACACCGTCCGACGCACCGACACCGACACCGAGACGCTCGAGCTCGCTCTCGATTGCGGATTCGGTCCCGTCGGTGAGCTTCGTGCCGCCGGCTGCGAACACCTTCACCCCGTTGTCGGTGTACGGATTGTGCGATGCAGTCACCATTACTGCGGCCGCGCCCTCGGATGCAGCGAGCCAGGCGAGTGCAGGCGTCGGGAGCACCCCTACCGAGACAGCACGCACACCCTCGAGGGCGAGGCCCTGACCGACTGCGGCAGCAAGCTCGGGCGACGAGGCCCGAGTGTCACGTCCGACGAGCACGACCGGTGATCCGATGACCCTGGCCACGGCGCGGCCGAGCGTGCGAACGAACTCGGTGCTGAGCTCGGTGTACGCAACTCCGCGCACACCGTCGGTTCCGAAGCGGGGCGCAGAGCCTGCACCCATGCAGATCAGCGCTTCGTGTACTGAGGCGCCTTGCGGGCCTTCTTGAGGCCGTACTTCTTGCTCTCCTTGGCGCGGGAATCGCGCGTGAGCAGACCGGCCTTCTTGAGCGGCGGGCGCATCTCGGGATCGATCTCCACGAGCGCACGCGCAATGCCGAGACGCACAGCACCGGCCTGACCCGTGACACCGCCGCCGTCGACGGTGACATCCACGTCGTAGACCTCGTCGGTGTTGGTGAGGCGCAGCGGCTCGGTCACCACCATGCGCGAGGTGGCGGTGGTGAAGTAGGCGTTGATCGCCTTCTGGTTGACGGTGATCGCCCCGGTGCCCGGGCGGAGGCGAACTCGCGCAACGGCTTCCTTGCGACGACCGGTGGTCTGGGTGAGCGGCTTGGTCATGACAGTCTCCTCAACATCACCGGGACTTGGCGTGGGCAATCTCGAACGGCTTGGGCATCTGTGCACCGTGTGGGTGCGAGGGCCCGGTGTAGACCTTCAACTTCTTCACCATCTGACGGCCGAGCGGCCCCTTGGGCAGCATGCCGCGGACGGAACGACGGATCGCATCATCGGGCTTGCGCGCCAGCAGGTTGTTGTAGGTCTCGGACTTGAGGCCACCGGGATACCCGGAGTAGGTGTGCACCATCCGTGAGTCGCCCTTGCCGGAGGTGAGCACCACCTTGTCGGCGTTCACGATGATGACGTGATCACCGGTATCGATGTGCGGGGCGAAGATCGGCTTGTGCTTGCCACGGAGCAGGCGAGCTACCTCGGTGCAGAGGCGGCCGAGGACCATGCCCTCTGCGTCGATCACGTGCCAGTCGTGGGTGATCTCGCTTGCCTTGGGTGAATACGTACGCATCTGACGTTCCGGTCTTCCTCGATCGGTCCAGATCCCCGGCCGGTGCAACCGGCCCAGAGGGACAACTCGGAAAGGATACGGCCCGATATCCAGCAACGACAATCCCCGACCGGGCTTCTTCGCCCGTGACGGCTACCGGTCCGCCCGGGGCACCTCGGGATACGCGACTTCCCAGAGACAGAGCCCCTCGGGTGGCGCCACCTGACCGGCCCGGCCACGGTCCTTGGCGCGAAGAATGCTCATCATTTCCCCCGCCCGACGCTTGCCGAGCCCGACGTCCACGAGCGTGCCGGTGATGGAACGGACCATCTGGTGGCAGAACGAGGTCGCCCGGATGTCGAACCTCAGCAGGCCGTCACCGAGGTCGGTCCAGCCGGCGAGCAGCACCTGGCGGACCATCGAGGGTTCACGGGGCGTCGCTCCCCCCGCTGACTCGCCCGCCTTGGGCCGCCGACAGAACGACGTGAAGTCGTGTTCGCCGATGAAGGGGTCGCAGGCCAACTGCATGAGCCCGAGGTCGAGCGGTTCGTGCACGTGCCAGGCCGTACGGGTGAGGAACGGGTTGGGGGAGGCCGAGTTCAGGATCGTGTAGCGGTAGTGGCGCCACTGCGCATCGAACCGGGCGTTGAAGTGGTCCCAGGGCGCCCAATCAGCCGAGCGCACTGCCAGCGCCGGACCGCACACCTTGTTCAGGCGACGGGCGAGTGCCACGAGATCGGTGGCAACCGGGAGATCCACGCTCACCACCTGACCCCATGCATGCACACCTGCATCGGTCCGGCCGGCGCCGACCACCTCCACCGGGATCCGGCACACCATCGACAGCGCGTCCTCGAGCGTCCCGGCAACGGTGCTGACGTCGCGGTTCTTGGCAAAGCCGTGGAAGGCGCTGCCCTCGTAGGCCACCAAGAGCCGCGCCCTGCGGACCGGGGTCGGCGCATCGTCGTCGTGCACCCCCGCATTCTGCACTCCGGCGACCATGACCCCACCGGGGTACGATCGCCACGTGGCCTCCGCCCCTCGACTCGGTACCGACATCGCATGGTCGTCGGCGAGCACCGGAACCGTGATCGAGCGAATGCTTGCCTCGCAGCCTCAGGTGGCGGCGCAGCTGGCCGCCGCCTACGACGAGGCCTGGAAGGCCGTCGACCCGGTCCTGCTCGAACTCGTCCGGCTCCGGATCGCGATGCTGCTCGGTTGTGCAGCAGAACTTGCCGAGCGCACCCCTGCGGCCGTGGGCGCCGGGCTCGATGAAGCCATGGTGTCCGACCTTGCGTCGTGGTCGACCTCGCCCCGGTTCGGGGCCCGCGAGCGCGCCTGTCTCGCCTATGTCGAGCAGTGGCTGATCGACGTGGCGTCGATGACCGACGCCGACGCGGCGGCCGTGTGCGATGTCCTCGGCGGCGACGGACTCGCTGCGTTCTCGGCGGCCCTGCTCGTCATCGAGCAACGCCAACGACTCCGCCTCGCTTGGCAACAGATCTTCGGAGAGGAGCACTCCACATGACCACACGTGCACGTCGGCTCCCCAGCGGCGCCACAGCGCCCCGACCGCTCAATGCAGCGCTCGGCGAGTGGCAGGCTGCCGTGGTGTGCCTGTCGTCGGTGGACCCGATCACCACCGAACTCGTTCGACTGCGGTGCGCCAATTACCACGACTGCGGTACTTGAAAGTCCGTTCGCCTGGCGGTCGCCAAGCAGATGGGACTCGACGAGAACATGGCAGCCAAGGTGCTCAACTACGAGTCGAGCGACCTCGCCCCGCACCACAAAGCAGCGCTGCGCCTGGCTGACGCGCTGATGACCCAACCGGGTCAGATCAGCGCCGGCCTGCGCGACGAACTGCGGTCACACTTCACCGACAGCCAGATCGTGGAGATCACGGTCGATGTCATGAAGTGGAACTACCAGAAGGTCACCGTGGCACTCGGCACCGACAACGAGGTCCGACCCGGCGAACTCGTCGACCTGATCTTCGACGAGCGCGGTCACTGGGTACGACCGAGTTGAGCGGCGACTGATCGCAGGCTGATTCCGCGAACTCGTCAGACGAGTCCGTGCACCCGAGAGATCCTCAGACGAGTTCGATGCGCGCCATGGGCGCGTTGTCGCCCTGACGGGGACCGAGCTTGTAGATGCGGGTGTACCCGCCGGGACGCTCGGTGTAGCGGGGCGCCACATCGTTGACCAGTTTGTCGGTCATTTCCTTGTCGTTGAGGTAGGACTGGATCTGACGGATGCGGTGCACGCGCAGATCACCGTCCTGGGCCTTCTTGGCCTTGGTGATGAGCTTCTCGGCAATCGGGCGCAGCGCCTTGGCCTTGGCCTCGGTGGTGACGATGGCCTCGGCAGCGAACAGCGATGCGGCGAGGTTGGCCATCAACAGCTTCTGGTGGTCGGCATCTCCGCCGAAACGGCGGGCCTTGCGGGGACGGGCGGGCATGGTGGTTCTCCTTGCTCAGCCGCGCAGCGACAGGCCGCGCTCGTCGAGCTTCTGCTTCACTTCGTCCAGCGACTTCTGGCCGAAGTTGGTGATGTTGAGCAGATCCTCTTCGGTCTTCAGCAGCAACTCACCCACGGTGTTCACCTGGGCCCGCTTGAGGCAGTTGCGCGGGCGCTCGGAGAGATCAAGATCCTCGATCGGGAGGTCGAGGTCGGGTGAACCGGTGGCGCCCGGGAGCACCTCACCGAGTTCGAGACCCTTCGGCGCCTCCGAGAGATTGGCGACGAGGTCGACGAGCGAGCGCAGCGTCGCACCGGCCGACGCCAGGGCCTCACGCGGGCTGATCGAGCCGTCGGTCTCGATGTCGACGATGAGACGGTCGTAGTTGGTCGACTGCTCCACACGCGTGGGCTCGACATCGAAGTTCACGCGGCGCACCGGCGAGAAGATGGCGTCGATCGGGATCGTTCCGATCGTGCGGTTCTGCTCCTCGCGGTCGCTCGAGCGGTAGCCACGACCGCGCTCGACGGTGAGGTCCACCACGAGACGACCCTTGGCGTTCACCGTTGCGATGACGAGGTCCTTGTTCAGGATCTCCACATCGGCAGGTGCCGAGATGTCGCCAGCTGTGATGGTGGCGGGGCCGCGCACGTCGAGGTGCATCACCACAGGCTCATCGGACTCGCACGTGAGCACGACGTCTTTCAGGTTGAGGATGATCTCGGTGACGTCCTCGGTGACACCTGCGATGGTGTCGAACTCGTGCAGCGCCTCGTCGAACTTCACGGTGGTGATAGCAGCACCGGGGATCGACGAGAGCAGCGTGCGACGGAGGGAGTTCCCGATCGTGTAGCCGAAGCCGGGCTCGAGCGGACCGAACGCGAAACGCTGACGCGTCGCGGTGGTCTTGTCGTCCTCGAGTGCTTCGACGCTGGGGCGTTGGATGACGAGCATGGTTTGCCTTCCTGCAGGGACCGACGACGATTACTTCGAGTAGAGCTCGACGATGAGCTGTTCGCGCACGGGCACATCGATGTGCTCGCGCTGGGGCAGGTCACGAACGGTGACCTGCTTGCCACCCTCGGCCGACTCGAGCCAGCCGACAATGCGGCGGTCGAGCACGTCGAGGTTGTGCTGGATGACGATCATGTTCTGGCCCTTCGGGGACAGCGTCACGACGTCGCCCTTGCGCACGCGGTAGCTCGGGATGTTGACGCGCTTGCCGTTGACGAGCACGAGCCCGTGGCTCACGAACTGACGGGCCTGCGGGCGCGTGGCTGCCCAACTCGCCCGGAAGACCACGTTGTCGAGACGCTGCTCGAGCAGACGCAGCAGGTTCTCGCCAGTCGGTCCGGTGAGGCGAACGGCCTCCTCGTAGGTGCGACGGAACTGACGCTCGAGCACGCCGTAGATGAACTTCGCCTTCTGCTTCTCCTGCAGCTGCGCGAGGTACTCGCTGCCGCTGGTGCGACGGCGGGTACGACCGTGCTGTCCAGGGGGGAAGGGCCGGCGCTCCATCGCCTTGCGACCCTTCTCGTTCTCGAAGAGGTTCGTGCTGAGGCGGCGCGACAGCTTGACCTTGGGTCCGGTGTAACGAGCCATGGTCTCAGACCCTCCGACGCTTCGGCTGACGGCAACCGTTGTGCGGCACCGGGGAGACGTCCTTGATGGCCGACACCTCGATGCCGGTGTTCTGAATGGCACGCATGGCGGTATCGCGACCGGAGCCCGGGCCCTTCATCTGGACCTCGACGCGGCGCAGGCCGTGCTCCATCGCGGCGCGGGCGGCCTTCTCGGCGGCGAGCTGCGCAGCGAACGGCGTGGACTTGCGCGAGCCCTTGAAGCCCACGTTGCCGGCCGACGCCCACGAGATCACATTGCCCTCGGCGTCGGTGATGGTGACGATGGTGTTGTTGAACGAGCTCTTGATGTGCACCACACCAAAGCTGACGTTCTTGCGCTCACGCTTGCGGGGGCGACGACCGCCCGGTTTCGGCTTAGCCACGGCTACTTCCTCACGGCCTTCTTCTTGTTGGCGACTGTCTTCTTGGGGCCCTTGCGGGTACGAGCGTTGGTGTGGGTGCGCTGGCCGCGCACCGGCAGGCCCTTGCGGTGTCGCACGCCCTGATAGCACCCGATCTCGATCTTGCGCTTGATGTCCTGCTGCACATCGCGGCGCAGGTCACCCTCGACGGTGGCGTTCTGGTCGATCCAGGTACGGATGCGATTGAGCTCGTCCTCGGTGAGGTCCCGAACGCGCGTATCGCGGCTCAGGCCGAGGTCGTCACAGATCCGCTGGGCGGTGGGACGACCGATACCGAACACATAGGTGAGTGCGATCTCGAGGCGCTTCTCACGGGGGATGTCGACTCCTGCGACACGTGCCATTGCTCTACTGCCTTCTCGCTCAGCCTTGCCGCTGCTTGTGACGGGGGTTCTCGCAGATCACCATCACGTGCCCGTGACGGCGGATGATCTTGCACTTCTCACAGATTTTCTTGACGCTGGGTCGGACCTTCATGTGTCTCTCGTTCTCGTGACCTGTTTCGGACGCTCAGGTTCGTGCAGTGCCGTGGGACCGGTCACTTGTAGCGATACGTAATGCGACCTCGGGTGAGGTCGTAGGGGGTCAGTTCCACCTGAACCTTGTCGCCGGGGAGAATGCGGATGTAGTGCATGCGCATCTTCCCGGAGATGTGTGCCAAGACCTTGTGGCCATTCTCGAGTTCGACCCGGAACATCGCGTTCGGGAGCGACTCGAGGATCGTGCCCTCGAGGACAATGGCGTCTTCTTTCGGCTTCGGCAGAACAGGCTCCCTCTGGGCGAGTGTCGGAATCGGTGTGCGGGGACCGAATCGTCGGTGCCTCGCAAACGCAAAAGGCGATGCTATCGGCGCCCCGGTGCCGGACAAAACGCCGCGCCCGACCCGAAATGGCTGCGCTCGGGAACCCGGCCGAGTAGCCCCGGCCTTCCGGCGCCGGGTCGTCCCCGCCACAGCATCTGCTCCCCCGGTCACCCCTTGGCGGCGGTGAGGATCTCGGGACCGTGGTCGGTCACCACCACGGTGTGCTCGGCGTGGGCGGCGAGCGAGCCGTCGGCAGTGACCACCGTCCACCCGTCGTCGA
>JAULYZ010000192.1:0-3617 GCA_032117595.1 Acidimicrobiia bacterium | reverse complement strand
GTACCCCATGATCCCGTACTCGTCCTTGATGGTGAGCACGGCTGCATTGATCTTTTTCTCGCGGGCGAGGCGTTCGAGCGTGCCGTCGAGGTTCTGGTATCGCCAGGCGGGAAGGCTCAGGTGGAACGCCTGGATCGGCTCAGCCTTCACCCGTGTGCTGTCGAACTTGACGACCGCCTTGGTGACCGAGCCGTCGGGGGCGGTGGCGATGACGGTGGCATCACGTGCGCCGAAGGGCACGTAGGCCTGGAACATTCCGGACTCGCGTGAGGCCGGCTTGCCGTTGACGGTGACAATCACGTCGTCGTCGGCGAGACCACGCACCAGTGCTGCGCGACGACTCGTGGGCGGCGGGACGGTCCGGGGAACGCTCAGGCTCGGGCCGAACCGCACCGTGAAGGCAACCTGGCCCGTCTTGTCACGCGCGAAGGGGTACTTGCTGTTCACCCGGTAGTTGATGCGGTTGTCACCCGGCGAGGCCATGGTGAGCGGGGCGACGAGGAAGCCGTCTGCGTCGACCTCGGTCTCGACCTCCTTGCCGTTGAACATCACCATGACCGACTCGGCTGCGGGTCCCTCGGCCTTGATGCGGAACACGAGCCGGGACACTTGGTCGCCGCGGATCACGTCGCCGTCCTCGATGCCGCTGGTCTGGACGGTGATCCAGGTGGTCTGCAGCACGACCACCACGGCGGTCACGACGAGGACCATCAGGATGATGCCGGCGACCGCCCAGCGACCGGGTCCGCCGTAGCGGACCTGTTCGGCGAAAGCACTTCGACGGCGCCGCCGTGCCCGTCGGCCCCCGCCGGAGCCCGGCCCACGGAACCCGGCACCGACCCGGAACGACCGCGACTTCTTGGGCGGGGCGTAGAGCTCGGCGAGGCGCTCGACCACGCTCGTTGCGCGGAGACCGCCTCCCAATCCGTGTTCGGTACGAGCCACGTCCGAAGCGTACCCGCAGGCATCGGATCATTACAGCCAGATGACGAAATCCGGGCCCGGGACCCAGCGAGATTGTGCAGGTAGAGCACATTTCGGGTACAACGGGACTTCTGGTTCGATCCCCTGAGGGAGATGCATAGATGGCCGGCAAGGTTCCCGTCACCGAGGGCGCGTTCACGTGGCCCTCGGATTCACCGAGGCTCATCGGTTCCCGGTGCGTCAACTGCGACAACCACATGTTCCCCGCCCAGGAGGGCTGCCCCCGGTGCACCGGCACCGAGACCGAGCGGGTCGAGCTCGGCACCCGCGGCACCCTGTGGACCTGGACCGTTCAGGGCTTCCCGCCCAAGGCCCCGCCCTACATCGGTGACGACAATCCGCTCACCTTCAAGCCGTTCGGGGTCGGGTACGTGGAACTGCCGGGGCAGTGCAAGGTGGAAGCACGCCTCACCGAGGCCGATCCGGCCAAACTGAAGATCGGGATGGCGATGGAACTCGTGTTCATCCCGCTCGCCGTTGACGACAGCGGCAATGAAGTCATCACATTCGCGTTCAAGCCGGTCGACAACTGAGACCAACAACTCTGAGGAAGGGATCCAGTCATGACTGATGTCGCAATCGTCGGGATCGGGATGCACCAGTTCGGGCGGACCGAGGGTGTCTCGGGACAGGACCAGGGCGTGATCGCAGTGCGTCGTGCACTCGCCGATGCAGGCGCGAAGTGGGAGGACATGCAGTTCGCGTTCGGCGGCAGCCTCGCTGCTGGCGCGGCGGACACGATGGTGAGCAAGCTCGGCCTCACCGGCCTGCAGTTCATCAACGTGGCCAACGGCTGTGCCACGGGCGGCTCGGCGCTGTTCTCGGCCTACAGCACCATCCAGTCGGGGATGTTCGACGTCGGCATCGCCATCGGTTTCGACAAGCACGAGCGTGGAGCGTTCCGCGTGGCAACCGCTCGCTCGGGCCCCGAGGGCTACTACGGAGCCTCCGGCCTGGCGCTCACCACGCAGTTCTTCGGCATGAAGATCAACCGCTACATGCAGCAGTACGGCATCACCCAGAACACGCTGGCGAAGGTTGCGGCAAAGGCATCGCGCAACGGTTCGCTCAACCCGCTCGGTTGGCGCCGCAAGCCGCTGAGCGAGGAAGAAGTGCTCAACTCGCCGATGCTGTCGTACCCGCTCACGCAGTACATGTTCTGCTCGCCTGCAGAGGGCGGCGTGGCGCTCATCCTCGCCCGTGCCGATGTTGCCCACAAGTACACCAACAAGCCGATCTACCTGAAGGCCGCCGTGGTGCGCAGCCGTCGCTTCGGTTCGTTCGAGGTGCTCGCACCGCACCTCGCGCTCGAGCACGGTGACGGCCCCACCATCGATGCGTCGAAGGCCGCGTACGAGATGGCGGGCCTGGGCCCCAAGGACATCGATGTGGCCCAGTTGCAGGACACCGAGACCGGCGCCGAGGTCATGCACATGGCCGAGAACGGCTTCTGCGCACATGGCGAGCAGGAGTTCATGATCCAGGCCGGCGAGACCGAGATCAACGGCAAGTTGCCCGTGAACACCGACGGCGGCTGCCTCGCCAATGGTGAGCCGATCGGGGCCTCGGGTCTGCGTCAGGTGTACGAGAACGTCCTCCAGTTGCGTGGCGATGCCGGCCCGCGGCAGGTACCGAACAATCCCAAGACCGCCTACACCCACGTGTACGGCGCACCCGGGATCTCGGGCGTCACCATCCTCAGCCGCTGAGCCAGCCGTTCACCGCACGCTGTCGCCGCTAGCTGCGTCGTCGTCCTCGTCGTCCTCGTCGTCCTCGTCGTCCTCGTCGTCCTCGTCGTCCTCGTCGTCCTCGTCGTCCTCGTCGTCGTCGGCGATGCCGAGTTCCACCGCGAGTTCGCGGCCCGAGCCGGTGAAGCCGACGCAGTCCACCTCGAGTTCCTCGAGTACGTCGTCGTCGGGTTCCTCGCCGAGGAGCTCCTCCACGACCGCCCACATCGCCTCAGGCCCGAAGACCTCCGAACTGATCGACGACACGGTCTCGTCGTAGAGCACGGCCCCGTCGGCGTGCGCTGAGGCGATACCGAGTGCATCCGCAGGCCCGAAGTCCCGCGACAACCGTCCGACGTAGGTGTGGCGGCATCCCCACTCGTACGACCAGAACCCACCGTTGTCGTCCATCGACACGGTGAAGCCGATGTCGCCGGTGGTCATCGAGGTACCGCCGACGTCGACACTGAGCCAATCGCCCACCTTCGTGGCATCGACGCCGGATGCCGAGCGGTACCGGAGCGAGACTCCCGGGAGGTCGACGGAGTACTCGGTGTTGTCCTGGTGCAGCACCCAATCGCCGCCGTAGTTGAAGTCGTTGGTCGTTCCCTCCCACGTCTCGCCGTCGAACGCGAACGGGAAGTCGTCGCCGTCCTCCCAGCACACACCGAAGAGCGCTGCGCCCCGGGCGAGCCAGAAGTCGGGGTTGTTGCGCACCTCGGCCCAGTTGCTGAGCGTGACCGAACCGTCGTCGCCGACGACGTGGATCTCGCCCGCCGTGTCGAGGCCGGCGCCGGTCCACGCGCCGCGGGGCACGAACAGGCTCCACGCCTCGGACCGGGGCCGCACCGCAAGCATCCCTCTGTACGGCGCGATGAGTTCGCGGAGGAGCTCCTGCTGACGCTC
>JAULYZ010000191.1:0-22668 GCA_032117595.1 Acidimicrobiia bacterium | reverse complement strand
GGGTTCGTCCACCCGCCAGATGGCGCTCTACTTCGCCGACGGCAATCAAATGCACGACTTCCGCACGATTCAGGCACACGAGGCGCCGCGTACGCAGTCGAACCTGCTCTTCAAGGGTGCCGTCAAGGACTCTGCGCGCAGCGTGTACACCGGGCTGATCCGGATTGCGCACGAGGCGCGAGGCGCGAGTGCGTTCCAGACCAACCGCAACCTCACGCTCTCCGAGGGTGCATGGGCCGAGAGCGTGCCGAACCTCGACATCGACACCAACGACGTCCGCTGCAGCCATGCGAGCACCGTCGGCCCCATCGATGCCGATGAACGTTTCTACCTCGAGAGCCGTGGAGTGCCTCCCGAGGTCGCAGAGCGGCTGATCGTGCTCGGCTTCTTCGACGAGGTGCTCGAGCAGATGCCCCTGCCCTCGCTCGCCACCCAGTTGCGGTCGCAGGTGGCTGCCAAGCTCGACGGGAGGCCGTCGTGAGCACCGTTCATCCGCTGGGTCCGCTCTCTCAGTTCGAGGCCGGCACCGCTCGGCGCGTCGAAATCGGCGGTCATGCTGTGGCCATCGTGCGGATCGGCGACGAGGTGTACGCCATCGGCGATCGTTGCTCGCACGCCGATGTGTCGCTCAGCGCCGGTGAGGTGTGGTGCGACGAACTCGAGATCGAGTGCCCGAAGCACGGCAGTCGCTTCAGCCTGGAAACGGGTGAGCCGAACACGCTCCCTGCAACGCAGCCGGTGCCGGTGTTCGTGGCGCGGGTGGTCGACGGCGAGGTGGAGGTGGAGTGGTCGTGAGCGGGAAGGAACGACACACCCTCGAGATCCGGGATCTCGAGGCGTCGGTCGAGGGCAAGCAAATCCTCTTCGGGGTGAACCTCAAGGTCTCGTCCGGCGAGGTGCACGCCGTCATGGGACCCAACGGCGCAGGCAAGTCCACGTTGTCGGCGGTGGTCATGGGCAAGCCGGGCTACGAGGTCACGGCCGGCACCATCACGCTCGACGGTGTCGACGTGTTGGCGATGCCTACGTGGCAGCGGGCGTCGCTCGGGCTGCACCTCATCATGCAGTACCCCACCGAGGTGCCCGGCGTGATGCTCGACGACGTGCTCGCCGAAGCGCTGGTGGCTCGGGGTCGGAGCGCAAACGGGCTCGATGCCCTGTTGCGGGCAGAGGCCGCCCGGATCGGGCTTGCCGCCGATCTCCTGCATCGTCCGCTGAACGTCGATCTCTCCGGCGGCGAGAAGAAGCGCAACGAGACGCTCCAACTTGCAGTTCTCGAGCCAAAGATCGCGGTGCTCGACGAACTGGACTCCGGTCTTGACATCGACGCGCTGCGCGACTGCGCCCGACGCGTGGAGGCAGCGTCGAATGCCGGCCTCGGTGTACTCGCCATCACCCACTACAGCCGCTTGTTCGAGGAACTCCGCCCCGATGTCGTGCACATCCTCATTCGGGGTCGCGTGGTTGCGAGCGGTGGTCCGGAACTCGCCGACGAACTCGAGCGCGACGGCTATGCGAAGTATCAGCCCGGCGGCGCTGCTGGCGAGTCCTCGGGTCGAAGCGGCCTCGACGACCTCTTCGCGCTCTAGCGGTACAGTCGACCTCATGGCATCCTCCCCCCGGCACGACGGGCGCGCCCACAACGAGCTGCGCCCAATCTCTTTCGAGCGCGACTTCACCGAGATGGCCGATGGCTCGGTGCTCGTCTCCTTCGGACGGACCAAGGTGCTGTGCACGGCCTCGGTCGACGAGGACGTCCCGCGCTGGATGAAGGGCTCGGGCAAGGGCTGGGTCACCGCCGAGTACTCGATGCTCCCCGGCTCGTCCCCCGAACGCGTCGACCGTGAGGCGGCGAAGGGCAAGCAGAGTGGACGCACGGTGGAGATCCAGCGCCTCATCGGCCGGTCGCTGCGCGCAGCATGCGACATGGTGCTGCTGGGTGAGCGCCAGATCGTCGTCGACTGCGATGTGCTGCAGGCCGATGGCGGAACCCGTACCGCCAGCATCTGCGGCGGGTATCTGGCGCTGCACGACGCTCTCACGCGCCTGCGCCAGAACGGGCTGGTTGCAGCACATCCGCTGCACAGCCGCTGCGCAGCGATCAGCGTGGGCATCGTCGGCGGACGCCCGGTGCTCGACCTGCCCTATGTGGAGGACTCCACCGCCGAGGTCGACATGAACGTGGTGATGCTGCAGCCAACCGATGGTTCCGAGGCGCGCTTTGTGGAGGTGCAGGGAACGGCCGAGGGCTTGGCGTTCTCGCGAAGCGAACTCGACGATCTGCTGGGTCTTGCCTCGGCGGGCCTCGACGAGATCTTCTCGCTCCAGACCGAGATGACGGCGATCGAACCACCGCGGCGACCCCTCGCCTCCCGCAAACCTCGCTGAGGCCCGCCCGCCCGTGGACCTCGTCTGCGCATCGGCGAATCCCGACAAGGTCGCAGAGATCGCAGCGATCCTCGCCACCGGCACGGGCATCTCACTGCACCCTCGACCTCCGGGGTTGGGTGAGGTGGTCGAGGATGCCGACTCCCTCGAGGGCAACGCCCGGCTGAAGGCGGCCGCTGTGTGCGTCGCTACAGGTCGTCCGGCGGTTGCCGACGACACCGGGCTAGAAGTTCCGGCGCTCGGCGGTGCACCGGGTGTGTTCTCCGCGCGCTACGCGGGCGAGGGCGCCTCGTACGCCGACAACCGGAAGAAGTTGCTGAGAGAACTCGCTGCGGCGGGCGGAGTGCAACGTCGTGCGCGGTTCGTCACTGTGGTGGTGGTTCGTTGGCCCGACGGTGGGGAAGTGGTGTGTCGCGGCGAGTGCGAGGGCTGGATCACCGAGTCCGAGCGCGGCGCCCGCGGATTCGGCTACGACTCGGTGTTCGCCCCCGGCGACGGGAGCCGAACCTTCGCCGAGATGAGCGATGCCGAGAAGAACGACATCTCGCATCGAGGCATCGCCTTCCGGAAACTTGTGGCCGAGCTGTCTCGGCGCCCTGAGTCGCCAGACTGATCAGCGGCGTCGCCGCACGCGCACGACCTGGCGTCGCGCAACGTGCTGCGTCGTGATGCCGAGGGCCAGCACCATCAGCCCCACCACCAGCACCACGGTCGTGTTCGCGCCCAACGGCGGCAGGGCGGGCTTCGGGTCGTCGTTCGTCAGGCGGCCGATTCGGTTGCTGGACACCTCGTTGAGGGCCTGGAAGTAGCCGCCGACGACGATCGCCCCGCCGTTCTGGAAGGCGAGCGCGTACACCTCGTCGTCGAAGCCAGTGCCCTGGTTGGTCCCAAACGCAGTGTCCCAGGTGAGGTCGGTGTTGAGCCGGATCACCCGCTTCACGGGTGTGGAGTCGCGATTGGTAAAGCTGCCGCCAATGACGATCTCACCGTCGTACTGGCGAAGAATCTCCCACACGGTGCCGTCGAGCCCATTCGTGCCGAAGGCCGCGTCGAATGCCGTGTCACGCGTCCCGTCGGCGCCGATGCGCACGATGTGGTTCGCCGCAGTGCCGTTGAACTGGCTGAAGTTCCCGCCCACCACGATCTTTCCGTCACCGAGCACGGTGACGGCGAGGGGATTGTTGTTCAGTCCGGTGCCGAGTGCGGTGTTGAAGGTGGTGTCGGGTGTGCCGTTGGCATTGAGCCGTGCGAGCCGTCCGACGGACGCCGAGTTGAGCGAGGTGAAATCGCCTCCGATGAGGATGCGGCCGTCGGCATCAATGACGATCTCGGAGACGTAGGCGTCAAGGCCGGTGCCGAGGTTCGTGTTGAACGTGGTGTCGAGGGTTCCATCGACATTGAGGCGGGCGAGTCGCGGTACTGCCGTGGACTGGTACTGGGTGAAGGAACCCCCCACGACGATCTTGCCGTCGGTCTGGACGGCGATGGCCCGCACAGCCCCGTCGAATCCGGTGCCGAGCGCGCTGTTGAACGTGGTGTCCGGGGTGCCGTCGGCGTTGAGCCGGGCGAAGCGTCCCACCGACACCGAGTTGAGCGAGGTGAGGTTCCCGCCGACGAGCAGTCGGTCGGTGCTGTCGAGAGCGACGGCGAACAACGTGTTGTTGACGCCGGTCCCGAGGTTCGTGGTGAACGCGGTGTCGGGCGAACCGTTGCTGTTGAGCCGGGCCAGTTCAGCGGTCGATGCCCCGTTCAGTTGGGTGAAGGAACCCCACGCAACGATCTTCCCGGTGGACTGCACGACGAGGCCCGCCAGGCTGCTGTCGAAACCGGTGCCGGTGGCGGCACTGAAGGCGGTGTCGGGAGTTCCGTCGGAGGCCGCTGCGGCATGCCCCGTGGTCGGGGCGACGACCGCGACCCCGAGCAGGGCCAGCGCGCCGGCCGCAAGGCGGAGTGACATCCGACGCACACCCTTGGGGCACAGGAGCAGGCGAGAGTTCTTCACGGTTCCTCCAGACGGGGGTGGGGTGATCTCAATGAGGTCGGCGCAATATGGCGGATCGGGCCGACGGATTGGTTGCACCCGGACTGCGCCAACGATCACGTCGCCATTGCTCACGCCGAGTGCGGGTGGCCGAGTGCGGGTGGCCGAGTGCGGGTGGCCGAGTGCGGGTGGCCGAGTGCGGGTGGCCGAGTGCGGGTGGAGGGACTCGAACCCTCACTCCGGAGAACAGGAACCTAAATCCTGCGCGTCTGCCAGTTCCGCCACACCCGCAGCGTCGAGCGGAGCGTACCGACCGTGCCCACAGGGGACATCGGGTACCGGTGTTGAAGCTCGGGTACCGTTCGGCGCATGGCACCGTCGGCAACCGCACCTGCGCCATTCACCGGCTTCCCGGCCGACGCGTTCGGGTTCTACGAGGAGTTGCTCGCCGACAACTCCAAGACGTTCTGGCAGGCGAACAAGGCTCGTTACCAAGCGCAGGTCCGTGCTCCGCTGGAGGCCTTGCTCGGCCTCGTCGACGAAGAGTTCGGACCGTTCCACGTGTTCCGACCGTACGTCGACGTGCGCTTCTCGAAGAACAAGGCTCCGTACAAGACCCACATCGGCGCGTACGGGGAGTCCGAGGGTGGGGCCGGCTTCTACGTCCAGTTGAGCGCTGCAGGCCTCCTTGTTGCTGCGGGCTACTACGCAATGGCCCCCGATCAGTTGGTGCGCTTCCGTTCCGCAGTCGACGACGAGGCGCGCGGCGGTGACCTTGCGAAGCGTGTGCGCGCGGCCGAGCGTCTCGGTTACTCGATGGGGGCGATCGGCGAGCTGAAGACGGCACCGCGGGGCTACCCCAAGGATCATCCACGGATCGACATCCTGCGCAGAAAGGGCCTGATGGGCTCCAAGACCTGGGAACCGGCGGCGTGGATGCACACCAAGCGCGCCTCCGATCGGATCGTCAGCGCGTGGCGCGGGCTCGCCGACCTCAACGAGTGGCTCGACGCCCACGTCGGTCCGTCCACCCTGCCGCCCGAGGACGCAGAGCGGTTCTGACCGGTCCCTGCAGGCAGGTGCGGGTGCAGGAGTCCCGACGACCGGGGGTTCCTGTTTACAGAACGTCAAAGAGGCGGCCTGTGCTGGCAACATAGGGACCGATGACTGCACTCACTCTCGATCCCGCTGCACTCGCCGGACAGCTCGGGCTCGCCGACACCATCGTCGACCCCGAGAGCCGTCGCCGGTCGGTCACCCGTTTCCGGGAGCAGCGAATCGTGCTCCCCACCTTCGGCCAACTTGCCGACCCGTCCACGATCCCGGCCGGTGCCGTGGGCGACGCCGACAAGAACGCGCCGCATCCCGGGAACCTGTTCCGAGTGCACTGGTACAACGACATGGCCGGCAACCGCGTGCCGGTGCCGAACCATGTGGTGTTGCCTTCGTCGCTCACGGGGGTGGAGAGCCCCATCATCGTCGTGTTCGGAGATCGTTTCCCGATGATCACGGCGCACAAGGTGCTCGCTGCGTACTCGTGCCTTGCACCCCGCGTCATCACCGGCCAGTTCGACCCCACCCGGCATCGTGCTGTGTGGCCGAGCACCGGCAACTACGCCCGCGGCGGCATTGCCATCAGCCGCATCATGGCGAGCCGAGGTGTGGCCATCCTCCCCGCCGGCATGAGCAAGGAGCGTTTCGACTGGCTCGACCGCTGGTGCGCGAACCCGGCCGAGGACGTCATCAAGACGGTCGGTACCGAGTCGAACGTCAAGGAGATCTACGACGCCTGCAACCTGCTGGCGAAGGACCCCGGCAACTTCATCCTCAACCAGTTCTGCGAGTTCGGAAATCACCTCGGTCACTACGAGGTCACTGGCCGCGCCTTCGCCCATGTGTTCGAGCACGTGCGGGCCACCACCGGTCGATCCGATTTGCGCCTCGCTGCGTTCACCTCGGCAACTGGCTCAGCCGGCACCATCGCGGCGGGCGACCGTCTCAAGGAGCTCTACGGCACCAAGATCGTTGCGGTCGAGGCGCTCGAGTGCCCCACCATGCTCGAGAACGGCTTCGGCGAGCACAACATCCAGGGCATCGGCGACAAGCACATCCCGCTCATCCACAACGTGATGAACACCGATGTCGTCTGCGCAGTGAGTGATCACGCCACCGACGAACTGGGTGCCATGTTCACCTCCGAGGCAGGTCGTCGTTTCCTCGCGGCACGCGGGGTGCCGGCCGACGTCATTGCCACCTTGGACCACTTCGGGCTCTCGGCCATCTGCAACGTGATGGCGGCCATCAAGACCGCGCGTCTGCTTGGGCTGGGCCCCGATGAGGCAATCCTCACCGTGGCAACCGACGGGGCAGCGCTCTATCCGAGCGAGTACGCAAAGACGCTCCAGCAGCGCTTCGGCGGCTCGTTCACCGACGTCGACGCAGCGGCTGTGTACGCGCAACACGTCGGCTCTGCCGATACGGCCGACATGATCGAGTGCACCCACCGCGACCGCAGCCGTGTGTTCAACCTCGGCTACTACACGTGGGTCGAGCAGCAGGGAACAGAGTTCGAGGTCTTCGAGGCCCGACGCTCGCAGGAGTTCTGGCGGGGTCTGCGGCGTTACCTCGGCGTGTGGGACGAGATGATCGCCGACTTCAACGCCGAAGTCGCGGCGGCCTCCTGACGCGGTGAACCCGCCTGCACTCCCTCCGGTGGTCACCGGGCTGCGGTGTGCCGTGTGCGGGACGCACGTCCCCATCGGCGAGCCGCTGAGTTGGCGCTGCCCGTCGTCGACGCCGTCGGAACCGCACCTGTTGCGCTTCGAGAAGAACCTTGCGCCACTGCGCGCCGCCGACGACCCCAACCCATTCGTCGCCTTCCGCCGCTATCTCGCGTGGGATGCCTTCGCGGCTGCGAGCGGTCTCGACATCGACCGCCGCATCTCGATGATCCGCTCGCTCGACACCGCCATCGAGGCAGTCGACGGCACCGGTTTTCGCTGGACCCCGCTTGCGCGGTCCGAGGCGCTGTCGAGCACCCTCGGCTTCAGCGAGCACGGCGGGGTCTGGGTCAAGGACGACACGAGAAATGTCGCTGGGAGCCACAAGGCGCGGCACCTCATGTCGATCGCGCTCCACCTGCGGGCGGCTGAGGAGAGCGGACGTGCACCGTGGAGCTCGGCCCCACAGCGCCCACCGCTCGCCATTGCGTCGTGCGGCAACGCAGCACTCGCTGCCGGCACGCTTGCTGCAGCGATGGAATGGCCGGTCTCGGTGTTCGTTCCCGAGTGGGCCGAGGAGCCGGTGGTCCGACGCCTCGACGCCCTTGGTGCCACGGTGATCCGTTGCGCTCGGCGCAGCGAGGATCCCCCCGGTGATCCGTGCGTGCTCCGATTCCGGGAGGCCGTCGCCACCGGCGCCATCCCCTTCGCCGTGCAGGGTCCCGAGAACGCGTGGTGCCACGACGGTGGCCGCACCATCGGCTGGGAGCTCGCCATCCAGTACGAACTCGCTCAGAACGATCGCCTTCAGCCTGCAATGCTCGACCGCTTGTTCGTGCAGGTCGGCGGTGGGGCGCTCGCCTCGTGTGCGTGGTCGGGTGCGGCCGATCAGGGAACCGTGCCCGTTCTCCACGCGGTGCAGGCCGAGGGTTGTGCCCCGCTTGCGCGGGCCTGGGAGCGGGCGAACTCCCTCGACGGCGGTGTGACTGTGGCCGCATCCCACTGGCGGGAGTGCATGTGGGCCTGGGAGAGCGAGCCGCGCAGCGTTGCCGATGGGATCCTCGACGACGAGACCTACGACTGGTTGCCGATCGTCCAGGCAATGGCAGCAAGCGGTGGCGCTCCCGTCGTGGCTGCCGAGTCGCTCGTGGCCGAGGCACATCGTCTCGGCCGTACTGCCACCGGAATCAACGTCTCGCCAACCGGCACCGCTGGGCTCGCCGGTCTGCTTGCGCTGCGCGATCAGGTCGACCCCGACGAGAACGTTGCGGTGCTCTTCACCGGCGTGAAGCGGCACGGGTGACCCCCGCCAACATTCGGTGTTGACGCGCCGTCTGGTACGGAGTCGCCGGACGGGAGATCTCAGAGATCAAGATTAGAGATCGAGATTCGCGTGGTCGAGGTTCATGTGCCTCGGGTCGGGCGACACTTCGTGGAGGAGGCCATCGGCGATTTCATACACGAAGCCTCGGATGTGCGACTTGTCGACGAGGAACGGCACGCGCTGGAGCCTGCTCATGCTCTGGCGGACGTCGAGGTACGGGTCCTTGAAACACTCGAGCGACCAGCGGGGCTTGATGCCGAACTCGTCCTCGAGTTCGGCCTTGAACTCGTCCTCGCTGACTTTCTGGAGTCCGCAATCGGTGTGGTGGATGAGAATGATCTCTCGCGTACCGAGAAGACGCTGGCTGAGGACGAGTGAGCGCACCACATCGTCGGTGACGACCCCGCCGGCGTTGCGGATCACGTGTGCATCGCCGTGGGCCAGGCCGAGCAGCTGGAAGATGTCGAGGCGGCTGTCCATACAGGCCACGATGGCGAGGTGCCGCACCGGGCTGAGGGCGAGATCCTGGTCGTGGTAGTCCCGGGCGTAGGCGCGGTTGTTCCGGAGCAGTTCGTCGGTGGTCGGGGAGAACTCGGACGGGGAGGGCTGCTCGGTCACGGCAACAGTGTTGCACCGATAGCCTCTCCATCATGTCTGTGATGCCGTACGCCCTCGACGCCGGCGGGGATCCCCGCGCCGACATCTTCACCCGCCTGCTCAAGAACCGGGTGGTCATGCTGGGCACCGACGTCAACGACGACATCGCCAACCAGATTTGTGCCCAGCTCCTCTACCTCGAGGGTGAGGACCCGAACGCCGATATCTGGCTCTACATCAACAGCCCCGGTGGATCGGTGACGGCTGGAATGGCCATCTACGACACCATGCAGTTCGTGAGCTGCGACGTGGCCACGGTGTGCCTCGGCCTTGCGGCCTCGATGGGCCAGTTCCTCCTCACGGCCGGTACGCCGGGCAAGCGCTACACCCTCCCGAACGCCCGCATCATGATGCACCAGCCGCTCGCGGGCCTCCGGGGTCAGGCATCGGACATCGCCATCCAGGCCGAGCAGCTCACGTACACCAAGCGCCGTCTCGCTGAGCTGATTGCACAGCACAGTGGCCGCACCGTCGAGGAGATCCAGGCCGACTCCGAGCGCGACCGGTGGTTCACCGCCGATGCAGCCAAGGAATACGGCCTCTGCGACCACGTCATCGTGCGTCGCGGCCAGATTCTCTGATCCGGTCGCTCTGAGGAGCGCCGCCGGTCAGGGCTCGAACGGCGTGGTGTCGGGCCCGTCGGTGAGGGCAACGGTGTCCGACGGCGGCGGCGTAGCAGAAGGCCGTGCGAGCGTGACCTTGCAGGTGCTCTCGGCCCATGCGGCGACCGCATCCAAGGAAGCCCGGGCGCGGAGAGCGTCGGCAATGATGGCCTGCGTTGCCTCTGCGTCGGTTGAGTCGAACGAAACGATGCGCTCGAGCAGGAGGGTGATCTCGCGCCACTCGTCCTTGATGCGCAACGGGGTCCGGGAGTCGAGCCTGCGGTAGGTCTCCACGAGGGCTGCAGGGTCGCTGGTGTCGGTGAGCAGCGCCGTGCTCGAGCGGAGCTCCTCGCAGAATTCGGCGGTGCCGCGAGGTTCGCCGCCGCAGGCGACAAGGTGGGCCACGAGCAGTGCCGCCACCGCAGTGCGACGGGTGAGCGGTGCCATGGGGCGCATTACCCATCAGTCTCCCAGCCGTGCGTGTCGCCGGGGCGGCACCCGGTACGTTGCGGATCCAGCGGCCCGGTTCCCGACCCGACGCAATGCTGCACTCGTGCCGCCGCACCATGCGGTGCGGCAGGTGCCACTGAGGTCGAGGAGGACGAGATGCTTGCATCGGTTCGTTCCGCCAATGTGTTGGGCACCACCGGCCGGGTGGTGACGGTCGAGGTGCACGTTGGCGACGGCCTGCCCGGCTTCACCATCGTCGGGCTCCCCGATGTGGTCTGCCGGGAGGCACGCGACCGTGTGCGCGCCGCCATGCTGTCGAGCGGTCTCACCTGGCCGAACCGACGCGTCACGGTGAACCTTGCTCCCGCTGGATTCCGCAAGACCGGCGCAGGTCTCGATCTGCCCCTCGCCGTCGGGATCCTGGTTGCCGGTGGGGTCGTGGATGCCGACCGCGTGGCCGGGCTCTGTTTCATCGGCGAGCTCGGACTCGACGGGAGTGTGCGGCGGGTCGCTGGTGCCGCGCCCATGGTTGCTGCCCTCGCCGAGCACTGGCCCGAACTCGTGCCCGTGGTGCCGGTGGAGAATGTGGTGGAGGCCATGGCCGTCAAGCACGACCGCGTCGAGGTGGTCTCGACACTGACGGAGCTGGTGACGGTGCTCGTGGAGGGAGCGCCGTGGCCGGATCCGCCGGCGCGTGCGTGCGTGCCATCGCCGGAGCGAGCGGTCGACCTTGCCGACGTGCGCGGGCAGCCGGTGGCGCGGCGGGCGCTCGAGATCGCTGCTGCCGGCCATCACCATCTGCTCCTCGCCGGTCCGCCGGGTGCAGGCAAGACGATGCTGGCCCAGCGCCTCGGCGGTCTGCTCCCGCCGCTCGACGCCCGCGCTGCGGTGGAGGTCACGATGGTGCACTCCGCCGCCGGGCTGGCGCTTCCTGCCGCAGGCCTCGTGTCGGAGCCGCCGTGGCGCGCGCCGCACCACACCGCCTCGCTCATCGCGATGGTCGGTGGCGGTAGTGATTCGTTGCGACCCGGCGAGGTGTCGATGTCGCACGGAGGTGTGCTCTTCCTCGACGAGCTCGGCGAGTTCCCGCCGCAGGTGATCGATGCCCTCCGTCAACCGCTCGAGGAAGGACTCATTCGGGTGAGCCGTGCGCGGGCGAGCGCCACGATGCCGGCGCGGGTCCTCCTCGTCGGCGCCACCAATCCGTGTCCGTGCGGGGGAGGTCGGCCGGGTGAGTGCTCCTGCAGCGAGACCGCTCGGGCTCGCTATCTGAGGCGCCTCTCGGGACCACTCCTCGACCGTTTCGATCTCCGTGTGTGGGTGGGGCGACCCTCGACCGAACACCTCCTCGGTGAGTCTGCTGGTGAGTCCACGGCCGTCGTGCGCGAGCGCGTGCTCGCCGCACGCGATCGTGCGGCGCAACGTGGGCACGGCCCGAACTCAACGCTCTCGTCCTCGATGCTCGACGATGTGGCACCACTGTCGACCGAGGCACGCGAGATCCTGCGCACCGAACTCGAACGCGGGCGGCTCTCCGGGCGCGGACTGCACCGCGTCCGCCGGGTTGCGCTCACCATCGCCGACCTGCGCGGATCTCCGCTCATCGCAACAGCAGACCTGGTGCTGGCCCTGCAGATGCGGATCGATCTCAACACCGCGGCTCGGGGTGCAGCATGAGTGCAGCGGCCCCCGATGACCCCGGGCGCGACGCGTACCTCGCGGCACTCTGTGCGCTGCCCGGGATGACCACGGCGCGTCGACGTCTGCTGCTGGCTCGTCACCCCGCACGGCAGGCTCTCGGGGTTGCGTGCGGTGACGGGGCCGATCCGATCTTCACCGAACACCTTCGAGCGCACTCCCGTGATCGGGTCGAACCCCGTGATTGGTTCGCCCGCTGGCGGGCACACCTTGCGATGCACCCGGTCGAGGAGTCGCAGGACTCGCTCACTGCGTGTGCCGCGTCGGTGCTGGTGCGCGGCGACATCGGGTACCCGGCATCGCTCGATGATGACCCCGATGCACCCCCGGTGCTCTTCGTGCGTGGCGATCCGTCCGTACTCAACGGACGACGTGCTGGAGTGGTGGGAACGCGCAGCGCAACGTCGGCGGGTCTGCGTTGGGCGACCGACGTCGGTCGCGGGCTGGCCGAGGCCGACGTACGCGTGGTGTCGGGACTCGCCCGTGGCGTCGACGCTGCGGCACACCGGGGCGCGCTCGCTGTGAGTGGTTCAGGGTCGGGCCCGCCGGTGGCAGTGGTTGCGAGCGGGCCCGATGTCGTCTACCCACGCGAGAACGCAGCGCTGTGGAGCCAGGTGGTGGAACGCGGTGTGCTGGTCTCGGAACACCCGCCGGGCACCGAGCCCACCTCCCATGCCTTCCCGCAGCGCAACCGCATCCTCGCAGCGCTCTCTGAGGTCGTCGTGGTGGTGGAGTCGCGGGTGTCGGGCGGGTCGCTCATCACCGTGCGTCACGCCATAGAGCGCGATATCGGCGTACTGGCCGTGCCCGGTTCGGTTGCCAGCAGGGCGAGCGAGGGGACGAATCGTCTCCTGCGCGATGGAGTTGCCGGGGTGGCATTGGATGCCACCGATGTGCTCGTTGCGCTCGGCCTCGATTCTCGTCGTGCCGAGGGGCGTCGCTTCGACCCGCGTCCTCGACCCGCTCCGGGCGACCAGACGCTGATCGATCTCATCGGGGGAGATGCGGTGTCGATCGACGAACTCGTGCTGCGCACAGGTGGTGAGGTCGTCGACATCGCAGTGCGGCTCGGCCGACTCGAGCGCGACGGGTGGGTGTTGCGCTCGGGTGGTTGGTTCGTGGTGCAGCCTGACCCCGAGGCGATGCATGGGGTGAACCGATGACGCGCGTCGTCCTCGGTACCGTGGACTCCGTGGCATGGCACCTCGACGACTTCGTGGCGTCGCTCACGGCATCGTCGTCGAACACGGTGGCGGCCTACCGGCGCGACGTCGCCTCCTTCGTCGAGTGGGCCGAGCGCGGCGGGTTCGACGGCCCCGAACGGGTCGATCGCAGGATCCTGCGCCGCTACCTCGCGTTCCTCAACACCCGGGGACTCGCCAAGCGCACGGTTGCCCGACAGGCATCGGGTCTGCGCCGTTACTTCGGCTGGCTCCGACGTCGGGGTGTCATCGTGGCCGACCCGACGGTGGGTCTCAGCGCGCCGTCCGGGCCCGGACGCCTGCCGCGTGTGCTCGACTCCGGTGAGCTCGACACCCTGCTCGATGCGCCGGCACCCGACGACGAGCCGGTGTGGCGACGTCTGCGCGACGACGCAGTGCTCGAGCTGCTCTATGGGAGCGGTCTGCGTGTCTCGGAACTCTGCCTGCTCGACCTCGACGCTCTCGACCTGCGGGTCGGCGCGGCCGTGGTGTGGGGGAAGGGCTCCAAGGAGCGGCGGGTTCCCCTGAGCGAACCGGCGGTCGATGCCCTGCGCGGCTGGCTGCGTCACCGCTCGGAGGCGCCTCAGCCTGCTGAACCATCCGCGAGCGAAGCCCTCTTCGTGAATAACCGTGGTCGGCGCCTCGCACCGCGCGATGTGCGGCGGATCCTCGACCGACGGAGCGCATCGCCCACTCATCCGCACGCGCTCCGGCACACCTTTGCCACACACCTCCTCGACCACGGCGCAGATCTGCGCGTGGTGCAGGAGTTGCTCGGCCACGCCGATGTGGCCACCACGCAGCGGTACACCCATGTCTCCAAGGAACGCTTGAAGACCGTGTACCGCTCGAGCCATCCGCGCGCCTAGCGCCCTGCGGTGCTCCGGTTGTTGATCCTCCTGCTCGCGTCGGTCACGCCGTCGTTGGGGGCCGACGTGGTGCCACACCCGTGCGTCTCGGCGCCCGTTGTGGCGCCGGTGATCGATCCGTACCGCCCGCCGGCCTGCCGCTGGTGTGCCGGAAACCGGGGCCTCGACTACGGGACGACCCCGGGGATGACGGTTCGTTCCGCCGCCGGGGGGATCGTCGACTTCGCTGGGTCGGTGGCCGGGGTGCGCTACGTGGTGGTGGCCCACGGCGGGGGAGTGCGCACCACCTACGGTCGGCTCGGGGCGGTGTCGGTGCGCGCGGGTGAGCCGGTGCGCCGGGGCACGGCGGTGGGCACGACGCTCGGTTCGCTGCACTTCGGTGTGCGACTCGGAGCCCGCTATGCGGACCCGGCCGATTTCCTGGTGCGGGTCGTGCGGCGGGCCCGGCTCGTGCCCCTCGAGGGCAGACCGCCGTCATCGAGGCGGACCGGGCTCACCTGCACGGCGCGGGAGGGGCGCCGCTAGCATCTCGAGATGGTCCGGACACCCGTCGGGACCAAATTCGGAGCACACCGCCCTCCTGCGGTCGCCCGAGCGGAACGGCCACGGCCCGCCCGCAACGGCGCGGCGTGGTGTGCAGGCAACCGCAGACAAGGAGCGTGTTTCCCATGGCCGTCGTGACGATGCGTCAGTTGCTCGAGGCAGGTGTCCACTTCGGGCACCAGACCCGCCGCTGGAACCCGAAGATGAAGCGCTTCATCTTCGGTGAGCGGGGTGGCATCTACATCCTCGACCTCAACCAGACCCTGGAGCGGATCGAGTCCGCCTACGCCTTCACCCGCGACCTCGTCGCCAACGGTGGATCGGTGCTGTTCATCGGCACCAAGAAGCAGGCACAGGACCCCATCCGCTCGTATGCAGAGAAGACCGGCATGCCGTACATCAACGAGCGCTGGCTCGGCGGCATGCTCACCAACTTCGAGACGATCTCCAAGCGCGTCGGGAAGATGCTCGAGTACGAGCGCATGCGCGCCTCGGGCGAGTTCGACGCAATGCCCAAGAAGGAGGCGCTCCTGCTCACCCGTGAGCTCGAGAAGCTCCAGAAGAACCTGGGCGGCATGCGCAACATGAAGGTGCTCCCTTCCGCGGTGTTCGTCCTCGACACCAAGAAGGAGCACATCGGTGTTACCGAGGCGAACAAGCTCGGCATCCCGGTGATCGCTGTGGTCGACACGAACGTCGACCCCGATCTCATCCAGTTCCCGATCCCCGGCAACGACGACGCCATCCGTGCCACCACGCTGATGTGCCACGTGATGGCCGAGGCCATCATCGAGGGACGCTACATCGCATCGCGCCGGAACCCTGGCGCCGCTCCGGCACCCCGCCGTACTGCCGAGGAAGAGGCGATGTTCGCCCAGGCGCAAGCCGACGCCCGTCGTCAGGCAGCAGCCGCCCAGGCCGAGCGCGACGCGCGCGTTGCTGCGTCGAAGTCCACCCCTGCTGGCGCCGAGACCACGGAGGCCTGATTCGCCATGTCGTTCACCGCAAAAGATGTTCAGGCGCTGCGTCAGTCGACGGGTGCCGGAATGATGGACGCCAAGAAGGCGCTGGAGGCAAACGGCGGCGACATGGAGGCCGCAAAGCAGTGGCTCCGCGAGAAGGGCCTTGCGCAGTCGGCCAAGCGTGACGACCGCGAGAACAATCAGGGCGTGGTCGCCCTCGTGATCTCGGGGAACGTCGGTGCCGTGGTGCAGCTCAAGTGCGAGACCGACTTCGTCGCATCGTCGGAGACGTTCGTGAACGAGGCGAACACGCTCGCCGAGCTGGTCATCGCCAAGGGTGAGGCAGCAGTCTCCGAACGCACCGCCCAGCTCGAGGACATGAAGATCACCCTCAAGGAGAAGATCGAACTCGGCGAAGTAGTCCGCTTCGAGGCCGCCGCCGGGAACCTCCTCGAGTCGTACGTTCACGTTCAGGGAGGTCGTGGCGTCAACGCCGTCCTCCTCGAGATGAGCGGCGGCAACGCCGATCTGGGGCACGACATCGCTGTGCACATCGCCTTCGCCCGGCCCAAGTACCTCACCAAGGACGACGTCCCTGCCGAGGAAGTGGCCAAGGAGCGAGCCACGCTCGAGACCATCACCCGCAACGAGGGCAAGCCCGAGCAGGCCATTGCCAAGATTGTGGATGGGCGTCTGCAAGGCTTCTACAAGGAAGTCGCACTCATCGAGCAGCCCTATGCCAAAGACGACAAGAAGGCAGTCAAGGATCTCCTCGGCAGCGCACGGGTTGTGCGCTGGGCCCAGGTCACGATCGGCTGATTGCCCATGAGCGCTGCCGCCCAGCCGGAATTCCGTCCGCGTTGGAAGCGGGTCGTGCTGAAGTTGTCGGGTGAGGCACTCGGCGAACCCGGCCGCGGCGGCATCGACGTCGATGTCGTTCACCGCCTTGCGCTCGAGATCAAGGAAGTCTGTGCCGACCTCGGTGTCTCGGTTGCGGTGGTCCCCGGCGGTGGCAATCTCTGGCGCGGCGCCCGTGGCGCGGCCGAGGGGATGGACCACACCCAGTCCGATCACATCGGCATGCTCGGCACCGTCATGAATGCCCTCGCCCTGCAGGATGCGCTCGAACGAATGGGACAGGACACTCGGGTGCAGACGGCGCTCGAGATGCCCCGCGTGGCCGAGGCCTACATCCGTCGCCGGGCGATGCGCCACCTCGACAAGGGTCGGGTCGTCATCTTTGCCGCCGGCACCGGCAACCCGTTCTTCACCACCGACACCGCAGCCGCCCTCCGGGCCGCCGAGATCGACGCCGAGGTGATCCTGAAGGGCACGCATTCGGGGGTGGACGGCGTCTACACCGCCGACCCGAAGCAGGATCCGACCGCCACCCGGTACGACCGGGTGAGCTTCGCTGAAGTGATGGCCAAGGACCTCCGGGTGATGGACGCCACTGCCATTGCGTTCTGCCGGGACAACGCCATCCCCATCGTGGTGTTCGACCTGCTGCAGCCGGGCAACTTGCGATCCATCTTGGAGGGAAAGCCCGTGGGTACGCTAGTCGGGTGATCGAGGAAACCCTGCTCGAAGCCATCGACAAGATGGACAAGGCGCTGGAGCACACCCAGAGCCAGTTCGGCACCGTGCGCACCGGCCGCGCCAGCCCGGCACTCGTCGAGCGACTCATGGTGTCGTACTACGGCGCCGACGTACCTCTGCAGCAGTTGGCGTCGTTCCAGGTGCCCGAGGCACGGGTGCTCGTGGTGAAGCCCCACGACCGCGGTGCGCTGGCCGCCATCGAGAAGGCCATCCGCGACAGCGACCTCGGGGTGTCCCCCGGCAACGACGGTGTGGTGATCCGGATCGTGCTGCCGACCCTCACCGAGGAGCGCCGCAAGGAGTACGTGAAGGTCGCCAAGCACATGGCCGAGGACGGCCGCGTGGCAATCCGCAACATTCGGCGCGATGCTCGCAAGGCGCTCGAGGGAGCGGAGAAGGCACACGAGATCTCCAGTGACGATCTGGATCGTGCC
Source organism: Acidimicrobiia bacterium (assembly GCA_032117595.1). Lineage (GTDB taxonomy): Bacteria > Actinomycetota > Acidimicrobiia > Acidimicrobiales > Ilumatobacteraceae > WLJO01. Next base: position 5,239 of record JAULYZ010000191.1, on the reverse strand, counting down.
GAGAAAGAACTCGAGAAGATCACCCACGACCATGTCGAGTCGATCGACAAGGCCTTGCAGAAGAAGGAAGCCGAGCTGCTCGAGGTGTAACGCCTCGAGACGCCCGGCCGAGCGGCAGAGGAGCAGCCATGAGCGACGATCGTTGGGGTGGCGGGACGGATCGTGACCCGTTCTCCGAGCTCGACGACGAGTTCGGGGAGGTCCGGTTCGCCGATGACCGTCCGCGTCGTGGATCCGATGTCGACGGCACCGGTCCCGACGGCACGACCGCAGCCACCTCAGGCCTGTTCCTCGGCGACGACGACTCGTCCCTGCCGCACTGGACCGAGCCGCCCAGCCGCGAGAACCCGCGAGTTGCGCCGCGTCGATCCGACGATGCATGGGGCGACTACTCGGCCGAGGACGACCCGTACCTTGCGGAGGAGCCGATGCCGCGTGGCCGTCCGGCACGACGGGGCGGGCCGGTTCGCGACGACGACATGGAGGGCACCGACAGCATGCCCCTTCCGCGCAGTGCCCGGGGACGACGTCCCACCGGTCAGCGCGGGCCCCGCGGTGGCCGCCCGGCCCCGCGTCGTGCGGAGTTCGAGGACGCATCGGGCTCGCTCGATGCGCACATGGGTCGGGACATGCCCGCTGCGGTGGGTGCCGGTCTCGGGCTCGCCGCACTGTTCCTGATCCTCGATGTCTTCGGTAAGGCCTGGATGGTCGCCCTGCTCGTCGCGGTCATCATGGGACTGGGTGCACTCGAGTTCTTCACCAAGACCAGTGAGCGCGGCTACCGACCCGTGGTGGTCGTCGGCATCGTTGGAATCGCCCTCTCGCCGCTCGCCGGCTATGCGTTCGGCAGCGAGGGTGTGCTGTTGGCCGTGGCGTTCTCGCTGATTGCGTCCGCCATCGTGTTCGTCGCGTCGCCCGGGGTGTCGAGCGGCCCGCTGCCGAACATGGCCATCACCAACCTCGGAGTGGTCTATCTCGGCCTGCTCGGCGCGTACGGCGGCCTCATCCTCGGGGGTCCCGGCGACATCGGGACCGACACGATGTTCATGCTGGTGGTCGGAGTGGCTGCCGCCGATGTCGGAGCGCTGTTCATCGGGCGGTCCGTGGGCCGCACGCCGCTGCGCGAGTGGATCAGTCCGTCCAAGACTCTCGAGGGCGTGGTGGGCGGTGCGCTGTGCTCGATCGTTGCCGTGTCGATCTTCTCGATCGGCAACGACACCTGGAACGGGAAGCTGAACGTGCTGGTGCTCGGCCTCGGGATCGGGATCCTCGCGCCGCTCGGCGACCTCACCGAGTCGATGTTCAAGCGCAACCTCGACATCAAGGACTTCGGGAGCCTCATCAAGGGACACGGTGGCGTGCTCGACCGCTTTGACGGTTTCCTGTTCGCCCTTCCGTTCGTGTACTACGCGATGCTCGTGCTCCAGCCCTGGACCAAGACGGGCTGACGTGGCGACCGGCGCTCCGGTGCGCGTGGCGCTCGCGGGCTCGACAGGATCCATCGGTACACAGACCCTCGATGTGGTGCGCGCCGAGCGCGATCAGTACGAGATCGTTGCCCTCGGTGCAGGGCGCAGCACCGACACGCTGATCGAGCAGGCGCGCGAGTTCCGCCCCCGTGTGGTGGCGGTCGGTGATCCTGCACTGCGGGGCCCGGTCGCCGAGGCGCTGCCCTTTTGCGAGGTGACCGACGATCTCGCCGAACTCGTCGGGCCGGCAGATGTCGTGGTGAACGGCGTCGTCGGGTTCGCAGGTCTGGGCGTCACCGTGGAGACGCTGCGCGCAGGGCGCCGACTTGCGCTCGCCAACAAAGAAAGCCTCATCGCGGGTGGTCCGGTGGTGCAGCCGTTGCGTTCCACACCGGGTGCCGAGCTCGTACCCGTCGACTCGGAGCACTGTGCTGTGCACCAGTGCCTCCGTTCGTCGGTCGATGCGGGGCGTGAGGTTGCGCGCATCGTGCTCACCGCGAGCGGCGGTCCGTTCCGGGGTCGGGGTCTCGACGAGCTGCGCCACATCACCGTGGATCAAGCGCTGGCGCACCCCACCTGGAAGATGGGCCCCAAGATCACGGTCGACTCCTCGACGCTCATGAACAAGGGGCTGGAGGTGATCGAGGCCCACGAGTTGTTCGGTGTGCCGTATGACCAGATCGAGGTGGTGGTGCACCCCCAGTCCGTCGTGCACTCGATGGTGGAGTTCACCGACGGCTCGACGATTGCACAGCTCTCGATGCCCGACATGCGCCTCCCGATCGGCTACGCACTCGGCTACCCGGATCGCATCGGAACACCCTTCGGCCGGATCGACTGGTCGGCACTGCGTCGCCTCGACTTCGAAGCGCCCGATCTGGGGACGTTCCGCTGTCTGTCGCTTGCGTACGAGGCCGGGCGTGTCGGCGGATCGGCGCCCGCCTGGCTCAATGCCGCAAACGAGGTCGTGGTCGAGGCGTTCCTCGCCGGACGGATTGCGTGGGTCGATATCGCTGCGCTGCTCAGCACGGCACTCGACGCACACGAGGAGCGGGAACTGGCCACGGTGCGCGATGTGGTGGGGGTCGACGCCCGCGCACGCGAGGTTGCCCGTAGCCTGCTCCACTGATGACAGTCGGAACCATCATGGCCGCCCGGCCGGATGCACCGGAGCGGCGCTACTCGAAGCGCGAGTCGTTCGTCCGTCTCGGTCTGGTGCTCGTAGCGCTCGCCGTGGCAGGGATTGCGTCGTGGCAGATCCTGCTCTTCATCCTGCTCTTCGCCCTCTCGATCCTTGCCCACGAGTTCGGCCACTACATCGTGGCGCGACGTACCGGTATGCGGGTCACCGAGTTCTTCATCGGGTTCGGCCCCCGGATCTGGAGCTTCCGGCGCGGGGAGGTCGAGTACGGCCTCAAGGCCATCCCGCTCGGTGCCTATGTGAAGACGCCGGGGATGACGAGCCTCGAGACCGACATCGACCCCGAGCTCGAGCCGCGCACGTTCCGCGCCCAGAAGTCGTGGAAGCGCATTGCGATGATCTTCGCCGGGCCGGCAATGAACCTGTTGCTGGCGCTGGTTGGGTTCTGCGTGTCGTTCGCCGTCTGGGACGAACCGAAGCTCCAGAGTTCGTTCCCGGTGATCGAGGTGGCCGACTCCGAGGGCGACCCGGCGAGTCCGGCATCGCTGGCCGGCATGCGTACCGGCGACATCATCCGTTCGATCGACGGTGTGGTGGTCGACCCCGAGGGTCCGTACGACCAAGTGGGGGAGATCGTTCGCTCGCGCCCGGGCCGGGAGGTGCCGGTGGTGGTGGAGCGCAATGGTGAGACGCTCACACTGCTCGCCACACTCGGGACGCGGCCCGACTGTGCCGATCAGGGCTACCTCGGTGTCCGCAGCCAGGTGTCGCAGGGGACGATTGAGCGCACGCCGGTCGAGGGTGTCGGCGCCGGTGTCCAGTTCTTCGGCACCGCTGCCTGGGAGACCGTGAGCGGTATCGGCAAGGTCTTTGGCCCCTCGGGCGTCGGGCGCATCTTCCGCACCGTGACCCGCAGTGAGTGCGACGACCTCGCCTCCCGCCCGGTGTCCATCATCGGCATCAGCCAGATCGGCGGCCAAGCGGTCCAGTCGGGGCCACAGGCAACCATCCTGCTCATCTCGGTGGTGAACCTGGCGCTCGGTCTGCTCAATCTCCTGCCGGTGCTCCCACTCGACGGGGGCCACATCCTGATGACCACGATCGAGCGCTGGAAGCGGCGCAAGCAACCCGACTACGTGATTAACTACGCGAAAGCCATCCCGTACTTCTCGGTAGCCATCGTGATCATCGCGTTCGTGATGTTCTCCGCGCTGTACCTCGACACGCTGCGGCTGTTCTGAGGCCCCACATGACTGTCCCCGCATCGTTCCCCCGTCGGAGTACCCGTCAGATCCACGTCGGCGCAGTCGCCGTCGGCGGGAGCGCACCGATCACCGTGCAGTCGATGACCACGACCAAGACCGCCGACGTCGAGGGCACGCTCCAACAGATCTACGCACTGGCCGCCGCAGGCTGCGACATCGTCCGCTGCACCTGCAACGAGTCCGAGGCGGCCGAGGGCCTTGCCCAGATTGTCCCGCGTTCGCCCATCCCGGTGATCGCCGACATCCATCACCAGTACAAGATGGCGCTCGCCGCCCTGGAGGCGGGCGTTCACGGCCTGCGACTCAACCCCGGCAACATCCGGCGTCCCGAGCACATCAAGGCGGTGGCCTCGGCGTGCCGGGAGCGGAACGTGCCGATCCGCATCGGTGTCAACGGCGGCTCGCTCGACCCGGCGCTCTACGAGAAGCACGGCGGCATCACTGCCGACGCCATGGTGGAGTCGGCCCTGCAGGAGATTGCGTACTTCGACGAGGTCGGATTCGACCTCGTGAAGATCAGCGTGAAGGCATCGAGCGTGCCGCTGATGGTGGAGGCATACCGCAAGTTGTCGCTCGTCACCGACTACCCGTTGCACCTCGGTGTCACCGAGGCCGGCCCGCCGCCGGCAGGCATCGTGAAGGCAACAGCGGGCATCGCCACGCTGCTGCTCGAGGGCATCGGCGACACCATTCGGTACAGCCTCACCGCCGACCCGGTGGAAGAGGCGCGGGCGGGTCGACAGCTGCTCGAGGCCCTCGGCCTGCGCGAGCGCAAGAACGTCGACCTCATCGCGTGCCCGAGCTGCGGGCGGGCGGAGGTCGATGTGATCGAGGTGGCCAAGCAGGCGCAGGCAGCCTTCGCCGATCGACAGCTCCCGCTCCAGATCGCAGTGATGGGGTGTGTGGTGAACGGTCCGGGTGAGGCCCGCGAGGCCGATCTCGGCATCGCTGCCGGCAACAAGCGAGGGCACCTCTTCGTCAAGGGCATCAACGTGGCCGTGGTGCCCGAGTCGGAGATGGTCGCTGCACTGGTGGAGTGGGCCGAGTTCATCAACGAGCACGGGACCGAGGCGGCCATTGCGCGCGCAGATGTTGCGAAGGCCGAGCGCGAGGCTCGCCTCGACCGCAACACGTTGCTCGACGAGAAGGGCGACGATGTCAATCACGCGCAGGAGCGCATCGTGGAGATCCGCAAGCGGGTCGCCACGGACTCCTGATGGAGACTGCCCGGCACCTACCGCTGCACGAGTTCGACGACGCACAGGAGGCGGTCATCAACCCGTGGCGTCGCCGTGTGCCCGCAGACTTCCCCGATCGAGCCGTTGCCTGCTGGTTCGGTGATCTCCTGCGGAGCCTGACGGAGG
>JAULYZ010000190.1:0-5240 GCA_032117595.1 Acidimicrobiia bacterium | reverse complement strand
GCAATGACAGCGTTGGTGTTGGCGGGGTTGCCCACCACGAGCACCTTCACGTTCTTGCGTGCCCCGCGAGCGATTGCCTCGCCCTGCGGCTTGAAGATGCCGCCGTTCGCCGAGAGCAGGTCGCTGCGCTCCATGCCGGCCTTGCGCGGCATGGCGCCCACGAGCAGCGCGACATCGGCGTCGCCGAAGGCCACGTTGGCGTCGTCGGTGCACACCACACCCTGCAGCAGCGGGAAGGCACAGTCGTCGAGCTCCATGCGCACGCCCTCGAGCGCCTTGAGCGCAGGAGTCACCTCGAGCAGCTGGAGGATCACGGGGGTATCGGGTCCGAGCATGGAACCAGAGGCGATACGGAACAGGAGGCTGTAGCCGATCTGGCCGGCTGCGCCGGTAACAGCAACGCGAACGGGGGTGGTCATAAGGGCGAAAGGCTAGCCAGCGATGGGCTGGCTCACCCCACCGGGAGCCCGAGTCGCGAGTAGATCTCGCGGGTGGCACCGGACCGGTTCATGGTGAAGAAGTGCAGGCCCGGTGCGCCCGCCCCGAGCAGTTCGGCACAGAGTTCGGTGGCGACGTCGATGCCGATCCGAGCTGCATCGGCTTCGCTGTCGGCGTCGTCGATGCGCTCGGCGAGCCACGCCGGGAACGCCGCCCCGGAGAGTTCGGCCATCCGGCGTACCTGGGCCCGGTTGGTGACCGGCATGATCCCGGGAATCACGGGTCGGTTGACCCCGAGCGCATCGAGTTCGTCGACGAGAGCGAAGTAGTGCTCGGCCTCGAAGAAGAACTGGGTGATGGCGAAATCGGCGAGTCGGAGCTTGTCGGCAAGATGACGACGATCGGCCGAGCGACTCGCAGCCCGTGGGTGCACCTCGGGGTGTGCAGCGACCCCGATCGAGAAACAGCCGAAGGACGCAATGTGCTCGACGAGATCGATGGCGTGCGCGTAGTCGCTCGGGGCCGGTGGTTCCGATGACGAGCTCGTGGAGATCGACGGATCGCCACCCAGCGCGAGGATGTTCTCGACGCCGGCCGCCGCGTACTTCTCGAGGATGTCGGTGATCTCGGCACGCGTGTGCGAATTGCACGTGAGATGCGCCATTGGGGTGATGGCCGTTTCCTTGCGCACCCACTCCACCACGGCATGCGTACGAGCCCGCGTGCTCCCACCGGCGCCGTAGGTGACACTCACGAACGACGGGCCGAGCGGCTCGAGCTCGGCGATCGTGCGCCCGAGCGTCAGCTGTGCGTAGTCGGTCTTGGGGGGGAAGAACTCGAAGGAATAGGCGCGACTGCGTTCGAGGAGGTGTGCGATGCGCGCCACCCGGGGAACGCTAGCGGGGCCATCAGTGCTGCACCGGCGATGTAGATCCAGGCCCAACGCGCAGCGATGCCCGAGTCGTACTCGGGCCACAGGAGATACGAGATCCCGATGAGCAGTGCGCCGGCTGTCACCACAGCGGCACCGACCCTCCGGCAGCCGTACACCGCGAGAACCGTTGCGCAGGCGGCGAGGGAGAGCGTGGCGGCGGCCATCCCGCTGTAGTGGAACCGCGAACCATGGACATCGGTTGCCGAGATTCGCTGGATCGCAACGAGCGGCCATGTCTGCTCGATGGCGACCCACCACAGCAATGCTGCGGCGACGATGCCCTGAAGGGACGGGCGCCGTGCGGGCACCCACCACCGTTGTTCCGCCGTGCCGTAGGGCCACAGCACCAGCAGCGTGGCGAGCGGCATCCACGACAGCGAACCGTCGAGATCCCGGGCCGCAACCGACACGACGATCATCGTGATGGATGTGGCGAGTGCGAGTCGCCACATCGTGGGGTCGCGTCGGTGGTGCGCCCAGAGCAGGACCGGTACCGCCCACAGCACGAGGTAATGCACCGAACCAACGGTGTTGTGCACCCGGTGGACGATCTCGTCGCTCTCCACGATGCCCCGCACCGGGTACTGGCCCACCGCAAGGATCATCACGGCTGCAATGCCGCAGCCCCAGAGCCGCCGGAGCAGCACCATGGTGCTCAGACGAACAGGCTGTCGACGGGTGTGACCATCCCCACGTAGAACTGCCCGAACTCGGCGTAGACCGCCGAGGCCTCGTCGAAGCGCATCGTGTACACGACGTCCTTGAGGTCGTCGATGTGCTTGCCGAAGAGGGTGACGCCCCACTCGAAATCGTCGAGACCCGTGGAACCGGTGACGAGTTGGAGCACCCGACCGGCGAAGTTGCGACCGCTCTTGCCGTGCTCGTGCATCAGCGCCTCACGGTCCTCGTACGGCGCGGAGAACCAGTTGGCGTGTGCCTCGCGCTTCTTGGACATCGGGTAGAAGCAGAAGGCCGGCTTGTCGGCGGGCGGCAGTTGCGGGTAGAGGCGGGCCTGCTTCATCGCATCGGGCGCCCCCTTGGCGTACTCACTCACCTCGGTGAGCGACACGTACGAGTCGACCACCTCGAGGCCAGCAGCCTGCAGAGCGGACTGGAGCCGACGGAGTTCGCGCAGGTCGGGGCCGATCCCGAGCACACAGACATCGGCCTTGTGCCCGAGCATCGAGGCACAGATCACCTGGTGCTCGGTGGCCTGTGTGGCCTTCACTGCGGCTACGACGGCCTCACGGTCGAGGGCTGCGGTGGGCTTGCAGAACAGGTGCAGGACACCCCAGCCGACGGAGGGCACGATCGAATCGGTCACCCGGCCGAGGCTATCCAGCCCTGCTGGCGACACGATGACCGCAGCGAGGCCTACCGGTTCGGGTCGGGACCAGCCGAGTACACGTTGAACGAGCCGGGGCGCACGAAGCCGACAAGGGTCATCCCGGCGCGCTGCGCCGTGTCGACGGCGAGCGCCGTGGGTGCGCTCACTGCCACCACCGCACCGAAGCCGGCGGCCCACGCCTTCTGGATGATCTCGAAACTCGCCCGTCCCGAGACAAAGAGCGCCAGTTCCGAGGCCGGCAGCGCACCGTCGAGGCGCAACCGTCCCACCACCTTGTCGACTGCGTTGTGGCGCCCGACGTCCTCCCGGGAGCAGACAACATTGCCCGCCACGTCGAAGGCCACCGCTGCGTGCACCGCCCCGGTGGAGTCAAAGAGCGGTTGTGCTGCGCGCGCCCGCTCCGGCAACGACGCAAGCAGGTTACGGGGGAACGCCGTCAGGCGGGAGGGATCGAGCGGCGCCACTCGGGACGCCAGTTCGTCGAGCGACTCAGAACCGCACAGGCCACAGCTCGAGGTGGTGGTGCTGAGGCGCGCAGCCGGCGTGGGCGCCTGCCCATTGGTGGAGACCGTGACAACGTTGAAACCGGTCTCCACCGCCGAACCGGTTGCGCAGTAGCGCACGGAGGTGACGGGAGCGTCGGCGAGCATCCCCTCGGTGTGGAGGAACCCCACGGCGAGCTCGAAATCGTGACCCGGGGTCCGCATGGTGGTGGTGACCCGCACCCCGTCGAGCTCGATCGCCATCGGCTCCTCGACGATCAGCGCATCGGGCGAGCGACGGGACGACTCATCTGTCACTTTCGTGACGAGCACGGTCTCGGTCCGCTTCCGGCTCACCTCGGCGAGGCTACCGTCGCCCTGTCGCCCCATCCGGGCGGCACCCAGAGGGGAGGGTGTTATGGCGTCGGTCAGTCTTCGTGTACTTGGTGCCGAGGCAATCGGGACGGCGATCCTGATTGTGGGTGGACCCGGCAGCGCAGTGCTTGCCGGCGACCGGATCGGGATGCTCGGCGTGTCGCTCGCCTTCGGCTTCTCGCTGCTCATCGCTGCGTACCTCGTGGGCAGCGTCTCGGGTTGCCACATCAACCCGGCGGTCACGCTCGCCATGTGGCTGACCAAGAAGGTGTCTGGCGCGCAGGCCATCACCTCGGTGGCGGGACAGCTCGGCGGCGGTTTCGTCGGTGGATTCGTGGTGCTCTTCGCTGCAGGTGGCAGCGCGGGCTACTACCGGGGCTCGTTCGCAGCGAATGGTTGGGCGCAGTACAGCGCCCGCGGCTCGAACATCGCAGCAACGATCTTCGTGGAGATCGTGTTCACGGCGCTGCTCGTGATGGTGGTCCTCGCCACCACCGGGCAGCGGTTCCCTGCAGCGATGGCGCCCGTTGCCGCCGGACTCACCCTCACGCTCATCCACCTCGTGACGATTCCGGTGGACAACACCTCGGTGAACCCGGTGCGCAGCCTGGTGACTGCGTCGTTCGCCGATCGCAACCTCGATCACCTCGAACAGCTGTGGGTCTTCTTGCTGTTCCCGCTCGTGGGCGCGGTGCTCGGTGTGGTGCTCTGGCTGATCATCGACGAAAAACGACTTGAGGCCACCTTGCTCGACAACCCGCAAACTCGCTACTCGCGGGATCAGGTCGAGAAGGTGGCCCTCAAGGTCACTGACGCCCTGAACGACTAGTTCAACTCAGGCGACGGGATCAGAAGTCTTACATTCCGTGATACTGCTCGGGCATAGCCGCCGCTTCGCTTCGGCATAGCCCTCGTGCGGCTCGTCGCTAGCGCTTCCCTCGCCGCCGGCAACTCGTCAACTCAGAAGTCTTCCATTCCACCGCCGGGCATGGCGGGGGCGCCGGCGGGCTCGGGCTTGTCGGCCACGACTGCCTCGGTGGTGAGGAACAGTGCCGCGCACCTTCTCCACCACGACGCCGCCCTCGAGGCCGGCGTTCTCGGCGATCTGCTTGAGCGGAGCCTCGAGCGACTTGGCCACCATGCGGGCGCCGGTTGCTTCGTCGCCGGTGAGCTTCTCGGCGGCGGCGAGCACCGCAGCCTGCGAGCGCAGCAGCGCCACGCCACCGCCGGGCACGACACCTTCTTCGATGGCGGCCTTGGTGGTGGACACAGCGTCCTCGATGCGGTGCTTCTTCTCCTTCAGCTCCACCTCGGTGGCAGCGCCGACCTTGAGCACCGCAACACCACCGGACAGCTTGGCGAGGCGCTCCTGGAGCTTCTCACGGTCGTAGTCGGAGTCGGTGTTGTCGATCTCGGTCTTGATCTGGCTGATGCGGCCCTTGATGTCGTCCTCGGAACCCGAACCCTCGATGATGGTGGTCTCGTCCTTGGTGATGACGACCTTCTTCGCCCGGCCGAGCAGGTCGAGGGTGACGTTCTCGAGCTTGAGACCCACTTCCTCGCTGATGACCTGACCTGCGGTGAGGATCGCCATGTCCTGGAGCATTGCCTTGCGGCGCTCGCCGAAGCCCGGGGCCTTCACGGCGGCGCTCTTGAAGGTGCC
>JAULYZ010000189.1:0-6548 GCA_032117595.1 Acidimicrobiia bacterium | reverse complement strand
CTCGCCTTCCCGCTCCGGCTCTCGGACCGTGTCATTGCGTCCGTCATCGACGCCCGTCGAGGTGAGATCTTCTACGCCTTCTACCGACAGGTACCCGCAGGTATCCAGCGCGTCAGCGAGCCGCGTGTTGGCCGTGTCGATGACCTCGTCGCCGATCTCCTCGACCGTGGTCAGGACGTTGTCTGCGTGGGCGACGGCGCACTGCGTTACCGCGCCGAGATCACCGACGGCCTCCGGGTGGAATTCGCCGAGCAATACCTCGGACACCCGTCGGCCGCGCCGCTCGTGCAGCTGGCGCACGCCAAGGCAATGCGTGAGGACTGGGTGCACCACTCACTGCTCGCGCCGATGTACCTGCGCCGACCCGATGCTCAGATCAACTGGGAGACACGGAGCGGACGTGTCTCATGAGGTTGCGGTCGTGAGCCTGGTCCATCGCCTCCGGGAGCCGCGCTCGATCCTGCGCGGCATCCCGCAGTACGACGCCGGCGGCGGTGTGCTTATCGAGCCGATGCGACGCCGTCACCTTCGCGCGGTGCTCGCGATCGAGTCGCAGGTGTACCCGAAACCGTGGACCGCCGGGACGTTCCAGAGCGAACTGGAGCAGATGCGCGATGGGTTCCGTCACTACGTCGTTGCCCTGAGTGGGGGCAGCCTCGTCGGGTATGCCGGCCTGCTCTACTCGGGCGACGACGCGCATGTCACCAACATCGCCGTAGACCCCGCACAACAGGGTGCGCACATCGGAACCCGGCTCCTGCTGCACCAGATCCGTTTTGCGATCGATCACGGGTTCCGCAACCTCACTCTCGAGGTCCGTGTCTCGAACACGGCTGCTCAGGAGCTCTACCGACGCTTCGGTCTTGCTCCGGCCGGTGTGCGGAAGAATTACTACGAGGGCGTGGAGGATGCGATCGTGATGTGGTGCCACGACATCGACTCCCCGGAGTACGCCACGCGTCTGCGCGGTCTGGAGGAACGCCTTGAACAGTGAGCAGGGGCAGTTTGGCAGCGGTGTGAGCGACTCCACCGTCGTGCTCGCGATCGAGACAAGTTGTGACGAGACCGCAGCGGCGCTCGTCATGGGTGGTCATGACGTGCTCTCGTCCGTGGTCTCTACACAGATCGACCTTCACGCGCAGTACGGAGGGGTCGTTCCCGAGATCGCCTCCCGGGCACATCTCGAGCACATCAACCCGGTGATTGCCCGCGCCATCGTGGAAGCCGGCATCGACGAGTCACGCATCGACGTCGTTGCCGCAACGGTCGGCCCCGGTCTCATCGGTGCCCTGCTCGTCGGGGTATCCGCGGCGAAGTCGCTGGCGCTCACGTGGCGCAAGCCCTTCGTCGGGGTCAACCACATGGAGGCGCACCTCTACGCAGCCTTCCTCGAGGACCCGTCGCTCGAGTTCCCGCTCGTCGTGCTGCTGGTGTCGGGTGGCCACACCATGCTCGTGGAGATGCAGGACCATGGCCGCTATCGACTGCTGGGCCAGACCATCGACGATGCTGCGGGCGAGGCATTCGACAAGGTGGCGCGATTCCTCGGTCTCGGATACCCGGGCGGTCCTGCGATCGACTCGATCTCGGTGCACGGGGATCCTGCATCGATTGCGTTCCCGCGGGCGATGATGCACGACGGTTTCGACTTCTCCTTCAGCGGGCTCAAGACCTCGGTGATGAACCACGTGCGCAAGCATCCTGAGGCCGAGACCGCCGACATCGCTGCGTCGTTCCAGGCGGCTGTGGTCGATGTGCTCGTGAGCAAGGCGCGTCGGGCTGCGCGTGAGGTGGGTGCCCGGTCGCTTGCACTCGGCGGAGGCGTGGCGGCCAACTCGCTGCTGCGCGCCGAGTTCATGGCTGCCTGCGCTGCCGACGGTGTGAGGGGCTTCCTCCCGAGTCGCGCCATGTGCACCGACAACGCTGCGATGATCGCGTCGGTGGCGTGGCACCGGCTTCGTTCCGATGGCCCTACCGGCCTCGAGGCGGGCGCCGACCCGGGCCTCAGACTGACGTTCACCCCGTGAGCACGCGCATCGACACCTTCGCGGTGTGCCAACCCGGGATCGAGCCGATCACGCTCGGCGAGGTCGAACGCCTCGGGACACGTGCGCGCGCGACTCATGGCGGGGTCATTGCCTCGATGACATGGTCGCAACTTGCGCTCGCTCATCTGCAACTACGGACTGCAACCCGGATCCTGGTGCGGATCGCACGGTTCGACGCCGAGAGCTTCGGCGAGTTGATGTCTGGTCTCCGGCGTGTCGACTGGGCCTCGTGGCTACCGGTCGATGCAGACGTGGATATCCGGGTGAGTTCGGTGGGCTCCCGGCTCTACCACACCGATGCCGTCGCCGAACGCGTGCGAGAGGTGGTCGGCGACGGAGACGGCGGCCCACAGCGGCTCTCGGTGCGGATCGACCGCAACCTCGTGACGCTCTCGCTCGATGCGAGTGGCGAGCCGCTCTACATGCGCGGTTGGCGGGCCGAGGCAGTGGAGGCACCTATCCGCGAGACGCTCGCAGCAGCGCTGTTGCTCTGGAGCGGTTGGGACGGGCGCACGCCGCTCATCGATCCCTGTTGCGGGTCGGGCACGGTGGCCATCGAGGCCGCCATGTGGTCCCGACGGATGCCGCCGGGACGTCACCGCAGCTTTGCCTTCCGGGAATGGCCCATCGCCGAGTCGGTCGACTGGCCACGGTTGCTGGCGGCCGTCGACTCCGACATCCGACCGCGGGGGGCAGCGGTCCTCGCCTCCGATGTGGACCCCGATGCGGTGGCGATGACGGTCCGCAATGCCGAACGTGCCGGTGTTGGGGTCGAGGCGTCGGTTGCCGATGTTGCGACCCGGGCGAACGAGCCGAGGGGAAGCCGACCCGGTTGGGTGATCACCAACCCGCCGTACGGGGCGCGTCTGGGCGGGGATCTCCGCACGCTGTACTCGGCAATCGGCCGCCTTGCGTCAGCGCCGTGGGAACTCGCCGTGGTGGGCGCACAGGGAACGCCCACCAATTCCTTCGGGCGCCAGTGGGCACACTCGCTCGCCACACGCAATGGGGGCGTGCCCGTGCGCTTTCTCCGCTCGGTCGGGGCACCCCCTACGACCGAGCAATGAGCACCGAACAACGTGCGTGATGTGCGCACCGGTTCGGGACGCTGCCGAGGAGGAACCTCGCAGCACCGGTCATGCCGTGCGCGCCCACCACGAGCAGATCCGCATCGACCGAGTCGCAGTACCGCATGAGTTCGGTGGACGCATCACCGTCGACGAGATGGGTGGTCACCCTCGCCCCGGCAGCGATGGCGACGGCTGCTGCGTTGTCGAGTGTCTGTTTGGCGAACTTCTTGGCCTCGTTGTCGTAGTCGGGCGGGATGGCGAGGGGAGCAACGCCGCGCAGCGCAAGGTCGGCGGCAAGGCTCGCAACGCTCACGATGTGCAGCTCGGCCTGCGATGCGGCGGCAATCTCACTCGCCTGCCGCACTGCATCGATCGAGCTTGCCGAGCCATCGGTCCCTACGACGATCCGCTTCACACTGACCCCTCTCGACGGCCCCCGACGTTCGGGACACCGCACCGAATCATGGCCCACGCCGGGACGGACTGCCCAAGTCGATCAACCCCTGTGGGTGGGGCCATCTGCCCCTAATCTCGCGACAGGGACGCCCAAGGGGGAGCACACCATGTCAGACCCGATCGCCGATCGCCTCGCCATCGCCGACGTGATCATCCGCTACGCCACATCGGTCGACCAGCGGGATCTCCAGCGCTACGCAACCTGTTTCACCGAGGACATCGTGGTAACGGGCTTCAGCGGCGGAGAAATGCGCGGGCTCGGACCGTATGTGGAGTGGGTCGGTGAGGCGCTGTCGCGCTTCTCGCACACGCATCACCAGGTGGGCAACCACGAGATCACGGTGAACGGCGATCGCGCGCACATGCGCACGTACATCACTGCGACGCATGTGCTCGCCAGCGACCCGAGCATGTTGCTCATCCTCTGGGGCATCTATGACGACGAGCTCGTGCGGACACCCGACGGCTGGAAGATCACCAAGCATCATCTCGAGCGTCTCATCGAGCCACGGCAGATCCGTACCGGTTGAGGCGTGGGCCGGGAGTTGTCTCTCGGCACTTCGCTCAGTCGTGCGGAGCGAGCCGTGACAGCAGGAGCTCGAGCGCACCCGCTGCGAACGCGCGCATGTTGGTCTCGCGGTCGTCGATGCCCGTGAGGAGGTGCTCGGTGAGCGTGTCGTGGTCGCCAGCGGGGTCGTTGCGGGTGACGGCGAGCCAGACGTGGCCGGCTGGGTCGCCGTAGCGGTTGGGCGGGCCCGCCGCGCCTGCTTCGCCGATTCCCCACGTCGCCGCAGTGCGGACCGCCACTGCGGTGGCGAGGTACGACGCAAAGGTTTCCGTGGCCCCCCGCATTCCCTCGGGGACCTCGATGGTCCCGGCGATGAACGCTCGATGTGCGGCCGGCGTGTACACGATGGCCCCACCCAGGAAGTAGGCCGAGGCGCCGGGTACTGCGAGGAGTGCTGCTGAGATCAGGCCGCCGGCGGATCCCTCGGCCACCGCAAGGGTCTCGCGCCGTCGCCGGAGGTGGTCGCCCACCCGGGCGCCCAGTTCGACGAGGCCGTCCCACGACGGGACGGGGTTCATGCGGCGGCCCCGTCGACGAAACGGCGGATGAGGCCTGCGAGGACCACGGGCTGGTCCCCCTGGATGGAGTGGCCCGCACCGTCGACGTGGAGGACCTCAGCAGTGGGTTGACACTCACGGAACCGCGCAATGTCGGCGTCGTCCACCACACTCCACGCCTTGCCGACCAGCAGCAGGATCGGGCAACGGATCGACGCAACGTCGTCCCACATCGTGGTGAAATCGAGGCCCTGGGGGTTCTCGAACCGGTCGTAGCGCCAGACCCACGTGCCGTCGGGCAGCGGCTTTGCGTTGTGCAGCACACCGCGCCGCAGCGACGACACACTGCGCTCCTTGTTGTGCTCGATGGTGCGGCCGAGGATGGCATCGAAATTCTCGAAGCTCTGGGGACCTCGCACAAAGTCAGTGATACGACCGGTTTTCTCCCGATTGGTGCCGGGCGTGACATCGATGATGACGAGCCTGCGCGCGAGATCTGGATACCGACTCGCCAGGAGGTACGAGGTGAGGCCACCGAGCGACATCCCGATGACAGCACGGGCCCGCGGGGCAAATTGGGTGATGACCGTGGCGAGCGCAGCGGCGTTCTCGGAGGGAACGTAGTTGCGATCCGCCCGCCAGTCCGAGTGCCCGTGGCCGGGTAGATCCACCGCAATCGCGTTCGGTCGTCCCATGGCGAGGATCGTGGTGTCCCAGGTGTGGGCGTTCTGTGCGCCGCCGTGGACGAACACGAACTCTGGTTCGCCACTGCCCCACACGAGTGCGCTCATCGACTGTCCGGGGTTCACCTCGATCGACACTCGCCGCACCTGGGGCGGTCCCGGGTAGTCGAGGCCGGCCTCGGATGCGTTGTCGGCGAAATAGCCGAACTCGTCGTACTCGGGGTTCGTCGGCTGGGCAGTGCTCACGCTCGGAACACTACGTTGGGGTGACGCACACAGCGACACGCAGGGGGGATCCGATGCTCGAGGGACGACTGTCGAACCGGGTGGCGCTCATCAGCGGCGCAGCACGTGGGCAGGGGCGATCGCATGCCGTGCGTCTCGCGTCCGAGGGCTGCGACATCATTGCGTTCGACCTGCCCGGCCCCACCCCGTGGCTTCCGTACGAACTGGCCACCGAGGACGACCTCGCCGAGACGGTTCGCCTTGTGGAGGCACAGGGGCGCCGCATCGTTGCCGGTGCTGCGGATGTGCGTGACTACGAGTCGGTGCGAACCATTGTGGACCGAGGCATCGAGACGCTCGGCCCGGTGAACATCGTGGTCGCGAATGCCGGCATCGCCTCCAAGGGGGCATCGTTCTGGAAGATCCCCGATGAGCAGTGGACCGATGTGGTGGACGTCAACCTCAACGGTGTCTGGCGGACCGTGAAGTCGGCAGTGCCGTCGATGCTTGAAGCCGGACGAGGTGGATCGATCATCCTGATCGCCTCGGCTGCGGCGGTGCGCGGCGCAACCGGCATCACCGACTACACCTCGGCGAAGATGGGCCTGCTCGGGATGATGCGCTCGATGGCGCGCGAACTCTCGAAGTTCAGCATTCGGGTGAATGTGATCCTGCCGGGCAACGTGAACACCGACCTCATCCACAACGAGGCCATGTACCGTCAGTTCCGACCGGAACTCGACCAGCCCACGGCGGCCGACGTCGAGCCACTCTTCCGCCGCACGATGCTGCTGCCGCACCCGTGGGCCGAGGTGGACGACATCTCGAATGCTGTTGCGTTCCTCGCCTCTGACGAGGCGCGGTACATCACGGCTGTGGAGTTCCCCGTCGACCTCGGCGGCACGCTCAAGTAGGCGCGGAGCGCCAAAGGGAGTGTCGCGGCGCGGAGCGCCAAAGGGAGTGTCGCGGCGCGGAGCGCCAAAGGGAGTGTCGCGGCGCGG
>JAULYZ010000188.1:0-1865 GCA_032117595.1 Acidimicrobiia bacterium | reverse complement strand
GTTTGTCCACCATGACGAGTGGTTCGTGTGTTGCGGTGAAGTGCCAGGCGCGCATGAGTCCCCCGTTCCGACGGTCCCGGTGAGCGTGCTCCCGGGAGTCCCCAGATCGTTGCCCACGACGGGTATCACCGAGGAATCCTCCACTCGCGCGCAGGGTGTTGTTACGATTTTGTGCAGTGACTGAGCCGGTGTTCACCCATCTCGATCCGCTGGGTCGGGCCCGCATGGTGGATGTGACGCCGAAAGAGCCCACACATCGACGGGCCGTCGCCCGCTGCAAGGTGCTCATGAAGCCCGAGACCACCGTTGCCATCGCCAACCGGGAGATGAGCAAGGGCGATGTGCTTGCCGTGGCCCGGGTGGCTGGCATCCAGGCCGCCAAGCGGACCTCGGACATGATCCCGCTGTGCCACCCCCTCCTGGTTGGGTCGGTCTACGTGAATTTCGAGATCGGAGACGACTGTGTGGCCGTCGAGGCCCAGGTCGACACGGTCGATCGGACCGGGGTGGAGATGGAGGCCCTCCACGCCTGTGCCACGGCCGCACTCACGATTTATGACATGTGCAAGTCCGTCGACCGGGGCATGACCATCTCTGAACTGGCCTTATGGGAAAAAACGGGGGGTCGCTCGGGCACGTACCGCCGTCCGGACGATGTTGCCGGTTCCGTTACGAAAGTCGTAGAATCGTAAAGAATGCAAGTACTGGTGTTGCTCGTCGTGGGGGCCATCTGGCTCGTGGTACTCGTCCCGCCGCTGCTCCGCAGCCGTGGCGAGAGCCGCCCGACCTCCTCAGTCGACCACTTCCGGCGCAATCTGGCCGTGCTCCAGCAGACCGCCCCGCCCCGGATCAACCCGCTGCAGTCGATGGGCCGCCCGCTCGCCGGCACCCGCCAGAACCTCGGTGCGGCGTATTCGCGGGCTGCACTGAAGCGATACCCCACCGATCCGCGCCTGCGCCGCACCGATGTGCTCGAGCGCCGCGACATGAACGCTGTGGCGAGCCGCCCGCAGCGCCCCGTGCGCCGCGACGACACCGCACCGCTGCAGCGCCGTGACGACACCCGTGCGATGAACCGTCGCGAGATGCTCCGCCGTCGCCGTGAGCAAACCGTGCGCATGCTGTTCGCCCTCTCGATCACCACGGCAGTGCTGGCGTTCCTCGCCAAGAGCCCGGGGCTCATCTACGCATGTGCCATCTGCGTGCTCTCGCTGTTCGGCTACTGCGCGATGCTGCTTCGTCGTCGCCGTGAGGCCGAGCTCTACGCCGCCCAGGCGTACCGCCGCGCTGCCTGATCGTCGCACCCGTTGCACGAGCACACCGGGCGGTAACATCACTGACGCCCTGCGGGGGTGTAGCTCAGTTGGTAGAGCGCAACAATCGCACTGTTGAGGCCAGGGGTTCGATTCCCCTCACCTCCACCCACAGCGCACTCTGGACGACCCGGCCCTGACGGCCGGGTCGTCGTGCATCCGGGCCACTACGGTCGCAGCGTCGGGTTGATGCAAGGGGAGCACCGTGGCGAGTCCGCAGGCAGAAGCGTTGAAGGCCGCAATGCGCGCGTTCCGGGACAGCGTGGTGCCCGACGGCCCACCACCGACGCTCGAGCAGCAGCGCGCCGGCGCCGAGGCGGGAATGGCGGCGATGGGCGTGATGCCCGAAGGCGTGAGCGTCACCGAGCTGGTGGCGAACGGCGTTCCGGGCCTGTGGATCGAGCCAGCGGGTGCAGCCAAGGACCGGGCGGTGCTCTACCTGCACGGCGGGGGTTACGTGGTGCTCTCGGCGAGGTCGCATGTGCGCCTCGCCGCCGGCATTGCGGTGAGCGCCGGTTGCCCCGTGCTCTCGCTCGACTACCGACTCGCCCC
>JAULYZ010000187.1:0-3266 GCA_032117595.1 Acidimicrobiia bacterium | reverse complement strand
AGCACGTGATCGACGAGCGCTTCGGCGTGCGCGGCAACGAGGGTGTCGACTACGAGATCGTCGGTTGCACACAGGGCGTGAACGGCGGTGGATTCGTCTACACCAACCTCGACACCATTGCGGTGGGCGTGGTGCTCAAGCTGCCCAAGCTCGCAGCACAGAAGCAGCGGCCCGAGGAGATCATCGCGGCGTTCAAGGCTCACCCGGCGATCGCACCGCTGGTGGAGGGTGCCGAGGTGAAGGAGTACTCGGCGCACGTGATCCCCGAGGCGGGGTACTCGATGCTGCCCAAACTGGTGGGCGACGGGATCCTCGTGGCGGGCGATGCTGCGGCGCTGTGCCTCGCTGCGGGCATCTGGCTCGAGGGCGTGAACTTCGCGATGGCCTCGGGCATGTATGCGGGGCGCGCAGCGGCACAGGCACTGGCATCAGCATCAACAACAGCATCACCGGCGACGCGACCTGGTGCGGGCGGCTCGGGCAGTGCCGCCACTGCTCTGTCGGCTGCTTCGCTGGGTGCCTACACGACGATGCTCGAGAAGAGCTTCGTGCTGCAGGACCACCGCAAGCTGCGCGACATCCCGCATCTGGTGCTGTCGGACCGCGTGCAGCACCAGTACCCGGGCTTCGTCGCCAATGTGGTGGAGCGCATGTTCCGGGTGGAGAATCCGCTGCCCAAGCCGGGGCTGCGTCGGATCGTGCGCGAGGAACGCAAGCGTGCCGGTATCCGCCTGCGCGACCTGTTGCGTGATGGGCGCACCGGGCTGAAGGGTTTTGGCTGAGGGCGTCACCATGTCTCATCACGCACATCAGGTCATGAGCTTCGACGAGCGGATCGGCAACTCCGAGTTCCGCATTCACGAGCGCGCCCACATCGTGGTGGACGGCGACGCCTGCCGGGGCTGCAGCACTCAGGAGTGCGTGGTGGCGTGCCCGGCACGACTCTTCGTGCCCACCTCCGACGGCGGCGTGCTCTTCAACTACGAGCAGTGCTTCGAGTGCGGTACGTGCTACCTGGTCTGCAACACACAGGGCGCCATCACCTGGACCTACCCGCAGGGTGGGCACGGCGTGGTGTTCCACCGGACGTGACATGACCGGACAAGACATGACCGGACGAGACAAGCGCCCCGAGATCCTCGTTGTTGCGTGCGTGAAGTGGGTGGTTCCTGAGGGGGGCGACCATCGCTTCGGCGGGATCTCAGCGGCCGATGCCTCGGCGCTCGAGTGGGCACTGCGGATCTCGGAGTGGGTGGGGTCGGGGCGCAACGCTGGTTCACGGGCCGATGGCGCGTCACGGTGGGGCGCGGTCGAGACACTGGTGGTCACCGTGGGGCCGCCCGAGGCCGACACTGCGCTGCGCGATGCACTTGCCTGCGGTGTCGACTCAGCCGTACGGGTGGCGGCGCGCGAACACTCGGGCGCAGCGAGTTTCTCCGGCACAGCGAGCCTCTCGAGTGAGTCTGTTGCTCAGGCACTGGCTGCGGTGATCACGGGGGCGGGTACGCCGGGTATGCCGGGTATGCCGGGTGCGCCGAGTGCGCCGAGTGCGCCGAGTGCGCCGAGTGCGCCGAGTGCGCCGAGTGCGCCGAGTGCGCCGAGTATGCCGGGTGTGTCGGGCGTGTCGGGTATGCCGGGCAACAGCAGCCACTGCATCGTGGTGTGTGGCGATTACTCGCTCGACCGGGGTACGGGATCGGTGCCTGCGTTCCTCGCCGATCTGCTCGGTGCCGAGCAGGCGTTGGGTCTGCTCGATCTGGCGTTCGATGCCGAGTCCGGTGATTCGCCGACGGGTGATGCACTGACGGGTGATGCACTGACGGGTGATGCACTGATGGGTGAGCCACTGACGGGTGATGCACTGACGGGTGATTCACGTACCGGTGCGTCGCCCGCCGGTTCGTCACTGATCGGCACACGGCGACTCGACGGAGGCCGCCGCGAGCGTGTTGCGGTGTCTCACCCTGCCACCGGTGCCGCAGTGATCTCCGTGGAGGGCGGCACGGCGGTGCTGCGACGTGCTCCGCTCGCTGCATCGTTGCGGGCGAAGCAGACCGCTATTCGTGTCATGAACCTCGACCAGTTGAACCTCGAGCAGTTGAACCCGGAGCACCCGGGCGCTGTGCCGGGCGATGCTGCACACGACGCTGCACACGACGCTGCACACGACGCTGCACACGATGCTGGTGCCGATCACGCGAGGCGGCGCCCCTATCGACCCCGTGCTCGAGAGTTGGCCGCACCCGGGGGCAACTCTGCCCTTGAGCGCGTGCAGGGTGTGTTGGGCGTGACGGGTTCATCGGGCGGCGACACCTCGGGCAGCACACATCGCTCGACCGAGGTACTCGAACCGGCAGCGGCGGCGGACCGCATCATCGAGGCCCTGCGCGGCTGGGGCTACCTCTCGCCGGATGCGTGAGCCTGGGTACTGGCCCGAGTACTGGCCCGGGCACCGGCCTGAGCAACACTGGCACTGAGCAAGCACCGGCACAGGCACCAGCGCAGGGGGACGAGATCATGGCAAGCGGCGTCAAGTACGGCGTGTTCGGTCTGAACAGCGGGGCGGCGTCTCCGCATGCGGCCGTGTTGGCACCGTTGGCCGAACGTCTTGGCTACGACTCGTGGTGGGCGGGTGAGCATGTGGTACTGCCGTCGCCGCAGGTGCCACCGTCGCCGGCTGCACCCGAGACTCCCATCCTGGATCCGATGGTGGAGTTGCCGTATGTGGCGGCACTCACCACCACGATGTTTCTTGCCACCGGCATCATCATCCTGCCGCAGCGCAATCCGGTGGTGCTCGCCAAACAGGTGGCTTCGCTCGACGTCATCTCGGGCGGGCGATTCTGGTTCGGAATCGGTGTGGGCTATCTCGAGCCCGAGTTCCGGGCGATTGGTGCCCCGTTCGATGATCGTGGCGAGCGCACCGACGACTATCTCGCAGCCATGCAGGCGCTGTGGACCCAGCCGGCACCGGTGTCGTACTCGGGTTCGCTGGTGAGCTTCTCGGGGATCGACGCCAACCCTCGGCCGGTGAGCGGACCCAAGATCGTGGTGGGCGGCCATTCGGCTCCGGCCTATCGACGCGCCGTGCGCAGCGGACACCAGTGGTACGGGTTCTTCCGCTCACCCGAGCAGTGCAGGAAGGATCTCGAGGCACTGGCCCGGGCCGGACAGCAGGTGGAGCGTCGCCACGGCCTCGGGCGCCTCGAGATCAGCGTGACCCCGCCGGGACCCCTCACCCGCGACATGGTGGCTGCGTATGCCGA
>JAULYZ010000186.1:0-5331 GCA_032117595.1 Acidimicrobiia bacterium | reverse complement strand
TGATGAGCCGGATTCGGGCACCCACGGTGCGGATCTCCTCGATGAGCTCACCGTGGCGCGGTCGGTCGAGGACCACGGCGGTGAGGTCGCGCACCTGAACACCCTTCGCCTTCGCGATCCAGCGCAGGTTCTGCGTGGGCGATGCGGTGACGTCGATGGCGCCTGCTGCCTCGGGCCCCACGGCGATCTTCTCCATGTACACGCAGGGGCCCGGGTTGAACATGGTGCCGCGGTCCGAAACGGCGATCACGGCGAGTGCATTCCCGCGGCCGAGCGCAGTGAGTGTGGTGCCGTCGATGGGGTCGACGGCAACGTCGCACTTCGGGTCGAGGCCGTTACCCACCTGCTCGCCGTTGTAGAGCATGGGCGCCTCGTCCTTCTCGCCCTCGCCGATGACGACGATGCCGTCCATGTTCACGGTGGCGAGCACGGTGCGCATGGCTTCGACTGCTGCACCATCGGCGCCATTCTTGTCGCCACGGCCCATCCATCGCGACGCGGCGAGTGCGGCGGACTCGGTGACGCGGACGAGCTCAAGGGCGAGGTTCCTACTGGGGTTCTCACGTGAAGGCACGTTGGCAACGTAACACCGGGCGTCGCCGGTACGGTGCCCGTGTGAGCGCCGGTCCGATCGCAGCCTCGCTGTGCGTGGCAGGGCGGGACCTCGTGGAACCCCGTCCGTCGCCTGATGGCAGATGGGTGCTCTTCGGCACGCGTGCGCAGGGTCGCAATTCACTGGTGCTCGTTCCATCGGCTGGCGGACCCGAGCGGATCGTCGCTGCTGATCCGTCGCCGTCGCTCGGCCGGGGCCTTGGCGGCGGTGCCTTCTGCTGGCTGCCCGACTCATCGGGATTCGTGTACAGCGGGGAGGGCCAGGTGTGGCTCCACGGCCTCGACGGAGCTCACCGCCGTCTGAGCGATGTGGAGCCGGGTCGCGACGTTCAGTCGCCGGTGGTGTCGTCGGACGGGCGGTGGGTTGCGTTCACCGTCGATCTCGCAGCGGTCCATGTGGTCCCGTTCGACACGGCTCTCGGTTCGGCAGTCGTGTTCACGTCGCACGACTTCGTGATGGATCCGGCATGGGTGGAATCGTCGTCGCTCAGCTGGGTCGGTTGGGATGTCCCGCACATGCCGTGGGACTCGTCCTCGGTGGTTCGGGGAGACCTGGAGACCCGCACCTGGTCCACCGTGGTGGCCGATCATCATGAGCGAGCGCTGACATCGGTACAGCAGCCGCAGTGCGTCGACGGTGTGTGGTGGTACGTCCGTGACACCGGCGGTTGGCTCAACGTGCATCGGAACGGCACAGCGGTGCTCGACGAACGCTTTGAGCATGCTGGTCCCTCGTGGGGTCCGGGACAGCGCTCGTATGCCGTCTCACCCGACGGCCGCCGCGTGGCGCTCCATCGCAACGAGCACGGCTTCGGCCGGTTGTTGGTGGTCGACCTTGATGCCGCCGGCTCTGCGGCAGCAGTTCACGAGATCGGCCGTGGTGTGCACGCACAGTTGCACTGGGTGGGCAACACCATCACGGCCCTGCGGACCGGGGGACGAACGCCGACACAGGTGGTGACGTACAACGAACAGGGTGACGGTTCGTGGGTGAGATCAGTGCTGGCCGTGGGGCCGGCGGCCGAGTGGACGGCTCTCGAGCACCATCTCGTCGAACCCGAACTCCACACGGTCGATCACGAACACGCGGGCTCGGTGGTGAGTGTTCCAGCCCGTGTCTATCGGCCCGCAGTGCAGTCGAACCGGGCGATCGTGTGGGTGCACGGAGGCCCGACCGATCAGTGGCAGGTGACCTTCCTCGCGCGGATCGCTTTCTGGGTGTCGCGTGGCTGGACCGTGGTGGTGCCCGATCACCGCGGCTCCACGGGTCACGGTCGAGCATTTCAACAGGCACTGCGACACGCGTGGGGCGAGGCTGATTCCGCCGATGTGGTGGCGGTGATTGCATACGTCCATGAGCACGGGTGGGCGCTCCCGCAGACCACCGTGCTGATGGGTGGGTCTGCCGGCGGATACGTCGCGCTCCGGGTACTCGAGCGGGCTCCGGCGAGCGTGGCTGGTGCAGCCGTGGTGTATCCGGTGACCGACCCGATGGGCCTGCGCGACTCCACGCACCGTTTCGAGGCGCACTACACCGACACCTTGGTGGACGTCGAGGCGGTGCTGGCCGGTCAGCGCACCGTTGCGATCGACCCCGGTCGCATCGCCCGACCGGTGCTCGTGCTCCACGGCGACGCAGACCCGGTGGTGCCGCTCATCCAGAGCGAGGCGCTCGCGACGCAGTGCCCGCTCGTGGAGCTCGTGGTGTTCGACGGTGAGGGCCACGGATTCCGGCAGCACCGTCATCAACTCGACGAGTACGCGCGTCTCGAGCGATTCCTCACCGCCGTGACCGGGCAGTAGCCTCACGCCATGTCCATCCGCGTGTGCCCGCTGTGCCAAGCGGAATTCCTCGACTTCAAGACCACCTGCACGCACTGCGGCGTGGCACTGCTCGACCCCACCGAGGATGTCGACTTCGCACTCATCGACGAGGACGACACCGTTGCCTACGACCTCTCGGGTTGGCCGATCGATGCACAGACCGAGGCGGCCGTGGCGTTCGCCGAACGCGGGGTGCCGCATCGCTGGGTCGGCACCGATCTCGTCGTTCAGGCGATTCACGAGGAGGCCGCTGATCGCCTCCTCGAGGAGATCGAGGACGAGTTCGGAATCGAGTCGGCCGACGACGACGGCACGGACGCCGACTCCACCGCTGCCGTCGGCGGGGACGACGGCGATGCCGACGATGCCGACGATGACGATGACGACGATGACGACGATGACGACGATTCGGGCGAGGACCTCGCCGGCGAGACAGAGTTCCCCTTGGCGTACTGGCCCATGGAGCGGCGGATGGAACTCGTCGAGCGGCTCGTGGAACTTCATATCGCTCACCACTGGGAGGAGGATCTCCTCGTGGTGGACAGCGAGCGGGAGTCAGAGGTGGAGGCGATCCTCGACGAACTCGAGGGTGGCGCGATTGCGGGCGATCCGTCGGTCGGTGTTGGCGAGGTATCGCCCGCAGGTGTGTTGAGTGCGCTCTTCCTCGCATCGGAACGACTCCGCAAGGGCAAGGTCGATGCACAGAGCTTTGGTGATCTCGTTGCGGCACTCGAGGGTGCAGACCCCGATCGTCCGCCGTTCGGGGTCGATGGTCTGCTGTGGTCGCGTGTCATCGACCTGGGCGATTCGCTCGCCGATGCAGTGGCCGAGGACGCAGACGGCTACGAGGAGATCGCCACCGAGTTGTTCGATCTGCTCCGTCCCATCGTGTGACGCGCCCCGTCGAGCGATGGTCCTGAGGAACCGCCCACGCCGGGTGCGCTGACGGTCTGTGAGACTGGGGGCAGCGGCGGTGAACGGAGCGCGGGGCTCGAGGGGAGCGGTCATGAAGGTTGATGTGATGACGGGTGGGCGCCCACTGCGCTCCATGCAGCACTTCGCCACCGAGGCGCGTCGAGCGGGATTCTCCGGTCTCGTGCTCACCGAGACCGGGCGTACTGCCTACCTGTCGTGCGTTGCGGCGGCGCTCGCTGCTCCCGAGCTCGACCTCGCCACCGGAGTTGCCGTGGCGTTCCCGCGCTCGCCCATGATCACTGCGTCGACGGCATGGGAACTCGCCGAGGCGACGGACGGCCGCTTCCGACTCGGGCTCGGCACACAGGTGCGCGCACACATCGAGCGGCGGTACGGCGCGCAGTTCGACTCACCCGGACCGCGACTCGAGGAGTACGTACGCGCCGTCCGGGCCTGCTTCGCCGGCTTTCGCGGTGAGCCCCTGGCGTTCGAGGGTCGCTTCACGTCCCTCTCGCTGCTCCCGCGCGCATGGTCGCCGGGCCCGATCCACGTGAGCGATCCGCCGATCGACGTCGCCGCCGTGGGGTCGTGGATGCTTCGCATGGCCGGCCGCGTCGCCGATGGTGTGCACGTGCATCCCATCAACACCGATCCGTATCTGCGGCGAACTGTTGTCGACGCAGTGTCCACCGGGGCGCACGAGGCGGGGCGGAATCCCGCAGACATCCAGTTGATCGTGCCCAGTTTCACCGTGGTGGGCGACACCGAGGAGGAGCGAAGGTCTTGGCGCGAGATGGCGCGTCAGCAGGTGTCGTTCTACGGGTCGACCCCGAACTATGCGTTCATCTTCGAGCAGATCGGTCATCCCGAGACCACGGCGCGCATCAGGGCGTGTCAGAAGGCCGGTGACACTGCCGGCATGGCCGCAGTGATCACCGACGACATCCTCGACCACTTCGTGGTGTCGGCCCCGTGGGACGGCCTTGCTGATGCTCTGATCGCCCGCTACGCCGGCGTTGCGAAACGCGTGGTGCTCTACTACGGGGCGGCGATGTACGACCGCGACAGCCGCGACTTCGAGCGCCTCGGGGAAGTGGCACGCGACGTCGTGGCCCGCACCGGCCACTAGGGGATCGGGTTCCACCGATGCGTCGCTAGCCTCGGGCGACGTGCTGCTGGCCGAACTCGAAGTGTGGCACTCACGGCCGATTGCCCCCACCCGACGCGTGTCGCTCGGTCACCTCGTACTGCCAGCCGATCCGGCACCGGGTGTTGGTGGCCTGTTGCTCGGGGCTGTGGTTGCAGCGCACGCTCCCGACATCGACGACGACCTTGCTCCCGACATCCACCGTCTGCTCAACGAGGTGGAGCGCGGCGACCGCGTGGTGCAGCCCCGTCTGCGCCACCGCTTCCAGGTCGACCGGCACGGACTCGCGCGATCGGTTCACTCGGTGTCCGCCGACGGTGACCAACTTGCGTTCGAGTTCCGCAGTCAGGGAACTCCGCTGCAGCAGGTGCTCGGCTCGATCTATGCACTCGAACGTCTCGAGGCAGGGGCACGCCGCGTGGTGGCACCAGCCCTGCGGCGCGCCTACCGCTGGCGCGGCCCGCTCGGCCCGGCGTTCATCGAGGCACTCATCGGTGGTGCATCCTCGAGTCTCTCGGCGGTGACGAACCCGACCGCGTGGGCGCTCGACCTGCTCGGCTTCCCGCCCGGCACGCTCAAGCCGTCGAAGAAAGAGGTCTCTGCGCGGTTCCGCAGTCGAATCCGCGATGCCCATCCCGACGCAGGCGGCGACGCCAACAAGGCGGCTCGACTCATCGCCGACCTCGGCGAGGCACGCCGGATTCTCGCGGGCTGAGTGACGCCCGCGCGCCGTGTCGTCAGACGGCGGGCTCGGGTCCTGCCGATGGGCGTCGTGGTGTCTGGTCCTCGGGGTTGAGTTCCTCGAGCTCGCGGTGAGCGGATTCGGGAAGCCG
>JAULYZ010000185.1:0-5326 GCA_032117595.1 Acidimicrobiia bacterium | reverse complement strand
ATGGCCATGCCCTGACCACCGCCGACGCACATCGTCTCCATGCCGATGGCCTTGTCCTCGAACTGCAGTCCGTTGATGAGCGTGGCCATGATGCGCGCGCCGGTCATGCCGAAGGGGTGGCCGAGCGCAATCGCACCACCGTGAACGTTCAACTTCTCCATCGGGATACCGAGATGACGCGCCGACGGAAGCACCTGCGCAGCAAACGCCTCGTTGATCTCGACGAGGTCGATGTTGTCGATCGTCATGCCGGCACGCTTCATCGCCTGACGGCACGCCTCGATCGGCCCCAGCCCCATGATCTCGGGGTTGAGCGCGCTCACGCCGCTCGCCACGATGCGCGCCAGCGGGGTGATGCCGAGACGCTTTGCCTTGGTGTCGCTCATCACGATCACGGCCGCTGCGCCATCGTTCAACGGGCACGCGTTGCCGGCCGTGATCTCGCCGTCGGGGCGGAAGGCCGGCTTGAGCTGGGCGAGCGCCTCGGCCGTCGTGCCGGCACGCGGACCGTCGTCGCGTGAGACGACGGTGCCGTCGGGCAGCGTCACCGGGACGATCTCGCGCTCGAAGAACCCGTTCTCGATGTGAGCCACGGCGAGCTGCTGCGACCGCGCCCCGAAGGCGTCCATGTCGGCCCGGGAGACGTTCTCGGCCTCGCGCACGTTCTCGGCGGTCTGGCCCATGGCGATGTAGATGTCAGGCAGACCCGCGGGTGGCGACCAGTTCGGCTGGCCGCCCTGGCTCCGCAGCGCAGTGCGCCGACCGGCATCGTCGAAGCGCGGGTTCTGGGGAGCGGTGTCGGCCGCACCGAACTGGTAACGGCTCACACACTCCACACCGGCGGCGATGAAACAGTCACCCTCGCCCGCCTTGATCGCGTGGGTTGCCATGCGGATGGTCTGCAGCGACGACGAGCAGTAGCGGTTCACCGTGACGCCGGGTGCATCGATGCCTGCGAGCAGCGCAGCGAGCCGCGCCACATTGCTCCCCTGTTCGCCGGCAGGCTGGCCGGCGCCCATCATCACGTCCTCGATGTCGGCGGGTGAAAGCTGTGGAACCTTCGCCATGACGGCCGCCAACATCTGCGCAGCAAGGTCATCGGCTCGGATACTGACGAGCGAACCCTTGTTGGCCCGACCGATCGGGCTGCGGGCGGTGGCGACGATGACTGCCTCGGGCATGACGAACCTGCTTTCGCTCTCTGTCTGTTGGTGGTACTTGCGGAATATCGGGGCGCTGCGGCGGGTGGGGTCCAGCGCCAATCAGCGGGTGTCGATCACCTGGAACGACTCGGCAGCCCGATCCGGGCCCAGACCGAACTGTTCGGCCTGCACGGTGCCCCAGGCACGCACCCGCGCTTCCATCTGCGCAGGATCGGGGTGCTGGCTCTCGTGGCAGAGCAGCGCAGCGATCTTTCGGTCGAGGTGATCGGTGATGTCGACGGGGTGCAGGGGCTTGGGCCCTCCCATCATCCACACGTCGTGCACCGTCCACGCATCGAGGCCCTCGTCGAGGAGTTCGGTGAAGGTGAAGGGATTGCGCGCGTCCGGGTAAACCGCGCACAACGTCGCCTCCCCTGCTGCGAGGTGATCGGGATGGCTTGCGTAGATCCGCGAGAAATTGCGCTGCGGGCACTGGCACAGCACGCGCTGGGGGCGCACCTGACGGATCACACGCGAAATGTCGCGTCGGACCTCGAGGCTCGGCAGGAGCCTCCCGTCAGGGTGTCCGAGGAAGACGAGACGCTCGACGCCAACTGCCTTGGCGGCCGCCGTTTGCTCGTCGCGGCGAATTGCGGCGATGGCCGTCCGCGGGATGGTCGGGTCGAACCCGCCAGCGTCGCCGTCGGTCACGATGCAGTACACGACCTCGATGCCACGGTCGGTCCAGGTGGCGACCGTGCCAGCCGCCCCGAAGTCGACGTCGTCGGGATGCGCGGTCACCACGAGCACCCGTTCGACCTCCACCCCTGAGGCAGTGCGTTCGTGGAGGTCGTCTGTGTTCCCGGATCCACTCACGGGGCAACCGTACCGCGACGGCCCGGCACCCCACGGCCCTAGCCTCCCGCCATGCAACTCTTCGACGTCCCCGTGGACGAGATCAACCTCTCGGATGTCAGTTTCTGGCTCGCCCCGCGCGAGTACCGGGAGAGTGCCTTCCATGCCCTGCGCACCAAGGCCCCCATTCGCTTCTTCGAGGAGCAGGAGTTCCCGCCGTTCCCGAAGGGTCCGGGCTATTACGCACTCACCCGTTACGACGACGTCTGGCAGGCAAGCCGCAACCCCGCCGTGTTCTGCAGCGGTTCGGGTTCCAACATCGCCGACCTCCCGGTGGAGATCAACGAGTTCTTCGGGTCGATGATCAACATGGACGACCCCAAGCACTACCGACTCCGCTCCATCGTGTCGAAGGGCTTCACCCCCAAAGAGATCAGTCGGGTCGAGGAGTACGTCAAGACCGTCGCCACACAGCTCGTCGACAGCCTGCTCGACCGGTTCCCGAACGGCGAGTGCGACTTCGTCGAGGAGATCGCTGCGCCGCTCCCGCTCCGGATCATCTGCGAGATGATGGGCATCCCGTCCGACGACGAGAAGCAGATCTTCGCGTGGACGAACACCATCCTCGGTGCGGGCGACCCTGAGTACGGCGGCACGTTCGAGAAGCTGATGCAGGACGCCCTCGCGATGTTCGAGTACGCGCAGCGTCTCGGCGAGGATCGTCTCGCCAACCCGCAGTCCGACCTCACGAGCGCGCTGATGCACGCGGAGGTCGACGGCGAGCGCCTCACACCACAGGAGTTCGGGAGTTTCTTCATCCTCCTCGTGGTGGCCGGCAACGAGACCACCCGCAACGCCATCAGCCACGGCATGCGGCTGCTCACACTCCACCCGGACCAGCGGCAGCTGTGGTTCAGCCAGTTCGACCAGCACTCCCGGAACGCCGTCGAGGAGATCGTCCGGTACTCCACTCCCGTGATCCACTTCCGCCGTACGGTCACCGAGGCCACCGAACTCGGGGGCGTTCGTCTCGAGCCCGGCAACAAGGTGGTGATGTTCTACTGCTCGGCCAACCGTGACGACTCCGCGTTCGCCGATCCGCACCGCTTCGACATCACACGAGACGCAACCAAGCAGGTCGGCTTCGGAGCCGGAGGGCCACACTTCTGCCTCGGGGCAAACCTTGCGCGTCGGGAGATCTCCGTGATGTTCGACGAGATCCGCAAACGCCTGCCGAACCTCCAGATCACCGGCGAGCCCGAGTACCTCCAGAGTGCGTTCATCAACGGGATCAAGCACATGAGGTGCTCGTGGTGAGGACAGGCGCGCCCTCCCCCGGCGTTACCTGATCATCACCTCCCGCACACCCGGCGCACACCGCCGACACTCCCCCGGTTCACCCGCGAGGCCTACGCTGGCGCCATGCGGATCATGGTCACCAACGACGACGGCATCGACTCGGTGGGCCTCCACCGACTGGCACTCGCCGTCGAGCCCTTCGGCGATGTCGTGGTGGTCGCCCCCGACACCGAATACAGCGGGGCATCGTGTGCCGTGGGTGCCCTCAACGTGATGCGTCCCGAGGTTCATCGTGCTCATCTCGACGGGGTGAAGGAGGTGTGGACCGTTTCGGGACCTCCTGCTCTTTGTGTCCTCTTCGCCCGCCTGGGCGCCTTCGGCGATCCTTTCGACCTCGTGGTCTCCGGCATCAACCCCGGAGCGAACGTCGGCCGCGCCGTGTACCACTCGGGAACGGTTGGCGCGGCGCTCACGGCTCGCAACGGCGGCATCACCGGCATCGCCGTGAGCCAAGACGTCACCGTCGGCAGCGTGATGGGCCAGGCCTGGGACGAGATGCTCCTCGGACAGAAGTGGGACACAGCGGCCCACGTCGCTGCTCACGTGGTGGAGTCGGTGGTCGACCGTATGCCCGTCGAGCCGCAGGTGCTCAACATCAACGTCCCCAATGTTGGCATCGACGAACTGCGCGGTTGGCGGCGCACCGAACTGGCGGTGCAACCCGGACGGACCTCCAAGCCCGTCACCCTCGAGCCCAAGATCGGGCACGAGAACTCCTTCCACGTCCGAATGGACTGGGGTGACCCCGTCGAACTGCCCGAGCACACCGACGCCGGTGCTGTGCAGCGTGGCTACGTCTCACTCACCTGGCTGAGCAGGATCAGCCCGATGGATCCCGGCGACGACCACCACGCCGAGATCGGCATGAAGCGGCTCTTCGGCTAGGGACCGGGCGTTCTCAACCCGCGTTGGCCTCGCCCGCCGCATCGTGATGCGGCACCCCGAGTTCGACCACGACTGCAGTGTGATCGCTCGGGTACACACCATCGACGGGTTCGGTCCCGGCAAGCCATGCACGTCGAGCACTTCCCGCAGGCTTCTTGCGCGGGTGGGAGACGAGTACGTAGTCGAGGCGCCGGTTGGGCCACGAACTGTCGTCGGTGTTCGGGTTGTCGGCGCGCCAGGTCATCCCCTCGGCCCCGAAACGACCGCCGGGGCCAACGTGTTCCCACACATCGGAGAACACCACACCGGGCACCCCCGGCATGCGGCCCGTGAGCATCCGGATCTCGTCGCTGTCGGGGACCGCATTCAGGTCTCCCCCCAGCACCACCGGGAGCCGACAGGCCGGATCGGCCCGCACACCCTTGACGAAGTGCAGGAGGCTCTCGGCGTGCAGCATCCGGTGACGCGAGCCGTCGAAGGGGTGTTCGAAATGGGTCGAGGCGAAGGGCCAGAGACCCCACGGGGTCTCCACGTGCGCCAGCGTGACATGTCGGTACATCGGGTCGCCGTTGTCGAGCCTCGGGAGCCGGTGGATCTGGGTGCGCGCAATCGGCCAGCGCGTGAGCAGCGAGTTGCCCAGCCAGAAACCGGAGAACCACGGGCCGTGCGCCCACGCGGTTGAGTACCCACCCAGTTGCTCGGCAAGGTATTCGGGCTGGCAGAAGCCGTCCTGCATCGCCCACGACTCCTGCAGCATCACCACATCGGCGTCGATGGTTCGCAGGGTCTCGACGATGGCAGGCAGTCTGCGTTCGTGATCGCCGTTGCGGCCCCAGAGGTTCCACGTGGCAACCCGGATCGTCGGGCGCTGTTCATCGTTCATGGTCGACCAGTATCCAGCCGTCAGACCGAAAACGGCCCGAGCATCGTGGCGATGTACGGCGTCAGGAGGCGGGCAGCAGTCTCCGAGAGGTGGACTTCGTCGCGGTAGAGCAGGACGTTCCCGAGCACCACCGGACAGCGCGACTTCGTGCAGAGCCAGTCGTTCGGCACGACGTAGTCGATGGCGTGTTTCTCGGCAACCG
>JAULYZ010000184.1:0-4131 GCA_032117595.1 Acidimicrobiia bacterium | reverse complement strand
CAGACCAGCCTTCGATGGACGAGAAGTCGGCCACGAGCCCGCCACCAAGTCCGAGAGCACCCAGTGTGGCCACAGGGGTTGTCCCGCTGACTTCGAGCAGTGCCGACTTCTGGAACGCCTCGACGGCCGCCGCCGTCCCCGGCCCGAACTGGCCGTCGACCTCAATGTCGTACCCACGATCCACGAGCGCCTGCTGGAGCTCCCGAACATCCTCCCCGACATCACCCTCCATCAACTCCTGACGACCATCGTCGAGTGGTTTGAGCATGTACGCACCATCTCGAAACACGAGCACGCTCAGACCCTGCCCAATCGGCCTGCAACCACCGACCTCTGGATCGCACATGAGCATCCCAAGCGTGATTTCCCCACCATCACGTGACAACGAGGTGATGTCGACAAAGCCGGGACTCAACGTCGCCCGAACCGATCCATCCGCCCCGAACACCAAAACAAACGTGTCGGGCTGCGGTGGAACGCCGACGAACGGAGCCGAGCAGAGCACGACGGCAACCGTCTCGGCTGCACCATCAAGATCCACATCGGTTGATACCGACCCAAGTGCGGTATTCAGCGAGACATATCCCGGCGAGGTGTAGTCATCTGAGCTGACGAGGAGGTCCTCGGGAAGTTTTCCATCAACGAGTTGACCCGCGCTGTGACCACAGAGCGAGGGAACCGTGGCGCTGCGCACGTCGAAACCCCCCACGGAGCCGGCCGCGGCAAACCAATCAGCGAACGCTCCCAGCACCTCGGGGAGCATGTCCCAGTTGCGCATCAGGTTTCCGTGGTAGCAGGGCTGGCTCAAAAGCAGATTGCCCAACTCCGCCCAGCGTTCCTCTGGCTTGCGGATCTTCAGGAGTTCCTTCAATGCGTCCCATGCCGGCGTCAACGACTGCTCATAGCGGCACTCATACACGGGTGTGGTGTCCGCATCAGCTGAAGCCGAGTCGACACCGACAACACCGTCACCGATCTCGACAGAGCCGACGGAGGCATTGAACAACTTGGCCGACAGCACCATGCTGCCAGCGAACGCAGTGACGTCGACCTCTGACGGCCAGCGAGACAATCTGCTGAGTTCGTCCGAGCCCTGACGCAAGGCACGACCTGCCTCGCTCGTGCCCGACTGCAACACCGGTATTGGCCCACAATTGCCGATCCCGGAATTCGTTCCGCGCCATCCGCAGTAGATGACGAGCGCTGCAACCGGAGGCAAAAGCACTGCCGCCACGTCGATAGCCCCACCGGAGCCGGCTGCAATGGCCGAGCCGGTGTACGGAGTGCCGAGCGTGACTACCTTGCCGAGCTTGGGCGCACGTGGCTGACCGTTTGGATCGGTGCTGTTCGCAACCCAACGAGTCGCAAGCCCACCCATCGAATGCGCAAGTACCGACACCGGCACGCCGTGATGTTCGTAGAGGCAATCGATCACTTTGCCGAAGGCCTCACCGACTGCAGGATCGGTCACCCACCGCAACGAATCCTTCGTGTACTCGTACGAGTACACGCGCACATGTGTGAACCCCTTCACTTTCGAAGCACCCGGCTTGCCCGTGAGATTCTCGATCAACTTCCGCGACTCGCTCGGCGTGTAGCCCTTGTACGAGAGATCGACCACATCCTCGAAGTCGGCGTTGGAGCCCGTGATGCCGTGGATCGTGACCAATGGGAACACCCGGCGCTGCTCGTCGAGCGTGGGCTCCTTGCCGACCGCCTTGCTCTGGTCTTTCAGGTTGGCTCCGCACGAGGCTGCTCCCTGCTCTGCGGCACCGGCGGTTTGTGCTCCGGTCCAGACCGCCACGGTCAACAGCGAGACGAGCGAGGTGGCGGCTGCGAGATGTCGTCTGTTCACCTGCATCACTCCCCCAACTCCAGCGTTCCAGCGATCAGCCACGTGCCGTCACGGCGCTCGAGGAACAGCCAGTACTTGGCGTCGGCTGCCCCTGGCACGGAGACCACCGCATCCACCGTCGCTCGTTCGCCGTCCACGACGAAGGTGTCGTCGATGACCTTCACCGTGGCCCCGGCCGGCAGGATCTGACTCGGGTCTGCTACCTGCTCATAGACCTCGGGAACGAAGCCGACGCCGCTCGATGGTTCCAGTCCATTCACCGCCTCGGTGATGGCCCGTCGATCGGCTGCCGACGCCGGCTTGGGACCTGCGGTGGACGACTCCTCGCCGGATCCGCCGCCGGAACAGGCGGTGGCTGCCATGACGAGCAGGACCGCGCCCGCTGCCCCGCTCCATCGAGTTCGTGACCTCATCGTCGAGCCTCCCCCGTGCTCACCGCACGCAACACCGCCACCGTATGTGGAGGGGCCGATGGGCGCAGGGATCGCCGGGGCTGGGGCACGCTGGGCGGTGTGAGACCTCGCAGCGTCGCCAACGGAGTCGTTTGCGAACAGCGTTTCGACCCCGCGGGAATAACGCAGCACCCCATCGCTATTGTTCAGAGTGCACAACCAATGGGGCTGACAGGTTTCGACGTCAGTTTCGGCGGCCGAGCGTGCGACCCGAGTTGCTCAGACTCGATAAACGGGGCAAAAAACACAACTGCCAACACGCAGTTTGCTGTCGCCGCCTGATCTTCAGGTGATCGACAGACATCGTGAGCCGCAAGGCCGCACGGGGCCAGCTCCTCGCAGCCCGGCAACAGAAGCGGGGGGTGACGGCGGGAAAGAACGCTGGAGGTGTGGAAGAACACTGACTGGTCGGAAAGACGATCCGGTGAGTCACCGGCAACGGTGACTCAGTCGACCCGCCGATGACGCGCCGTTAGCGTCGAAGTCGGGAATGGTCGTATCACGGGCGGTTCCCGCCTGGCGGACGGGGGTTCGATTCCCCCCAGCTCCACGATGGGGTCTCTCCAGAAATGGCGAGATTCCTCACCGGCAGTCACCTCACCTTAGGTAGCGACACTCCAACGCACGACCGCAGAAAGGAGATCAGCGTGGGCGAATTGATCCACCTAACGTGCACCGGCTGCGACCTCGATCGACAGGACTATCTCGGCTCGGGCATGAGTGGTCAGTTACGAATGCTCTGCGCGTGCGACCACTGCCACCGAGTCGTCCTCGACGAGGGCAAATGGACAAGCCCCACATGGCGAGGCCGACTTCGTCGCATCGCTCGGCGGACGGACCGTGCTCGATGCCCCGACTGCAAGCGTGAGGTTCGACTTCTCTACCCTCGTGCCGCCGACGACGACAAGACGTCCGATGGGCTCGGCGCGTGCCCAATGTGTCAAGGCACTCTCCACGGTCGTTTCAAGGGCCTCTGGGACTGAGCCGCTGGAGCAGCCAACCCGAAGCAAGCCGTGTGAACAACCTGCTCCAGGCCGCTTGAGACCGCCCGCCATCGGTGCGCTCAGCACCGCAGCCTGACCTGCCTCGACGCAAGCACGCTACGACCACACTGTGGAGCGACGGTCAGCGTCGCCTGACGACTCGTTGAACGACTCCGCGCCAACGCACTACTCGGCGGGCCCAGACGGGAGAAAAGCCAGATGGCGAAGCCGCCTGAGCGTCGTCGTTGACAATGTCAAGTTCCTCAACTAGACCCCGTCACGATGACCGCTTCGCCGAATGCACCCGAGAACCGCTACTTGTCCGGAAACTACGCACCGGTGGCCGACGAGATCACTGCGCTCGACCTTCCTGTGATTGGTGAGTTGCCGCGCGAGCTGAACGGTCGCTATCTGCGTAACGGGCCCAATCCGATCGGCGAGGTGGACCCGGAGTCGCATCACTGGTTCATCGGCGACGGCATGGTGCACGGCATCTGCATTCGCGACGGCCGAGCCGCCTGGTACCGCAACCGATACGTCGGTTCGTCGGCGTTGAGCGCCGCCCGAGGAGTGCCGGACATCCCGGGTCGGAACTGGAACAACGGTTCCGGCGGGCCGAACACCAATGTCGGGGGATTTGCGGGCACCACCTGGGCAATGGTGGAGGCCGGGGCCTGCCCAGTGGAGCTCACGCACGAGCTCGAGACCATCGGGCGCAACGACTTCTTCGGAACGCTGCCCGGCGCGTTCACCGCACACCCGAAGATCGACCCGGCAACCGGCGAGATGCACGCAATGACGTACGCCTGGGCCGAGTGGCTCGACCACATCCAATACGTAC
>JAULYZ010000183.1:0-25071 GCA_032117595.1 Acidimicrobiia bacterium | reverse complement strand
GTTTCCCCCTGTTGGAAGTTGGAGCCCCGGGGTTCCGGGGCCGTTGACCCGGCCGAGGCGACCGAGCGATCGTTACAGTAGTTGATGTCGGCCCGTAGTGCCGTGTTTCCCACGGCTCGACCGGGGTGTACCCGTGTTCGGGTTCCGGCCGCTGCGGTACCGGACCGGTCCGCAGTGCCGGGGTGGGTCAAGACCGCACCCCGGGCGTTCTGTTGGTGGAGATCGTGCCTTACTTGATGACGATCGGGTTCACCGGTGCTCCGGTGCCGTTCACGACCTTGAGCGGTGCCGCTGCGTAGAGGAACGTGTACTGGCCGTCGGCTGCGCAGTCGGCGGCGAGATCATCGAGCCAGGCAATCTCGGTAAGGGTGACGCCGAGGTTGCGCATGAGTGCGTTGTGGAGCGGGAGGACCACTCCCGACACCGGGTCGACGGTGACCTCGTTGGCGATGGTGTCGGTGACGAGGTTCGGGATCTCCATGTCGGCGAACCACTTGACGAGTGCGTCGCTGTGGGTGAGGCCCGGCTCCACGAAGTTGCCGTAGAACTCCTCACGCGAGACCTTGTAGAACTTGGCGATCCAGCCGGTGCGGACGATCAGGATGTCTCGCTTCTGGATGTCGCAGCCCTGCTTCTTGGCGCAGGCGAGCAGGTCCTCGTGGGTGAAGGTCTCGGCAACATCGAGGCACTCCTTGCCCCGGAAGCGAGCCATGTCGAGGAGTACACCGCGCCCGACGACACCCTTCTCGGCGATGGGCAGGATCGACGCCTTCGAGAGGCCACCGATGGTGGTCTTCGCGTCGTACCCGTTCCAGATCTGGTCGTCGTACCAGACGTGGCCGAGGGCGTCGTACTGCGTCGAACCCTGGAGGAAGAACGTCATGTAGTCGTCGGCGTAGTGGGCGCCGCCAGCAAAGTGCGGTCCCTTGCCGGCCACGTAGTGACCCTCGTCCATCACGTTGATGCGCGTGGCGCCAGAACGTCCGGGCCACACCGGGTCACCCTCGGGGTTGGCCATCTTGACCTGCAGGGTGAAGACCTTCCCGGACTTGATGTTCGCGGCAGCCTTCACCACGACGTCGGGAGTGAGGTAGTTGAGCGAGCCGACCTCGTCGTCGGGGCCCCACTTTCCCCAGTTCTTCGGTGAGTTCTTCAGCAGTTGCTTGACGTCGGGCTCAGCGGCCATGACTCGTTCCCCCTTGTGGACCCGCGCCCCCCGGCGCGTGGACCGAGCGTAGTTGCACGGGTCGAGTCGCAAAAGTGCTGAGCCCATCGGGGCGTTGCTCGAGCGCTGGACACGACGGGGTGCGACTTCCCCGGGGCCGTTGGGCCTGGGCTACCCTGCGGTCTCCTGACCGGCAGAGGGGGCCGGCAGTACTCCGCGGAGGTTGTCATGTCACAGTTCACGGAAGTCGCCTCGGGGCTCGCGTTCCCGGAAGGACCGATCGCCATGCCCGACGGATCGGTGATCCTCGTCGAGATGTTCGGGCCGCGGCTCACGCGTGTGCTCCCGGACGGCACCAAGAAGGTGATCGCAGAAGTCCCGGGCGGGCCGAACGGCGCCGCCATGGGCCCCGGTGGACTCGTCTACATCTGCAACAACGGCGCGCGTTTCTTCCCGGTCGACATGGATGGTCTGTGCTTCCCCGCAGGATCGGGGCCCGACCGCTACACCGGCGGCAGCATCCAGACGGTCGACATCGCGACCGGCAAGGTCACCACGCTGTACACGCACTGTGATGGGGTGCGTCTCTCGGCGCCGAACGACTTGGTGTTCGACAACGCCGGCGGCTTCTACTTCACCGACCACGGCTACTCGCACGAGCGCACCGCCACGCTGACCGGCATCTACTACGCCAAGGCTGACGGCTCACTCATCAAGGAAGTCGTGTTCCCTGCGCACGAGCCGAACGGAATCGGCCTGTCGCCCGACGGCAAGAAGCTCTACTGGGCAGAGACCTGGACGGGCCGTGTCATGCAGCGCGACGTGGTCGCTCCTGGCGAGCTTGCCGAGGTGAGCATCGTCGACACATCGGCCTGCCTGTACGGCTTCCCGGGCTTCCAGCTCCTCGACTCGCTCGCCGTGGACGGTGACGGCAACGTGTGCGTGGCCACGCTCGTGAACGGCGGTGTCTCGGTGATCTCCCCGAAGGGTGAGCTCGTCGACTTCTTCCCGACGGGCGACATCCTCACCACGAACGTCTGCTTCGGGGGCCCCGACCTGAAGACCGCGTACGTCACGGTGTCGGGAACCGGCAAGTTGCTCAAGATGCAGTGGAAGCGCCCCGGCGCGAAGCTGAACTACCTCAACGCCTGATCCGGTGGACCTCTTCGAGGCGCTCCGTCAGACACCGGGTTGTCGCGACTACCGCGACGATCCGGTGCCGGACGACGTGCTCCACCGTGTGCTCGATGCTGCACGGTTCGCCCCCAGCGGCGGGAACCGTCAGGGTTGGCGGGTGGCCGTCGTGCGGGAGGCAGCGACCAAGCGTGCGCTTCGTGACCTCTACCTCGGGCCGTGGAGGGAGTATGTACGTGCTCACTACGGGCCTCCCGAGACGATGGACGAGTCACGTCGGCGTCACGTGGCAGATGCCGACCGAATGGCCGAGACGATGGACGAGGTCCCGGTTCATCTCTTGGTGTGGCTCGACATGTCGGTAGTTGCCGTGACCGACGCCGAGGCGGGACGTCCGAGCGTGGTCGCCGGGGGCTCGGTCTTCCCATTCATCCAGAACATTCAGTTGGCTGCCCGTGGCGAAGGACTCGGAACGCGAATCACCACGCTCCTCTCGCACAACGAGGCTGGTGTGCGCCGACTGGTGGGTGCACCGGATGGGTGGGCGCTTGCCGCCGTGGTGCTCGTGGGGTGGCCGGCTCGGCTCCCGACCCGACTCAACCGACGCCCGGTCGAGTCGTTCACCTGGCGAGAGCGGTTCGACGGCGACCGGTTCGCTCTCTGATCGGCGAGTACTCAGCAGGTCAGGTGCACCAGCACCGCCTGCTCGGGCCACAGCACCGGGGGTTGCAGGCCGACCGACGCAAGCGTCGCGCCCCGGGCGCGGGCTCCGTGAGTGGCCCAACGCGGCTGGCGGATTGCTGGACCGTGCGGTGTGTCGCCCGCGTGCGTCGGCACGACGGCAATTCGGTACGAAACGTCTGGTGCAAGGTCCGGTAGCTGCAGGGGAGCCGTGACGAGCGATGCCCCGCTCGCAATCCGTGCGATGCACACCAACGCTTCGGAGCGATCCGGTGCGTACACGCCGTGGGCGAGAAGCGTCGGATCAGGGTGGTCGAAGCGCACGGTGTCGCCGTGATGGAGCAGATTTCGGAAGCGCTTGTGCAGCTCGATCGCCTCTGCGAGCCTCGAGCGCTCCTGATCGCTGAGCGAGAGCAGATCGAGCTCGGTCCCGAGGTGGCCGAACATCGCCGTCGCTGCTCTGAACGCCAGGTCGTGACGGCGCCCGGTGGTGTGCGATCGGAACGGGCCGATGTGAGTACCCATCAACTCCGGCGCGAGGAAGAGCGATGCACTCCGTTGGATGCGCTGACGGTCGAGTGCGTCGTTCGTGTCCGACAACCAGACCCGTTGAGTCCTTGCCAACATCCCGAGGTCCATCCTGCCCCCGCCCGAGGAACATGACTCGATCTCGACGTGGGGATGGCGGGCTCGGAGGCCGTCGATCATCCGGTACACGGCAAGGGTCTGGCGGTGGGTTGCTGCCCGACCATCCCGTGACGATGCCTGCACATGATCACGATTCATGTCCCACTTGAGGTAGTCGATCCGATACCGAGCGAGGAGCAGGTCCATCGCATCGAAGATTGCAGCAAATGCTTCGTCGTTGGTCAGGTCGAGCACGAGTTGGTTGCGCCCGAGGGCAGGTGTGTACCCCGGCGTCGTCAGGGCCCACTCGGGGTGGGCGCGCAGCAGAGCGGAGTCCGGGTTCGCCATCTCGGGCTCGACCCACAGGCCGAACTGCATACCCAGTGAGCGAACATGATCGATGAGCGGCTCGAGACCGTTCGGGTAGACCTCGGTGGAGACATTCCAGTCGCCGAGTCCGGAAGTGTCGTTGCGGCGGCTCGAGAACCAACCGTCGTCGAGCACAAATCGCTCCACGCCCACCATCGCCGCCGCGCCGGCGAGCTCCATGAGACGTTCGGGGCGGTGCTCGAAATAGACGGCTTCCCAAGTGTTCGCGCTGACCGGTCGCGGAGCAAGCGGCGCACTCGGCAGCGCACGCAGGTGGCGGTGGAACCTCCACGACGCAGGCGTGAGGCCCGAACCGGAGTACGCGCCAAGGAGCATCGGTGACGAGTACGACTCGCCGGCCTCGAGCACTACCTCGCCCGGGTGCAGCAGTTCACCGAATTGGATCGCTCGGCGGCCGTCGGTGAGCGCATGCACGAGCATGTGGTGGTTCCCGCTCCACGCGAGATTCAGGCACCACACCTCACCGACCCACTCGCCGAAGCCCTCGGTGCCGGCGACGACGAGTGGGAAATGATCGTGTGAGGTGCGCCCCCGTCGGTTCTCGACGATCGAGGTTCCGATCGCCCAGCTGCGACGGTCAGGTTGCAACTCGTTGGCCCACCTGCCCTGGAACCCCATGAGTTCGGCGGCCCGTGGGGGTAGTTCGATCGTGGGCAGGAGGGCGTCGAGCCAGTACGGGTCGTCGGCATTGTTCGTCAGCGTGATGCTCACTGC
Organism: Acidimicrobiia bacterium; assembly: GCA_032117595.1. Taxonomy (GTDB): domain Bacteria; phylum Actinomycetota; class Acidimicrobiia; order Acidimicrobiales; family Ilumatobacteraceae; genus WLJO01. Next base: position 20,360 of record JAULYZ010000183.1, on the reverse strand, counting down.
GAGCAGTTCGCCGAGTTCGATCTCGGTCCGGAGCGACAGGCGAGCGACGCGATCCTCTGCGTGGACGACGACGCGCTGGCCGTTGCGCTCCACGAGCGTGGTGGAGAACACCGGGGACCACGCAGTGCCGTCGTTGCGGTGCCCGAGCACGCCCGGGCGCAACGGGGTGCCGGTTGAGTGGTCAGGGAGCAGCGTGATCCGGTCGGGGAGCGACATCGAGCCGTGCACAGCTCCCCGGTCGAGGATGGCGGAGAGATCGTCCTGGGTGTCGGGTGCGCCGGGTCCCGGCGGCGGTCCCCAAGCGCTGAGCGCCGTCGAGTCGGCGGTGAGGTCGACGTGAACACCGGCCCATGGGGTGCTGAGGAGCACGGCCCCGGTTTCCATTCCGCCAGTCTCGCAGGAGTACGGTTCTGCCCGGGGGAGGCGTTCGCAATGACCGAACAGGACATGTTGAAGCTCATCGGGCATCGTTTCCCCGGTGGCACGTACCGCATCGAGCACTGGGAGAACTATCTCCTCACCGATTGCACCGGGGCCGAACAGCTTCCCGACGGCGTGGTCCACCCGATTGCGCTGTTCCACGTACCGATCCTCGGCGTGCGTACGTCGATCACCGAGTTGTTCCGGCTCGGAGGCGTGTCCGGCGCAGGATCCGTGGGCCTCGAGGGGTACGACTGGGAGTACGACGAACCATTGCGCGAGGACATCGAGTACCGGATGGAGGGTGGCATCGTCTCTGTCGAGCGTCGCACCACCGAGACCGGTCAGGTGTACGACGCTGTGGCGTTCCAGATCGATCTGTTCGACGGGGAGCGCCACGTTGCCCGGATTACCAACCGCTGGCGGTTCCGGAGGGAGGGTCGCTGATGGGTGATGTGCAGGTAGGCGACGAGATCCCGGCGTGGGACATGCCCCGGGTCGATCCCGCTCGTATGCGCACGATGGCGGCGATCCTCCGGGACCCGTATCCGGTGCACTGGGATCGCGTCGCCAACGAGCGGCTCGGGCTCGGGGGACGGGTCATCAACCAGGGCCCGTTGAATCTCGGCTACATCGTCAACATGCTCCACGCATGGCAGGGCCCGACCTGCGTGCGTCGACTCACGGTCTCGTTCGGCCCGCCTGTGCTCGACGAAGATCACGTCACTGCGCACGGACGCGTGCTCGAGGTGCTCGAGGCCGCTGGTGAACGGCGTGCGCGCTGCGAGGTGTGGCTCGAGCGTGACGGCAAGCCAGTCGTCACGGGCACTGCGGAGGTCGCGCTCGCGCGCCGCAGTTGAACGTCGGGTACCACCGGGAAACCGTTCCGGCTGCGAGTGCAGCCCATGACACCGTCTCAACAGAGGGAGAGAACAATGGCGAAGAAGGAACCGATCACCGACTACGAGGACCTCAGCGGGATGCAGCTCAGCGACGAGGAGGTCGCCGCCCTTGTTGGTCAGGGAGGGGAGTGCATCTTCAACTGGACCACGAGCGAGGGCTATCCAGTCGGTGTAGTGGTCGCCTATGTCTTCCGGGACGGGAAGTTCTGGACCACGTGTGCCGCCCGGCGCAAGCGGGTGCCCGCTCTCCGCAAGCGCCCCCAGTCGGCAATCGTGATCAACAACAACGGCAAGACGGTGTCCTACAAGGGCGATTCCATCATCCACCAGAACACCGATCCCGACTGGGTGCAGGTGAAGACCTGGTTCTACAAGGCGCTCTCGGGGACCGAACGCGATCCTGACAACGTCGGCATGCGCAACTTCGAGAAGTTCCTGGACTCGCCGCACCGGGTGATCATCGAGACCGAAGCGCGGCTCGTCGTTGCGTTCGACACGGTGCGCTTCGCCAAGTTCACTGCCGAGGCCATCGCAGCCGGGCTCGGTGTCGACTGAGCGGACACAGGCCGATCGGCTGAGCGCACATTCGCCGTGGCGGAGTTCGCCCCTCGGGCGAGCACCGTCGCGGCAGTGCAGTGTCAGCGTGCGAGGTAGCCGCCGTCGACGGCGACCGTGTCACCCACGGTGAAACTGGACTCGTCCGAGCTCAGCCAGAGCGCCGCCCTGGCGATCTCACTCGGCTCGCCGAAGCGCCCGAGCAGGCTCAGGCGAGACTTCACGTCGTTGACGCCGCGCCCCCGGCGCTCCATCGACTTGCGGAGCATGGGGGTGTCGATCGGCCCCGGTGCGATCGCATTGATCCGGATGCCGAGGGGCGCGTACTCGACGGCCGCCTGCTTGGTGATGCCGAGGACTCCGAACTTCGACGCTGTGTATGCCGGCTGATGCAGTTGCGGCCGGAAGGAGTTCGTCGAGCCGATGTTGACGATGGTGCCGCCCCGTCCGGCGCGCAGCATCTCGGCGATCTGGAACTTCATGCACAGGAAAATCGACCGGAGGTTCACTGCAATGATGCGGTCGAATCGATCGACCTCGCAGTCGGCCAGCGCGGTCTCCTCGTTCTCGATCGCCGCCATGTTGATTGCGTGATCCAGCCGGCCGAACTCGCGAACCGTGGTCGCAACCATCTGCTCGACACTGCCCGGGTCGGACACATCGGTGGCGAGGAACTCGGCTCGGCCGCCGGCGCTGCGAATGAGGCGTACGGTCTCGTGACCGCCGGGTTCGTCGACGTCGGCGACCAGTACCGATGCGCCGGCCGCGGCGAACGCAAGAGAGGTTGCTCGACCCATGCCACCTGAGCCACCGGTGACGATGGCGGTCTTGTTCGTGAAGTCGTAGTTCATGCTCGTGGCCGTTTCGGTGTGTTCGCGGTCGGTGTGGGTAGTTCGGTGGGCGAGATCTGGAATGGTGCTCAGAAGTGGTAGGGGAACGACGACCAGTCGGGGTCCCGCTTCTCGAGGAAGGAGTCGCGACCTTCCTGTGCCTCATCGGTGCCGTAGGCGAGTCGGGTCGCCTCGCCCGCAAACACCTGCTGACCGACGAGTCCGTCGTCGATCAGGTTGAAGGCGAATTTCAGCATGCGCTGCGCCGTTGGGCTCTTGCTGTTGATCTTGCGCGCCCACTCGAGGGCGACCCGCTCGAGGTCTTCATGATCGACGACGGCGTTCACCATCCCCATCCGGTGGGCGTCCTCGGCGGAGTACTCGTCGCCGAGGAAGAAGATCTCCCGCGCGAACTTCTGGCCGACCTGGCGGGCGAGGTAGGCGGAGCCGAACCCACCGTCGAAGCTCGCCACGTCAGCGTCGGTCTGTTTGAAGCGGGCGTGCTGGCGAGATGCAAGGGTGAGGTCGCACACGACGTGGAGTGAATGACCTCCGCCCGCCGCCCAGCCGGGCACCACGCAGATCACGACCTTGGGCATGAAGCGGATGAGTCGCTGTACCTCGAGGATGTGCAGCCGTCCTGTACGCGCCGGGTCGATGCTCTCGGCGGTGGTGCCCTCGGCATAGCGGTAACCATCGCGCCCACGGATCCGTTGATCCCCGCCGGAACAGAACGCCCAGCCGCCGTCCCGCGGAGACGGCCCGTTCCCTGTGATGATCACGCAGCCGACGTCGGTGGACATCCGTGCGTGGTCGAGGGTGCGGTAGAGCTCGTCGACCGTGGAGGGGCGGAAGGCGTTGCGCACCTCCGGGCGGTTGAACGCGATTCGAACAGTGCCGTGCTCGACGGAGCGGTGGTACGTGATGTCGGTGAGCTCGAAGCCGGGCACCTCGACCCATGCCGACGGGTCGAAGATGGCGGAGACCTGAGGGGCGGGCATGGGGCGAGGATACGTCTGGGCGGGCCGACCCGCGGTACCGTGCGCGCATGGTCGCGCCGCTCGATCCCGCTGTCCTCTACTCCCCGGAGTACTTCGCCGAGCCCGAACCTGTCTGGCGACGTCTGCGGGAAGATCACCCCTGTTTCCACGACACGATCGGCAACGCCTACGTACTGAGCCGTTACGACGATGCTGTAGCCCTGTTCGCGGACCACGAGACCTACTCGGCGGCAACCTACGAGGGGCGAACCGGAGCGGTGCTGGGCCCGACACTCATCTCCCGTGACGATCATGGCCATGTCGTGCGCCGCAGCATCGTGGCGCCCGACCTGGTCGGCAAACGCCTGGCGCACTACCGGGGGATGATCGAGGGCTGTGCCAACGCGTTGATCGATCGCTTCGCAGGCCAGCATCGCGTCGACCTCATCCGCCAGTTCACGATGCAGCTGCCGGTCGACGTCATCGCAGCGATCCTCGGCATGGAGGGAGACGGACAGCGCTTTCGGGACTGGGTGACGGTGATGATCCGTGGCCTGGCGCCCGAGCTCCACGCAGAGGGCCGTCGGGCGCATGCGGAGTTCTGTTCACACATTGCTCCGGCTCTCGACGGGGTGGAGAACCCGGCGCGCACCGACTTCATCGCCAAGATTGCCCGAGCCTCCGTCGACGGTGAGCGGCTCGATCGTGAGGAGATCGTTGCCTTCTGCGGGTTGTTGTTCATTGCCGGTGGGGAGACCACCGACAAGGCGATGGCCAACATGTGGTGGAACCTGCTCCACCACCGCGACCAGTTCGACGCCGTGCTGGCGAACCCCGAACTGTGGGATTCGGCGTTCAGCGAGTCGATGCGGCTCTCGGCACCGGTGGTGGCGGAGGACCGGTTCGCGATGCGCGATGTCGAGTGGCACGGAGTGTCCATCCCGAAGGGGGCGATGGTGCGGATCAACCTCGGCGGTGCGAATCTCGACGATTCCGTGTTCGAGAACCCGGAGTCCTTTGACCTCGCACGACGCGACCTGCACCTCGCCAAGGAGCTGCGCTACGGCGGGTCCACCGAGGAGGGTCGTGCCGGACACCTTGGCTTCGGTCTCGGCAAGCATTTCTGCATCGGCTACGAACTTGCGCGCACCGAGGCGATTGTTGGCTCGCAGCTGCTCGTCGAGCGATGCGGCGTACCGTCGTTGGCGCCGGAGGCCGCCGACGCCCGGTTGATGCTCACGAGGTCGATGCGCGCCGTCGTCCCCGACGTGCCTCTCGTGTTCCCCTGAGTCTGCCCCGACGGGACGGACCGCTAGGAGCGGCCCGGGAAGAAGAAGTTCGGGCGGAGGTCGCCCTCGCGGTCGCGGCGTTGCTCGAGGAGCGACACCCCATCGGCGGTGAGCTCCCGGTGTCCTGCGTCGAGGCAGGCCTCGAGCGCGCACGAGAGAGCCTCGCTCGCCAGGTGGTACTCGTTACAGCGCTCCTCGAGGTGGAGAGAGGTCGTGCGCCCGGCCCGCAGTGCATCGAGCGCTGTCGCCACTGGGCTCGGCGCCGGGGCGATCTGGGAGACCACCCTCGCCACGTACGGCTCGATCGTCTCGATCTCCTCGGCCATCCAGGCCATCTCGTGCCCGGCGCGGAGCGCACACTGCGCCAACACCTGCTCGAGCATCTCGAGGGTGACCCTCATCTTGGGATCGGTCAGCGCAGGCATGAGCGTCTCGCGGACCTCGCGGGCGCAGTCGTCGAGGATCTGCTGGGTGGTCGGACGGCTGATCATGCTGCTGCCTCCGCTGCTGCAATCGCTGCCTCCAGGGCCTGAACGGCCTCGAGGAAATTGCGACTCCCGATGGAGATGAGGTGAGTGTTGAACGAGATGGGGATGCCCCGCCGCTCGTTGCGTGCCATCGACGAGCAGGCCGCAACGAGACCCTCCACTGAGGTGACGGTGGAGAGCACCGTGAAGTAGCCGAAGGTGATGGGGTTCACCGCCTCCTCGTCGAATCCTGTTTGTTCACGGAAGCGCTGCAGGAAGCGGGAGAGGTCGATCTGCGACAGGTTGGGGGGAACGGCCCCGGAGTATGCGTTGTAGTAGCCGAGGTCCTCGCGGGGGTCACCGATCCGGGCGAACTCCCAATCGACGATCCGCCAGCCGTCCGGGGCGGCAACGACATTTCCCGCTTGGAGATCAGCGTGCTGGAGACGAAGTGGCAGCGGCGACGGTTTGCGCTTGCGGAGCCAGGCGGCGAGGTACCGGGTGATGGGCTGTGCCTCGGGGTGGGCACGTGCGAGTTGGTGCCAGCGGCCCAGCACGCCGTCGATGTAGTCGTCCCACGAGCGCGGACACGGGAGTGATGGCACCTGAGATGGCTCCACCCGGGCCACCGACGCCATCAGGTCCACGAAGCGGTCTGCGGTGGCGGTCTGGTCGAGGCCGCCGTCGAGCGCTGCCTGGAGTGACCCGCCGTTGAGGAACTCCATGAAGATCGCCTTGGTTCCGAACACGGACGGATCGGCGCAGTAGAAGCGGGCCGTGGGAACCGAGAGGCCGTCAACGCGACTGAGGGTGTCGAGCAGTGCCCACTCCGCGTCGCGATCGGACTCGAGTGTGGCGACCTCGGGCGGGGGATCGCCGCGCATCACGAGCGTCTCCTCGGTGCCATCGGCCCAGGTGAGGTCGACCCGGGCCATGTCGCGTGAGAACCCGCCGGTCATGAGCTGATAGGCGCGTACGCGTGCCGGTCGTCCCTCACCCGTGAGCCACGCCTCGATCCGGGACGGCATCTCTGCGGTGTTTCGCATGGGCGACGTTCTAGCAAAGCGCAACCTGCGGCATCGTGTCGGGCGGTCGGCAAGACTCGGGGGATGCATCCCTTCGTGCGCATCATGCAGCGCTACATCGACGACTACTGCAACTGCCACGACACGTCGGTCTGCCTCGAGATCATGGACCCCTCGTACGTGGTTCACATTGCCGGTCGATCCCATGTCGGGCGCGACGACCGCTATGTGCCCGCCGCCGCTTCGGCGTTCGCTGCCTTCCCCGACCTCCGTCTCTCGGTGCACGAGGTGCACACCAACGGCGATCGCCTCGTGATGCGCTTCACCGAGCGGGGTCACAACCGCGAGACCGGGCGTGTGGCTGCGTGGGGTGGCATCGGGTTGTACGACTGGAACGGCACGGCGTTGACGTCCAACTGGGTGGAACAGGACTACGAGTCACGCAGGGCCCAGGTGGAGGGGGAGCGGGATCCCGACCCCGTCGACGCGACTCCCGACGATCCGTGGGACGTGCCGGTGGTGCCGCACGACCCCGCAGCGTGCGCAGTGGCCGAGCGTTGGCTGAGGGCTGGCGATCTGTTTGCTGCTGACGACGTCGTAGTGGACGACTCTTGGGTCCACGGCCCACCGACACTCCCGCTCGAGGTCCGAGCCGTGGACGTTGATGACCTGTTCTCGGTGGGCTCGCTGGTCGCCGCTCACGTCGGCCTCGTGGGGCCCGGCGGCTCACGTCTCAACGCAAGCCTCATCATTCGGACCGAATCGGCCCGAGTGGTCGGGGTTCGGGCGGTTACCGACCGACAGGCCTACGCCTCGCGGTGATCGATCCCTACCAGGGCATCTCGGACTGGATGGTGTTGTTCCAGTTGCCCAGAACGAGCCCGCCATCGGTGATCAAGGCTTGACCGGTGATGAACCGTGCAGCGGGGGAGCAGAGGAAGATGATCTGCGAGGCGACCTCCTCGGCACTTGCGAGTCGCAGCATTGGGGTATCCACCAGAACCCGCTGGATGGTGGCTGCCGTGTCGGGGTCCATCTTGGCGATTTCTTCCTCGCGGAACCCTTGGGTGTCGATGGCTCCGGGAGCGATTGCGTTGACGTTGATGTCGTGGTTCGCGAGGTACAACGCCATCGTCCGTGTGAGGTTGACCACACCGGCCCGGGCGGCGCCCGAGTGGGCGAAGATCGGCGCGCCGCGGTCGAAGCTCTGTACATGAACCATGTTCACGATCGATCCGTAGCCGGTCTCGATCATCTTGGGCACGGCACGGCTGCAGACATTCCAGGTGCCGTTGAGGTTGAGGTCGATCACGGCTCGCCAGCCGCGGTCGCTGATCTTGCTCGGGGACGCCGGGAACTGACCTCCGGCGTTGTTGATGAGGAAATGCAGCGCCCCGAACTCGTTCCAAGTTGTCGAGATCAGGTGCTCCACCCCATCGATGTCGCGAATGTCGGTGGGAATCGAGAGGCAGCGCCGCCCGAGTGCCTCGATGTCGGCGTGCGTCGCGCTCAGCGTCTCGGCGTTGCGTGCGGCAATCACCACATCGGCCCCCAGGCGGGCAAGGCCCAGCGCTGTCTCCCGCCCGATTCCCCGACCGCCTCCTGTGACGAGTGCGACCCGGCCCTCGAAGATGTCCGGGGCGAAGGTGGAGACGGGGTCGTTGGGCATGGTTGCGGGCATGGCACATTGACTATCGCCAGCGGAAGCCGCTTCGTGCCGGGCTGGAGGAATCCCGACACGCCCGGCGGGGCCCTTGTCGGGTCCCGATCCGGCTACGGTGGGGGCTGAGCATGTCTCCAATCCCACGATCCACCCGATGACGACCTCGACCTCCTCGGTCACCGTGGTCGTCCCGGCGTCACACCTCATGGCGCCGTTGCTCGGCCCCCGCGACGAACACCTGCGCCTCATCGAGGCCGCCTATCCCGACCTCGCGATTGCGGTGCGCGGGAACGAGATCACGCTCTCGGGGGATCAGGCCGAGGAAGTCGGTCGGCTCTTCGAGGAATTGGTGATGCTGGTCCAGCAGGGCCACCACCTCGACCCCACCGGCGTCCGGCGCTCGATGGACATGGTGACTGAGCATCAGCGACCCAGTGCCGTGCTCACCGAGCAGCTGATGCGGGGCGCCAAGGGCAAACCCGTCCGCCCGAAGACGGCCGGGCAGAAGCGTTACGTCGATGCCATCCGCAGGAACGTCATCACCTTCGGTATCGGCCCCGCGGGAACCGGCAAGAGTTGGCTCGCCGTGGCGATGGCAGTGCAGGCGCTGCAGGCCAAGGAGGTCGCACGAATCATCCTGACGAGGCCGGCGGTCGAGGCCGGGGAACGGTTGGGATTCCTGCCCGGCGACCTGATGGCCAAGATCGATCCGTATCTGCGCCCGCTCTACGACGCCCTGTACGACATGGTGGAGGCCGAGGGCGCACAGCGGATGCTCGAGAAGGGGATGGTCGAGGTCGCGCCGCTCGCATTCATGCGCGGGCGAACCCTGAACAACAGCTTCGTCATCCTCGACGAGGCACAGAACACGACACCCGAGCAGATGAAGATGTTCCTGACCCGCATCGGCTTCGGCTCGAGGGTCGTGGTCACGGGAGATGTGTCGCAGGTCGACGTTCCCGGGGGGCGCAGTGGCCTCGCTGGGCTCGAGCGGATCCTCGCCGGCATCGAGGGTCTCGAGTTCGTGCACCTCACGAGCCGCGATGTCGTACGTCACCGCATCGTGGGCGACATCGTGGCCGCCTACGAGCGCACCGAGGCGAGTCGATGATCGGAAGCGGTAGGCCCCGTCGACCGGGGCCATCACGGGTGGGTGGCGACGGCGAGGTCGAGGTGTTTGCCGCCGACGAGCAGACCGATGCGGACGTCGATCTCGATCGCTGGCGCTCGCTCGCCATCGACGTGCTTGCCGACCTCGGTGTTCGCGGTGCTGCGGAACTCTCGCTGCTCTTCGTGACAGTCGACGAGATCACGGCACTCAACGAGGAGTACATGGGGGCATCCGGCCCCACCGATGTGCTTGCGTTCCCGATCGACGCAACCGATGCAGGGGTTGCAAGCGGACCGGGTGCACCCTCGCGCGGTCCTGCGCGCGGTGAGCAGGATCCGGGTGATTTGCCGCTGCTGCTCGGCGACGTTGTGGTGTGTCCCGCCGTTGCGACGGCACAGGCGCCACTTCACGCCGGTACGGTCGACGACGAGTTCGCGCTCCTCGTGGTCCACGGGATCCTGCACGTCATGGGTCACGATCATGCGGAGGCTGCTGAGGCCGAGCGCATGCGCGCAGAGGAAATGCGTCTACTCAGCGCGTACCACTGGCGGGGCCCTGCTCCCGCCGGGTTCCGTCAGGAGCACAGCGAATGATGGTTGCCGGTTCGTTCACCACGGGCGATGTCTGGATGCTGGTTGGAATTGCGGCGATCCTGATCGTGCTTGCCTTCCTGTCCCTTGCCGAGATGGGTCTGTCCCGGATGACGAAGCCCAAGGCGGCCGCTCTCGCTGATCAAGGCCATCGATCCGGCAAGGCGCTGCTCCGCCTCGCGGGTGAGCCCGAGCGGTGGGTCAACCCGGTGCTGCTCTCGGTCAACGTGCTGCAGACGGTCCAGGCCTTCCTCACCGGTGTGGTGGCAAGCGGATTCGGTCCCGCCGGTGCGGTGATCGGCCTCGTTCTCAACGTGCTCGTGTTCTTCGTGCTGGCTGAGTCGATCCCGAAGACCTATGCCGTGCTGTTCCCCGAGCGGGCGGCGACGATCTCGGCCCGCCCGACGCTCGCCCTCGTTCGCTTCTGGCCGGTGCGCGTGGTCTCCAGGGGGCTCATCGGGCTGACCAACTGGATCATGCCGGGCAAGGGGTTGAAGAAGGGCCCGTTCGTGTCCGAGCAGGAACTCCTCGGAATTGTGGAGGCAGCGGCCGAGGAGTTGGTGATCGAGCACGAGGAGCGCAAGCTCATCGAGAGCATCATCACCTTTGGCGACACCGTGGTTCGTGAGGTCATGGTCCCGCGTCCCGACATTGTCGCGGTGTCGATGACCGACGATGTTCGGTCGGCCCTCGACATCGCTATCGAGCAGGGATACTCGCGCCTTCCCGTGCTCGACGACGAGGACGATGTCCTCGGAGTTGCCTATGCCAAGGACCTCATGAAGGCCGAGCGCGAGGGCCGAGGCTCAACCAGGGTCGTCGAACTGGCCCGACCGGTTCGCTTCGTGCCCGAGAGCAAGCCGGTCGGCGACCTGATGCGTGAAATGCAGTCCGACAAGTCGCACATGACCATGGTCGCCGATGAGTACGGCGCCCTCGCCGGGTTGGTGACCCTCGAGGACTGCCTCGAGGAACTGGTCGGCGACATCGTCGATGAGTACGACACCGAGGAGGCAGAGGTCGAACGCAAGGAGAGCGGCGACTATCTCATCGAGGGTGGAACGAGCATCTCCGACGTGAATGAGCTTCTCTCGATCGACCTACCGGACACCGAGTGGGCCTCCATCGGCGGCTATGTCTTCGGCCGGCTCGGTCACGTGCCGTCTGTCGGTGAGCACGTCGATTTCTCGGGTTGGCGGATCACGGTGGAGGAGATGAGCGGCCGACGGATCCGTCGCGTGCGGATCGCGGTCTTCCCGGATTGGGAGCACACGGTGGATGGCAGCGGCGAGCCGGGCGCCCTCGAGGACAGCGCCCGACGCTCGAACGGTGCCTCCGGGCCGACGGCGGACCGGCGTTGATGCGCTCGGGTTTCGTCGCGCTCATCGGGCGCCCGAACGTTGGCAAGTCGAGTCTCGTGAACGCGATCTGCGGCCAGAAGGTGTCGATCGTCTCCGACAAGCCCCAGACCACACGGTTCCGCGTGCGAGGCGTCCTCACCCGGCCGGATTGCCAGATCGTGTTCGTCGACACGCCCGGGCTCCACAAGCCCGTCACCGCCCTGGGCGAGCGGGTCAATGCCACGGCGCTCGAGTCTTCCGGCGATGCCGATGTCGTGCTCCTCGTCGTTGATGCGACGCAGACCGTCGGTGCCGGGGATCGTTGGGTCTCCGAACGAGTGGACATCTCCCGCGCCGTGGTGGTGGTCAACAAGATCGACCGGGTCGGCCGGGAGCAACTGCTCGCACAGCTCCGCCGTGCGAGTGAGCTCGGCGCAGCCGAGTACTTTCCCGTCTCGGCGCGCACCGGTGAGGGTGTCGGCGAGCTCGTCGAATATCTGGCACATCGTCTTCCCGAGGGTCCGCTGTACTTCCCCGACGATGTCGTGAGCGACCTCCCCGATGAGGAGTGGGTTGCCGAACTGGTGCGTGAGCAGTTGCTGCGCGTCACCCGGGACGAGCTGCCGTACTCGATCGCTACCCGTGTGACCGAGTGGGAGTGGCCACGCGTTCGCTGCGAGATCATCGTCGAGCGCGAGAGCCAGAAGGGCATGGTCATCGGCAAGGGCGGTTCGGTACTCAAGGCCGTGGGGGAGGCAGTTCGCAAACAGATGCCGCCCGGCGTGTTCATCGAGCTGCATGTGCGCGTCGACAAGGATTGGCAGCGCCGCCCTGACCGGGTCGAGCGTCTCGGTTACTGAGCAGCGGTCTCTGTGCGGGCGCTGAAGCGCCCCGAAGGCACGAGGTGTCAGTTCACCGGGGCGTACAGCGAGGTCGTCGGCGCAACCGGTGGTCTGAGGTCGCCGATGATCAACTCGCTGTAGTCCTCCCACGCCACCGGAGCACCGGGCTCCAGCACCGTCTGGTCCGCGCGCACGGCAGGGTATGGCGCACCGCTGCGCGTAAACACCACCTGTCCGAGCCGACTCGGTGCGAGCACGGTGAGTACTACCTGGGCGAAGAACAGCGGCTGGTCCTCGGGAACGACCGAGTCGATCGCGTTTCCGAGCTCGATGGTGACGACTCCACGCTCCTGACGGCTCAGCAGCAGAGCGTCCTCGGTGATGACAGTTGCAAGCCGAAGGTTGGAGGTGATCATTCCGACGCGTTCGACGAGGTCGAGGAGCTTTCGCTGCGGACTGGCCGGAGCGGTCTCGGACAACGAGACCGCCTTCACGCGACTGCCCTGGATGAAGAACACCTGGATGACTTCCGTGGGAACACTCGAGGTGGTGACCGACCGAATGGTCGTGGTGGTGCCGGGGAGCGTCGTGGTGGTCGTCGTAGTGGGCGGGATCGTCTCTCGGAGTGCTGCAGGGAAGTCCCCGTCCGGGACGGGAACGAAGGAACTCGAGTCGGAGATACCGCAGGCGACGAACAGCGCCGAGGTAAGCAGACCCACAACTGCACGCGAGCGGACCGAGGGGCTCATCGGGCCGACCCTACGGGGAGCGAGATGACGAAGCGGGCGCCGCCGCCTTCGCGGTCCTCCACCCACGCCCTGCCGCCGAGTGCTGCAGCGTGTTCCGACACGAGAGCGAGACCGAGTCCGGTGCCCACGCGGTGTCGTGATGCTGCTCCCCGAGCGAATCGTTCGAAGATTCGCTCGCGCTCGGCGACCGCGATCCCCGGTCCGGCGTCCTCGACAGCGAGGCGTACCTCGTCGTCGGCCGGGTCGATGGTGACCCTCACCGGACCACCGGCATGTTCCTTTGCGTTGTCCAGCAGGTTCGCCATGATGCGCTCGAGCCGGAGCTTGTCGGTGTTGATAGGAGCAGTAGCACCCGGCGACACGATGACCGGCACATGCCCGTACCCGTAGCGCTGGGCGATTCGCCGCACCGTGTCCTCGAGTTGCAGCGGTTCGAGGTTCAGTTCGGTGGCGCCGGCGTCGAGCCGTGAGAGCTCGAGCAGGTCGAGCACCATCTGGTCAAAGCGGCGAACCTGGGTAACGACGACGTCGAGGGCCTGACCGGCCCGCCCCGGGAACTCCTCCCGTCGAGCGTCGAGCATGTCAACTGCGGCACTGAGTGCAGTGATGGGCGATCGCAATTCGTGGCTCACATCGGACGCGAAGCGGGCCTCGCGTTCGATACGGGTCTGTACTGCGTTGGCCATGGCGTTGAACGAGTCGGCGAGGCGACCGAGGTCCGGGTCGTCTTCGCGCTCGAGGCGCACGTCGAGAGCACCGGCGGCGAGCTCGCTGGCCGCATCGGCCACGCGCGAAAGCGGTCGCATCAACCGTCGGCTGTTCCAGAGACCGAGCCCGGCTGCGGCTGCTGTGGTGACTGCCGAGCCGATGATGAGCGAGGTGCCGATGACGCGAAGGGTTCGCTCCGTTCCCGACAGCGGGAACGCCTCGTAGTACGCGGCATCGATGGCGGGAAGGTTGACCCCGAAGGCGAGGTACGGCTCACCGTCGAGTGACTCGAACTGCTGGGACGGTGCAGCCATCGGGAACTTCTGTGATCCCGTGAGGCCGCCGCTGCCCACACGCTGCAGCAATTCCTCGGGCAGCGCGAGTTCGAGCGGCGAACGAGTGGAACGTCGGACGACGTCGTCGTCGTCGATGAGAACAAGGAGCGCGAAGCCGTCGCGTTCGGTGCTCACACTGTCGATCGCACGGATGGGTCCGAGTCCACGATTGCTGAGGTCTCGGGCCCGGGTCTGGACGAGGGCAGCGTTGGCGAAGGCTTGACTCTTTACGGTTTGCTCACGCTGGTCGACGAGGTAGTTCCGTGCGACCACATAGGTGATGATCGAGAGCGACATCGACACCACGAGTCCGATGAGCATGAAGAAGAGCGTCACCTGCGACCGGAGCCCCGGCTTGCGACGGATCTTTCGGAGCCAGCGCTGGGGGGTCCTCACCTCATCCACGGCCCCAGCATGCTCTACTCGGGCGGGTTTCCGGCGGGCGGTCTCGCTGTCCGGTGAGGCACCAGGGGGAGGAAGGTGCCTCACCGGGGCAGCGTGAACAGTCACCATGGTGCGGCCGGAATGTGACAGAGCGAGGGTCGGAATGTGCGCGTTCTGTAACAAAGCGCCGGGGTCCCGGGCTCCGGCAGGTCCTGTTCTCGAGGCCAAACGGGCCTCCATGGGCGCTCCGAACGGCCACAATGGGGACGCTGTGCACGAATTACTCTTCATCGAGGACGACGACCACATCCGTCTGGCGCTCACCCTTGCGCTCGAGGACGAGGGCTACACCGTTCGTGAGGCCCCGACCGGACGTGCGGGCCTCGAGGCCTTTCACGCCAAGGAGCCCGAGCTGGTCCTGCTCGACCTTCGCTTGCCGGACCTCTCCGGTTTCGAGGTGGCCCGCGCCATCCGGGCGGTGAGCATCGTTCCGATCATCATCGTGACGGCCCAGACCGACACCTACGACCTCGTGGCCGGCCTCGAGGCAGGAGCCGACGACTATGTGACCAAGCCGGTCAATGCCAAGGAACTGGCGGCCCGGATCCGCGCCCTGTTGCGGCGGGTGCAGTTCCACGAGCATCCCGCGACCCCGAGTCGGCCGTCGGTGTTCGGGGACATCGAATTGCGCCGCGATCAAGGTGTCGTACTGAAGGGCGGCAAGGAGCTCAGCCTGACCAAGACCGAGTACCGACTGCTCTGCGAGTTTGCGGATCACCCCGGGGCTGTGCTGTCACGGGACCAACTGCTCGAGCTGGTGTGGGGCTACGAGTACCTCGGCGACTCCCGGCTCGTCGACGCTCACGTCCGACGGCTACGCGTGAAGATCGAGGCACACCCCGACGAGCCGCGCCTCATCGTCACGGTTCGCGGTCTGGGCTACCGACTCATGGTCTGAGCCACGCAGGGCGGGGCCAGACGGGGTTCAGGAGTTCGCGAGTGCCTTCTCGAGGCGGTCGAGCTGATCGAGCAACTGCACCGGCAACCGGTGTCCGAACTTTGCGTAGTGCTCGCGGATCTGCGGGATGGCGGTCTGCCAGCCCTCTCGGTCGAGCGCCAGGAGTTCGCCCATGTCGGCGTCGCTCACGCTGAGCCCGTTGATGTCGATCTCGCCCGCTGCCGGGAGGAGCCCGATCGGGGTCTCGACCGCAGCGGCGGTCCCCGCAACCCGCTCGAATACCCACTTGAGGACGCGGCTGTTCTCGCCGTACCCCGGCCACAGGAAGCGGCCGTTGTCGTCGCGCCGGAACCAGTTCACGAAGAAGATCTTCGGAAGGTTGTCTGCGGGGGTGGACTCGCCGACCTTGAGCCAGTGGCGGAAGTAGGAGCCCATGTCGTACCCACAGAATGGGAGCATCGCCATCGGGTCGAATCGCAGTTGGCCCACGGCACCGGCCTGCGCAGCGGTCGTCTCGCTCGCCATGATCGAGCCGAGGAACACGCCGTGCTCCCAGTTGCGTGCCTCGTTGACGAGGGGCACCGTGGTGCGGCGCCGACCGCCGAAGAGAATCGCCGAGATCGGAACGCCACGGGGGTCTTCCCATTCGGGGGCGATCGACGGGCACTGGCTCGCCGACACGGTGAACCGAGCGTTCGGGTGTGCGGCGGGGGTCTCCGAGGAGGGCGTCCAGGCGTTCCCCCGCCAATCGGTGGCGTTGCTCGGGGGTGCGTCGGTCATGCCCTCCCACCACACGTCACCGTCGGGGGTGAGCGCCGTGTTGGTGAAGATTGCGTTGCCCCAGAGGGTGCGCATCGCGTTCGGGTTCGTGTCGTCGCCCGTGCCGGGAGCGACACCGAAGAATCCAGCCTCGGGGTTGATCGCGTAGAGGCGGCCGTCGGCCCCGAACTTCATCCAGCAGATGTCGTCACCGACCGTCTCGACCTTCCAGCCCGCAACGGTGGGCACGAGCATGGCGAGGTTGGTCTTGCCGCACGCCGACGGGAACGCAGCGGCCACGTACTTCACCTCGTTGGCGGGCGACGTGAGCTTGAGGATCAGCATGTGCTCGGCGAGCCAGCCGTTGTCGCGGGCCATGACCGATGCAATACGGAGCGCGAAGCACTTCTTGCCCAGCAGCGCGTTGCCGCCGTACCCAGAGCCGTACGACCAGATCTCGCGGGTCTCGGGGAAGTGCACGATGAACTTGTTGTCGGGGTTGCAGGGCCATGCCGAATCGGCCTCGCCCGGAGCGAGGGGCGCCCCAACCGAGTGGAGGCACGGGACCCATTCGCCCTCGGCGCCCAGGACGTCGAGGGCGCCCTGGCCCATGCGGGTCATGATTCGCATGCTCACGGCCACGTACGCGGAATCGGTGAGCTGCACGCCGATGTGAGCAATCGGTGAGCCGAGGGGGCCCATCGAGAACGGCACCACGTACATCGTGCGGCCGCGCATCGAGCCGGCGTACAACTTGCGCATGTCCTCACGCATGAGGCCGGGCTCGCGCCAGTTGTTGTTCGGCCCGGCATCGTCGGGATCGGTGGTGCAGATGAACGTGCGGTCCTCCACGCGGGCCACGTCGCCCGGGTCGGAGTGCGCCCAGTAACTGTTGGGGCGCTTCGCATCATCGAGGCGGACGAAAGTGCCTGCCGCAACGAGTTCCGCACAGAGGCGGTCGTACTCGTCCTTGGAGCCGTCGCACCAGACAATGTCCTTGGGCTCAAAGACTGCTGCCCAATCCGACACCCACTTCTTGAGCCGGGCGTTACTGGTAGTGGCGCTCATGATGTGAAGCTCCTCGGGCGGAAACTCGAGAGGTGGGAGGGGAGGTGGGACCCCGGTCAGAGACTGGGGGTCCCCATGTCAACCTCAGAACCCAGGCGCAGGCGGGTGGCGTGGCCGGAGTCGCTCAGGTCGAAAATCACGCGTTGACCGGGCCGCAGCATGCGGAAGATCGATCCGTCGAGGGCGTCGTGGGCGAGTTCGTACTCGGCGAGGTTGCTGTCGCTGAGCACGACACCGTCCTTGGTCACCGGGTCGTATGCCTTGATCACACCCTGCATGACGTGCTCAGTGGCCGGCCTTGACGACCTTGCCGGACTTGATGCACCCGGTGCACGCGTTGACGCGCTTGGTGCCACCGTTCACGAGTGCTCGCACCCGCTGGATGTTCGGGTTCCACCGGCGCTTGGTCCGACGGTGTGAGTGCGACACCGTCATACCCCACGACGGGTGCTTGCCACAGATTTCGCAGACTGCTGCCATAGTTCGGCAAATTTACCAGCGGGTTTCGCGATCCCCCCAGTTTCCTGAGGGAGATCTCGCGCATGGCGGCGATCGGTCCGGGAGATGGTCGCCCGGCGGGCCCGCCGCCCGGCTCGCCGACCGACCCCGGTCGGCGGAGCGGCCGAGGTGGCCTCGGTACCATCGTGGTGTGGCCGTCGTCGAACAGCTCGGGGTCGAGAGTCTCCGGGAGATCATGACCAAGTTCCGGGACGCAGTGCGGGCTCACCAAGGTGCGCTGAACCGACTGAACGTGTACCCGGTTCCCGATGGTGACACCGGGACGAATATGGCCCGCACCCTCGACGCCGTGGTCGCCGAGGTCGATGGCGCAGAGGCCGATCTCGGACCGACGTGCAAGGCCATCGCGCACGGCTCGCTGATGGGCGCCCGTGGTAACTCCGGCGTGATCCTCAGCCAGATCCTGCGGGGTTTCGTCGGGGTGATCGATCGCGACCACGCCGCCAGCGGCGGGGCTCCGTCCGCTGCCCGTGTCGCCGACGCCTTCGAGGCGGCATCGACTGCTGCGTACAAAGCGGTGCTCAAACCGATCGAGGGCACGATCCTCACCGTCACCCGCGAGGCGGCGGCCGGAGCCCGACGTGCGGCCGACCGGGGGGCACACCTCGTGGAGGTGCTCCGTGAGGCGCGGAGATCCGGGCGCGTTGCCCTTGCCGACACCCCGAACCAGCTGCCGGTGCTCAAGGAGGCCGGGGTGGTGGACGCCGGTGGCGCGGGCTTCCTGCTCATGTTGGACGCGGCGCTGCACGTGGTGGCAGGCGAGCCGATCCCCGAACCGGAGGTTCCGGCAGACGGCCTTGCCGCATCGGGGCCGTCGGCAGACGTGCTCGAGCGCGTGGCGCACCGGGACGACGAGGTCGCCGACCTCCGCTACGAGGTGATGTACTTCCTCGACCTCGACGACGCAAGGATCGACGACTTCAAACAGGGGTGGGGTCGAATCGGTGGTTCGATCGTGGTGGTCGGTGGCGACGGCATCTGGAACTGCCACGTGCACACGAACGACATCGGCGCAGCGGTCGAGGTAGCCCTCGATCTTGGCGGCCGCCCTCGTGGCATTCGTGTCACCGACCTGTTTGAAGAGGTGAACGAGGAGCACGCAGCTCGCGAAGCGGAACTGCGGGGCGGACGTCCTGCTGCGAACGTGCCAGCAGTGGGCCTCGCACGAGTGACGACGGCCGTGGTCGCCGTGTGCAGCGGAGACGGCCTTGCGGAACTCTTCTGGCAACTCGGCGTCCAGGGAATCGTGACCGGCGGCCAGACCCTGAACCCTTCGACGGCCGAGTTGCTCGAGGCCGTGGAACACGTCAATGCCGATGAAGTGGTCATCCTGCCGAACAACAAGAACATTGTTCCGGTCGCCGAGCAGGTCGACTCGTTGAGCACCAAGACAGTACGCGTGGTGCCCACCCACTCGATGCCCGAGGCACTTGCTGCACTGGTGGTGTACGACCCGGTTGCCGATGCGGAGTCGAATACCGAGGAAATGACCGAGGCAGCCGCCTCAGTGGTGACTGGTGAGGTCACGCAGGCTGTTCGGGACGTGCAGACGGGCGGTCGGAGCGTGACGGCGGGCGACTGGATCGGACTGGTGCGTGGCGACGGGATCGTTGCGGTGTCGGGCAGCCTCGAAGGAGCAACACTCTCGCTCCTCGAGCAGATCGTGCCCCCGCTCGCCGAGATCGTCACGCTGATCGAGGGGGTTGACGCGCCCGCCGACACGACCCGCAGCCTGCTGGCGTGGCTGGGCGAGAACCGTCCTGGTGCGGGTGTGGAGGTCCACCGAGGCGGTCAGCCGCTGTACCCGTATCTCATCGGGGTCGAGTAGTCGGTGGCGGGTCTGACGTTCCGTGAGCTCTCCAACATTGGGGTGGAGCGCATCAAGGGCGTCGGCGACAAGCGTCGGGCAGCACTGGTCGATGTTGGTATCGAGTCGGTCCTCGACCTGATCACGACCTACCCGCGTCGTTGGGTCGATCGCACCAACGAGGCGCGCATCGCCGACCTCGAGGTCGGCACCGAGGCGCTCGTGCTCGTCACGGTGCGCGAGGTGGTGAAACGCACCACCCGGAACCGGCGAACGATGGTGACTGCAACCGTTGGCGACGGGACCGGACGACTGCATGCGGTGTTCTTCAACCAGCCGTGGCGTGAGCGGCAATTGCGCGAGGGGCTCACCGTGGCGCTGTTCGGGAAGTCGGAGAGCTACCGCGGCGGCCTCCAGATGACGAACCCCATCGTGGATCTCATCGGTGATCGGACGGGGAGAATCGTGCCGATCTACCCACAGAGCGAGAAGGCACAACTCACGACGTGGGAACTCGCCGGCTGGGTGGAGAATGCGCTCGAGCGTTGCCGCGAACGGGGAATCGTCGATCCGCTCCCTGACTCGGTCACGGCCCCACTCGGGCTGATCAGCAGAGACCTTGCGTTCCGCTCGATTCATCAGCCCGACACCATGCGCGACAAGGATCTTGCCCGCAGGCGACTGGCATTCGACGAGTTGTTCCGGGTGCAGCTCGTGCTGGTGATGCGCAAGCGTGCACTCGAGCGGGAGTCGTTGGGCATCCGGCACGACACCAGCGGCGGTCTGGTGAACTCGTTCATCGAGCGCCTGCCTTATCCGCTCACTGGTGCGCAGCGCCGGGCAATCGACGAGATCGCATCCGATCTTGCTGGTCCGCATCCGATGCATCGACTGCTCCAGGGCGATGTCGGCGCCGGAAAGACCGTGGTCGCCGTGGCAGCAATGCTTACTGCGGTGCAGGGGCGTCACCAGGGAGCGCTCATGGCGCCTACCGAGGTGCTCGCCGAGCAACATCATGCAGGGATACGGCGCCTCCTCGAGGGGGTCGAGGTCACTGAT
>JAULYZ010000182.1:0-2033 GCA_032117595.1 Acidimicrobiia bacterium | reverse complement strand
TGGTGGGCGCCATCGTCAGGCCATCATCCACCACACAGACGGCCCTCGAGGACTTCCGCAGTGCCGCCCGTTTGATCGAGGCATCGGTGACCGACGGCGATGCGGTGATCGACGTGGACGGGCACACGTCCATCACGCTGGGGCGCTATCTCGAGTCACCCGACAGCATCATCGCTCTCGTGCCGACCGATGATCCAGCAAATCCATATGGCCTCCGAGGTCTCTCCGAGGAACCCAGCCGAGTCTGGCTGGTGCTCCGCGGGACGAGCTTCACCACGAGTGAATCCGCGACGTCACGGCGCTCCTGGATTACCTCGCTCTACCCCGAGGTGCTCAAGCGGTGGGAACTCGATGGGGTCACGCTTGAACTGCGGTCGCACGGCAGAGCGTGATTCGCAGCACTGCCGAGACGCTGACGCTCCCCTCCGTGACGTGCCGGTTCGTGAGACCTCAACCGATAACAAACGTGTCCATGAACGCCAGCCGCTGGCGATAACCGAACGACGGATTCGTCACCGCGGCCAGGAGATGGAAGATCGACCGCGTGTCGCGCTCGAACTCACGGATGACCAAGCGCACCTGCATCGCCCCGTTCTGTGTCGACGGCGAGGCGACATTCACATTCGTCGCCACGAACTTGCCGATCCCGTTGAGGTTCGTCCCTGATGCCGGGGTCATGAGATAGGTACGTGGTTGCAAGGCGGGTTGGCCCCCAACCTCGCTGCCACCGACAGGGTCGAGGATGTCCTCCCAGCCGAGCGAGTCGAAGTCCGGACGGCTCGCGAGCGCTGCAGGGCGATGCTGCACCGTGATCTCAAAACGCGGCGGCACACTCGCATGCACCACCCGGTTGGCTTCTGACTGGGACGTCTGCGGGATGCCTGTGGCTGCGTCTTTGTACATCGGGCCGGTGATCGACACCGTTCGGATCTGCGAAGTACCCATCACGGTGAGGTTGCGGGTGGGCGACAGCTGTGCGGTGTCGATGAGGGTCACCGCCGAGAGGTGGCAGTCGGCAAGGGAGTACGGCTGGAAGCGTGCAAGGGCCAGTCGGACGAAGGGGCGGTATGCGTCACCGAGGTCGATCTCGATGTCGGAGTACCAGAGTTGTTGATCCTCGTCGTACGCCACGGAGTGCGGGACCACGGTGACCTTCTGGCTCGTTCCCGGGACGCTCAGGTTCTGCACCCACTTGGTGAGGTGGAAGGGACTCGCCGTTGCGAGCGGGAAGTTCGCTCCGTTGAGCGTGGCACGAGCTGGCGAGCCGACTCGAAGTGGATCACGACCCCACGCCGAGGTGAACACCTGCTGGGGGGCCTTGGGCAGACCCGTGGAGGGAGGCGGGGCCACATAGCCCGGCCGGGACCCGAAGAGCACGAAGGGCGACGGCAGCAGCACCACACCCAACATTTCGTCATCGCCGCTGGAGTACCACGGGCGCTCGAGGTAGACGCGCAGCACGCGACCACGTCGGGTGCGCTTGCGCCCAACGACGCTGCCGAACTTGCTCTTCACCGGTTGCCATGCGGTGTCGGAGAAGGTGGGTATGACATCGCGGACGACAGGCGGCTGCGGACGTGCGGTCGACGACACGTGGAAGGACCTGGCATTGGCGAGTTGGGTCTGACGGGTGACGTTGTCGGGCACGTACTCGATCTCGGCAGTCCGGCCGTTGTAGGCAGACGTCCGCATGGTGAGCACACCGGTCGCGTAATCGATCGTGTAGTCGGCATTCCGGGTGAGCACAGCCCCAGTGGCCCGGATGACCACGCGTTCGCTCAGCGGCTGGACACCCGTCGCAGAGAAGTCGACGGTGGTGCTGGCGTTCCCGAGGGTCCCCTTTATGCTCAAGGGCACCGGCTAGGGGATTGGCCTCACTGACGTTTTGTCTCACCAGGATGGTCGCCCTGCGTGACTAGGCTGCCACCCGTGCATAGCTCGGGGTAGGTCCTCTGACCTACAGGCAGTCCTGGTCTCCTACCCTCTGGAGTTGGCGCGGCTGTTGTGCTGATTGGCCGCCCTAGTCCGCCCAG
>JAULYZ010000181.1:0-3397 GCA_032117595.1 Acidimicrobiia bacterium | reverse complement strand
CGAATGGTCTGCTCGCCCTCGGGCTCCAGCGCGGCGACCGAATCGGGATCCTCGCGTCGAACTGCATCGAGTATCTCGAGCTCACGATTGCCGGATACAAGATCGGCACCATCCTCGTGCCGCTCAACGTCCGGCTGACTGCTCCTGAGTTGCGGTACATCGTCGAACATGCTGGTTGCCGTGCAGTCGTGGCGGACGGGGAACTCGCCGGAGTTGCTGCCGATGCCCTCGACACTGCAGCGATCGCCGTTGATCGGATCGGCCTTGCGCCAGGGTTCGGCACTGAGTTCGCATCCCTTCGCTCGAACATCGATGCCGATCCCGACGCACCAGTCGCCCGCGACGATGTTGCCTACATCTGCTACACGAGCGGGACCACAGGGTCACCCAAGGGAGCAATGCTCACCCACGGCGGTGTGCTCACCATGGCGTACAACCGTGAGTGCTCGGAGGGCGTCACGCCGGCATCACGTGTGTACCTGCCGTTCCCGCTCAGCTTCACGGGTGGGCTCGTCTCGGTGTGGGCGCCCACGTACACCGCAGGGGCCACCCTCGTGCTCGATCGCATGGTGGACCCACTGCGGATCCTTCAGGTGATCGAGTCCGAGCGCATCACGAGCTTTGCAGCGGTGCCGGTGATCTTCGACATGATGCTGCAGCACCCCGACTTCGCGCAGTACGACCTGTCGTCGCTACAGGTGATGGGTGCAGGTGGAGCGGCCGTACCCGAGGCACTCATCGTCCGGCTTCAGGCTGCGGGACTGCCGATGAGTCAGGGCTACGGCCTCACCGAGGGCTGCGGGATCAGCTGCTGGCTCCCGGCACACGACGCACGGCGCAAGGTGGGCTCCTGCGGCAGGCCGCTCATGCATACCCGGGTCCGGTTCGTCGACCCCGATGTCCACGATGCGCTCGTGGATGTTGCGACCGGAGCGGTGGGTGAACTGATCATCAAGGGCCCCGAGGTGATGGTCGGCTACTGGAACGCTCCCGAGGCCACCGCAGCAACCCTGATGGACGGCTGGCTGCGCACGGGTGACCTCGCCCGCATGGACGACGAGGGCTACGTGTACATCGTCGACCGGGCCAAGGACATGCTCATCTCGGGCGGGCTCAACGTGTACCCCGCCGAGATCGAATTGGTGCTTGCAGCACTCGACGGCGTTGCCGAGTGCGCAGTCATCGGTGTGCCCGACCGAAAGTGGGGCGAGACACCGCTCGCGCTCGTCCGTGCGCTCCCCGGCGCGACCATCGACCGCTCCACCGTGCTCGAGCACTGCCGCTCGCAACTCGCCGACTTCAAGCTGCCCCGCCACGTGGTGGTGATCGACGAGCCGCTCCCGCGTGGCATGAGCGGCAAGGTGCTCAAGCGCGAACTTCGCGAGCAGTACCGCGATATCGCGGGCGGCCAGTGATGCATCGACGACGGCGAACCCCACCAGATCGACGAGGAGGCCCCAACACATGAGCCCGACACCCGGACACCCCACGACCCTCGACGAGGTCAATTTCTTCGACCCGTCGACCCAGGAGGACTGGTACCCCACCTACGACCTGCTCCGTGAGCAGGCCCCGGTGTGGCAGATGCCGGGAACGAACACCTTCGTGCTCACGCGTTACGACGACATCCACGAGGTGCTCCGGCGTACCGACGTGTTCCTGCGCGGGGCGAGCGAGGCAACCCCCTCATCGGGGGCGTCCACACGGGTGAAGGACATCTACGAGTCCAAGGGTTGGCCCCGGCGCAGTGTGCTCGGCAGCAACCCGCCCGAGCACAAGAAGTACCGCGACATCGCGGACCCGTTCTTCACCCCGTTCGGGGCCGAGAAACGCCGCGGTCTCATCACGGGGATCGTGAACGAACTGCTCGACGCGATGGTCGGTGCCGGCGAGAGCGAGTTCGTGAAGGATTTCGCCATCCCGCTCCCAGTCAGGGTGATCACGGCGATGATGGGATTCCGACCCGAAGACATCCCGCGCCTCAAGGTGTACTCCGAAGCGTGGGTACTCCCATTCCGCGGTGGCCTCACGCCCGAGGAAGAGGTGTACGCGGGCGAGAAGGGTGTGGAGTTCCAGCACTTCATCTTCGAGACGATGAAGGAGAAGCGCGCCAATCCCGACGAGTCAGTGATCTCGTACTTCGTGAACGAGGCCAGGTTCAACGGTGAACGTCCGCTCACCGACGCCGAGATCATCAACATGGTCGACCACCTCTACATCGGCGGGAACGAGACCACCACGTTCGCCCTCACCTCGGGGCTGTGGCTCGCGCTCTCGGTGCCCGGTGTGTACGAGACGCTGCGGGGGAACCCGGCGAAGGTGAAGAATTTCGTCGAGGAGAGCCTCCGTTGCGAGTCGCCCACGATGGGCATGGTGCGTACTGCCGCAGTCGACACCGAGATCGGGGGAGTGCCGATTCCGAAGGGATCCAACCTGCACCTGCGCTACGCGGCCGGCAACCGTGACGAGCGGATGTTCTCGTGTCCGGCCACGTTCGATCTCGACCGCTCCAATGCGCCGCGCCACATGGCGTTCTCGCTGGGCGAGACCCACTGCACCGGCGCCGGACTGTCCCGGCTCGAGCAGAACATCGCCTTCACGGCCATCCTCGAGCGCCTGGCGAACCTGCGGTTCTCTCCCGGCAGGAACGATTTCAGCCATCACCCGAACGTGACCCTGCGGGCCATGAAGGAACTTTGGGTGCAGTGGGATGTCCCCGGGGGCGACGCCCGGAAGCAGGGTTGGTAGCCTCGGGCATACCTGACGACCTTTGGGGGGTCCCGCCATGGCAATGACCGATGATGTTCCCGTCCACCTCCGCGGCAACGGCGCGCCGGTATCTGAGGAGCGCACACTCAGCGAGCTGAACGTGATCGGCAAGCTTCCCGCCGAGCTCGACGGGCGCTACCTCCGCAACGGCGCCAACCCCATCACCGGGATGAGCAGCCACCCGTTCTTCGGCGACGGCATGATCCACGGTGTTCGTATCCGTGGCGGCAAGGCCGAGTGGTACCGCAACCGGTACGTGCGCACGCCGTTCTTCGACAATCCCGAACTGAACATCCTCGACCCGAACGTGATGCTCGACATGCGCTGCTCGAAGGCGAACACGCACATTGTCGGCCACGCCGGCAAGATCCTGGCGCTCGAGGAAGGTCACTTCCCGTACGTGCTCGACGGCAACCTCGACACCGTCGGTGCCACCGACTACAGCGGTGTCCTCAAGGGTCCGTTCACAGCGCACCCGAAGATCTGCCCCACCACCGGCGAGATGCTTGCGTTCGGCTACTCCTTCCTCGAGCCCTACCTCACCTACCTCCGGGTGTCTGCATCCGGCGAACTCGTGCAGGTGGAACCCATCACCGTCGGCGGCCCCACGATGGTCCACGACTTCAAC
>JAULYZ010000180.1:0-9219 GCA_032117595.1 Acidimicrobiia bacterium | reverse complement strand
TCTTCGTGGGCGGCGCAGCGGTGCTGGCGAACTTCCCGCTCGGACCGATCGCCGGAGTGGCGTTCAACCTCACCGTGATGTCGTACAACGGCAGCCTCGACATGGGGTTGCACGTGGATCGTGCGGCCGTCGAGCACCCGGACCGTCTCGCCGCACATCTGCAGCAGGCGATGCGTCAACTCGCTCGGGCCCGCTGACGCGGGCGCGCCCCTACATCTGAGGGCGACACTGCGGCCCGTACCCGGGCGCTGGTGTTACTGCGTCTGCAGTGCGTGCTGCCGAGTGAGCAGCGAGCGAAGGTCGAGCAGCACGTCGGCAACCTCGTTGCTCGAGACCAGTTCGCGATGGAGCATCTCCGAGAGTGCCTTGTCGATGATCTGCAGGGCTTCCTGAATCACTTCGGCTTCCCGAGTCTCGGTCATCGCTCCTCCTTTGTCCTGCGGCGTACACCGCAGGAACTCTCTCTCCGCCACGGTAGTCCCCGGGAACGGAGTTATTCGTCATGGTACCGCCGTCCCCGGACGCGCGACCGTCACCCGTCCCGGAACGCGCGTTTCGATCTCCCTACGATGCACTCATGCAGTTGTCGGATCGTGTAGCGGTCGTCACAGGAGCAGGTCGAGGAATCGGTCGTGCCCTGGCCATGAGATTCCAGCGCGCCGGAACCCGCGGCGTGGTCGTGGCCGACCTGCTCCCCGACGACGTTGCACAGACCGTCGCCGAGATGAACACCGAACGCCCCGGCTCTGCACTCGGCGTCGTCTGCGACGTCTCCACCCCGCAGGGCAATGCACAACTCATCGCGGAGGCCGAAGCGGCGTTCGGCCCGATCGATCTCTTCTTCGCGAATGCGGGCATCGGCGCAGGGACGGATCTCGACACCACCGACGATGTGTGGGAGCGCGTGCTGCAGGTGAACACGATGTCGCATGTGTACGCAGCACGGATCCTCGTCCCCGGTTGGGTCGCACGCGGCGAGGGTTATTTCTGCTCCACTGCATCGGCTGCCGGTCTGCTCTCCCAGATCGGTTCGGCGCCGTACAGCGTGTCGAAGCACGCAGCGGTTGCGTTCGCGGAGTGGCTCTCCATCACCTACGGCGACCGCGGCGTGCGCGTGAGCTGCCTGTGCCCGATGGGCGTGAACACCATGCTGCTCAACGGGCCCCCCGCAGCGGGTGCCGTCGACAATGTCGGTGCCGCCACCGTGAAGATGGCCGGCGCAGTGCTCGAGCCCGAGACCGTTGCCGACGTCACCCTTGAGGCCATCGAGGCCGAACGCTTTCTCGTGCTCCCCCATCCCGAGGTGCGCGCGTTCGTGCAGCGCAAGGCCGACGACATCGACCGCTGGCTCGAGGGCATGCGGCGCCTCCAGGCCCGCGTCACGGAGATGACCTGACACCCGTGGCCACCAAGCGCCAGAAGTCCGCCCGCCACGTCGACGGTCGTTCCGCTCCCGCCGAACCGACCTCGGCCGACGCGGGCGCACCCGACTCGCCAGCACCCGACTCGCCGGCACCCGTCCCGCCGGGTCTGGGTCAACTGGGGCTCGAGGTCGGCGACCGCGTGCGGTTCCGGCGAGCGGCTGGCCAGCACTGGCAGGAGGCCGCCGTGGAAGGGCGCGAGCGCGACGGCAGTGTCACACTGCGCGACTCCAAGGGTGCCAGCCGATGCATCCGACCCGAACTGCTCGAGGTCTGCCGAGTGACGCGCGGCGTCACCCGCTGGGAACCGGTGACCGAACGCGACTGGGAGCAACTCTCGCTCTTCTCGCCCGAGATGGAAGCGGCCACTGCTCCGCCGCGCCGACGTCGCCGATCCACCTGAGCGCCTGCGGAGTACCGCACCTATGCTCGCCGCATGGGAGTACGCCTGGATCCATCCGACGAATACATGCACGAACTCGGCCCCGAGTCGAACTTCAACGAGAGCATGTACATCAACTGTTTCGACCCGAGCTCGGGGGTCGGCGGATGGTTCCGCACCGGCAACCGCGCCAACGAGGGCTACGCCGAGATGACGGTGTGCCTCTACCTGCCCGGCGGTCGGGTGGGCTTCATGTTCAAGCGCCCCAACATCGACAACAACGACCGGCTCGATGCGGCCGGCCTCACATGGACGATGGTCACTCCCTTCGAGGAGCTGCGCATCGACTACACCGGCAAGGTGGTGGTGCTCGACGACCCGAAGCAGATGGTCGAGCCGCGCGACGCCTTCAAGAACAACCCGTACGCAGAGGCCGAGGTGCATCTCACGTTCACCGGGCAGGGTCGACCCTCGATGTTCGGCGGCGAGCCCGACACGCCGCACGAGGCACCGGGTGAGGAGTTCGCGAAGGGCCACTACGAACAGCTCGTCGAGGCCAACGGCACGATTCGCGTCGGCGACGAGGAGTGGGAGATCCATGGCTTCGGCCTGCGCGACCACTCCTGGGGCCCGCGCTACTGGCAGGCGCCGTGGTACTACCGCTGGCTCACGGCGAGCTTCGGCAACGACCTCGGTTTCATGGCGAGCCGCGTGGCCAAGAAGGACGGCCCCGGCACCCGCGGGGGGTTCGTGTGGGACGGCGGCCAGTTGCACGTGTGCGACCACGCCGAGCTCTCCACCGAGTTCGTCGGCGACGACTCCTACCACCAGCGCATCACGGGCCTGCTGCGCTCGTCCAAGTCGGGCAAGGAGTGGACCTTCACCGGCGAGGTAGCAAGCCTCATCCCGTTGCGCAACCGCCGCCAGGACCCCGAGGGCAACTGGCTCGTCACGCGAATCTCCGAGGGCATGACACGCTGGGAGATCTCCGGCGGCGAGCACGCAGGGCGCGCCGGCTACGGGATGTCGGAGTACCTCGACCAGATCATCGACGGTCAACCCGTCGGCAAGGCTGAGTAGCCGGGATTACGCCCCGGTCAGACCTCGCCGGCGAGCCACGCATCGATGAGCTTGCGTGCGATCGAGATGCGCGGCGGGATGTTGGGCAACGAGTTGCGGTGGAACCACTGTGCATCGACGATCTCTTTCGGGTCGATCTCGATGTCGCCGCTCGTCCACTCGGCATGGAACCCGAGCATCAGCGAGTGCGGGAACGGCCACGGCTGACTGCCCCAGTAGCGGACGTTCTTGATGTGCACGCCCACCTCCTCGAGGACCTCTCGGTGCACGGCGTCCTCGAGCGACTCACCGGCCTCCACGAACCCGGCGAGGGTCGAGTAGAGCGGCGCACGGAACTGCACGCCTCGCGCGAGGAGCGCCTCGTCGCCGCGCGTCACCAGGGTGATGATCGCCGGAGCGAGGCGCGGGAACGCGAGCAGCTTGCACGATGGGCAGCGCATCGCCCGTTCGCCGGGCGCCACCTCGGTGGCCGAACCGCACCGGCCGCAGAAGCGGTGCGAACGGGCCCAGTCGACGAGCTGTACCGCCCGACCCGCAACGAGCCAATCGAGTTCGGGGGCACGACCGAAGTAACTGAACAGGTCGAGTGAGGCGCCGTCGGCAGGGTCCTCACCGTGCGGCACGTCGACCGCCCAGCACGGGGTGTCACCCATCATCCCGAGGAAGTGCAGGCGCCACGACGGGTGCGCCGGTTCGTCGGCCTCCCAGATCGCGGACCCTACGACGTGAAAGTACCGACCTCGGCCCGCGCCGGCGGGAACCTCCACGAGGGGAACGAACTTTCCGTACATCAGCAACTCGCCCATCGGCTGCGAGCATGTCACAGATGGCGACCTACACTCGCCGCCATGTCCAACGTTGTGATCGTCGACGCCGTCCGTACCCCGATTGGCCGCCGTGGCGGCGGGCTCTCCACCCTGCACCCGGCCGAGGCGCTCGGCGCAGTACAGAAGGCGCTCGTCGACCGCACCGGCATCGACCCCGCCCTCATCGAGCAGGTCGTGGGCGGATGCGTGAGCCAAGTTGGCGAGCAGTCGTTCAACATCACACGCACCGCATGGCTCTCGGCGGGCCTGCCGATGAGCTCGGCCGCCACCACCGTGGACACCCAGTGCGGGTCGAGCCAGCAGGCCACCAACCTCGCCACGTCGCTCGTGGGCTCGGGCGTCGTCGACGTTTCCATGGCATGCGGTGTGGAGATCATGAGCCGCATCCCGATCGGCATCAACTCGTCCAAGAAGCTCGGGCTCGGCGTGCCGGTTCCGAAGGGCTACTTCGCCCAGTACGAGTTCACCTCGCAGTTCGAGGGAGCCGAGCGCATCGCGGAGAAGTGGAACATCTCGCGCGAGGACACCGACGCCTTCGGTCTCTCGTCGCAGCAGCGTGCCGCTCGGGCGTGGGCCGAGGGACGGTTCGACGGGCAGTACATCGAGCTCGACGCGCCCGATGTCGACGAGGAGGGAAAGCCCACGGGCACCACCCACCGCGTAAAGCGCGATGAAGGCATCCGTGAGACCTCGCTCGAGAAGCTCGCAAGCCTGAAGGCCGTACTCGACCGCAACCCTGCGGTGCACACGGCGGGCAACTCCTCGCAGATCAGCGACGGCGCAGCGGCCGTGCTGATGATGACCGAGGAGAAGGCGGCCAAGCTGGGCCTGCGTCCCCGTGCACGGGTCGTCGACACCTGCCTCGTGGGCGTTGACCCGGTGCTCATGCTGACCGGCCCCATCGACGCCACCGAGCGGCTCCTCGCCCGCAACAACATGAAGATCGGCGACATCGACACCTTCGAGATCAACGAGGCGTTCGCCTCGGTGGTGCTGGCCTGGCAGAAGGCCGTGGGTGCCGACCCCGAGCGCACCAACCCGAACGGTGGCGCCATCGCACTCGGTCACCCTCTGGGTGGAACCGGTGCGTTCCTCATGACCAAGGCGCTGTACGAGCTGGAGCGCACCAACGGCCGCTACGGCCTCATCTCGATGTGCTGCGGTGGCGGTCTCGGAACCGGCACCATCATCGAGCGCCTCTGATCCCCGAACGCGTCGACGGCCGTTCGAACGAGCCGAACGCGCGCACGGCCGCGTAGAACACGCCTGCATTGACCCTGCACACGGTTCGTTGGATGCGGCCGCGCCCCAGACGGCGACAACGTCGCTTCATCTGCTCGTAGAAGTGGCGGTCGACAACAGCCCGGTGGGCATCGGAGCGGTCGAGGCCGAGGCGTCCGCCGAAGTTTCGGTAGGCGAAGTCGTGGTGGCGGCACTCGTCGACGAACACGTAGGCCGCGTACCGCATTGCGCGCACCGACATCTGGAGCCGTGTCGGCACCGAACAACCATCGTCGCTCCAGTCGTACCCGCCCGAGCGCAATCGCTTGAGCACGAGGAACTCAGCGGTGCTCCGGAAGTAGATCGCAACCGCACCGTCCCTCGTCGGTATCCCGATGGGCACCACCGATGCGAGCACGATCAACGCCGACCCGACCCGGTTGCCCAACCCCCTGCACCGCCCACGTGGACCCTCCACGATGAGCACCCCCCTGTTGGTCTCGCGCGGGAAGCCCGACGCACCGTAACGGTCACCGTCGGGCGCAGACCTCGCAATGAGGCTGGCGATGGATGCTCCGAACCCGCCACACTGCCGAGGTGACCGAGATCCTCACGAGCGCCGATGCCGACGACCGGGCGCGACGTGTGGCCGGCGGACTCGCACGTCGTGGACTGCGCACCGGGGACCGAGTGGCACTCGTGTGCTCGAGCGGTGCCGACATGCTGTGCGCGATCCTCGGATCGTTGCGCTCGGGAATCGTCCCTGTGCTGACCCACGCAGCACTGCTGCCGGCCGAGCGCGCTGCGTTGCTCGACGACGCAGACCCGGCACTCGTCGTGGACGACGTGCTCCTCGCCGAACTCGTCGACTCAACACCTGTCGAGATCGCACTGTGGCCACTCGCCCGACCGATGCATTACACGTCGGGTACCACGGGGCGCGCCAAGGGCGTGTGGAGCGGTGTACTCGACGAGAGCGATGCGGCCGCACTCCTCGACGAGGAGATCGACCTCTGGCAGTTCACCGCTGACGATCTCCACCTCGTCTGTTCACCGCTCTATCACTCGGTGTCGATCCGCTTCTCGGCAGCGACGCTCGCTGTCGGCGGCACCGTGATCCTCCCGGGGCCCTTCGATGCGGCAGTCGTGGCGCGCACCATTGCCGAACTCGCGCCCAACACCACCTTCATGGTGCCCTCGCACCTCCAGCGACTCTTCGCACTCGGCGAGCAGTCGCTCCCCCACCTGGGCAACTTCCGCCTCGTTGCACATGCGGGTGCCGCGTGCCCCGAGACGCTCAAGCGACGTGCCATCGATGCCTTCGGCGCCGAGCGACTCTGGGAGTTCTACGGCTCGACCGAGGGGCAGTTCACGGCCTGCCCCGCCACCGAGTGGCTCGAACGACCCGGCACCGTCGGGCGGGCACGGCGCGGTCGATTCCTCAGCGTCGACGACGACGGCACGATCTGGTGCGACGTGCCGAACTGGGCGCGCTGGGAGTACTGGCGCGACCCTGAACGCACGGCGCTGGCGTGGAGGCCGCCGGCGCGACCCGAGTCATTCGGGGCGTTCACCGTCCGCGACCTCGGTCGGATCGATGACGACGGCTACCTCTACCTCGACGGGCGGCGCGACGATCTCATCATCACCGGGGGCGTCAACGTGTACCCGGCCGAGATCGAGAGCGTGCTGGCGCGCGCCGACGGTGTGGCGAGTGTCGCCGTGTTCGGGGTGGACGACGAGCACTGGGGACAACGTGTCTGTGCAGCCGTCATCGGCACCGCAACCCCGTCGTCGCTCGACGCCCACGCACGCGCACACCTCGCTCCGCACAAGCGGCCCAAGCAGTACTTCATGGTGGACGAACTGCCCCACACCGCCACCGGCAAACTGCGCCGCACTGCGCTCCCGGCGCTGCTCGGGCTCGAGTAGCCAGACAGCGGCAAGAGACGAGACCGACGGTGCAGTCGGGCTCAGGGCTGCACGTGAGCCTTCACCACACTGCTGAGGTCGTCGAGGCGTAACGGCTTGACGAGGGTGCCCGCGAGGGCCGGCATGGTGGCCTCGAGGTCCTGGGCGGCGAACAGGTCGGCGGTGACGAGCACCACCGGGATGTCCGGTGACCGCTGGAGCAGTTCGGCGGCGAGGTCGCCACCGAAGCCATCAGGCAGGTTGAGGTCGAGCAGGACGAGGGACGGGGCTCGCGCTGCGAGGATCCGACGGGCATCGGCCAAGGTGGGCGCAACCTCCACCGGGACCTCCTCGAAGGAGGTGAGGAAGTCCGTGACGAGCTCGGCATTCATCGCGTTGTCCTCCACGTAGAGCACCCACGGGCGGAGCGGCTCATCGACCACGGCAGTACCTCCCCGTTCGCTCTGCGCGAGCGACACGATCATCTCGACTCCCCCGGACTCGCGGACACGGCCGCGGAGTTCACCGCGCATCGCCCGGGTGAATTCGCGGGCGATGGCGAGGCCCAAGCCCGCTCCCGGCACTCCCCGGCCGGCTGCATCGAGCCGTTCGAACAGGGCGAATGCTTCCTCCATCTGGTGCTCCGGAATGCCCGGGCCGTCGTCGCTCACGCTGAGGTGCACACGACCCCCCGCAGCGCTGGCCGACACGTGCACCGTGCCACCCGGCCGGTTGTACTTGATGGCGTTCGACACCAGGTTGAGCAGCACCACACGCAGGCGGTCCACATCGCCCTCCACCCACAGACCGCTGCGCTCGTGCGACATCACCACGCGCTGCTCGACGGCGATTGGCGACACCAGGTCGAGCACGGATCCGACGAGTGCGTCCACCTCGATCGGCCCGACGTCGACGCCGAGGCTCCCGGTCTCGGCAGCGGCGAGGTCGAGGAGATCCTCCACCTGACCGAGCACGTGATGGCCGGCCTGTTCGATCTGGGCAACCCAGCGCGCTGCACGCTCATCGTCGACCGACCGGCCGAGGAGTTGCGCGAAGCCGAGTACCGCGTTCAGCGGGGTGCGCAACTCGTGGCTCACACGACCGAGCAAGCGCGTCTTCGATGCGTTCGCGTGTTCTGCTGCGACGAGCGCATTGCGCATCGCTGTCTCCGCAGCACGGCGCTCGCGGTCGATCGAGCATGCCTCGATCATCGATCCACACGCCGAGAGCAGGGGCTGCACCCGCTCCACCATCTCGGAGTCGTAGCCGCCGACACGACCTGCGAGCCCGGCCATACCGATCATCACGCCGTTGCGCAGGATCGGCAGCCCCAGATACGCGCCGAGCGGCGGGTGACCGCTCGGGAGTCCGCCTGCACGCGAATCGTGTGAGGGATCGTTCGAGATCACGACCTCCCCGGTGAGGAGCGTCGCACCGTAGAGCGAGTCGTGTCGGCGGAACTCGAGGAAGCCGTGGTCGCGCATCGCCGCATGGAAGAACTCGCGGGTGGCGTGGTCCCACGCAATGTCGGAGATCGCCCAGGAGCGGAGGAAGGGGCCCTGCGAGTCGCTGTGCACCTCGCCGATGAAGCCGTACGCAGACTCAGTCACGTCGATGAGCCCGCCCAGCAACTCGGAGAACACCTCGCGGCTCGACGATTCCCGGACGAGTGGGCCATGCGCACGGACCATCGCCTGCAGCACCGAACTCGACCGCTCGAGTGCCACGGTGCGCCGGTGGATCTCGGTGACATCGTCGTATCGCCAGACAAAGGCGACGACCTCGCCGTCCACCTTGACCGGCGAGAACGAGCGGGACACAAAGCGACCGTCGCGTCGCTCGAGCACATCCACCGCCATCGGTGCCTGCGCGTCGATGGCCCGAGCGATGCCGTCGAGGAAGGCCTGCGGGTCTCGATAGTGGACACTGACCCGTACCGCAAGAGGCCGCAGGTCCTGCCCGATGATCGACGGTGCACCGTCCTCGATCCCGAAGAGATCGGCGAACGGCTCGTTCGCCCAGAGCGCTATGCGGTCCGGGGAGGTGATGAGGACCGGTGCACCGATGCCGTCCAGTAGTTCGGCAGTCCCGAAGCCAAGACTGATGACGTCACCCGATTCGCGCTGCATGCAGCGAAGATAAGCACGGGGGTGGCACCATCGGAGGGCCGTTTGTCACGCAAGTGCCGTTCTTCGCCGACTCAGTGACATCCGTACCACCCGCATCCGCATCCGCACAGGTCACTCACCCGGAGGCGTTGGAATGCCGTGGTCAACAGAGCGGTCCTCGACAGGGAACCCAGAGTGAACGCTCCGGAACCCGACTCACCGTCGGCCCGACGATCAAACGATGTTCGAACCGGTTCCCGGTTCTCGAA
>JAULYZ010000179.1:0-1954 GCA_032117595.1 Acidimicrobiia bacterium | reverse complement strand
CGACCAGCGCGGCGGTCTCGTCGCACAACTGAGCAATGGCGTCACGCTTGATGACGCCCAGCGCGTCCGTGAGCGACGACGACCCGATCTTCGCAACGACTCGCATCACAGCTCCGGGACGTAGTCGAACGAGAAGTCACCGATGTGGATGACGTCGCCCTCGCGCGCTCCCGCACGCTGCAGCGCACGCGCCACGCCGAGGCGCTTGAGGCGGTTGTCGATGTACGCGAGCGACTCGGGAGCCGTCACGTCGTTGAGCGCAACGGCACGCTCGACCTCCCGGCCAGCGATGCGGAACTCGTGCTCGTCGATGCGCTCGAGGACGAATCCGGTGGGCTCGGGCCGGAGGATGACGAAGCCTTCCTGCTCGGGCTCCTGACTGCGCGCCTCGGCAACGATCTCGGCCATCCGGTAGAGCACCGGGCGCACGCCCTCCCCCGTGACGGCCGACATGCGCAGCCCCTCCCATCCATCGAGCTCTGCGATGGTGGCATCAGCCTTCGTGCCCACGACGATCCGGGGCCGCTCGAGCAATTCGGGGCGGTAGGCCTCGAGTTCGTGGAGCAGCACGCGCTCCTGTTCCTCGGGCGTGATCCCCGAATCGGGGACGAGGTCGATGAGCAGACAGAGCGCGCGTGCGCGCTCGATATGGCGGAGGAACTGGTGGCCAAGCCCCTTGCCCTCGGCCGCCCCCTCGATGAGCCCGGGGATGTCGGCGACGATGAACTCGGTGGTGTCGTCGAGGCGCACGACCCCGAGGTGCGGCTCGAGCGTGGTGAACGGATAGTTCGCAACCTTCGGCTTGGCCGCCGAGATCCGTGAGATGAACGTGCTCTTCCCGGCATTGGGGAACCCGACGAGCGCAACGTCGGCCATCAGCTTCAGTTCGAGGCGCAGCCAGCGTTCCTCGCCCTCCTCGCCCTGTTCGGCGAACATCGGCGCACGCCGTGAGTTGGAGAGGAACCGTGCATTGCCGCGCCCGCCACGGCCGCCCGCCACCGCCATCCAACGATCGCCGTGGTGCACAAGATCGGCGAGCACCTCGCCGGTGTAGAGATCACGCACCACGGTTCCCTCGGGAACCTGGATCTCGAGATCCTCGCCACGGCGACCGTGCATGTCCTTGCCCTGTCCGTGCGTGCCGTTACCGGCGCGACGGTGCGGGTAGTCCTTGAACGCCACCAACGAGGCGACGTTGTGGTTGGCGATGATCCAGATGTCGCCTCCCTTGCCGCCGTCGCCGCCATTGGGACCGCCGAGCGCGACGGGGCCCTCGCGGCGCATGCTCACGCAGCCCGCGCCGCCGTCGCCACCGCGAACATTCAGTTGTGCTTCGTCGACGAAACCGGACATAGGGGACGCCTCAGGGTACCGAGTGCGCCCTGCGCCGATGTGTGCAACACCCCGTCACTACGCTTCTCTCCGTGGAACTCTCCGAACGGGCAGAGAAATGGGCGTCGACGATGGCGGGTCTCGGCATGTCCGGGCCCGGCAACGAGCAGGTCACCGTTGCCCATCGTGACTCCCGCGCCACAGTGTCGGCACCGGGCATCATCGACCGCCTTGCGCGGGAAGATGCTGAGCACACCGCCCTCGCCCCCGAGGCCACACGGAGCAGTGGGGCTGGCAACCGACTCGCCCCCGAGGAACCCGACCGGTTCCGGACCTGTTTCGAGCGCGACCGCGACCGCATCCTGCATGCATCGGCGTTCCGCCGGCTCGCCGGCAAGACCCAGGTGTTCATCTTTCCCGACGATCACCAACGCACGCGCCTCACCCATGCGCTCGAGGTCGCCCAGGTGGCACGTTCGGTCGCTGTTGCACTCGGGCTCAACGTGGCACTCACCGAGGCCATTGCGGTGGGCCACGACTGCGGGCACGGTCCCGGTGGTCACGCGAGCGAGGATGCGCTCACGCCCTATGTCGTCGAGGGGTACGACCACGCGGTCTGGGG
>JAULYZ010000178.1:1032-7801 GCA_032117595.1 Acidimicrobiia bacterium | reverse complement strand
CCCCGAGACCATCACCTTCTCGCAGCACCTCGCCTGCCCCAAGTGCGGGTCGTCGTTCGAGGAGCCCGCGCCGCGCAACTTCTCGTTCAACTCGCCGTACGGCGCATGCGAGAAGTGCGATGGTCTTGGCACCACCTTCGAGGTGGACCCCGAACTCATCGTTCCCGACCCCGACCTCTCCATCAACGAGGGAGCGATCGCCCCGTGGCGCTCGGCCCACACGCAGTTCTACGACCGCATGCTCGAGGCCATTGCCGAAACGCACAACCTGCGCCTCGACGTGCCGTGGAAGAAGCTCACCGCCAAGCAGAAAGACGTCGTGCTCAACGGCGCCAAGGGCAACGTTGCGGTGAAGTACCGCAACAAGTACGGGCGGGTGCGTCAGTACAACTCGAGCTACGAGGGTGTGCTCCCGTGGATCCGGCGGCGCCACGAGAGCGCTGAGAGCGACTGGGCCCGTGAGCAGTACGAGAGCTACATGCGCGAGATCCCGTGCCCGGCATGCGGCGGCGCACGACTCAAGCCGTCGTCGCTCGCCATCACGGTGAACGGGCGCAGTATCGCCGAGGTGTGCGACCTGCCCATCTCGGAGTCCGCCAAGTTCCTCGTGGGACTCCAGCTGTCCGAGCGCGATCGAATGATCGCCGAGCGGGTGGTGAAGGAGGTCAACGCCCGTCTCGGCTTCCTGCTCGATGTCGGTCTCGACTACCTCACGCTCTCGCGCTCTGCCGGCACGCTTGCGGGCGGCGAGGCACAGCGAATCCGTCTTGCCTCACAGATCGGTTCTGGCCTCGTCGGAACCCTGTACGTGCTGGATGAGCCGTCCATCGGCCTGCACCAACGCGACAACCGCCGGCTCATCGACACCCTCGTGCGCCTGCGCGACCTCGGCAACACCGTGCTCGTGGTGGAGCACGACGAGGAGACCATCCGGGAGAGCGACTGGATCGTCGACATCGGACCCGGAGCCGGGGAGCACGGTGGCTCGGTGGTGTACTCGGGTCCGGTCAAGGGCATCGAGAAGGTGAAGGAGTCCGTCACCGGCCAGTACCTCTCCGGGAAGCGCAGCATCCCCGTACCGCAGCAACGGCGTGCGCCGGGCAAGGAGTGGCTGAAGATCGTCGGTGCGCGCGAGCACAACCTGCAGAACATCGATGTGCGCATCCCGTTGGGCTGTTTCGTGGCCGTCACCGGTGTGTCGGGGTCGGGCAAGTCCACGCTCGTGAGAGACATCCTGCTCCCGGCGCTCATGCAGCGCATCTACAAGTCGAAAGAGGCGCCGGGCCGGCACAAGACCATCGAGGGCATTGCGTCGCTCGACAAGGTCATCGATATGGACCAGTCGCCCATCGGGCGCACGCCGCGCTCGAACCCCGCCACCTACACCGGGGTGTTCGACAACATCCGCAAGCTCTTCGCCACCACCGCAGAGGCCAAGGTGCGCGGCTACCTGCCGGGTCGCTTCTCGTTCAACGTGAGTGGCGGGCGCTGCGAGGCATGTGCGGGTGACGGCACCATCAAGATCGAGATGCACTTCCTCCCGGACGTGTACGTGCCGTGCGAGGTGTGCAAGGGGGCTCGCTACAACCGCGACACCCTCGACATCACGTTCAAGGGCAAGAGCATCGCCGATGTGCTGGACATGCCCATCGAGGAGGCGGTTGGGTTCTTCTCCAACCAGCCGTCGATCGCACGTCACATGCAGACGCTGATGGATGTTGGGCTCGGCTACGTGCGGCTCGGCCAGTCGGCGCCCACCCTGTCGGGCGGCGAGGCACAGCGCGTGAAGCTCGCCACCGAACTCGCCAAGCGGTCCACCGGTCACACGATCTACCTGCTGGACGAGCCCACCACGGGTCTGCACTTCGAGGACGTGCGGCGCCTGCTCACCGTGCTCTCGCGGCTGGTGGACCAGGGGAACACGGTGCTCGTCATCGAGCACAGCCTCGATGTCATCAAGACCGCCGACTGGATCATCGACCTCGGACCCGAGGGCGGCTCGGGCGGTGGCACCGTGGTGGCCGAGGGCCCGCCGGAGACCATCGCCAAGGCGAAGGGCAGCCACACGGGCCGCTTCCTGTCGGCAGTGCTCGGGTGATGCAGAGGCCCGTGCGCCAGACGGCCTCCTCACCTCGGCCGTCCCGCTCACGTCTACCCCTCTAACCTCCACCTCATGGTGCAGCGACCCCCGGCCGGGACGATTCCCGATGCGCCGGGCTCGTACCAGTTCAGGGATGCTCAGGGTCGCGTCATTTACGTGGGTAAGGCCTCGTCGTTGCGGAGCCGGCTGTCGAACTACTTCCAGGACGCTCGCAACCTGCACCCGCGAACGGCGCAGATGGTTGCCACGGCCGAGTCGGTGGAATGGATCGAGGTGCGCAACGAGGTCGAGGCGCTCATGCTCGAGTACTCGCTCATCAAGCAGCACCGGCCGCGGTTCAACGTGCGCCTGCGGGACGACAAGAGCTATCCGTTCCTCGCAGTGAGCGACGACGACCAATGGCCGAGGGCCATGGTGACCCGCGGGCGCAAGCGCAAGGGGTGGCGCTACTTCGGGCCGTACGCGCACGCGTACGCAATCCGGGACACCCTCGATCTCCTCGTGCGGACGTTCCCCATCCGCACGTGCTCGCCGAGCAAGTTCAACGAGCACCAGCGGCTCGGTCGCCCGTGCCTGCTGTTCCACATCGAGAAGTGCTCCGGGCCCTGTGTGGGCGAGATCGAGCCGGCCCCGTACCGGCGTCTGGTGGATGAGCTCTACGCCTTCCTCGAGGGCGACACCGACGAGATCGTCGAGCGGCTCGAGGGCGACATGCGGACGGCCGCGAAGGACCTCGAGTTCGAGCGGGCCGCACGACTCAGAGACCGGCTCGCAGCGGTGCAGCGCGCCATCGAGAAGCAGCAGATGGTGGCCGAGCGGAGCGAGGACATCGACGTGATCGGCCTTGCCGATGACGACCTCGAGGCGGCGGTGCAGGTGTTCTACGTGCGCAAGGGCCGAGTCGTGGGGCGCAAGGGCTTCATCGTCGACAAGGTGGAGGACCTCACGCCCGGCGGTCTCGTGGACCGGATCCTCGAGGAGATGTACGGTGACGACCCCGCCGCCGGGATCCCGAAGCAGGTGCTGGTGCCGTGCGAGCCCGAGGGGCTCGACATCTACGAGGAGTGGCTGTCGGCTGCCCGTGGGTCGAAGGTGCAGATCCGGGTGCCCCAGCGCGGCGACAAGCGCGAGCTCCACGAGATGGTCACGCGCAACGCCAAGGAGGAGTTCACGCGTCACCGGATGCGGCGCGCCGCCGATCACAACAGCCGGAGTCGCGCGCTGAGCGAACTACAGGATCTGCTCGGCCTGCCCGAGGCGCCGCTGCGGATCGAGTGCTACGACATGGCGCACCTGCAGGGCACCGATTACGTCGGTTCGATGGTGGTGCTCGAGGATGGCCTGCCCGCCAAGCGTGAGTACCGGCGTTTCAAGGTGAAAGACGTTCCGGGTAACGACGATTACGCAGCGATGGAGGAAGTGCTCACGCGGCGGCTCACGGCGTACCTCGAGGAGCGCGACACCCCGATCGGCGATCGGCCGGGGAAGTTCTCGTACCCGCCGCAGTTGCTGCTCGTCGACGGCGGCAAGGGTCAGCTCGGCGTGGCGGCCCGGGTGGTGCGGTCGCTCGGTCTCGAGGACGAGATCCCGGTGGCGTCGCTCGCAAAGCGGTTCGAGGAGGTGTATTTGCCCGGGTCGTCGGAGCCCGTCAACGTGCCGCGGGGGAGCGATGCGCTGTTCCTGCTGCAGCGGATCCGCGACGAGGCGCACCGGTTCGCCAACACGTTCCACGGGGAGTTGCGCGGGAAGCGGATGACCAAGAGCGTGCTGGATGGCGTGCCCGGTCTGGGTGAACACCGCAAGAAGCGGCTCGTGAAGGAACTCGGCGGCGTGAACAAGGTGAAGGCGGCGACGCTCGAGGAGCTCAAGTCGCTGACCTGGTTGCCCGACGCCGTTGCCGAAACCCTCCACGCCCACCTCCACCCCCACCCCCTCTAACCCGCGTTCTGACGGGCCGGCAGTCAGCGATCGCTGACTTTTCGTTGTCCGAAAGGCGGATGTTTCGCATTCGGGTTCCGTCACGTGACGGCGGTGCACTCAGTGCGGGTCATGAGAGCGGAACAACTACTTCTTCGTCGCCTCCTCGAGGCCCAAGTTGGTCTTGCGACGCGTTCGCAGCTGCTTCGACTGGGGATGAGCGATTCCCAGGTGCGACACCTCCGAAATTCGGGCGCGCTCGTGTCGATGGCGCCGGGAGTATTTCGGGGTGCCGGGGTACCCGCTACGTGGCTGCTGCGACTTGCGGCATCGGCACTCTTTCTCGACGGCCGTGCGATCGTGTGCCAAGCGTCAGCAGCTCGCCTGCACGAGTTGCCGGGATTCGAGCGTGACGAGACCGTCGAATTCGCTCGTGTCATCGACAGCCGAGGAATCGGTGGCCGGGTCACCGTGCACTCGGCCCGACGCCTCGACGACGTCGACCGTTGCACCGTTCCGCTCCCGGACTGGGGTACACAACCGGTCCCTCGGGAGCTCCGGCGAGCCGGGGTGTTGCGGTCGGTGCCGGCAACCACGCCGACCCGAACCATCATCGATCTCGCCCACCGTCTGCCCGTAGCGCGCCTGGCGAGATTGGTGGACTCGGCAGTGTCGCTCCGAAAGACCACCCCGCACCTTCTGGCCGAACGCCTCGACGACATCCGGGACTCCGGGGTGTCCGGGGTGCGCCGCATGGATCAAGTGCTCATCGATGCCGGGGTGGAGAGTTGGCTCGAGCGAAAGTTCCTCGAACTGATCCGGGAGGCGGGTCTGCCCCGTCCCCGTTGCCAGGTGGTGTTCCGGGAAGCGACGAGGGTCGTTGCGCGCGTGGACTTCCAATTCGAGGGTACGAGGGTCGTGGTGGAGGTGAGCGGTCGTCGCGGACACGTGACCGATGCGGAGCGACGCAAGGATGCGCGGCGTCGCAACGACCTGCAGCGAGCGAGCATGACCGTGATCGAGTTCGTCACGAGCGACATCGTGGATGAACCCCAGTACGTGGTCCGCACTCTGCGCCACGCGCTGCGCCTCGCCTCGTGATTTCGAACAACGAAAAGTCAGCGATCGCTGACTCCCGGCCCGTCAGAAGCGCAAGTACGTACAGTGGGGGAGTGGGAGTGGATCGAGACGACCTGTGGGAGAGCCACGCCGACTGGTGGATCGCGGGCTTCACCGAGGGCGCCGACCCCGAGTACGAGGAGCAGATCCTCCCGCTTGCCGCCGCCGAGCTCGCCGGGTACGACCGTGTGCTCGACGTGGGCTGCGGCGACGGCCAGATCAGCCGGCTCCTCGCCCGACTCGGCGCCCGCACCGTGGTGGGCATCGACCCCACGTGGAACCAGATCGCCGTGGCCGGCGAGCGCGCAGGCGGCCCCACCTTCGCGCG
This sequence comes from Acidimicrobiia bacterium, assembly GCA_032117595.1. Classification (GTDB taxonomy): domain Bacteria; phylum Actinomycetota; class Acidimicrobiia; order Acidimicrobiales; family Ilumatobacteraceae; genus WLJO01. Next base: position 2,336 of record JAULYZ010000178.1, on the reverse strand, counting down.
GGCCGGCGCAGCCGCACTCCCGTTCGCCGACGAATCCTTCGACGCTGTCGTCGCCTGCCTCGTGTTCGAGCACATCCGTGATGTGGACTCGGCCATCGCCGAGGTCGCCCGGGTGCTGCGCCCCGGCGGCCGCTTCGCCTTCTTCCTCAACCACCCCCTGCTCCAGACCCCCAACAGCGGCTGGATCGACGACCAGGTGCTGGACCCGCCCGAGCAGTACTGGCGCATCGGCCCCTACCTCATCGAGGACGAGACCATCGAGCAGGTGGAAAAAGGTGTGTTCATCCCGTTCATCCATCGGCCGATGAGTCGTTACCTGAACACGCTCATCGACAACGGTCTCCTGCTGGAACGGATGGAGGAGCCGGCCCCGCCCGCCGGGTTCCTCGCCCGGGCCGCCGAGTACGAGGCCGCCGCCACGATTCCCCGACTGCTGTACCTGCGGACCACGAAGTTCGCCGGCCGGTAGCGGCTCGGTCCGGTAGCGGCGCCGGCCGCTGCCGCCTGCCCCAGAATCACCCTTTTCGGGTGAGGCCACGGAGGCGACGCCCCGTCACACTCACCTTGGAGTCGTGCGCCCCGGGATGGGTCGCCGGCCACGAACCGAGCGTCAACGAAGGCTTCTGGGGGAAATCACCGTGGGTTTGGGAGCAGGGAAGAGCACGATGAGTCATCGATCGGGCACAAGGACTCGGCAGCGGTCGCTCGTCGGGGTGGCACTGGTGAGCGTGCTTGCCGTGGTGGCAGCAGCGTGTGGTTCGTCGAACACGCCGGGCTCGGCCGACTCGACGCCGGCACCGGTCGGGGCGCAGGAGAACCTAGCAACCAGCACCGACTGGAACTTCCAGATGCTGAATCTGGACGGTACGCCACTCACAGTCCGTGATGCGGGCGACGGCACGAAGGTGAACGGCTATCTGGTCTACAACAATATCTATCTGTTGCAGGCCACGGTGCCGGCGGAGGTGCTTGCGAGCACAACTGCCATCGTTCTCGAGGTACGGACGCCGGACGGGGTCTGGAATGAGTCCGTACTGCTTGGGGTGGTCGATGCGAGCGGGGCCCCCATGAGGCTCCCGGCCAATGCGAGCGGGACCGCCGAAGGGAGGTTCGGCGCAGGCGCAGCGTTCCTCGGCCCGCACGAGTTCCGGTTGAGGGCGCAGAACAAGTACCCGGAACAAGTCGTCGCCTACAGCAACGTGTATCAGGCAACAGGATTCGAAACGTCGCGAACTGTGGTAGCCACCACCAGCGACTGGGGTTTCCAGATGCTGAAGCCGGACGGCACACCGCTCACCACCCTT
>JAULYZ010000178.1:0-1022 GCA_032117595.1 Acidimicrobiia bacterium | reverse complement strand
GGTGGCCGCCTATGCGATCAACAAGACCTATCAGTTGCGGGCCAAATTGCCGCCAAACGTGGTCAAGGACACGGTGGCCGTAGGACTCCAGGTGAAAGGGGAAAACGATCTCTGGTTTGTTGTCGACGGAGTCGACATCTCGGTGAGTGCGAGCGGGGAAATCACCGGAACCTTAGCGGTGGGCCCCTATTTCTTTGGCCCGCAAGAGGTCCGGTTGAGGGCCGGGACCAGGGTCGACAACAAGCTCACGGACCTTGCTTACAGCAACAGTGTCCGGGCAACAGGCTTCCTGGTGCACACCGTCACCCTGGTCAACAACACGACGAACGACCTGTTTGTCTACATCCCCATCGGCCCCTACGACAGCGCAAAGGACGAATGGCCAGAGCAGCAGGTGAGCCTCGCTCGGGGTGAACGCAAGACGGTGGTGTACATCAACCCTGAGGCGGGATCGGGCCTTCACCTCAAGGTCACGAAGCAGCAGTGCTTCATGGGCTGCACCGTCCACCTCACGGATTGGGAGTGGGACCCTGACGGGGTGCAGTCGTGCAGCAAGCGCACGGTCAGTGTCGGATCCGGAGGGGACTACACGGTCACGCTGAGCGACGATATCGACGGCAAATCTGCCGGGTTCAAGGTCGGCAAGCTCGAGGGCTCTCTTGACTGGCCCGAGACCGCGACGACGTCGTGCACCTTTGCCCTCAGGACCAACACGGGCATATGGATCAGGAGCCACCCTTGGAAGGCCGTCGGAATCGGCATTGCGATCATCGCCCTCATCATTGTCACCGTAATCGTCACGGTCGTCTTGGCCCCCGTGGTTATCGACGCCCTCGCACTCGCGGGCGCCGAAACGGCAACAGCGGCCGTCGACTCGGCAGTACCGGTGGCCGTCGACGGGGGAGGAGCAGCGGCCGTCGACGGGGGAGGTGCCCTCGCCGCAGGAGGAGAAAGCGTCATCGTAAATGCGGGCTTTACAGATGCCGTCGTGTTGCCTGCTAGGCAGGCGGCAACTTCCATCA
>JAULYZ010000177.1:0-14850 GCA_032117595.1 Acidimicrobiia bacterium | reverse complement strand
TTCAGCTCTGCGCTGGCCTCTGCCTTGGCCTCGAGTTTCGCGAGGCTCGGCGACGAGGTGAAGTCCGAGGCGTCGACGTCGTACTTCACCGTCGCCTCGGCGGCGATCACGATCTCAGAGCCGGGACCTCCGTCGCTGAAGCTTGCCTCGAAGATGTCGAGCGGCGAGTTCTGAAGGTTGGTGGTGCTCCACCGGTACTTGATGGTCATGCCGATGGGGATCTTCTTGGTGACCCCCAGCACGGTGACCTCTTTGTTGATGATCTCGGTGGTGAGGCCCGGGATCTTGGGCGCCTCGAGATCGAGGCTCGGGAGACTCGAACCACCAGTGAACGATCCGAGGATGTCGGTGAGGTCGATACCGCCGAGGATCTTCGGGAACGACGAGAACCAGTCGGCGGGATTGAACTGCAGGGCACCGCTGACTCCGCCGATGAGGTCGGGGAGGCTCGCCAGGCTCGGCCAGTTCCCCCCGAACGTGCCGAGCACGGCCGACAGGCCCGTGAGGCTGAAGTTCGGTGAGATCAGGCCGCCGATCTGGCTGAGGTCGGGGAACTCGATGTCGAGGCTGGCGAGGCTCGGGAGCGAGAGTCCGGCCAGCCCGCTGAGGTCGAGCATCCTCGCGAACACCTTGCCGACGAGGTTGTTCCCGCCGAAACCGTTCTCGAGGTACACCGTGGGGAACTGGAAGCCGAACAGACCGCCGATCCCGGCAAGATCGCCGAGGCCGTCGAGTTTCACTGCCGCGAAGTCCATCGAGGGGAACGAGAGCCCCTGCTCGAGGAGTGACTCGAGCGTTCCGGAGATCCCGAGTCCCGACAGTCCCTTGAACGAGATCCCGAAGGTGGGGAAGCTGGTCTTGCCGACGGTGTCGTCGCCATCCTCGGGCGCGAACCCGACGCGCAGGCCATCGATGGTGATGAGTCGGAAGTTGCGGTTCGAATATGCGTCGTACGCACCAGCGATCTGGGCCCGGTTCAGTGCACCGCCGGCGAAATAGCTGGAGAAGACGAACGCCAACGGGATCCGCACCTGGTGGGTCTGACCCAGTTGATCGGTGACGGTGCACGACCAACGGAACACCTCCCCTGCAACGGTCGGGAAGTACGCGTTGGTCGTGGGAATCCCGGGGAACGCAGTCGTGGCGATCGGGGGCGACGACTCGGTATCGATGGTGATCGAGGTGAACGGAAAGCGACGGCCGAACTCGTCGTCGCCGCCGTACTGGCGGAACTTCTCCTTCACGACGAGGAACGTGTACGACTGCAGGTAAGCCACAGGGCCAGTGGCAACCCCGGTGCCCGTCGGCGCGATGAAAACGCGTTCGGACACCGTCACCTGGGCCGCTCGATGGAGCGTCGGATAGAGGTACCCCTCGTACACCACCTTCACGAAGATGTCGCGCCCGGCGAACGCCCGGTGGACGTAGTTGATCAGGTCGAGACCTTCACCGTTGTCGACGTGGGCGTCGAAGTTCCCGGCCATGTCGACCGTTGCTCCGATGCTCGACATGCGGAAGCGCTTGGCGCGCAGTGTCGGTGGAGTTGCGGAGGAGACAAGGGGTTTGTACGTGGTCTGACCAACGATCTGCCAGCGGTCGTGCGCGCTCGGCAGGGTGACGAAGTCCGGGTCGGGTGATGCCGTCGGCGGGAACGTCTTGGTGGGCGCATCGCCCAGGGCAGGTTCGTAGTCGGGTTGATTCGTCCAGACAGCACGCAGGTCTGCATCGCCGTAGGACGACCACAGTTGGTAGTTGAAGCCCGAGCGCTGTGCGCCATCGGCGCCGAAGTCCACGAAACGAAGGGCTCTATCGCGCAATGCCGTCGACCACACCTCGGTCCGTCCGTTGCGCGTGATCGGCGACAGCGAATGCAACCACCGACCGAACGAGGTCGGGGTGAGGATGAGGCCGTAGGGGAACTCGATGGCGGTCTCGGGCGGTTTGTCCCCGGACACCAGCGAGTATGTTGCCTCCGCCCGTGGTTCGGCGAGCGGCTTCTTGACGATCGCAACGTTGCTGACGGTCCACACCCGACCCGGGTCTGCCTCGGCCACAAGTGCGGGGGTGAATGCAGCGCTCGTCCAGTCGAGCAGACCCGACTCGGTGAAGGGGATGTCGGCCTTGCTGGGGTCGATCGCAAAGGCAAGACGACTCGGCGACGAGATCCTCGAGCGCAATGGCAGCGCCCGGTGCCAACGTCGAGTCGCTCCGCTCCCGGTTGCGTACGGCACCCCGGCCTTCGGAGCAGCAGGACTGCCGTCGGGGAACTCGACACCATCGGGGTCGGTGAAGTGCAACGCCTCCTCGGCAACATGCTGAGGCGGGAACTCCACCACGATGAACGCGTCACGGGCGCCGTACTGCTTGACGAGCTTCTCCGGCGAACCCGAGAGCCCGAGGTTGTAGAGCGTGAACTTCAGGTCGATGAGGTCACTGGCGCGCGTGAAGGTGAACGACCATGAGGTCGGCGACAGGAACACATCGCCGTAAGCCGGGCGAACACCGCCCAGCGGGCTGTTGCCTGCTGCCGCTGCAAGCTCCGCGGGCGAGATGAACGTTGCGCCGGCACCGCCGGCCATGAGTGCGAGGAAGCGACGACGCGACTGCGGCGCAACGAAACCGGGCCCCTCGTCGGGCGCGTCCGCGGACTCGACGTTCATCTCGTCGGGATCGTTGGCATCTCCACCTGCCATCGAACTCAGCCCCCCTCGCCGAAGTTGACCTCACCCTAATGCAGGCCGCCGCCCCCGTTCACCGAGCGCAACGCCCGCACGGGGACGTCACGCTTCCCACCGAGGCGTGCGTTCCTCCCGTCATGAGCACGCCATCCGACTTCCCCGTTCCGTTCGTCCCCCCCTCCCCGGTCTCGCGCTCCGAGGCGATCCGCGCCATGGGCGCCGTCGTCGGCGCTGCGGTCGGCGATGCGCTCGGCGCACCGTTCGAGTTCGGTCGTGCCGGCGAGTACGCCCGCCGCTTCCCCGAGGCCATCCTCGGCGGCGCCGGCGAGATGGTGGGCGGTGGGGTGTTCGGCTGGGCCCCCGGTGAGTTCACCGACGACACCCAGATGGCGATGGCCCTCGCCGAAGCCCTCCTCGCCGAGGGCGACTACGACCCCGACCGGGTCTGGGCCTGGTTCCGCGCCTGGGCCACTGGGGCCCGAGACATCGGCACCCGTACCGCCGAGTCACTCGCCTACGCCGACTGGCGCCGCATCCCGCGCGAGACGCGTCACGCTGCGGGCAACGGTGCGCTCATGCGCTCGTTCCCCCTCGCGCTCGCCTTCCTCGACGCCGATCGCAGCACGCTGCGCGAGGTCGTGCTCCATCAGGCCCTGCTCACCCACCCCGATCCTGCAGCAGGCTGGGGTTCATGGGTCGGCGTGGAGTTGATTCGGGCTGCGGTCCTCGGCGACCAACCATTCGACCTCGTCCATGAACTGCTCGAGGAACTCCCCGAGGACCACGCGGCGCAGTTCGCCCCACTGCTCGCGGCCCGCTGGACGCCCGGTGAGGGCACCCCCTCCAACGGCTCGGTCTGGGGCTGCCTGGCCGAAGCAGTCTGGGCGGTTCGTTCCACCGACTCCTTCGAGACGGCGGTGACCGCAGCCATCAACCTCGGCGGCGACACCGACACCGTCGCCTGCGTAGCCGGCGCGCTGGCGGGTGCCCGGTACGGCGTGCAGGCCATCCCGTCGCGCTGGGCCACCTACGTCCACGGCTCGATCTCGACACCGCCGGGCTCGTCCGGACCTGCCGATCTCGTGACCGGTCGACGCTCGTACACCCTCTTCGAGCTGCAGAACATCGCCCGACGGCTCATCGGGCTGCGCGTGAGGTCCGACACCCCACCCGAATCGCCAGCCGGACCGGTTGAGGTGGCACCGTCACTGCATGCCGCCGACCTGCTCGGCGCTGCGAGCGTGCCCACGGACTGGGCCGTGGTCTCGCTGTGCCGCACCGGTGACCGGTTCCTCGCACACCCGGTGCGCCGCAGTATCTACCTCGTCGACGAGGAGGGCGATCACAACCTGTCGATTGCCGACGCAGTCCGCGATGCCGTGGCGGCCATCGATGCGTTCCTCGCCGAGGGTCGCAAGGTGGTGGTGCACTGCCACGGCGGCCGGAGCCGTACGGGTCTTGCGCTCAAGGCGTGGGCCATGCGCACACGGGGCCTCGACGAGCGCGGGGCGCACCACTGGCTCGAGGCAGCGTGGCACCGCTACTCCGACTACAACCGTGACTTCGTCGACTTCCTCGATACCGAGTGGGCTCAGCTCACCTGAGCGGGCAGGAACGCTGCGGGTCGCACATCGTCAGCCGGCAGCGCGCTTGCGCGGGTCGGCCGGGAATGCGGGAGCTGCCACCAGTCGATCGCTGATCCGTGCAGCCCGGTTCACGAGATCGTCGATCGAGGGGCCGAGCGCGCGCACGAGCGATGCCTGCCCCGTATCGGTGACCGCCTCGAGTTCTGCACGCGCCGTGCGACCGAGGTCGGTGAGCTGTGCATCGCGCACCCAGCCTCGCGACGAGAGTGAGTCCGCTGCTGCAGCAATTCGATCGGGCGGAAAGCCCCGGGTGCCGCTGTACTCGCCCAGCGGATAACCGAGCCAGAGCTCGGTGAACACGTTCATCTCCACCGCATCGAGTCCCCAGGAGATCCCCGCCGCAAGGTGCACATCACCACGGTGCTCTCGGACCAACTCCGCTGCCCGCCACAGGCGTCCGGGAGCACTCTCGGGCAGGGGCAGTTCGCGCAATGCCGAGAAGAGCGGGCGACCCATGCCGTCCACCGTGTGGAGCGCGCCGAGCAGGACATCGCCGATCTCAGCGGCCTCACCGTCATCGACGAGTCGGGCGAGGCTCGTGCTGGCGCCCACCGAGCGGGCCTCGAGAACGGCATCGCGCGAAGCAGCGGATCGCCCCTGCAGATAGACGGCGCCGAGCAGGTTCGGCTCAAAGACGCCGAAGGTCGACACCACGACCGATGCAGCGGGCGTGCCGAGCGCCGCAGCACGACCCCACACGTAGGCGTCGAAGAAACCGAGGCCGAGTGCAGCGAGGCGCTCCATCGGTTCGCGGGACCACCAGCCGTGCGTCGCGATCGGCTCGAGCGCATCACGCAGCCGCCGGGCAGGTGTCTGCGGCACGGCAGGGACGGCGATCGGCTCGGGCGGTGGCGCGAAGAAGATCGCTGCTACGTCGTCGAAGGTCATGGAGCGATCCTGCCAGAGCCGGCGCCAGAAGGCCGACGCGAGATCAGCGGTCGCGCAGTTCCCGGCGCAGGATCTTGCCCGTGACGGTCTTGGGCAGTTCGTCGACGATCTCGACCTGTCTCGGGTACTTGTACGCAGCCATGCGCTCCTTGCAGAACGCGATGATCTCGTCGGTCGTTGTCGTGCTCCCGGGCTTCAGTGAGATGAAAGCCTTGACCGACTCGCCGCGGTATTCGTCCGGGATCCCGATGACTGCTGCTTCGCGCACTGCGGGGTGGCCGTAGAGCACATCCTCCACTTCGCGCGGCCACACCTTGTACCCCGAGGCGTTGATCATGTCCTTCTTGCGGTCGACGATGTAGAACCAGCCGTTCTGGTCCATGAACCCGACATCGCCGGTGTGCAGTCGTCCGTTGGGGATCGACTTCTGGGTCTCCTCCGGCTTGTTCCAGTACCCCGCCACGACCTGGGGTCCCTCGGTGACCAGTTCACCGATCTCGCCCGGCGGCAGTTCCCGACCATCCTCACCGATGATCCGCACCACGGTGTTGAAGATGGGAACACCCACGGAGAGTGCACCCGACGTGGGGTCGACCGGCGTCTCGGCATAGAGCGGCACCCCGTGCGATGGCGAGGTGGTCTCGGTGAGGCCGTAGATGTTGTGGATCTGGTGACCGAACCGTTGCTTGAACGCATCGGCGATCGCAGGCGCGATCGGGGCACCGCCCGAGTAGATCTTGTGGAGCGATGCCATGTCCTCTGGGGTGATACCCGGCGTGTTCGAGAGCGCGATGAACACGGTGATGGCCCCCACCGTGAACGTGGGACGGTGCTCTCGGATTGCGTCGAGCATCACGTTCGGCTCGAACCGGTACGCCAGCACGAGTGTTGCGGGGAGCAGGAACGAGATGGTGATGTGCGCGATCAGACCCGTGATGTGGAAGAGCGGCGCAACACCGAGGACGACCTCGTCGGATGACAGGTCGATCCACTCTCGATAGGCCTGCGAGTTGAACACCACGTTCCCGTGCGTGTTCATCGCACCCTTGGGAACACCCGTGGTACCGGAGGTGTAGGTGAGGAAGGCCACGTCGGTCGGTGCGAGGGTCGCCGGCGGCACCGTTGCTCCGCTGTGTTGCGCAATGAGACCGAGCATGTCGAGTGTCCCATCGTGTCGTTCCCGGGCGACGCCGGCGAACAGGCGCGAATCGTTGCGCGTCTGATACTCGAGCTCCGAGGTGGTGATCACCGTACGGACTGCGGTTCGGGGAACCACCTCGCGGGCCACTTGCCCGTAGAGGCTCTCGAGGCACACCAGCACGGTCGCGCCGGAGTCCTTCAGCATGTAATCGAGCTCGCGCTGGCGGTTCATCGGGTTGACCGACACCATCGCCCCGCCGGCTTTCCACGTGCCGAGCATGGCGACGAGGAACTGCGGGATGTTCTGCAGGTAGACGGCCAGACGTTCACCCGCGCGGAAGCCGTTGGCGAGGAGTCCGGCGGCGAACGCAGTGCTCTGTGCATCGAGGTCCGACACGGTAAGTGTTGCGTCGAAATACTTGATGGCGATGTGTTCGGGTCGACGCTGCACGGCAGACCGGAACATCTCGAGGGCGTTCGGGAACTCTGCGGTGATGTCGGGTGGCGTCCCGGCGCGATAGCTGCGGAGCCACGGGCGGTCGGCTGTTGATGTCATTGCGCTGCTCCTCGTTGTGCGTGGACGGGAACCGGGCCCTCGTAGCCCATCAGACCGAGAGCGAACTCGACATAGCGGCGGGCGACCTCTTCGGGGGACGAGGAGTGGCCGGGGCGGTACCACTGCGGGATGGCCACACACATCGTGGTGACCGCCCTCGACGCGTCGTGGGCGTGGGACACCCGGAAGGAACCCGCCTCCACCGCTGCATCCACTTCCATGTCCACCATTCGCTGCTGGGCCACCCGCAGCGCCACGATCCGGGCTCGGTTCTCGGGTTCGAGGCTGCGCATCTCGCTGGCACCGATGAAGGCGAGGTCGCTTCGATAGCAGTGGTACAGCACGAGGCACTCGATGAGCAGTGCAAAGGCGCGGACCGGGTCGCCGCTCCCCTCGCTCCGGGCCGCCTGACTCCGCCAGAGCAGATCGTCCATCGTGACGTCGAGAACGCCGACGAGCATTTCCTGCTTCGTGGAGAAGTGGTGGTACATCCCCGGGACCGAGAGGCCCGCCCGACGGGCGATGTCGCGCACGGTGGAACCGTGATAGCCGGTCTCGACGAAGGCGGCGAGGGCAGCGGCAAGCACCGGGTCGAGCCTCAACTCGTCGTACTCGCGCCAGTTCATGTCGACCAGGTCATGTCAAACGGTCCCCCAACCGGGATGCCCCATCCCGGTGCGAACCCTAACAGGGCCACTGACCTATCGCTCGGTCGGCGGCCGCCCACTCTGACTCGACCGTGAGCCCGGCCGTCGAACCTGGTGCGGGCACACCCCGTGACCTGCTCGTTGTCACATCCTCGCCGGACCGGAATCGAACCAGCCAAATGCCCGGCAGCCAGCGCACCCTACAGTCCGACCCATCGAGCGACCCCATTGACGACACGCTCATCCGCAGGGAGGGAGGGACCGGTTTGGCCGAGCACACCGATGCCAACGCACGCTTCCTCGAGGAGTCGCTCGCCTGGTTCGCAACGCCAGCGGCTCGAGCGCACGCCCGGGGTCAACTGAAGTTCCACCACCTCCCGTCCAACTCACACGACGTCGACGATGTCCTGAACGAAGCGCGCGAACGCGTCTGGCGCCGCTCGCTCGGCGAACCGATCACCGCCGAACGACCCGGTGCCTACTGCGCCCAGGTCATCACGAACATCGTGCGGCGCATCATCCGCAGCGACATCGAACTCGATCCGCTCACGGATCATGCCGAACCCCTCCCGGACACTGCGCACTCGCCGGGATCGTCCTCCGTCATCGACACCGTTGATGCACTCAGGATCCGGATCGAGACGTGCGGCGCGCCGCACTGGGTTCGATCCGGCGCGCTGACCTTCGTCACGGCGGTCTCCGAGCCGGACTGCGATGTGCGCGACGTTCCACAGCCGCAGTCCCACACATCGAACGCTCACTATTGGTCGGCGCTCTGGTTCGCAGGGCGTCGCACCGACTGCTTCCCCGGTACCGGCAAGGATCATCCCCGCCTTCGCAAGGCTCGCAACCGCGCGATCGAGATTGTCCGTGGCCTGATCGATCGTGTGAGCCTCGAGGAACGGGGCGCACGATGAACCAGCCCCTCTTTGTCGATCGCCTTGTGGTGCGCGGCGCAAGCGGAAATGGGCGCACCGGCGAGTACGACTTGTTCGCCGAGCCGGCCGGACCCGCCGGCGAGTGCGTCCTGCCGCTCGACAGCGCAGTGCTCCGCTTCGACGCCGCCGTACCGGGGCGGTTGTGCGGTATCGAGGTGCCCGGCGACATCAACCGCGAGTTCCTCGGTCGGCTCATCGGCGTGAAGCGTGCCGAGCTCGTGCTCAGTCGCCCGCCGTCGCGCACGGCACGAGCCCGAGTACTCGACGCTCTCGGCCAGGTGCGAACCTCGCTCCAGACGACCAGTCAGCCGCGCACCACGCTCTCGTGGGCGGCCTCGCTCTGGTCGCTGGCACGCGACCTGTCGCTCCCCGACGTCGCACGCGCGTCTGGCGCACTCGAGTTGACGTTCCTGGCGGGCGAGCTCGACCAACTCGGGTTACCCGGCGTCGCATCGCTGCGGACCGAGCAGGTCGTTCTCGCTGCCTCGCTGCTGAGACGGGCCGAGGAGGAGGTGCTGTCACTCGCCGAGTCCGACCCGCAGGCCGCCGCACAGCTTGCCGATCTGTGCCGCGCCGTGGGCGTCAGCGACCGCACCTTCACCGAGACCGCACAGTTGGTCGAACGGGCGATGACGGAGCGCACCGACGATCGCTGGCACCCCTTCGGCGAGCAACTCGTCGTCGCCTCGGCCTCGTTCGAGACGAGGTTCGCCCACGCGGCCCGTCATCCCAATGAGCCCATGGCCTACGAACTGCACGCCGTCCAGCCCGAGGTCGAACTGCGCAGCGGCGGTCGGCTCGTCCTGCATCCTCGGGCGGAGCAGGTCACGTCGACCACCTGTTGGGTCCGCGTGCTCAGGACCGGTTCGCTCGAACTGCTCGCCCTCGTTCCGCTCCTGAAGAGCGGTCGAAACTGGCGGGCAGAAGCACTCATCCCACCGCGCCTCACCGTCGACGACCTCGACATCGAGATCATCGAGGCCGAGCGCCTGCTGACACCCTCGCGACTCGAGCAAGTCCGCTCGGCGATCGCGTTCGGGCGTGAGGCCGTGAGCATCACCCGTACCGGTGCCCTTGCCGCGGCCTTCGATGTGTGGATGGAGTGCTCGGCGATGTGGGAGTCGCTCGGCGATCGCCGGCGCGCCGAACTCGCACGCGATGCGACCACCAGCCGGTCACAACGGGCGAACGGGAGTCTCGCTGACCGCATTGCGTTCGGTGCGGGAACGACGCAGCCCGACTTCCGTCGCCGACGCTGACCCCGCTCGGCGCCGCCGACACGTCGCGCGTCGCATCACACAGCGCAGCACTGCCTGCGTTGATGCCTTCACAGGACATCACGGCGCCGCACTGCGGAGGCCGGTCCGCCATCCCCGAACCAGCGGTTCACCACCCGAACCAGAAAGAAGTCACGAACCATGCAACTGCTCTCCCTCAAGGACGCCGCTGTCGGCGCACCCATCACCCGCGTCGGCGTCTCCATCTTCCCGGTGTACACCCGACCCTCCGGCGGCACGATCATCACCGGGCCCTCCGCAGGAGTGATCATCTCTGAGCGGCCCGATGCCGAGGTGCCCACCCTCGTTGCCCAGAACCCCACCTCGTCACCGGTCCTGCTCATGGAGGGCGAGACCGTCACCGGCGGCCTCCAGAACCGTGTCCTCAACGTGAGCGTCCTCATCCCGGCCGGGGCAACGGTGAACATCCCGGTGTCGTGCGTCGAGCAGGGGCGTTGGAACGGAGGGCGCGAGTTCGGCCGGGGTTCGGCACTCGCACCTCGACGCGTGCGGCGCACCAAGACCGAGGGCGTGTCGCAGCGCATCGCACACTCCGGTCTCAAGCACACCGACCAGGGTGCTGTGTGGCACACCGTCGGTCGGGAGCTCGACCGGCTCGACGTCAAGAACATCACCGGTTCCCTCCTCGATGCCGACCGGGTCATCGATCGCGATGACGTCATCCGGCGTTCGGTCGACGAACTCGTTGCGAAGGGGCCCCTCCCCGGCCAGTGCGGCGTGGTGATCGCACACGGACGTCGAGTGGTGAGTGTTGACGTGTTCGCGAACCCCGATCTCCTGGCGTGTCAGTGGGAACAGATCATCCGGGCGGCGTTGCTCGACGCACCGGGCGAGGCCACGACCGGGCGGCCCTCGGCAAGCAAGGCACTTGCCTTCCTGCGTGGATTCGCAGAGGGTTCGTCACAACTGGCACCCGGTGTGGGCCTCGGCCGCGAACACCATGTCTCGTCGAAGCGTCTCGTCGGCCAGGCCCTGGTGTGGGACGACGTACTCGTGCACGCAAGCGCATTCGCAACGGCGGCCTGACTATGGCGAACAAGAACCAGAAGAACAACCAGAAAGAGAACAGCACCCTGAAACCGTCCGTCTTCTTCAACGACACCTACACCGCATGCGGCTACGAGTTCGACACGACACGCAAGTCGTCGTGGATCGCAGCGTCGATGCGGGAGCACCCGATCAACGGTGTGCAACTCGTCGATCCATCTGCGTCGGCAGCACGGGCCGAGCAGCTCGTGCGGGTGATCCACGACCACGAGTACGTGGAGGCCGTGCGGACCGGTACACCTGCCGGCCTTGCGTCGTCGCAGGGATTCGACTGGGACGAGGCCATCTACAGCACGGCCATCGCGCATTCGAGCGGACTCGTAGCGGCCACCGAGCGGGTGCTGCTCCACGGCGACCCGTGGGCCGGCACCCTGTCGTCGGGCCTCCACCATGCGTCGTTCTCGAGCGGGCGGGGCTATTGCACGTTCAACGGCCTGAGCGTTGCAGCGCAGCATGCAGAGCACCTCGGTGCCGAGCGCATCCTCGTCATCGACTTCGACGCACACTGCGGCGGTGGCACCTACGCAACAACACGACACCTACCGGTGGTGCAGATCGATGTGTCGACGGTCTCCTACGACACCTGGCACCCCACGAGGGACGACTCTGCGAGCGAACTCATCCACGCGCAGATCGACAACTACCTCGACTGCGTGCGGCGCGCACTCGAACGTGCGGACCAACACGGTCCGTGGGACCTCGTCCTCTACAACGCGGGCATGGATCCCTACGACTCCGGTATTCGCACCTCGGTACTGCGCACCCGTGAACAACTCGTTGCGCAGTGGACCACCGCACCCACCGTGGTCACCCTTGCGGGTGGTTACACCGCGCGGTTCAGCGAGGCCGAGTTGGTGTCGGCGCACCGTTCGACCTTTGAGGCCTTTGCCCAGCACGTGATCCGGATCGGGCAGTGAGCCCGAGCCCGATCACGCCCAGGTGAACTGTGCGTACGAGGCGTTGTTGTCGTTGACGGACACCGCCATGGCACTGGCGACCTCGGCGGTCACCACGGGATCGTCGAGGGTCCCGGAGGTGTTCACCAAGGTGCAGCTGAGCGTGCCGGTCACGAGCTGGCCGAGCACGGCGTGCACCACGATCTGACCACCGGGCATGTAACCGTCGCCCCAGTGATAGACGATCGGGGAACGGCCCTCACTCGTGGTGATTCCCGCACCGGTGGCGAACGAGCACTTCACGTACCCCGCCCACACACCCGTACCCGTCGAGCGGGTGGACGACAGATTGATGGCCACGGTGATGTAGCCGTTTCCGCTCGCCGGTTGGGCCGTCATCATGTCGACGCCATCGGCGTCGACCGTGCGATCGGGACCATCGACGGCAATCGAGCCGTAGGTGATTCCGTCCGGACCGGTGGCACCCGTGGCCCCCGCCGAACCCGGGGTTCCCGGTGAACCAGCCGAACCCGAAGCACCGGCAGGACCCGTGAGCCCCTGCGCTCCCGACGGACCAACAGCACCGGTATCACCCTGATCGCCCTTGGGACCCGTTGCACCCGTACTCCCCGCTGGGCCCTGCAGACCCTGCGAACCCGATGCGCCCGTAGGACCGGTATCACCCTGATCGCCCTTGGGACCCGTTGCACCCGTACTCCCCGCTGGGCCCTGCAGACCCTGCGAACCCGATGCGCCCGTAGGACCGGTATCACCCGTGGCACCAGCACCCGTCGCACCCGTCGCACCGACCGCACCCGGCGAACCCGGCGAACCCTGTGAACCGGTGGGACCCGTATCACCCGTGGCACCAGCACCCGTCGCACCGACCGCTCCCGGAGTACCCGGCGAACCCTGCGAACCAGACGGTCCCACAGGACCCTGAATGCCCTGAGGACCGATGGGGCCCGTGGCACCGACCGGGCCGGCACCGCCTTGCGATGCGAACAGCGCCCACTTGTTCCCGGGGCCGGGGGTCTCCGAGCCGGGGATCACACCCGTGGTGGTGGCGAGCGCAATGTAGGTCGACCCACCCCAGTAGACAGCCTCACCCTTGTAATAGGTGGTGTTCACGTCCCACACGTTCTTGAAGGTGAGCGGAGGACCCTCGGGTCCGGTGTTCCCGGTGTTGCCCTGCGGACCCGTCACACCCGTAGCGCCGGTAGTACCCGTCGCACCCGTCAACCCGACGTCACCCTTCGCGCCCGTATCACCCTTGGCGCCGGCGAGTGCATCACTGAAGTAGCCGAACACCTGGATCGACATGTTCTGACGACGCTGCACCCACACGGCGATCCGACCCAAGGAGTCGGTGGGCACCACGAGGGTCACCGCATTGCGCCACGTGTGGGTCCAGTAGGTGGGCACCGACGGGCGGGGCCCTACGCCCGACCACACGGTGATGGCACTGACGGGCGTGATGGGGTTGTAGGAAACGAGCGAGATCGCAACGGCGGTCACCGAGCCGTCATTGGGGATGCCGGCACGACCCGCAATCGGGATGATCGTGGTGGACAGCGACGGCAACATCGTGCGGGGGATTCCGGCGTTGTCAACGGAGGTTCCGGACCGCGTATCGAGGAGGGTGACGGGGCCGACGGGCACATAGGCGCTGCCGGTGGTGGTGCCGGCCTGTGCCGGACCGCCGGCCAGTGCCACCGAACCCACCGCAACTGCGGCGCCGATGATCAGTCCCGACCAGCGGATCCGACCGCCGCGTCGAGGGGTGAGAGGGAGGCGCCCGTGTCCTGCGTTCATAGGACTCTCACCCTACGGCGTGATCCGACCACTGAAAAGTGGAAATTCGGCGGACCGTCTACCGCTGCACCGGTCACACCACGACGGCATGCAGCACCCCGACCCCGGCGCCAGCGCCAATGACCCACGCAGAGTTCACCCGGGTGAGCCCGAGCACGATGAGTGCCGCACCGCCGAGGAGAGCGGTCGGGACGTCGACGAACGCCGACCCCGAGAGCCGCACGAGCACCCCACCCATCAGCCCGAGTGAGGTCCACGTCACGCCGTCCACGAAGGCCTTCAGCGCCGGGACCCGTCGCGTCAAGGGGAGTAGCCGCGCAATGGCGGCCACGAGCAGGAACGAGGGGGCGAAGATCGCAATCGTGGCGACGAGGGCGCCCACAGGACCGTGGAACTGCCACCCGAGGAAGGTGGCGGTGGTGAACACGGGGCCCGGCGTGATCTGACCCACGGCGACGGCATCGAGGAGTTGCTCGGGGGACAACCAGCCGTAGCGGTCGACAAGGTCGCGCTCGAGGAACGCGACGAGCACATACCCGCTGCCATACACGACGGCGCCGATCCTCAGGAACAGCCACCAGAGTCGCGCCACATCCGGTTGCGGCGCGGCAACACCGACGAGCCCCAGCGCAGCGGCGGTACCGACGCGACCCCTGCTCACCGCAGTCGGGCCAAGATGGGCGAGTACGCCGGCAACCCCTCCCAGACCGAGTACCACCAACTCATTGATCCCGACGAGGTAGGTGACACCTGCGCACACCGCCAGTGCTGCGGGCACCGGCGTGAGCAACGTCGATCGCGTCAGGCCGAAAAGCGCGTGAGCGATGATCGCAATGATGACCGGCAGGATCCCGTACCGCAGGTCGAACACGAGAGGCTTCGTGCCGTATCGCTCATAGGCCCAGGCAAGCGCGCTCACGATGAGCGCTGCGGGGAGGATGAACGCAAGTCCCGAGACGAGCAGGCCCCGCCAACCGGCCCGACGTGAACCGATGTGCATGGCCATCTCCGTGGAGTTCGGCCCCGGGATGAGATTCGTGATGCCGACCATCTCGACGAACTCGGCGTCGCCCATCCACTCTCGCTGCACGACGAACTCGCGGCGCATGAGCGCAATATGAGCTGCAGGGCCGCCGAACCCGATCACCCCGAGGCGCACGAACAGTGCACCGAGTTCGCGCAGCGGACCCCTGTTGCTCACCAGGTGGACACTACGGTCACCGTCGCATCGGCCCCACCGGCGTTGACGTAGCCCCAGAGACTGTTCGCCGTCGCGCCACCGAAAACCACCCGACCGCGTC
>JAULYZ010000176.1:0-2392 GCA_032117595.1 Acidimicrobiia bacterium | reverse complement strand
TGCGCTTGGCGGTGGCATTCGAGCCACTCTTCGGTGTTGATCTTGTCGGGACAGAGCACGGCACGGACCTCGTCGTCGAGAATCTCTGCGGCAGTGCCCGGTAGCGAAGCGAGGCCCGCCTCCTTGAGTCGCATGAGGTACGTCGCCAGGTCTTCACCCAGACGGCGTGCACCCTCGGTGACCTCCAATGCCGTGAACCCGTGGACGTGCATGTCGGGCACCGCCTGCTTCACGGCGCGGGTGACATCGATGTAGTAGTCGCCATCGAAGTTCGGATGGATGCCGCCCTGCAGCGTCACCTCGGTTGCGCCGAGTTGCGCCGCCTCGCGAGCGCGGTCGGCGATGTCGTCGAGGGTGAGCAGGTAGGGGGTGCCGCGCAGGTTGAGGCTCAGCTTGCCCTTCGAGAATCCGCAGAACCTGCATTTGAATGTGCAGACGTTCGTGTAGTTGATGTTCCGGTTGTGGACCCAGGTGATCGCATCTCCGGCTGCCTCTCGGCGAAGGTCGTCGGCAAGCTCTGCAATCGCAACCACTTCGGGTCCGCGTGCCCGGAACAGAGCAACGATCTCGTCGAAACCGACCTCGTCGCCGAGGCGGACGCCGTGGAGGATCTCGTCGATCTGCGAGCCGGGCCGGGTCGCTGCCCGCCCGGGAACGAGGATCGGCGGTTCGGCAGTTGCACCGCTGTACCACTGTGTGCTGCGATGGCCCACCAGGACTACCTCGGCGCCGTCGTGGACGACATCTGCCGCTGTCACCTTCTCGGGCCACACCGCACCCGGGTCGTCTCGGCCGAGGCACTCGGCATCGCTTCGGTCGAGCACGGCGAAGTGCAGTCGGGCGTCGAGCCACCGGTCGGGTTGTTTCGCGAACTCGGGGTAGATGGTCAGACGGGGCGCCATGACCGCACCGCGTGCAGCACTCACGTCGCGAAGGCGATCGAGGTCGGGCCATGGACGCTCGGGATTGACATGGTCCGACGTCACTGGCGACACCCCACCCCAGTCGTCGATGCCTGCATCGAGCAGGATCCCGAAATCGTCGCTCAGGTTCGGAGGTGCCTGGAGGTGGATCTCGGGTGGGAGGATGAGCCGGGCGACGGCAATGCTCCAGAGGAACTCCTCCGGTGGACACGCGGGAGCGTGCTGCATTCCGGTTCGCAACTTGGGAAGAAAGTTCTGGACGATCACCTCTTGGATGTGACCGTGGCGGCGGTGCGCATCGGCGATGGCTTCGAGTGCAGCAATCCGGTCGATGCGTTCCTCGCCGATACCGACGAGGATGCCGGTCGTGAAGGGGATCGACAGCGCCCCCGCTGCTTCGAGCGTTGCGAGTCGGCGCTCTGGTGTCTTGTCGGGTGCGCCGCGGTGACAGGCGAGGTCGCTGCGCAGTGTCTCGACCATCATCCCCTGACTCGGTGAAACGGGCCTCAGAACGGCCAACTCATCGAGTGACAGTGCGCCTGCGTTGGCGTGCGGGAGCAGGCCCGTCTCGTCGATCACGAGCTGTGCAACTGTTGCCAGGTAGTGAACCGTCGAGTCGTAGTGGTGCTCTCGAAGGAAGGTTCGGGCGACCTCGTAGCGTTCTTCGGGCCGTTCGCCGAGTGTGAACAATGCTTCGTGGCAACCCTGTCGTGCGCCCTGCCGAGCGATCGCAAGGACCTGCTCGGGCAGGAGGTACGGCGACTCGAGTCGAGCCGGGGGCTGGGCAAACGTGCAGTAGCGCAGCGCCTGTGTGGTTCATTACAGGTGGACATTGCCAAAACCCGCCGCCTGCTGGGCTGGAATCCACCCCTGACGCTGGACCAAGGTTTGAAGAAAGCGGTGGAGGACATGAAACCGTGAAACGGCTGTTTGATTTGATTCTTGGCTTGATGGCTACAGCCGTGCTGCTGGTGCCGCTGTTGGTGGTGGCCGTGCTGGTGCGGTTGACATCTCCTGGGCCGGCCCTGTATTGGTCCGACCGGGTGGGTCGGCACAACAAGATCTTCAAAATGCCCAAATTCCGCAGCATGCGGGTGGGCACACCTGCCTTGGCCACGCACTTGCTGGCCGACCCGAAGTCTGTGCTAACCCCTATCGGCTCATTTATTCGCAAGAGCAGCCTGGACGAACTGCCCCAGCTCTGGAGCATTCTGGTGGGCGACATGAGCTTTGTCGGCCCCCGGCCAGCCCTCTTCAACCCGCAAGACTTGATCGAGCTGCGCACCCAAAAAGGTGTACACACTCTCGTGCCAGGGCTCACGGGCTGGGCGCAAGTAAACGGGCGGGATGAACTGCCCATTCCCCAGAAGGTGACTCTGGACGCGGAATATCTGCAGCGCCGGGGCTTCTGGTTCGATATCAAGATCTTGTGGCTCACCTTTTTGAAGGTGGTACAGCGGGACGGGGTT
>JAULYZ010000175.1:0-5603 GCA_032117595.1 Acidimicrobiia bacterium | reverse complement strand
GAGTTCGGGGTCCACCTCGAAGGTGGTGCCGAGACCATCGCACTTCTCGCATGCGCCGTACGGCGAGTTGAACGAGAAGTTGCGCGGCGCGGGCTCCTCGAACGACGACCCGCACTTGGGGCAGGCGAGGTGCTGCGAGAAGGTGATGGTCTCGGGGGCTTCCTCGCCCTCCTTGGGCACGATCTCCACCTCGGCGACCCCCTCGGCGAGCCGCAGCGCGGTCTCGAGGGAGTCGGTGAGTCGCCGGGCGATGCCGTCGCGCAGCACGAGACGGTCGATCACGATCTCGATGGTGTGCTGCTCGTAACGGGCGAGCCGCTCGTCACGCTTGACGAACTCGGCGATGTCGGCAACCTCGCCGTCGATTCGGGCGCGCACGAAGCCCTGGCTTGCCAGGTCCTGCAGCAGCGTGTCGTACTCACCCTTGCGTCCGCGCACGACGGGCGCGAGCACCTGGAACCGGGTTCCCTCGGGGAGGGTGAGGATCCGGTCGACGATCTGCTGCGGGGTCTGGCGCGCCAGGCGAGTGCCGTCGTTCGGGCAGTGCTGCACACCGATGCGGGCGAACAGGAGTCGCAGGTAGTCGTACACCTCGGTGATGGTCCCGACGGTGGATCGGGGGTTGCGCGATGCCGACTTCTGGTCGATGGAGATGGCCGGCGAGAGCCCCTCGATGAAGTCGACGTCGGGCTTGTCCATCTGGCCGAGGAACTGGCGCGCGTAGGCGCTGAGGGACTCCACATACCGACGCTGACCCTCTGCGTAGATGGTGTCGAACGCGAGGCTCGACTTGCCCGAGCCCGACAGCCCCGTGAAGACGATGAGCCGGTCCCGCGGCAGATCGACCGCCACATTCTTGAGGTTGTGCTCGCGGGCACCGCGCACCACGATCTTCGTGCTCTCGGCCACGTCAGCCTGCCTCCTTGAGCTCACGACGGAGCTCGTTGATCTCGTCCCGGAGGCGCGCCGCATACTCGAACTTCAACTCCGCCGCCGCCTCGTGCATTTCCTCCTCGAGGGTCTGGATGAGACGACCGAGCTCCTGCTGGGGCAGCGTGCGGAGTTCCCGCTGCACCTTGTCCCGTTCGCGGGAGCGACGCCGGTCCTTACCGGGGAGCGGGGCCGTGTCGTCGGGCCGCAGCATGGAGAGGATGTCGCCCACCGCCTTGCGGATGGTCTGGGGATTGATCCCGTGCTCGGCATTGTGCGCCACCTGGAGGCCACGTCGCCGGTTGGTCTCGCTGATGGCCCGCTGCATGGAGTCGGTGACCCGGTCGGCGTACATCACCACCTGACCGTCCACATTGCGCGCCGCACGGCCGATCATCTGGATGAGCGAGGTCTCGCTGCGCAGGAAGCCCTCCTTGTCGGCGTCGAGGATGGCCACGAGCGATACCTCGGGCAGGTCGAGTCCCTCGCGCAGGAGGTTGATGCCCACGAGCACGTCGAACTCGCCGAGCCGAAGCGCCCGGATGATCTCGATGCGGGCAATGGTGTCGATGTTGGAGTGCAGGTACCGCACTCGCAGGCCCTGTTCGAGGAGGTACTCGGTGAGGTCCTCGGCCATCTTCTTGGTGAGTGTGGTGATGAGCACCCGGTCGCCGCGACCGACACGGTCGTTGATGGACTCGATGATGTCGTCGATCTGTCCCTTGGTGGGCTTGACGATGACCTCGGGGTCGACGAGGCCCGTCGGGCGCACGATCTGCTCCACCACACGGTTCGAGACACGCAGCTCGTAACTGCTGGGCGTTGCCGAGAGGAAGATGCACTGGTTGATGCGTTCCATCACTTCCTCGAACCGGAGCGGGCGGTTGTCGCGCGCCGAGGGGAGGCGGAAGCCATGATCGACGAGGATGTTCTTGCGGCTGCGGTCGCCCTCGAACTGACCGTGCAGCTGCGGGACCGTGACGTGGCTCTCGTCGATGACGAGGAGGTAGTCCTTCGGGAAATAGTCGAGCAGCGTGAAGGGCGGCTCGCCGGGCTGGCGGCCGTCGATGTGCATCGAGTAGTTCTCGATGCCGTTGCAGTAGCCGACCTCCTGCATCATCTCGAGGTCGTACTGCGTGCGCATCCGCAGCCGCTGGGCCTCGAGGAGCTTTCCCTCCTGCTCGAACCACGCAAGGCGCTCCTGCAGCTCGCGCTCGATACCGAGTACGGCCGTGCGCATGCGCTCGTCGCCGGCCACGTAGTGGGTTGCCGGGAACACCATGGTCTCCGACAGTTCTCGCAGCTGCTCGCCGGTGAGCGGATCCACCACGGTGATCCGGTCGACGGTGTCGCCGAACATCTCCACCCGGAGCACGGACTCCTCGTAGCTGGGGTGGATCTCGATGGTGTCGCCACGGACCCGGAAGTTGCCGCGACCCAGCGTCATGTCGTTGCGGTCGTACTGGAGGTCGACGAGCCGCCTCAGGATGGAGCGCTGGTCGTAGTCGACACCGACATGCAGTTCGAGCAGCTGCCCGCGGTACTCCTCGGGGTTACCCATGCCGTAGATGCACGACACCGACGCCACCACGATGGTGTCGCGCCGCGTGAGCAGCGCCGCAGTGGCCGAGTGCCGGAGGCGGTCGATCTCGTCGTTGATCGAGGAGTCCTTCTCGATGTAGGTGTCGCTCGACGGGATGTAGGCCTCGGGCTGGTAGTAGTCGTAGTAGGAGACGAAGTACTCGACCCGGTTGTTGGGGAAGAACTCGCGCATCTCCTGGGCCAACTGCGCTGCAAGCGACTTGTTGGGCGCCAGCAGCAGCGTGGGCCGCTGCACCTTCTCGATGGTCCAGGCAATGGTGGCGCTCTTGCCGGAGCCGGTGATGCCGAGCAGGGTCTGGAAGCGCTCCCCCGCCTCCACGCCCGCTGCGAGCGATTCGATGGCCGTCGGTTGGTCGCCAGCGGGTTGGTACTCCGACACCACCTCGAACCGCGTCACGGCTCGCAGGCTATCAGCGAACGGATGTTCGATTACAGGACGACGACGGAGCGGAGCACATCGCCCTTCTCCATCTTGTGGAACGCCGCCTCGACGTCGTCGAGGCCGATCGTCTCGGACACGAAACGGTCGAGGTCGAGTCGGCCCTGCAGGTAGAGCTCGATCAGCATCGGGAAGTCGCGCGAGGGCAGGCAGTCGCCGTACCAACTGGACTTGAGCGACCCGCCGCGGCCGAACACCTCGATGAACGGCAGGTTGATCTCCATGTCGGGCCGCGGCACACCGACCAACACCACGGTTCCGGCGAGATCACGCGCCTCGAAGGCCTGTCGGTACGTGAGTGGGATGCCGACTGCGTCGATGGCCACGTCCACGCCGTTGCCGTCGGTGATCTCCTTGATGGCCTGCACGGGCTCCACCGAGGCCCCGTTCACCGTGTGTGTGGCACCGAAACTGCGCGCCCACTCGAGCTTGCGGTCGTCGATGTCGACAGCGATGATCGTGCGCGCCCCGGCGAGCCGTGCACCGGCAATCGCTGCATCGCCAACACCACCGCAGCCGAACACCGCAACCGTGTCGCCCCGACCCACCTGGGCCGTGTTGATGGCGGCCCCGATACCCGCCATCACGCCGCACCCGAGCAGTCCGGCAGCAGTCGGCGGGGCTTTCGGGTCGATCTTGGTGCACTGCCCCGCTGCGACCAGCGTCTTCTCCGCAAACGCACCAATGCCGAGAGCGGGCGAGAGCGGAGTCCCGTCCTCGAGGGTCATCTTCTGCGTGGCGTTGAAGGTGCTGAAGCAGTACCAGGGCCGGCCCCGTCGGCAACTGCGGCAGTTACCGCACACGGCACGCCAGTTGAGGATCACGAAGTCGCCCACCGCCACGTCGTCGACGTCGGGGCCGATCGCCTCCACCACACCGGCTGCCTCGTGGCCGAGCAAGTACGGGAACTCGTCGCCGATACCACCCTCGCGGTAGTGCAGATCGGTGTGGCACACCCCGCATGCCTGCACCCGCACGAGCGCCTCACCCGGGCCGGGATCGGGCACGAGGATCGTCTCCACCGTGACCGGCGCGCCCTTGGAGCGAGCCACCACACCGCGTACTCGATGCATGACTGGCGACAGTAGTCAGGACTTCGGCGGTGCGCCGGGGTCGCCTGCGTCGGCACTCTCGCCGGTTGAGGGCGGCGGTGTGGGCGGGAGGCTGCGGATCCATTCCCACAGACCGTCGAGCTGCGCCTCGAGGTGCGCCCGGTCGCCGCTGTTGTCCACCACACGGTCGGCGATCTTCAGCCGGTCCTCACGCGACGCCTGCCGACCGATGCGCGCCCGGGCATCGTCCTCGGTGAGGCCCCGGTAGGTGGTGAGCCGGTGCACCGCCGTCTCCACCGGCGTGTCCACGACGATCACGGCGCCCACCTGATAACGGCGACGCCCGTCGTTCTCGGCCATCAGCGCGACATCGAGCACCACCACGTTGTCGGTGTTCGCCTGGGCGAGGATTCGGTCACGGATCTCGGTTCCCATCGTGGGGTGCACGATGCCGTTCAGGTCCTTCAGCGCATCCGCGTCGTTGAAGACGATGCCAGCCACCTTCGCCCGATCGAGTTCGCCGTCGGCGCCGACGATCTGGGGACCGAAACGCTCCACCATCTTCACGAAGATGGGCCGACCGGCCTGCTGGAGTTCTTTCACGATGGCGTCGGCATCGATGATGATGGCGCCCCGTTCGGCGAGTGCCGCCGACACCGTGGACTTGCCCGATCCGATACCCCCGGTAAGGCCGACGACGATCACATTCACGAGCCTACGGCACGCCTTCAGCGGCCCTTCAGCCCGGGATGGCTTGCTGTGCGCCATGGCTACGTCCGCACACACCACCTCTGTCCCGACCAGTTCCATCCCGGCCACGTCCATCCCGGCCACGTCGAGCGCCACCGCCCGCAGCACCGGCGGGCGCGACCCCCTGGCGCTGCGCACCAGCCCCAGTTCCCCCGCGACTGCCACGCCGCACCGCTCTGTCGCCCGCGACACACCGGCTCCCCGGGTGCTCGTGGTGGCGCGGCACCGCACGCTGCGCCAAGCCCTCTGCCGCTCCCTCGTCGAACTGGGCTTCGAGGCGGTCACCGATGCCCCACCCGGACGCGAGGCGCTCGTCGCCGCCATCCGGTCGGTGCCGAATGTGGTGCTCGTCGATGTGGCCACCGATTCCGTCGGCGGGCTCGAGACCTGCCGGCTGTTCATGCGGGCCGCGCTGCGCGCCAAGGTGGTGGCGCTCGCACCACGGCTCGGCGTGGAGCCCCATGCTGCACGCGCCTCGGGCGCTGCCGGCGTGGTGTGCAGCGACACAGCGGTCGAGGATCTTGCGGAGTTCCTCGCCACCGTGGGCAACGAGGCCGCGGCACGGCGCGCCGGGGCCCGGGAACGCACCAAGCAGCGCAACCCCGAGGTGCTGAGCCGTCGCGAGCGCGAAGTGCTCGCCCTCGCTGCGTCCGGGCTCACCGACCGACAACTGGCCACCTCGCTCTTTCTCAGCGTGAAGACCGTGAAGAACCACTTGCACCACATCTACGCCAAGCTCGGCGCGCGGGGTCGCACCGAGGCAGTGGTGATCGCCACCCGCCAGGGGCTCATCACGCTGTAGGCGGCACGCCCCCACACGGAAGCGCTCA
>JAULYZ010000174.1:0-6813 GCA_032117595.1 Acidimicrobiia bacterium | reverse complement strand
TGTCGAGGCCGGCGCCGGTCCACGCGCCGCGGGGCACGAACAGGCTCCACGCCTCGGACCGGGGCCGCACCGCAAGCATCCCTCTGTACGGCGCGATGAGTTCGCGGAGGAGCTCCTGCTGACGCTCGACGCGCTCGTCGAAGTCATCATCGTCATCGGTCTCGTCGCCGGCGAGCACCGCCTCCACCGCCGTGCTGCTCACCTCGCCGATCACGTCGTCGATGAGCTCGTCCAGGGAGTCCGCAACGCTGTCGGGCATGGCCCGGACCATCTCGGTGAGGAGCACGAGAACATCAGCAGGGAACGGGTTGTCGGTGGTGCGGTTCATGGAAGAGAAACGCACGAAGGCCCCCGGTTCGTGACACCGGAATGGCCCGTACAGGCACCTACGGGACGATGTTCGACCCGCCGTTTCCGAACGCGCGATTCGACCTGGAGCGAACGGGGAACTGGACATCGAAACCGTCGCCGCCATTGGCGCTCGATGTCGAGTGCTCGATCCGGTACCGCTTCACCGGGCCGGTGTTGTTGGCAACACGGATGCCATCACCACCGTTCGACGCTGCGGTCACCCGGTGCAGATGCATCGCTGCAATCGTGTCGAGCGAGAGCCCCTCGCCGCCGTTCGTGCGAAGCGTGACCGAATGAAGGCGGAGCGAACCGATCCGGTCGAGTTCGATACCCCGGCCGGGATTGCCGCTGAACGTGCTGTTGCGGATGTCGATGGTGCCGGTGTCGATGGCGTCGAAGCCGTCGTCCACCAACGAGCCCGTGAACTCGGAGTGATCGATCCTCAGCCCCGTGGTGCCCCGGTTGACCCAGAGCCCATCGCCGCCGTTGGCACGGAACACGGAACGCTTGATCCGCACATCGGATGCTGCGTGGAGGTGCGCCCCGTCAGCATTGTTCGACTGCACAGTGACCCGGTCGAGGTCGAGGTCCCGCGCTCCGTCCACCTCCACTGCTGCGCCGAAGTCGCTGCCCGGGACCCCGCTTCCGTGCACCTCGAGCCGGTGCAGCCTGGTGTTCCGGGAGTCCTTCACCACGACGGCGTACTCGGTGCCGCCCTCGATCGACCCGTCGCGAACATCGACGCCCTTGCGGCCCTCGATGTGCACGACGTGGGTGAAGCCCCGGGTATTGCGGATGCTGAATCCGTTGAGATCGATGTGCACGTGGTCCCGCCCCACCACCAGCACGGCGGTACCTGTCTGCCCCGTGCAGTCGAGGTCGGCCCGCAGGGTGAGGTTCTTGGTGACGGTGCTCCCGCAGACGACCGGTGGCCTCGGGCGCAGGGGCGGCCCGCCGGGCCCGGCCGACGCAGCGGGGGCCCAGCCCAGTCCGAGCAGCACCCCGGCCGCAACGAACCCGGCGGCCGCGCTCCTGGCCGACCGCCTCGTCGCGTCCCCTCGGCTCACCTCACCACGAATCCCCATACTGCCCACTCCCCCACACCGGTCACTCCCCCGCATCGAGCTGGCGCAACGAACAGGGGGATCTGCACGAGTCATCATGCACGACCCGGCCGGCACGACCCGGCCGGCACGACCCGTCCGGCGGTGGGCAGGCACCCGGCGTCGGGCCGTACTACGGTTCGGCCCGACGGACTCCGTCGCCAACCACTGCACGAACGGCCTGCCCCACCCCCCGGACAGGCCGGAATTCCCGGGCCCGCTTATTGATCGTATGATCAATAACAAGGCCATCGGGTCGAGAACCCAAGCGCAATGACGTCAACCAAGGGGGACACTGTGTCGACGACCGCCGCCGAGCCGGGAATGGCTCGCTCACCGGGCATCACCTACCAGCAACTGCTCGACCAGGACACCCACCCGGTCCCCGCAGTGCTCCGTATGGAGTCGTCGAAGTACTTCGGCTCCGAGGACATCTCCATCGAGCGCTTCATCTCGCGCGAGTGGCACGAGCGGGAGGTCGAGCGACTCTGGAAGCGCGTGTGGCAGATGGCCTGCCGCGAGGAGGAGATCCCTCGTGTCGGCGACTACATCATCTACGAGATCGCCAACCTGTCGTTCATCGTGGTGCGCACCAAGACCGATGAGATCAAGGCGTACCCCAATGCGTGTCTGCACCGCGGCCGCAAGCTGAAGGACTACGACGGCCACTGCTCAGAGTTCCGCTGCAACTTCCACGCCTTCACCTGGTCGCTCGAGGGCGACCTCAAGATGATTCCGGCCCAGTGGGACTTCCCGCACGTGAAGGCCGACGAGTTCGGGCTCCCCGAGGTGAAGGTGGGCACGTGGGGCGGTTTCGTCTTCATCAACCCCGACCCCAACTGCGCACCGCTCTCCGAGCACGTGAAGGAAATCGCCGAGCAGTTCGACCCGGTGTGGGACCTCAAGAACTACTACATCGAGGCGCACGTCGCGAAGGTGATCCACGCCAACTGGAAGATCGTCCAGGAAGCATTCTGCGAGGCCTACCACGTGGTGGCGACGCACCCGCAGATCATGATCAACCTCGGCGACACCAACAGCCAGGTCGACGTGTGGGAGAACTGCTCCCGCGTGATCACCCCCGGCGGCACCTCCAGCCCGCTGCTCAGCTGGACCCCCACCGAGAACGAGAAGTTGCGCGCCATGCTGGACCTGCGCGAGGACCAGGAGGCACCCTTCACGCTCGAGGAGGGCCAGGGCATGCGAGCCTTCGCTGCCAACCTCTCGCGCGAGAACTGGCGCAAGGTGGTCGGCGACCGTGTCGACCAGATGTCCGACGCCGAGTTCATGGACTCCATCGACTACACGCTGTTCCCCAACCTGCACCCGTGGGGCGCCTTCAACCGCATCTGCTACCGCTTCCGTCCCAACGGCAACGATCACCGCAGTGCGATCATGGAGTGCTACTACCTCTCGCCCGTCCCGAAGGACGGCCAGCGCCCGGCGCCGGCCCCGATGCACCTCCTCGAGGAGCACGAGACCTTCACCGACGCCCCCGAGATCGGCATGCTCGGCAAGGTGTTCAACCAGGACTTGTTCAACATGTCGAAGGTGCAGCAGGGCCTCGAGACCACCTTCAAGCCCGGATTCACCCTCGGCAACTACCAGGAGAGCAAGATCCGCTGGTTCCACAAGAAGCTCGACGAGTGGGTCGGCGACGGCGCCACCCCCGTGAACGTGAGGAAGTGACCCCATGCTCGGAGTCCGTCACCCCTTCACGCGCGCCCTCTACGAGCAGGACGGTGAGGGCCACATCAAGGTCACGAACAAGGACGGCTCGTGGGGTCTGTTCGAAGTCGACGGCCGATGGATCCGTGGCGAGGTCGAGGAGTGCGACGCCCAGTTGTGCAACTGGGTGGGCGGCCCGCAGTACATGAACATGCGGGTGGCACAGAACGACTGACGCACCAGCGTCAGTGCCCTGCTTGCGTCAGCGCACTGCTTCAGTCAGTGCGCCGGCCCCAGTACGCGTTGCTCGTGATCGAGCAACCATCGCTTGGTCTGCACACCGCCGCCGAATCCGGTGAGCGAGCCATCTGCGCCGATCACTCGGTGGCACGGCACGATGATCCCCACCGGGTTGCGCCCGTTTGCCCCTCCCACCGCGCGGACGGCACGCGAATTGCCGAGCCGCCGTGCCTGCTCGCCGTAGGAGATCGTGCTCCCGTACGGGATGCCACGCAGCACGGCCCACGCCTGCTGCTGGAACGCCGTTCCGGCGAGTCGAACCGGTACCTCGAACTGCCGTCGTGTACCGGCGAAGTACTCGTCGAGTTCCCGAACCGCCTGCAGGAGCACCGGGTGCGCCGACGGTGCAGCAACGAGCTGAACGTGTTCGGAGTCCGTCGACTCGTTCCCCCACGACACGCCGACGATGCAGTGTTGGTCCGCAACGACGAGGAGGCGCCCGAAGGGCGCCGCAACCTCGATACTCCACCTCGATGGCAGCGGGGTCAGCGGTGTCGACGGTGTCGTGGGCCGCGCAGCGGATCGCGTCACTGCATCCCTCGTCACGCCGGGTCGAGCCGCACGACGTCGACGGCAACCTCGAGTTGCTGTGTCGCCACGGGCCCCACCACCACGCCGAGCACTGGCGAGACGTCGAGGTAGTCGCGGCCGTAGGCGGTCACGATGTGGTGGCGCGGCGGCACCTGATCGTTCGTGGGGTCGAGATCGAGCCAGCCACCGCCGCCAAGTGCCACCGAGCACCATGCGTGCGATGCGTCGGCACCGACGAGCTTCGGGTAACCCGGAGGCGGGAACGTCTCGAGGTATCCGCTCACATAGCGAGCCGGCAGACCGAACGACCGGAGTGACGCGATGGCGAGGTGCGCAAAGTCCTGGCACACGCCCCGCCGCGCCCGGATCACCTCGTCCACCGGTGTGGCGATCTCGCTGAACGAGGGATCGAAGGTGAACTCGGTGTGGATCCGTCGGGAGAGATCGAGCGCCACATCGGGAATGGTGCGTCCCGGCACGAACGACTCGGCGGCGAACTCCCGCACCGCATCGGTGGGCAGGGCGAACGGTGACGGTGCGACGAACCCGGCGACCTCGGGCGACCACGTGCGCTGTGTGTCCCAGGCACCGGGGTCGTCGGGCAGGACGGACAGGGAGGTCCGCACCGTGCTCTCGGACTCGATGATGAGCTCGCCATGCGCACGTGCCACCACGAACTGCACCACACGGTTGCCGAAGGCGTCGTCGTACTCGAAGCGATCGCCCGGCTCGGGATCGATCGACAGCGAGAACGACTCCAACGACTGCCCACCGTCCGACCTCGGCACCAAATGGGTCAGCGTGTGTCCCCGGGTCATTCGCTCGCTATAGCGATACGTGGTCCGGTGACGGACGCGATAACGCGTGCTCATGCGCCCAGCACCCCGAGACGTTGCGGACCGATGTGGTCCGAGAACCACTGCTCGACGAGGACCTCGACGAGCTCGAGGAGTGGGCCGCGCACCGCGAGCACCACGGTGGTCACATCCCCTCCATCGAGCAGCGCCAGAGTGGCGCGACCGAGGAGCTCTGGGGCGTCGGTGACGGCTGGCAGGGCGGCAAGGTGCTCACCAATACGGTCGAGCTGGAAGGCCACGCTGCGCGGGTTCGAGTCGTCGCGCACGAGCAGGTCGACTGCAGCACTGACCTCGATGTCGGTGCGGTGCCAACGCCGGTACGTGGCGAGCGACTCGTGCGCCGAGAGCAGGGTCTCACCGATCACCTGGACCGAACCCGCTGTGGGTGCCGAACCGAGTGATGCCTCGACCGCACCGAGCACCCCGAGGCTCCGCTCGATCCGGCGGCCGAGATCGAGCATGCGCCACGCCGGACCGCGCACCGTGCTCTCCTGCGCCAGTCCGGCGAGCGCCGCAAGCGCCACGAGCAGGCGCTCGAGGCTGTCGGCATCGGCACCCCGGATCGTCGAGCGCAGGTCGCTGATGTCGGCGAGGACGCGACCGGTGGTGGTGGAGAGGAACTCACGAACGGTGGCTGCCGCCAGCAGGATGGCGTCGATCTGGTCGAGCAGTCCGCGCCGTGCCGTGATCACCCCGTCGAGCGCTGACGCAACGTCGCCGGTATCGGGGGGCAGCGCTCCCACGGCAGCCCGGGCGAGACGCACTGCGGTCGGCGCCCAGGTGGTCCCGTCGGCATCACCGAGCAACGGGTCGGCAGCGAGGCGATCGCCGAGTGTGCGAACGGTCCGTGCGCGCAGCTCTGCGGCCTCCGAGGCGCGACCGAGCCAGAACATCGCCTCGGCGGCCCGGGTGGGCAGCGACCCACGCAGGTCCACCTGCGGCAGCGATGTGGCACGCACGCGCGCTCGCCGAGGCGCGGCAGCGGTCACCCAGATGTCCTTCGCCCAGCCGGAACGCTGCGAGGCGACGGGAGAACGGGGATCGATGACGCGCGCAAAGCCGCCGGGCATCACATGAACCTGATCGCCGTCGATGAGTGCGCTCAGACCGAGCACCACAGAACCCGGCTCGATGCGCTCACCGGTGAATACCGGGACCGTGGCGAAGCTCGCTCGCGGTCGCGCGATGATCGAACCCGGTCGAACCCGCAGTCGCGTGCGCCAGTCCTCACCCACACCGCTCGCCACATCGTGTGCCGCAGTGTCCCCGAGGACCGAGGCGAACACCGAAGTGCCCCCTGTCGAGCCCTGGGCCATCACGTCCTCGAGGACCCAGGCATCGGGATGTGCACGTACCTCAGCAAGCACTGCGGGGTCACCGCACCAGTGGCTGTCGAGCGAGGCGAGTTCGGGGATCCGACCAGTGAGGAACCGCAGTGAGTTCCCGAGATGTGGCGCCACGGACGCCGACCCGACGAGTGCTCCTGCGATCGGGTTCGCGACGGCAACGTCCCCGGTCCGCTCTGCCGCAACGAGACCCGGGACCCCAAGACCACGGCGCGGACTGGCGAGCGGATCGGTGTCCACGGCGCGAATGGCACGCAGCACGACGTCGACCGGTTCGCGACCACCGAGCGACCGCAGGAACACACGACCATCACGCACGATGAGGTCGGCCGAGGAGGCACGGTGGAAGCCGAGCTGTCCGGCAAGGTACGACGTGGCCACGTAGGCAGCCGACACCTCATCGGGAGCGAGTACCACCGTGCGCGGACTCGCCGCAGCGAGCGGCGCGCGTCGTGCGAGGGTGCTGCGGAAGTCAGCGAGGAATCCGGTGAGCGGCCCGGGAGCGACGCGATCAGAGACGTCGCCGATCGCCCGCATGAGGATCGACCGGTGCATCAGCGACTCGCCCACACCCCGCACTGCGTCCGTCCCGTCGCGGAGCACTCGCCAGCGCCCATCCGCTGTGCGCACGACGTCCACGCCGTACCACACGATCGG
>JAULYZ010000173.1:0-2405 GCA_032117595.1 Acidimicrobiia bacterium | reverse complement strand
GGCAGGAGCAGGAGTCGCATGACCGAGAGGGCGTTCGGCACGGTCCACACCCGGTCGAACAGGCCTGCTTTCGGCTCCACGGTCACGTGCGAAGAGTAACTCCGCCCGCCCCCGGGGGGTCGGGACCCGTCCGCGCGGACCTATTGTCTGTCCGTGGCACGCAAACCTGCAGGAACAGAACTCGAGGGCCAGGTCGCCTTCATCACCGGGGGCGCTTCCGGGCTCGGGGCTGCCGCTGCCGAGCGTCTGGCCGCCGACGGTGCCGTGGTGGTCATCAACGACCTCTCGGCAGAGGCCGCAACCGCGACCGCAGGGCGTTTCGGGGGGATCGGGTACGGATTCGACGTCACGGACTCCGCTGCCTTCGATGCCGCAGTCGACGACACGGTGGCCAGGCTCGGGCGGCTGGACATCATGGTGAACAACGCGGGAATCGCCCCGTCGGACGTGTCCTCGAAGATGCAGCGCAGCATCGACAACGCGGGGAGACGGATAGCGGGCGACATCGCCTCGCTCGAGCCCATGGACACACTGGTCGACCTCAGCGATGCCGACTGGGACAGGATGATCCGGGTGCATCTCTACGGCGCCTTCCACGGCACCCGCGCCGCGCTGCGCCACATGACTCCGCGCCGTTCCGGGTCCATCGTGAACATCTCCTCGATCCTGGGACTCATGCCGTCGGCCGGTGCTCCCCACTACTCGACGGCCAAGGCGGCCATCATCGCGCTCACGAAGTCCGTTGCCGACGAGGTGTCGGGCCTCGGCATCCGTGTCAATGCGGTTTGCCCCGGCTACATCGACACCCCCCTGCTCACGCCATTCTCGGAGCAGATGAAGGCAGCCATCACCATGCGCATCGGGATGGGCCGCATGGGCGAACCCACGGACATCGCCGAGATGATCAGGTTCCTTGCCGGGCCGGAGTCGAAGTACTGCACAGGCGACGTGTTCAAGGTCTCCGGGGGGTACCTCGGGTGACCACCATCTTCACGCGCATCATCAACAGGGAGATTCCCGGGACGTTCGTGCTCGAGGACGACCTGTGCGTCGCGTTCATGAGCATCAACCCGCTGGCGGACGGGCACGTACTCGTCATCCCGCGCGAGGAGGTCGACCACTGGATCGACCTGCCGGCTGACCTGTCTGCCCACCTCTTCGCCGTGTCCCATCGCATCTCCACCGCTCTCGCCGAGGCCTTCCCGTGCGAGCGCGTGGGCATGATCATCGCCGGGTACGAGGTGAACCACTGCCACATCCACCTGGTGCCGACCACCGACATGTCCCAGCTGGACTTCCGGAACGCGGCGCGGAGCGTCGAGCGCGAGCGCCTCGAGGCAAGTGCGGCACGCATCATTGCCGCGCTCGGCTGAACTAACGGGGTCAGAACAGCGTGTCGGGCCCAGCGTCGGGCGCGGACTTCGGTTCGACAAGTCCCGGTCCCGTGTTGCGCACGGAGTTCACTGCCTTGTCCACCTCGTACGGCGAGAGCAGGGGCTGGGTGTCGAGGGCGAGAAGTCCGAGAGGGGCGACATCGTTGAGAGCCCAGTGAGCGCAATCGACCGCGTCGAGCTGCACGGGGCTCCGGTGGTGGATGGAGGCAAGATCGGCGAGGCTCTCGCGCGTGATGAGCGTGAACGTGTCGCACCCGAGAAGCGGGCTGTGGACCCACAGACCGGCCACCCACATGGTGCGGCCGTCGGCACGCGGCACGAAATACGGCCGTTTGTTTCGCGCATCCGTGCGGTCCCATTCGTAGAAGCCGGTCATGGGGATCATTGCCCTGTGCGACGTGACGAGGTTCCTGAAGGACGGTTTCTCCGTGACCGTCTCCGAACGGGCATTTATCATCTTCGAGGCAGCGGCGGGATCTTTCGACCACGGCGGAAGCAGCCCCCATCTGGCGACCTGCAGCACCGGACCGGTGCCCCCAGACGTCACGATGAGGCAGTCATGCGTGGGAGCGTTGTTGAAGTTGGACACCCTGGCGGGCAATCCCTCGGCAGGCGACGCGTTCACTCCCGCCTCGGCGAGTTCGGCAAGCAGGTCGTCCACGGCGAAATTGCCGACGAACCTCCCGCACATCAGCGGGATCCTGACACTTGCCGTGCCTGATGGTGCTGCCGGTCAAGTCTCATGGTCGGGCTGGCGGGATTTGAACCCACGACCTCTTGTCCCCCAGACAAGCGCGCTAACCAAGCTGCGCCACAGCCCGTAAGCCACGAATGTTATCGGACGGCCGGGCGAACAGGCCTTCTCACGCGAACAGTTGCACCACGCGCCACCCCAGGTAGGCGCACAGCAGAAACACGAGAAGCTTGAAGTGCCACGGGACCTTCTCGCCGTCGGCTCCGGCGAGCTTCCGCAGGTCGAGGGTGTCGGCAGTCAACCTCTCGCCGTTGACC
>JAULYZ010000172.1:0-14054 GCA_032117595.1 Acidimicrobiia bacterium | reverse complement strand
ATGATCAACGCACCATTTCGGTGGTGCGGCCCGATGGCGAGATCCTCACCCGAGTGCCACTCCCCGTGGTCGCGCGCGGTCGGTCTGCCTGTGCCCGTTCTGCCCCCGGTCGACCCACACCCGACGATGCGGCCCTCGGCCGGGTCGATACCCCGAGCGACCTCACACGAGTGCGGCAAGCACATTGATCGACGTTGCGATGATCACCGTGCCGAACAAATACGACATCAGGCAGTGCAGCAACACCGTGCGTCGCAGCGGCCGTGAGAGCACCGTGTTGTCCGATACCTGGAACGTCATGCCCAGCGTGAACGCCAGGTACGCGAAGTCGAGGTAGTCGGGGTCGTCGCCGCCGGGGAACGTCACACCGTGAGCAGTGCCGGCATCACGGGCCGAGTAGTAGAGGTGTGCGTAGCGCAGCACGTACACGGTGTGCACCACCGCCCACGACAGCACGATCCCGCTGATCACGGCAAACGTCAGCCAGAACCGCAGTTGACCGTGTGCCTGATTCGCCCGGTGCAAGCCGAAGGCAAGGCCCACGAGGCTGGCGGTCGCCGCACACAACAGCACCACGCCGCTTCCCCGACGGCTCGTGTCCTCGAGGGTCGACATGGCAGCGGTCTGCTCGGGTGTGAAGCGGGAGATCGTCGCCCACACCAGGGCGAGGAACATCGACGCCGCGTTGTTCCACACCACCAGCACCGTGAGCTGCCACGGCGCCGACAGCACCGCCGCCACGGTGCCGGCAATCAACCCCGCAGCCGTGGCCACCATCACGCGCCGAATCGCCGGGGCCTGCCAGCTGAGCAGTAGCCGACGCTCGATCTTGGCGAGTTCACCGTGGCCGTGGTGCACCTGACGACCCTGGCGTCCTTGACGTCCCTGACGCCCTTGACGCCCTTGACGTCCCTGGCGTCCTTGACGTCCCTGCCGTCCCGGGCGCCCGGAGCCTCCCGAGCGCCCGAAGCGTTGCCACCACGTCATCACCTCGCGCCTCGCACACAACCGGTGTACCAGATCGCCCGGCTGAGGATGCCGAACTACGATCCCGCGACACTCGACTCACACCCGGGATCCGCCTCAGCAGCGAGTCTCGACCCACGAGAAAGCCACCCACCATGCACGACCGTTGGATCACCGACCGTGTCCCGAGCCGGGTCTTCCCCGCCTACACCCGTGGCAACGCCGGTGAAGTGCTGCCCGATCCGGTGAGCCCCCTCGGCTGGAGCCTCATGTGGCACGAGGGAATCCTCAAAGGTTGCCGAGACGGCTTCATCGAGTTCGGTCTCGTCGACTGGACGGAGTTCGAGACCCCGAACGACCCCGAGTGCTTCGGCATGTACGGCGGCTACTTCTTCAACCCGCTCTCACTCGTGCGCCTCATGGGCGCGCGCATCCCGGGTGGCTCACCCGAAGCCATCGACGCCGCCTACTTCGACCCACGCCCCGACGTGCCGCCCTATGTGCGCGAACCGTGGCACGAGAGCGCCAAGCACGCCGAGAAGCTCGGCAACACCTTCGGCTGGGTGATGACCACCGACGCACACACCCAGGTCGACCTCGACCACGACCTCGTCGAGAAGCTGCGGGCCGACCGCCCCGACCTGTCGACCTTGCACGACTCGGTCCTCCTCGCACGGGCACGCTCGATCGTGCCGTTCCTCCAGCAGATGTTCGAGACCTCGATCCATTCCTCGCTCGGCGCATCGGTGGGGCCGGGCGCGCTCGCAGCACTGTGCGCGGCGCTCGGCGTTCCCGAGTACCACATCGGTCTGCTCGGCGGCATCGAGGTGGATTCGGCCAAGCCTTCGTTCGCCATGTGGGATCTCTCCCGCATCGCCCGCAACGCACCTGAGATCAGCGCCGAGTTCGAGCAGGGGATGACCAACCTCCTCGATCGCATCGCAGCACTCGGTACTCCCGCCGCCAAGCAATTCATCACGGCGTACCACGACTTCGTCTACCGCTACGGCTCGCGCGGCCCCAACGAATGGGACCTGCTTGCCAAGACCTGGGAGACCCACCCCGAGCTTGCGCTCGGCGCCATCGACCGCATGCGGGTGAGCGGCGACGAGAAGTCGCCCTACACCCGACACGCCGCAGCGCTGGCCGAGCGCGACCGGCTCGTCGCCGAGATGCGCCGCCTCCTCGCCGGCGACGCCGAGCAACTCGGCACCTTCGAGCTCGCCATGAAGTCGTCGGCCATCTTCCTTGCCTCGCGTGAGCGCTACAAGACCAATCTCATCAAGGCGATCGGCGAGGTTCGCACGGCGCTGCGCGAGTTCGCCCGTCGTCGGGTGGAGCGCGGCGAGCTCGACCACATCGAGCAGCTCTACCTGCTCACGGCCGACGAGCTCGACAACTTCCGCCATGAGCCAGCGTCGTTCCGCACGGTGTTGCGTGAGCGCGAGCAAGAGTTCGCCGAGCTCGCCCTGCTCGAGCCTCCCTTCATCGTGAACGGCACGGTCAAGCCGCTCTCGCAGTGGGAGCGCAAGGGCACCCAGACCGTGCAGATCGCCAGCGCCGGTGACGTGCTCACGGGTACCGCAGGCTCGGGCGGCATCGCCGAGGGCAGGGCCCGTGTGCTGCTCGACCCCTCCGACCCGTTTGCGCTCGAGCCCGGCGAGGTGCTCATCGCCCCCAACACCGATCCCTCGTGGACACCGCTCTTCGTCCCGTCGGCGGCAGTGGTGGTGAACGTCGGCGCCATGGGCACCCACGCCATGATCGTGAGCCGGGAGTTGGGCATCCCGTGCGTGGTGTCGGTGAAGGACGCCACCGCACGCATCCCCAACGGTGCACGGGTGCGCGTGAACGGTGCAGCCGGAACGGTGGAGATCCTCGAGGGGTGAACGTCCCGGAACCTGACCGTTCCGGTTACTTGCCCTTGCGGCGTCGCCCCAGTTCCACCTCGATGTCGCGCTTGGCGGTCTGCTTGGCGATCGCCTGACGCTTGTCGCCGCGCGTGCGCCCCTTGGCGAGCGCGAGCAGCACCTTCACCCGACCCTCCTTGAGGTAGAGCGAGAGGGGAACGAGCGTGAGGTGCTCCTGGTTCACCCGAGCGGCCAGCCGGGTGATCTCGGCCCGGTTCAGCAGCAGCTTGCGCGGCGCGTCGGGAACGTGCGAGCCGAACCCGGTGGCGTGGCTGTAGGGCGAGACGTGCATGCCCTCGAGCCACATCTCGCCCTGCGAGATACGTGCGTACGCCTCGTTGATGCGCACCTGCCCGAGGCGGAGGCTCTTCACCTCGCTGCCGCGCAGCACGATGCCGGCCTCGACCTCGTCGAGGACCGCGTAGTCGTGTCTCGCCTTGCGGTTGCTGGCGATCACGACGTTGTTGGGATCGTGCTTGCTCGTCATGGTCGGACTCGGGAACGGCGTTGCCCCGGAGAGGCGAGGCTAGCCTCCAGCGTGGTGACGCCAGCCGGAGAATCCCACAGCAGTGCACCGCAGCGCGCGCTCACCATGACACGCGCTGCCCGCGACGCCATGGTGGCCCACGCCTACCGCTGCTTCCCCGAGGAGATGTGCGGGCTCATCGCCGGCACACCCGGCGAGCATCACGTTGCGCACTTCTACCCGTGCACCAACGACGCACACTCGGCGAAGCTCTACACGATCAACCCCAAGGATCACCTCCGTGCCGAACTCGACGCCGAGGACCACGGCTGGGAGATCATCGGCTGCGTTCACTCCCACACCCACACCGAGCCGTACCCGAGCCCCACCGATGTGGCCGAGGCCCCGGATCCGGGGTGGCACTACCTCATCGTCAGCCTCAAGCGGTCCGAGCCCGAGGTTCGGGGATACCGGATCGTGGGGCGCGATCCCGCCACGGCCATCGCCGAGGCCCCGCT
Source organism: Acidimicrobiia bacterium (assembly GCA_032117595.1). Lineage (GTDB taxonomy): Bacteria > Actinomycetota > Acidimicrobiia > Acidimicrobiales > Ilumatobacteraceae > WLJO01. Next base: position 10,194 of record JAULYZ010000172.1, on the reverse strand, counting down.
CGTCATCGTCGCCAGAGCGGGCTGACCCCGAGCCAGGGAATCCCGGCCCGGGCCTCGCGGCCCTTCGCCCGGAGCCCCGCCGGAAACGAACCGCTAGCATTCCTGAGGAACCCAGTCGGGATTGCCGGGCAGTCGTTGCCCGGTCACGGGAAAGGAGCGAGACGTGACGATCCACGCAGAACATCAGCATGGCCAGTTCGCTCCCGCCTACCAGCCGGTGCACGCCAACGTGCTCGACCTCATCGGCAACACTCCACTGGTCGACGTCAGCAATCTCTCGCCCAATCCCCGTGTGCGTCTGGTGGCCAAGCTCGAGAACCAGAACCCGTTCGGGTCGGTGAAGGACCGCATCGCCAAGTCGATGATCGAGTCCGCCGAGAAGAACGGTCTGCTCGTTCCCGGCCAGCAGATCATGGAGCCGTCCTCGGGCAACACCGGCATCGCCCTGGCGGCGATCGCTCAGGTGAAGGGGTACCCGATCAAGATCCTCATGCCCACCTCGGTCTCCATCGAGCGGCGTCAGATGCTCGAGATCTTCGGGGCGGAGCTCATCTTGACCCCGGGCGAGGAAGGCTCCAACGGCGCAGTGCACCGAGCGCTCGAACTCCACGCCCAGCACCCCGACTGGTACATGCCGTACCAGTACGCGAACGATGCCAATCCGCGTGCGCACTACGAGGGAACCGGTCCCGAGATCCTGCGCGACTGCCCCGAGATCACCCACTTCGTCGCCGGCCTCGGCACGAGCGGCACGCTCATGGGAACCGGACGGTTCCTGAAGGAGCAGAAGCCCAGTGTGAAGATCGTTGCTGTCGAGCCCCCGCTCGGCGAGCGCGTCGAGGGGCTCCGCAACGTGGACGACGGCTACATCCCGCCGGTGTTCGAGCAGTGGAACGGTTACGACCTGCTCGATCGCAAGCGAGTGGTGCGCCCGCGCGAATCCATCGAGTGGACCCGTCGCATCGTGAAGGAGTGCGGCATCTTCGCCGGCATCTCCACCGGTGCGGCGCTTGCGGGCGCCGTGAAGGTCGCGAGCGAGATCGACGAGGGCGTGGTCGTCTTCATCGTGTGCGACGGCGGGTGGAAGTACCTCTCCACCGGCGCCTACACCGACGATCTCGACGAGGCCGAGGCCCGCGCCGAGAAGATCATCTACTTCTGAACCAGCCGTTCCAGCCGATCCGGCTGCTCCGGCCGATCCAGCCGGCTCAGAAGTCGAAGATCTCGCCGAGCAGGCTCTTGGTCTTGCTCTTCTTCTTGTATCCCTTGGGGTAACCGGGCGGATAGCCGTACCCCTCGCGGCGCTTGCGCTCGTCCCAGTCGTCGTCATCATCGTCGTCCCAGTCGTCGTCGCGCTTGCGGCGGTACTCGGGCGGCGGCGGTGCCGTGGGAGCCTGTGCGCCTTGCGGTGCTCCGGCGGGTGCAGGGAACGCCTGCGCCGCAGCGGCCGGTGCCGCAGGCGCAGGCGCCGGGGGAGTTGCCGCGATCGAGCGCTCGATGAGCTTGTCGAGCTCGCCTCGGTCGAGCCAGACGCCGCGACACTTGGGGCAGTAGTCGATCTCGATGCCAGAGCGATCGGTCATCACGAGTCGCTCGTCGGTGCAGGTGGGACAGTTCATGTGGAGACCTCGATCTTTGTGATGTCGGGGATGTCGGTGCGGTTGTTGATGTCGGGAACGGATGCTGGGGTTTGGGGCGAGTACGGAGTGCTTGCTCAGGGAACGGTGACGATGGCTCGCTCGCGGATTTCCTGTGTGACGAGATCGGCCATGCGTTCCGCGAGATAGGCATGGCCGTCGTCGGTGGGATGCAGACCGTCGGTGGAGATGAGACCCACCACGTTCGATCGGTTGGGGTCGAAGAACCAGCGCTGGTCGAGGGGGTTCACGAAGTCGGCCTTCACCCGGAGCGATTCCACGCGGAGCACCTCTTCCATCCGCACGATCTCGGCGGGGATGCGGGCATCGACCCAGGCCGGGCCCACCACCAGCATCGTGGCCGAACCCGCTCGCTTGCGGATCGTCTCGAGCGACGAGCGCACGGTGCTTGCGTACGACGCCTCGTCCTCGGCGGCGTCGTTGACGCTGCCGAACACGATGACGAGGTCGGTGCCCGGCTTGATGGCGAGCTCTGCCAACTGGGCGAAGGTGAGGTTGCGGATACCGGGGGCCACGTACCCCGAGCCGCTGCTCGCCTCCACCGACATCGAGTGGGCGATCCCGGCGGTGTCGAGCAGCGACCCAAGGACTGCGGTCCAGTTGCTGGGGCCCTCGCCTCCGAGGGGAGTTCCCTCGGTGAAGGAATCACCGATCACGGCGATGTCGAGCTGTTCGGTCGTCTGCGCGTTCGACGAGTCCGAGCACGCAGCAAGACCGATGGCCGCCGCGAGTCCCATCACGCCGCCCACAGCGTGGGACCAGACCCGCGATCCCGCTCCTCGAGTGTTCGAGCGCATGCCGGTTCGTGAGCCCTCGGTGAGTCCGTTGCCGTGTCGGGGCCGGATCAGGCCCGGTCGAAACGCATGGCACGCAGGCGTGCGACGCGCTCCTCGGTGGCGGGGTGGCTGCTGAAGAGGCGGGCCATGTTCGAGTTGCGCCCGTGACGGAACTCGGCGAGCGGGTTGTGGATGTAGGCATGCGCCTGTGCAGGCGCAACCGCCATCGGTCGGCGCACTGCCAGAGTCTCGATCCGCTCGAGAGCCGAGGCCAGGGCGTCACCGCTGCCGAGCAACTCGGCAGCGCCACGGTCGGCCTCGAACTCGCGGGAGCGGCTCACCGCCATCTGGATGAGCGAGGCCGCAATCGGGGCGAGCAGCGAGAGGAGCAGCATTGCCAGCGGGTTCGGGCGGTCCTCGTCGTCGCGTCCGCCGCCGAACATGCTTGCGAACATCGCCATCTGAGCGATGTAGGAGATGGCGGTGGCAATGGCCGCAGCAACCGAGCCGATGAGGATGTCGCGGTGGCGAACGTGCATCAGTTCGTGTGCCATCACGGCCTCCACCTCGTGGCGGGGCATGGCCTGGAGCAGGCCTGCCGTGGCACAGACCACGGCATTCGACGGGTTGCGCCCGGTGGCGAACGCATTCGGCTGGTCGCTCGGCGAGATTGCCACCTTCGGCATCGGGAGGTTGGCCCGCTTCGCGAGCGTTGCGACCATGTCGTAGAACTCGGGGTTGTCGGAGCGCTCGATGACCTGTGCGCCCGATGCCCGGAGGGCGAGCTTGTCGCTGAACCAGTAGGAGCCGCCCACCATCACGAACGCGAGTCCGAGTCCGATGGTGAGAGAGCCGGTGCTGCCGCCGCCGATGAGGCCGGCGACGGCGACGATGAGTCCGCCGAGGCCTGCCAACAACACGGCGGTCTTCGCGGTGTTCTTGAACACGGTCAGGTGCCTTTCTGTAGGTGTTACTGAAGCGGGGTAGTGATTGACGAAGAAGTCGTTGACGTTGTGGGTGGACGCCCGGGTCAGCGGGCCATTCGCGAGCGGGCGATCAGCTTGCGGATCTCGTCGGCCACGAGGACGGTGGCCGAAACCCCGATGCACACGAGCCACTGAGCGCCCGAGATCGAGGTCGTGTCGAACAGGTCCTGGAAGGGGCCCACGTGGGTGACGGCAACCTGCAGGCCGATCACCATCGCCAGCGACACCCAGAGCCAGTGGTTGGTGAAGGTCGACCGGTTGAACACGCTGCGGGTGTCGTGCCGGGCGTTGAGGATGTTGAAGAACTGGAACAGCACGAAGGTGTTGAAGGCCATCGTTCCGGCGACGCTCGCCTCGCCGGCCTTGAGTGCCTCACCGGGACCCCACTCCAGCACCGCAAGGGTTCCCAGGGCCATCACCAGCGACGAGACCGCAACGGCGCTCCATCGCCTGCGAGTGAGGATCCGCTCGCCAGCCGGCCGCGGCTGTTGCTTCATGGCATCGCCGTCGACGGGGTCGAGTCCGAGCGCCATTGCCGGCGGACCGTCCATGATCAGGTTGACCCAGAGGATCGCAATCGCGGTGAAGGGCTTGCCCTCGGCGATGCCGATGATGGAGGCGAGCAGGAAGAGCATCGCGAAGCCGAGGGTGGTGCTCAGCTGGAAGCGGACGAACTTCACGATGTTCGAGTAGATGCCACGGCCTCGGCCCACGGCGTCGACGATGGTGGCGAAGTTGTCGTCGGCCAGCACCATCGTGGCCGCTTCCTTGCTCACGTCGGTGCCGGTGATGCCCATGGCAACACCGAGGTCGGCCTGCTTGAGCGCCGGTGCGTCATTCACGCCGTCGCCGGTCATGGCCACCACGTGTCCGCGCTTCTGCAGGGCCTTCACGAGGCGCAACTTGTGCTCGGGAGACACCCGGGCGAACACCGACACCTCTTCGATGCGTGAATCGAGTTCCTCGTCGCTCATCGATTCGAGCTCGGAACCCGACACGGCCTTGCCGCGCAGGCCGAGTTGCTCGCCGATGGCGGTGGCGGTGGACACGTGGTCGCCGGTGATCATCTTCACGGCGATGCCGGCGCCGTGCGCCTCGCTGATAGCCACCCTGGCCTCCGGCCGCGGTGGGTCGACGATGCCGATGAGGGCAACCAGGGTGAGGTCGCCCACGAGACCGATGGGATCGCCACCGCTCTCGCTGAACTCCTCCCATGCCTCGGGTGACATCTCGCGCTGGGCAACAGCAAGCACTCGGTAGCCCGATCCGCCGAGGCGGTGGTTGTGGCCCTCCAGATCGGAGCGATGTGCCTCGAACGGGCTGGCTTCACCGCTGCGGTCGATCACGCGGGCGCACCGGACGAAGAGCACATCGGGTGCACCCTTCACGATCACCCGCACTACCGGATCACCGCTGCTGCTGGTGAGGTGGTGCACGGTGGCCATGAACTTGTTCGCCGAGTCGAAGGGAACCTCGGCGATGCGTGGGTGGCGGTTGCGCAGCGCGGCGGTGTCGATGCCGCCCTTTGCGGCGAGCACCACGAGGGCGCCCTCGGTGGGGTCGCCCACCAGTTGCCACTCGCCGTTGTCGCCCCGGCGAATCTCGGCGTCGTTACAGAGCGCCATCGACATGAGCGCGGTGTCGAGGCCCACGGGGTCGTCGTCGCCCCGGCGTCGGATCGTTCCGTCGGGGGAGTAGCCGCCGCCCGTCACCTCGTGCACCTCGAGCTGGGTGATGAGCTCGACCGCCGTCATCTCGTTGAGCGTGAGGGTCCCGGTCTTGTCGCTGCAGATGACCGTTGCGCAGCCGAGTGTTTCCACTGATGCCAGTCGTTTCACGATGGCATTGCGCTTCGCCATCTTGGCGACGCCGACGGCAAGCGTTACCACGGTGACGGCGGGCAGGCCCTCGGGGATGGCGGCCACGGCCAGTGCCACCGAGGTGAGGGCGATCTGGCTGAACGATTCGCCCCGGATGAGGCCGATCACGAACACCACGGCGACGATGGCGAGGGCGAGCTTCGCAACGCTGTGCGCAAGACCCTGCAACTGCCGCTGCAGCGGCGTGATGGAGGCCTCGGTCTCTCGCAGGAGCGTGGCGAGGCGGCCGATCTGGGTGCCCATGCCCGTTGCGGAGACCTCGAACTCGGCGCGGCCACGGGTGATCGCGCTGTTCATGAACACCATGCCGCTGCGGTCGCCGAGCGGAACATGTTCGCCGCTCGGTCCACCCGCCACCTTCGACGACGGCTGGCTCTCGCCGGTGAGCGCCGCCTCGGTTGCTTCCAGATTGCTGGCGGTGAGCAGGATGCCGTCGGCGGGAACCCGGTCACCCGCCTCGAGCAGCACGATGTCGCCGGGCACGAGCGCCACCGAGTCCACGTACATCAACTCGCCGCCACGCCGAACGCGGGCACGGGAGGTCATCGAGCGCCGGAGCGCCTCCACCGACTTCTCGGCGCGCTGCTCCTGGATGAAGCCGATCACCACGTTGAGCACCACCACCGAAAGCACCACGATGGGCGTCTTCAGCTCGCCGGACACCACCAGCGCCACGACGGCAGCGGCCATGAGCATGAGGATGAGTCGGTCGGTGAACCCGGCGAGGAGCCGCTTCCACCACGGGGTGCCGGCATCGGCAACCAGTTCGTTCGCGCCGTGTGTGGCGAGTCGCTTGGCGGCCTCGTCGGTCGACAGACCGATCAACTTGGCGGCGAGCGCCTCTGTGCTCACGATGGCCGGCGCCGAGCTGTGGGCGGAATCATGACCGCGCTCGTGATCGGACGGTTCGGTGTTGTCGGTCAAGAGGCTCACGGGGGTTCCTTCGGAGGACAGCGTTGAGAGAACGTTGAAATTCCGAAGGTCTTTCCCGGCCCGGTGTACCGGACCCACTGCAACCGGGTGTGGTTCGCACACCGTGATGACGACTGCAATGCGGAGGAATACTCCCCTTCTCGAACCCGCACGATATCGGGCGTGACTGCCGTTCCCTCGCCACCTTCGAGGTCGTCACAGGCGGTGCAGCCACGACCGTCGCTGCGGTGATGCTCACGTCCGAACCGCGTCGGCGACTACCGTGCAACGCATGTCACGATTCTCCCGCTCTGTTGTCGCGCCTGTCGGCGTTGCTGTCCTGCTCTCCGTGGCCGTTGCGTGCTCCTCGGGTGGCGACGACTCCGGGGGAGGGGATTCGCTGGCGCCCACCACCGTCGCCGCCGACGCAACCACCACCGTCGACACCGCAGCGCCCGACACGTCCACCGCCGCAACCGACGCACCCACCACCGTGCCCGCAACTCCGTGGCGCGACGATGCTGCGACGGCGCTCTCCGAGGTCCTCGGTGCCACACAGGGCACCGGTAACGAACTCGAGCTCGCCCAGCGCTGGTTCGCTCTCCCGGTCGCAGTGGCCGTACCCGATGATGCGGTGCTCTCGGGAGCACTGGTTCGGGCAACGGTGAACGACGACGGAACGGTGCGCATCCGCTGGGACGTTCGCTTTGCGTCGGCGACTGCTGCGGCTGCCGACATGGAGGCCGCCGTGACGTCCGGCTTCTCCGATCCCCGCTTTGCAGCGGGAGTGCGCGTGGTGTCCCAGCTCGACGACGGCGAGTTCGTCACGCTCAACTACACCACCACCGAGGCAGGCGTCGCCGAGGGCTGGGACACCCTCAGCTTCTCCGTGGGGCCCGAGACGGACATCGACGGTCCCACCGGCAAGCAGCGCCTCGCAGTGAATGCAGAGCGCACGGCAGCAACCTTCGCCGATCTGGACCTGCCGAGTTTCCTCACGGCGTGGGTTGCCCAGTTCCCGCCGCTGCCCGACGGCGCCAAGTTCTTCGAGCTCGAGGCCGATCTCGTCGACCTCTCCACACGAGGAATCTGGATCACCTCGCGGGCAACGGCTCCCGCCGATCGCTATGCGTCGCTCGTCGAGTACTACGCGAAGGACTGGACCTCGGGCGATCTCGAGTACGGCCAGTCATCGGTGCCCACCGACCTGGCGACGAACGATTACTTCACGGCAGGTTCGTTCCCGAAGCTTGCGGGCTACGGCATCTGGGTGACCACCACACGTTCGCTCAGCAACCCCGATGAGCCGGCTCGGGTGGAGTATCAGGTGCGCCTCGAGGAGACGGCTGGCTGACCGGTCGGTGGCAACAGCTGCGCCTCAGGCGTTGGCGTTGTCCATTGCCTGAGCGAGCGTGGTCCACGCCAGCGTTGCGCACTTGATTCGCACGGGGAACTTCACCACGCCCTGCAGCGCCTCGAGGTCGCCCAGCTTTGCGGGCGGTGCAGCGTCGTTGCTGTCGCCCGCTGCGTCCACGTCGAGGCCCATCATGCGGCGGAAGGCGTCGAGAATCCGGTGCGCCTCGGCCACCGACTTGCCCTTGATGGCCTGAGTCATCATCGACGCAGACGACTGGCTGATCGAGCAGCCCTGACCCGACACCTTCACATCCGCGACGGTGTCGCCGCTGACGAGCAGATACACCTGGATCTCGTCGCCGCAGAGCGGATTGTGGCCCTGGGCCATCACGGCGGGCGGCGTGTCGAGGGTGCCCCGGTTCCGGGGCGTGCGGTAGTGATCGAGAATGATTTCTCGGTAGAGGTCTTCGAGTCCGGGCACGCGTGGTCCTCCTGATCAGGTCCTCGTGTCGTCCGTGTGCACGTGGCTGGTCCTCATTCTGCCAGAGCCCACCTGCCGCCCGGACGGGTCGTTCGAAACGGCGTCGGCGCCCACGGGCACGACCCGATCGTCAGAAGGCGAACAGATCGCTGGCCGAGTCGAGGGCGTCGGCCAGTGCGTCGGCGTCGCGCTCGTCGTTGTAGATGTAGAAGCTCGCCCGGGTGGTGGCCGCCGTGCCGAGGAGCCGCATGAGCGGCTTGGCGCAGTGGTGGCCGGCCCGGACGCACACATTGGACTGATCGAGCACCTGGCTGATGTCGTGGGGGTGGATCCCCCGGAAGTCGAACGAGAGCGTCGCTCCGCGCACCTCGACATTCGAGGGACCGTGAATGTTGATCTCGTCGCCGAAGCGGTCCTGGAGGGTGTTCAGGGCGTAGGTGGTGAGCGACATCTCGTGCGCTCGCACGGCAGCCATGCCGATCCGGTCGAGGTACTCGATGGCGGCGCCGAGGCCGACGACCTCGATGATGGGGGGCGTGCCCGCCTCGAACTTGGCGGGGAGCTCAGCGGTGGTGAAACCGTCGAGGCGGACGTCGCTGATCATGTTGCCGCCGCCGAGGAAGGGCGGCATGGCATCGAGGAGGGCCTCGCGTCCCCAGAGCACACCGACGCCGGTGGGGCCGCAGAGCTTGTGCGACGAGAAGGCAAGGAAGTCGGCACCCAGTGCGCCGACATCGGTCGCATGGTGCGGCACGTACTGGCAGCCGTCGACGATGGCGATCGCTCCGGCAGCATGGGCCGCGTCGGTCAGGCGCCTCACCGGGGTGATGGTGCCGAGCACATTCGACATGGCCGTGAAGGAGAACACCTTGGCGCCGTCGAGCAGGCGATCGAGGTTGCTCAGGTCGAGTTGTCCGTCGTCGGTGAGGGGCACCCAACGGATCTCGATACCGCGCTCGGCCTGCAGCATCTGCCAGGGGACGATGTTCGCGTGGTGCTCCATGTGGGTGAGCACCACGACATCGCCGGCGCCGAGGTTGGCGCGTCCCCACGAATGGGCGACGAGGTTGAGTGCCTCCGTGGCGTTCTTGGTGAAGATCACCTCATGGGCGCGGGGCGCCTTGATGAAGCGCTGCACCGCTGCGCGTGCACCCTCGTAGGCGTCGTTGGACTCTGCGGCGAGGCGATAGGCGCTCCGGTTGACCGGCGCATATGCATGCTGCATGAACGACGACATGGCATCGATGACATGACGCGGCTTCTGCGTGGAGTTGGCCGAGTCGAGGTAGACAATCGGGCGACCGTCGATCTGGCGGTCGAAGATCGGGAAGTCGGCCTTGATGGAGGCGACATCGAGCGACATGGCGTTCGGTCCTCAGTTCGCCCCGCGGAACGCGTCGTAGCCGTCGCGCTCGAGCTGTTCGGCGAGTTCCATGCCGCCGGACGCAACGATGCGTCCGCCCATCAGGACGTGCACGAAGTCGGGTTGCAACTCGTCGAGCAGCCGTTGGTAGTGCGTGATGAGCACGATGCCGAGTTCGGCACGGTCCTTGCGGATCTCACGGATGCCGGTGGCGACGATACGCAGCGCATCGATGTCGAGACCGGAGTCGGTCTCGTCGAGGATCGCGAGTTCGGGCTCGAGAATGGCCATCTGCATGATCTCGTTGCGCTTCTTCTCGCCGCCCGAGAATCCTTCGTTCAGGTAGCGATCGACGAACGCAGAATCCATGCCGAGTCGCTTCATCCAGTCCATGGTGGCGAGACGCAACTCGAGCACGGAGAGATCGATGCCCTTGCGGGCCGACAGTGCCTGACGGAGGAACTGGATGACCGAGACGCCCTGGATCTCCTGCGGGTACTGGAAGGCGAGGAACATGCCCGACTTCGCCCGCACATCGGTGGGCCAGTCGGTGACGTCGTCGCCACGGAACCACACATGACCACCGGTGACCTCGTACGACGGGTTGCCGAGCAGTGTGTTGGCGAGCGTGGACTTGCCCGAGCCGTTGGGGCCCATGATGGCGTGCACCTCACCGGGCCGTACCACGAGGTTCAGCCCGTTCAAGATGTTGGGGCCCGGTGCAGCGCCCTCCTCGGGGGCCGGGCGGGCGCACAGCGAGTCGATTCGCAACAGTTCCGCAG
>JAULYZ010000171.1:599-2190 GCA_032117595.1 Acidimicrobiia bacterium | reverse complement strand
GGCCCAGTAGCTCACGACCCACTCGGGGTAGTTGCGCATCGCAATCGCCACCCTGGTGCCGCGCGTGACACCGTGCGAGACCAGGTAGTGGGCGAGCTTGCGCACCTGGGCGTGGATCTCGTTGAAGGTGTACCGCTCGTCCTCGTAGACGATGTAGTCCTTGTCGCCGTGGGCAGCCGATCCCTCCCAGAGCATGCGCATGTTGGCCGGCGCGTTGGCGAACGCCTTCACGGGGACGCCACGGACCTCGATGGTGGTGGTGTGGAACGGTGAGCCGGGTGCGTCGAGTTCACGACGGGCGGCGAGGTAGTGCTGGATCACGTCTGCATTGTTGCCGACGGCTCCCCGTGTCGGGAAGTGCGGTCAGTTGATGGCCCCGAGATCCTTCAGCTCGATGATCCGGTCCCAGTCGTAGCCGAGGTCGAGGAGCACTTCCTCGGTGTGCTGGCCGAACTCCGGGGGCGGGGACGCCGGCTCGAGCGGCTGCTCGAGGAAGGTCACCGGAGATGCGGGCATCTCCCGGACTCCCCCGTCGCCCGTGGGCACCGGCACGAAGCAACCCGCTGCGCGGGCCTGCGGGTCCGAGACGAGTTCGTGGACCGATTGCACGGGCGCCCACCACACCCCGCACTCGTCGAACCGGTCGGCCCAGTGGTTGAACCCCCAGGCGCCGATGGCCGCGTCCATCTCGGCGACGAGGGCGGCGGAGTTCTGCGCGCGCCCGAAGGTGTCGGCAAAGCGCGGGTCGTCGAGCAGGTCGTCGCGGCCCAGTGCGCGCATGATCACCGGCCAGTGACGATCGCCCTCGAGACCGAGCAGCCACACCTGTCGTCCGTCGGCGCAGCGGTAATAGCTGATGAGCGGATTCGGCGGCGCCGAACGGGAGATGCCCACCGTCGGCACGCCGAAACGGAGCGCGAGATTGAGGTCCCACGACGTCATATAGGCCCCGATGCGCATGAGCGAGGTTGCGATCACCTGGCCGCGGCCTGTCCGCTCGCGCTCGAAGAGTGCTGCAGACACGCCCGCAGCCCCGGCAAGACCGGCCATGTGGTCGCCCATACCACCGCGCTGGTACGGAAGGTTCTGCCCTTCGGGCGTGAGCGCTGCGGCAACGCCCGAACGCGCCCAGAACATGCCCACGTCGTAGGCGGGCCGGTCGGCTTCGTCGCCCTCGAGCCCCATCCCGGTGATGCTGGCGTAGACGAGACGGGGGAAACGCGCGGTGAGCGTCTCGTGGTCGAGACCGGCTCTGCGCAGCGCGCCGGGACGCAGATTGGTGACGAACACATCGGCACGCCCGATGAGGTCGAGGAGCACCGCGCGCCCCTCCCCGGTCCCGTAGTCGAGCGCAATCGACCGCTTCCCCCGGTTGTCCACCTCGAACGGCGGGTTCGCTGCGTGGCCGGTCACCATTTCCCAGAACGCCGTCATCCCCCGGAACGGGTCACCGGTGAGTGGTTCCACCTTGACCACCTCGGCGCCCCAGTCGGCAAGGATGCCCGAGCACGCCGGCCCGGCAATCCAGAAGCCGAGCTCGACCACCGTGATCCCCTGCATCGGCCCCATGTTCGGATCGTAAACCCGCACG
>JAULYZ010000171.1:0-589 GCA_032117595.1 Acidimicrobiia bacterium | reverse complement strand
GATGAGCACGGCAGTACTCATCCTCGTGCTGATCGTGATCGAGGCAGGTGCTACCGCCCTCGGCATTCTCATCGGACGGCGCATCCGGCACCGACCCAGCGCCAACCGCGAACCGATCGGCGTCGTACAGGGCACCCTGCTCGGTCTCGTGGGTCTGCTGCTCGCCTTCGGGCTCACCATGGCAGTCGGGCGCTACGAGATGCGCCGCGACCTCATCGTGAACGAGGCGAACAACCTTGGCACCACATACCTGCGTGCCCAGACCCTCGGCGAGCCGTTCCGCACCGCCTCGCTCGGGGCGCTGACCGAGTATGCCGATGCCGTGGTGTCGCTGTCGGAGGCAGTACCCGACTCGCGCCGCTTCCGGGACGTCTCCACCGAGATCGACGTCCTGCAACGCAGGCTCTGGGACCAAGCCGGACGGGCCGTCGCCGCGGCACCACAGGACACCGCGCCGCGCCTGTACCTCGAGTCGCTCAACGAACTCATCGACGTGCACACCGAACGGGCGAGCTCACTACGCAACCGCGTCCCCACCCCGGTCATGGTGCTGCTCGTGGTCGGGAGCGCTACCGCGCTCGCCGCCCTT
>JAULYZ010000170.1:0-1643 GCA_032117595.1 Acidimicrobiia bacterium | reverse complement strand
CACCTACGGTCCGATCCCTGCCGATGGCCACCGGCACAACCCCGCCAACACCTCGATCGTCATCAACGACGGCATCACGGAGGCGTACGTGACGAGTTACTTCGTGACCACTATCGCCTGGGGCAATCAGGGCGGCATCTACGAGGCCACTTTCGTCCCGATGGGTGATGGCACGTGGCGCGCGAGCAAGTGGCTCGTGTCGAGCCAGTGGGGTTGGCGTCTCGCCGACATCCCGATGGAACTCCCGGCGCCGTATCTCTACGACCCGCCGTCGACCGGTTCGCACTATGGCGGCATGCAGCCGCGGTGAGGCATCAATGAACGCGCCTGCACAGATCGTCAACCCGTACTCGGACGAGGCCACGTTCCCGCTCGAGCAGTTCGTCCACGACCCGTTCCCGTTCTGGGCGCATCTCCGTGAGCACCACCCGGTGTGGTTCCACCGGGAGACCGGCGTCTACCACGTCACGCGGTATCGCGATGTGGTGGGTGTGTTCGCCGACAGCGAGAACTGGAGCAACCAGATGTACTCCAAGTCGTTGGGCGTGGTGTTCGGCCCGACGATGCTGCAGTACGACGGTCGTGAGCATGTCGTGCGCCGCACGATCATCGCCCCAGAGCTCGTCGGCCGTCGGCTCGACGGGTACAAGGTGCTCATCGAGCGCAACGCAGTGCAGCTCATCGACCGGATGCGCGAGAAGAGGCGCGCCGGCGACCCCATCGACCTCGTCGCCGACTTCTGCACGTGGCTGCCGGTGCAGGTGATCTGCGACATGCTCGGACTGCCCTCCGAGGACATGCCGTTCTTCCACGACTGTTACCAGAAGATGATGGCCGGGCTCTCTGCGTACTCGCCCGAGCAGCGGGCGATGGGCATCAAGGCAGCCACCGACTTCAAGCGGTACTGCGCGCCGATCGTCGCCGAGCGGAAGCAGAACCCGGGGAGCGACTTCATCTCACGGGTGCTGTCGGCCGAGGTCGATGGCGAGCAACTGAGCAACGAGGAGGTCGAGGCATTCCTCGCGCTGCTCCTCACCGCCGGGGGCGAGACCACCGACAAGGCGATGTCGGGCATGTGGGCGTGCCTCCTCGCCGACCCCGATCAGCTCGCTCAGGTGAAGGCTGATCCAGCGCTGCTCGACCCCGCATTCGGCGAGACGATGCGCCACTCGTTCCCGATCCTTGGTCAGCAGCGTTACTCGGTGAACGACGTGGAGATTGCCGGCGTCACCATCCCGGCCGGCTCGAACGTGAACATCTCCATCGGCTCGGCGAACAACGACCCCGAGATCTTCTCCGACCCGCGTCGCTTCGACCTGAACCGTTCGGACCTCTGGCTCGCCAAGGAGCTTCGCAAGGGCTACGACGACGGCGAGCGCTTCGGTCACCTCGGCTTCGGACTCGGCAAACATTTCTGCCCCGGCTACGAGATGGCCCGGGTGGAGGCGGTGATCTCGGGCCAGGTACTCCTCGACGCGTTCCCCGAGATTCGACTCGGCCCCGATGCCGATCTGCACCCGGTGATCCGCGGCTCGACCCGGGCACCGCTGCACGTGCCGGCTGTGTTGTCGTGATTGGGTTATCGTGACTGGGTTGTCGTGACTGGGTTGTCGTGACGGGAGTGTCCCGACTGGAGTGTCCCG
>JAULYZ010000169.1:0-2149 GCA_032117595.1 Acidimicrobiia bacterium | reverse complement strand
GCTCCCGGGGTCGCGACCAGCAGGAAGTCGCGGGGGCGGGTGGTCAGATAGCGGACCAGCGCTCGCCGCTGCCAGCCCCGCAAAGCCTGGGTGCTGGGCGCCTCCACTGCCCGCACCCGTACCTCCGATCTGATGGAAGTGTGAGTCTAGGGCCGTCGGTTCCGCTTTCGCCGATCGCCTCGGTGCGTGTCGTCAGACAAACGCTGAAGTGTCAGACAGATCAGACGAAGAAGTTGTCATTGCGGTCGAAGAACTCGCTGCGCTGGTCGTCGGTGAGTTCGCCGAGCGTGGTCAACCCCTCGAAATAGTTCTCCCGCGGGGCGCCCGGAGCGAACAGCATCAGCAACGACGCGGGTTCGTCGGCCTCGTTACGGAAGCCGTGGATGCCGCCCGGCGGCACATAGAGAAAGTCATTGGGGCAGCCGTCCATCCAGTCGTTGCCGTCGTAGAGCTTGATCGTGCCCGAGAGCACGAAGAACGACTCGGACATGGTGCGGTGGAAGTGCGGCCCCGGCCCGCCGCCGTTGGCGGCGATCTCGACCCGGTACAACCCGTAATCACCGCCGGTGGACTGCTGACTGGCCAGGTAGTGGTACTTGACCACCCCGAAGGCGTCGAAGTCAGGCGGTTCAGTGCCTCGCCGCAACCGGGCGCTGACCTCAGGCTGCTCTTCGGTATAGCGGGGTGGGGGATACGGCGGCACGCTCAGCGACACGCCACCAGTCTGCTCGCGCTCCGATCCGGAGCGCCACTGCGGCCCGCTTCGCGTAGGGCGAACCCACCTTGCACTCGGGGTGGGCGAGTGCTAAAAATGTATTTGGCACTCACGACCGGTGAGTGCTAGGTCGGGACGGTGAGACCGAAGCCGAACACAGCTGCGGTCGTCCGTCGCGGGCACTGCGTCCGACCGAAGAGAACGTGTCGTTCCCCAACCGGAGGATTCACACCGCAATGTCCAAGATTATTGCGTACGACGAAGAGGCACGCCGCGGCCTCGAGCGGGGCCTCAATGCTCTCGCCGACGCGGTGAAGGTCACGCTCGGCCCCAAGGGCCGCAACGTCGTCCTGGAGAAGAAGTGGGGCGCCCCCACCATCACCAACGACGGTGTGTCCATTGCCAAGGAGATCGAGCTCGAGGATCCGTACGAGAAGATCGGCGCCGAGCTCGTCAAGGAAGTCGCCAAGAAGACTGACGACGTCGCCGGCGACGGCACCACCACCGCCACCGTGCTCGCTCAGGCGCTGGTGCGCGAAGGCCTGCGCAACGTCGCGGCCGGCGCCAATCCGCTCGCTCTGAAGCGCGGCATCGAGAAGGCTGTCGAGAAGATCACCGAGACGCTGCTCAAGAGTGCCAAGGAGGTCGAGACCAAAGAACAGATCGCGGCCACCGCGGGTATCTCGGCCGGCGACCAGACCATCGGCGACCTCATCGCCGAGGCCATGGACAAGGTCGGCAACGAGGGTGTCATCACCGTCGAGGAGTCCAACACCTTCGGTCTGCAGCTTGAGCTCACCGAGGGCATGCGCTTCGACAAGGGCTACATCTCGGGCTACTTCGTCACCGACGCCGAGCGTCAGGAAGCTGTCCTCGAGGACCCGTACATCCTGCTGGTCTCGTCCAAGATCGCGACCGTCAAGGATCTGCTGCCGTTGCTGGAGAAGGTCATCCAGGCTGGCAAGCCGCTGCTGATCATCGCCGAGGACGTCGAGGGCGAGGCCCTGTCCACCCTGGTGGTCAACAAGATCCGTGGCACCTTCAAGTCCGTCGCCGTCAAGGCCCCGGGCTTCGGCGACCGCCGCAAGGCGATGCTGCAGGACATGGCCATCCTCACCGGTGGTCAGGTCGTCAGCGAAGAGGTCGGCCTCTCCCTGGAGACCGCCGACGTCTCGCTGCTCGGCACCGCCCGCAAGGTCGTCGTCACCAAGGACGAGACCACCATCGTCGAAGGCTCCGGTGACTCCGAGGCCATCGCCGGCCGGGTCGCCCAGATCCGCGCCGAGATCGAGAACAGCGACTCCGACTACGACCGCGAGAAGCTGCAGGAGCGCCTGGCCAAGCTGGCCGGCGGTGTTGCGGTGATCAAGGCCGGAGCTGCCACCGAGGTGGAGCTCAAGGAGCGCAAGCACCGCATCGAGGACGCGGTGCGCA
>JAULYZ010000168.1:4292-5012 GCA_032117595.1 Acidimicrobiia bacterium | reverse complement strand
TACGCCCTCGAGGCGCCCGGCGATGATGTCCTCTGGCGCCCCAACCAGGTGCGCTACGAGATCTCGAACCCTCCATGCAGGGCAGTGAGGTACTGGGCGATCGCCCTCCGGCTCGGACGTCGAGCGAGTCATCTCGATGATCCGGGAACGCAGCGATCGGTAGGCCGAGACCACCTCATCGTTGGGGCGGAGGAAGTCGCTCACGTCGTCTGGTCTCCGCGGTGCATGCGCCGCCTCGGGTTCATGAGCTGCATCATGCCCCACGGGCGGCAAGCCGTGTCCGGACGCCGTTCACGTACGGGGCAACTGCAGCCTCCAGCAGCGGTGTGAGGAACTCCACGTAGGTGGTGGTGAGGTGGTCGGAGTCCCGGTACATGAGGATGTTCCCGATGATGACCGGGCACGCCGTGTCGGTGCAGACCCAAGGACGTACGTCGAGGTACTGGACGTTGTTGCGCTTTGCGGTGCTGATGACCGCATCAATCTGGTTCTGGCGGATCGCCTCGCTCTTCTTGGTGACGCAGCGGGCCACATTGCGTAGCGAGCGCGAGAGACAGCTCGGGATGTCGCGACCGGGATAGGCCGTGTCGGTGATCAGCACCGGTTGGATCGAGCGGCGGAGCACGTCGTTGACCACGCGGTCGAGCGCGCGGGCGGCGGTGCGGGCGGGGAACGATTTCCGCGTGGTGTCGTCGAGTACTTGGTAGGAGTTGGTCATGA
>JAULYZ010000168.1:0-4282 GCA_032117595.1 Acidimicrobiia bacterium | reverse complement strand
GCACCTGCTCGCGCTCCATGACGTCGAGAACATTTCGCTGCCACGCCTTGCAGGCGGTGTACGGCCCGCCTGCAGCGGGGTGATACGTGAGCTCGTCGTGTACCGGGCAGCCGAACTTGGTGAACGGGAGCAGTCGCCAGCCGTTGGAGATGGCGATGGACTCGAGGGCCTCGAACCATTGGGCAGCGTGCGAGTCGCCGAAGAGTGCGATCGTGAAGTCGGAGTCGACGACGCCGTACTCGCACAGGCGGGGCCTGCGGGCTGCGATCGATGCATGGCAGCCCTCGCGGTAGATCGACGGTTTGTTGCCCGATGCCCGCCCGAGCGACGGTTCGAGGTTCTTCGGGACCACTTCGGTGTCGAGTGCGTCGAGGAGGGCCGGAAAGCTCTCCGGCTGAAGAACTGCATCGGCAACCGGTGGGTCGGTGCTCGTGGATCCGCTACCGGGTGCGCTGGAGCTGGTGGGGGTGGTCGGGTCGGTCTCAACGGCGACTGCCGAAGGGCTTGTCGTCAGAACCGAGGACGCAGTCGGGGGGATGGTCGGCTCTGCAAGTGTCGGCGCCGCCGCAATGGAGTCGGTCGCGAGGACCCGCGAGTCGGTGCGCAGCACGACGCCGCCCACCACGCTCGAGGCAACGAGGCCGGCGCCGAGCAGCAGCGCAGGGCGGGGGCGGGCGTTGAACAAGCGCGCGTGACGGATCGGGTTCTCGATGAGTCGGTACGAGATCTCCGCGGCGACGACTGCAATGCCGACGGCGATGGCGCGCCCGCCCGGACTGAGGGGTCCGTCGCTGCGGCCCTCGGCGATGATGAGTGCCGGCCAGTGCCACAGGTAGATCGAGTAGGAGCGGGCGCCGATCCACTGCATGGGTGCCCGGCCGAGCACCGCAACGGGAGCGGCCCGGTGCGCGGTCCCGGCAGCAATCGCCGCTGCTGTGCCGAGGACGGGGATCGCAGCCACCCATCCGGGGAACATCGTGGTCGCCGAGATGAGCACAGCGGCGGCGGCGACCGCGGCGATGCCGATCCAACCGAGTGCCGAGCGAACCATCTGCGGCACACGTTCAACACTCGACCAGCCGAGGGCGAGCAGTGCGCCGACGCCGAGCTCCCAGGCGCGCGCATGGAGCCCGAAGAACGCCCATGGTTGCGATACCGAGGTCTGGACGACAGAGACGACGAAGGACGCTGCGCTGAGCACTGCGATCGTGATGGTTGCGGTGCGCGGTCGGGGGCGGCCCCGCATGAGCAGGAGCAGGAGTACCGGCCACACGACGTAGAACTGTTCCTCGACGGAGAGCGACCAGAGATGCTGCAGCGGCGACGGGGGAGACGCCGTCTGGAAGTAGTCGGTACTGCGAAACGCGAACACGATGTTGGCGAAGAACCCGCCCCCGCCGATTGCGTCGGTTCCGATACCCCGTGCGCGCAGTGGCTCGAGCAGGAGCCTCGATGCGATCACCGTTGCGATGATCACGAGGGTGACCGCCGGAAGGATGCGCCGTGCCCGACGCGCATAGAAGGCGGGGATCGAGATTCGCCCCGTTGACTCGCGTTCGCGCAGGAGCAGTCCGGTGATGAGGAACCCCGACACGACGAAGAACACGTCCACGCCGATGTAGCCCCCTGCGAAACCGGGGACATGCGCGTGGTGAAGCACCACCAGTGCGACTGCAATCGCTCGCAGACCCTCGATGTCGCGACGGAACACGTCCGCGATTCTGTCGTCCCGGCAGGCCGTGAGCGTGTCGGGACGAGCGGGGGTGTGACACGCTGAGTGCGTGCCGGCTGCCATCCCGCCCCTCGACGCTGCAGAACTGATGCGCAGCGCCGGCTGGGAACCCGTCGACCCGTACCCGGTCTGCGCCATGCCGATGCACTCGCCGTGGCGGTGTCGGTGCCGGGGGTGCGGTCGGGAGCGGCTGATGACGATCTCGCTCGCCCAGCGCGGGGAGCGCTGTTCCTACTGCACCGCCCCCGCAGGAACGTCTAGCGTCGCCCGTATGAAACTCGCTCCGGGACTCACCTTCTCGTGGAAAAGGGCCTTGGGGATCACGGCACTCAAGCGCAAGATCTCCAAGGCGATCGGCATTCCGCTCTCCCGCGGTGGGCGCCAGCGCAAGCTCGGCCGCTGGCTCGGCATGAAATAGCGCGCAGGGCGTGCGTTGCACGCAGCCGGACGGGCGTGTGCAACGCTGTTGGTCGTGAAGACGTTCTTGTTGTCGTTCCCGTCCCGCCGCTCGCGCACGCACCGCCCGCTGCGGTGGGCCTCGACAGGAGCAGTTGTGCTCGTCGTCGGGTCGGCGTGCGGCGTCGATCTGCCCGATGCGCTCCCTGCACCCGGCGAAGTCGGTCAGACCTACGAAGTGCTCGCTTGGGGTTTGAGCAGCCCAAGGGGCCTCGCTGTCGACGAGACCGGCGGCGTGTACGTCGCCGAGGCGGGTTCGGGCGGACCCGAGTGCGTCGACCCGAAGGCGGGGAAGTGCTTCGGATTCAGCGGTGCCATTCATCGCTACACCAACCTCGGCACGGCCGACCCCGGGCGCACCACGGTTGCGTCCGGTCTGCTGTCGACCGCGATCCCGAACGCAAACGGCGCCGAGGTCGTGGGGATCGATGGCATCGACCTCACCGATGACGGTGAGCTCATCGGCGTGATCGGATTCTCCTCGCCAGGTCTGCGCGCTGGTTTCGGTTCCGTGACGCCCAATTTCGTGCCGTCCGAGGCGGTGGGTGTGGGGATCGACAATTTCGCCGGGCACGTCATCCGGGTGGGTCGCGCGGGTGAGGTCAGTGCGGTCGTCGATGTGGGCAGCGTGAACTATGCGTGGGCTGCTGCGAACAAGGATGCGCCGTGGGCGCCGACGGGTCAGTACCCGGACTCCAACCCGTACGCCGTGCTTGCCGAGGGCGGGCGCATCTGGGTGGTCGATTCCGGTGCCAACACCGTCAGTGAGCTCGTCGAGGAGAACGGCACGACCGTGCCGCGCCTGATCTCTTATGTGCCGTCCCCTGCGCCCGGGCTCGCCTCGGTGCCCACCTGCGTCGCCAAGCACGGCGAATGGCTCTATGTGGGAACACTCGACTTTGCGGGGAACTTCTCCGGCGACAAGCCGACGTCGCATATCTACCGCATCAACCTGGCGGCGACCGACCCCTTCACTTCGGCTGAGGTGTGGGCAGAGGGCTTCAACCCCATCACTGGCTGCATCGTGATCGACGACGAGGTGTACGTCACCGAGTACGGCACGAAAGCCACGAAGTACGCGTTCGGTGCCGTGGTCCGGATCCGCATCAACGACGATGGATCGGCAGGTTCGCGCCACTCGATGGGAACGGATCTCGTCCAACCCACCGGCATCGCAGCGCTGGGCCGCTCGATCATCGTCACGCACTACGGCACCGCCCCGGCGGGGTCGGGGCCCGATGTGCCCGGCGGTCAGATCGTGCGGCTGCTCTCCTGATCGACCGCTGTCACCAACCGGCGAGCAGCTTCACCGAGGCCGCTGCCGCCAGGACCAGGACGATGCTCACGAAGAGTTGTGTGGGCACGACATGGAAGAGACGCCGCCCAACGAGAACCGCCGCCACCACCACGGGGATCATGAGCACGGCGAACTTCCCGGAGTCGGCGGTGAAGAAACTGCCACCTCCGGTCCACCACCCGACAGCGAGGTAGATGGGGAACTTGGCGACGTTCACGCCGAAGTAGAACCACGCCGCAGTCCCCACCAACTCCTGCTTCTCGAGGCCGAGCCGCAGAAGGTGCGTGTTGATGATGGGCCCGGCGTTGTTGGACACGAAGGTCGCGAAGCCGCCCGTGCTGCCGTAGAACGCGGACGCCGCCAGGCTCGGTTCGCTTGCCGGACTCCTGCGCAGCATCCTCGCCGACTGCAGCAGCACCATCACGAGGATGAGGGCCCCCATAGTGATGTCGAGCGGGCGTCCGGCACTGCCGATCGAGATGAAGAACCACGTGCCGGCGATGTAGCCGAGCGTGATCCAGGGCACCATGCCCCACAGCACGTCCCACCGTGTGTGCTCGCGGTACCAGCGAACTGCGAAGAGATCGGCGGTCACGAGGATGATCAGGGTCGCGCCGACCGTCGAGCGACCGTCGAACACGCTGGCTACGAGGGGAACAGCAAGCATGCCCGCCCCGGGGATCGCCGTCTTGCCGAGACCGATCGTGATGGCAGCCAGCGCGCCGAGCACGATGTCCCCGACACTGAAGCCCCACAGCGTGCTGGTGGCGAGCAGGGCGGTCACACGACGATGTTGA
>JAULYZ010000167.1:0-2488 GCA_032117595.1 Acidimicrobiia bacterium | reverse complement strand
GAAGTAGCGCGCGTACCGACTTGTTGCCGTGTACCGGAATCGCACGTAGCGATGCTTGGTGTCGCCGAACTCGAAGTGTTGGCCGGTGGTCGAGAGCAGGGTCGGGCGCGTGCCCGGCGTCGGATAGTTGACGACAAACGCCTGCGTGGTTCCGGCACCGTCATTGTTGACCGGTCCGGTTGCCCCACTGTCGCTCCACTCGGTCCAGTCGAGGTTGAGGTCGAGCTGACTCGTGCTCTGGGGATGGCACGCCACTCTGGTCGTGAAGTTCGCTGAGGTCCCGCCCTGCGTGCGGGAGATCCCGACAGAGAGCGGACGGGGCTCGGCGACGGGACGACGCGTGGCATGAACCACGGTGAGAAGAGTCGGCGCGGTGACGAACCGGTTGTAGCCCTGGATGGCGCGCGCCAACCGTGTAGCGAGACCCGACGGGATCGGCTTGCGAGTGTTGAGCAGATTGACGATGCCGAAGTGCTTGCCGAACGACGGCGTGAGCATCGACGTCATCGAGAGTGTGAACTGCTCGCCCTTGGCGACGCCCACCCGGAACCGGCGCGTGGTGGCCGAACTATCGGAGAGCGTTGCATTGTCGAGGTCGAGCGTTGACGGCACGTTCACCCCGAGTCCGCGGAGCGTGATCCGTGATGTGCGCCGATCGGCCCACCCCAGCGGCCCGGACGCGTACTTGGCGCCTTCGGTACCCATCTCCGGCCCGACGATGCGAACACCGTACGCCGCAGGGTCGAGGAGCCACGGCGGTTGCGGGAGATCGCCGGCCACCACGGGGCTCTGCGCCGAGCCCGACTTCTGGTCCGAGGCAACCGGGCCGTACGGAACGTAGCCCGCAGCACTCATCCACGACGGCGCAGTGTCGCCGCCGACAAGCTTGGCGCCCTCGCGGTCGGCGAGCACCGAGTACGCCACGTCGGGTGCCATCGTGTCGAGCACCCCGTGGAGTTCCACGAGGTGGGCATTCGCTCCGGGGGGCGCGAGGTGCCGCGAGCTCGGTCCGATGGACGCTGTCGGAGTGGTCTCGTCCTCGCTGTAGATGACGAGGTTGGTGATGCTCTCGCCAGTGGTGAGGTTGGCGGTCTGCACCACCACGGGCGGCGGAACGGGCTCAAACCGGAGGTACGGCGCGGCCGCACTCGGTGTCTCGACGGAATCATTGATCGCCGAGGCCGTCGACATCGACGGACCGGCACCGGCAAGGTTCGCAGAGCGCAGGCGGAATCGATAGGAGCGCCCGAAGCGCAGACGCGGCAGCGTGCCATCGGGAACCTGCGTACGGATCTGCAGACCGAGCCGGTCGTTGGTGGGAACCGCTTGGTCGACCGGCACGTTCTCCTTCGCCGAGAGCGTCCGACCCGGGCGTGGGGCAACGAGACTCCACCCGGTCCACTCGAGGACCTGTTCCTGCACGAAGGTGTCGGCGGCCGTCTTGGCCGGATCGGCACTCGCCGTGACTCCGAGCGAGATGACCCCCTCGGTGAGATAGAGCGGTCGCTCGCCGGTATTCCAGCCATCGACCACACCGTCGGGCACCACCAAGGTCTCTCGAGCGCTGACCGTCGAGGGAAATGCCCCGAGTGTGTAGTCCTGGTCGCGGCGCGTGAGCGAGCGCCAGCGGCTGGTGCTCGTGTCCCACACGTCGACACGCCAGCCGCGGATGAGATCCTCTGCGTAGAGCTCCGCTCCGTCGCCCGACCCGTTTGCTGCACCGCCGGGGGCGCTTGCGCCCTCGAGGAGTTGTGCCGACCGCTTGAAGTCCGCAACCACCTCGGGCGCACGGCCTGCACGGACGAGGGACAGCCCCCCGGACCTTGGTGCGGGCACGTCGAGCGAGGCCGGCGCGTTCGCCGGCGCCTCGGTCGTGGCGATCCTGGCGGCGCGTGCTGCAGAGTCCGCAAGACCAATCGCCTTCAGTGCCGTGCCCTCGACGTCGAGCGAGATGACCTGCCAGCCCTTCCCGGTCTTGGGGGTGTACACCTCGCGCAGGTTGAGCGAGCCAGCGAGGTTCACACGGGTCGAGGCCTTCGGGCTCGCGAGGAACCGGGATGGATCCACTCTGGTACGCGGGAACGACTTGGTGCCCGACACTTCGCTCACCCAGTCGTCACCCGAGTCGAGCTGCAGGAAGACGGCACTGGTGAGTTCGGGAGATCCGGCTGCTGCGGCCGGGCTGATCTCGTAGTCCATCACGAGCCCGAGGCGGCGCATGAGGTACGGGTGGTCGACCAGCATGGCGACGATGCGATGGAAGTCGAGGCGGGGAGCGACCACCGGATTCGCCAGCATGTAGGCCACGCTCGTGCGTGGCTCCATGAAGCGCTGCAGTTGCATGTGATCGCCGAGCGGGCTCTCGTCGGTTCCAGCGGTGACGTCGGGACGCCCCGAGCCGTGCGGGAGCACCTTGGTGAACGGTGCTCCCGATCCCTTGCTGAACGCCGTCAGGAACTTCCCAGTAACACGCTTGCGTGCGTCGTCG
>JAULYZ010000166.1:0-5019 GCA_032117595.1 Acidimicrobiia bacterium | reverse complement strand
ACAGATGCTCGCACTTGCGCGCGCCGTGATCGCGTCGCCGCGTGTGCTGCTCGTCGACGAGCTGTCGATGGGACTCGCCCCGATGGTGGTGGAGTCGTTGTACGCCTCGGTGCGCGAGATCGCGGCTAGTGGGGTGTCGGTGGTGGTGGTGGAGCAGTTCGCCCGCACGGTGCTGGGGTTTGCTGACCGCGCCGCCGTCATGGTGTCGGGCCGTATTCCCTATTCCGGGCTGCCGTCCGAGATCGAGTCGCACCTCTCGGGTGCGTACCTCGGCACGTAATGGAGCGAGGTATCTGATGGGTTTTGTCGAGTCGACCGAGTTGCAACTGCTGCGCGAGAGCGTTTCGGGCATCGCCAACCGCTACGGGCACGGCTATTACCTGCGCAAGTCGCGAGCCAAGGAGCCATCGTCGGAGTTGTGGGACGAGCTCGGCGCCGCCGGTTTCATGGGCGTCAACCTGCCGGTGGAGTACGGCGGCGGTGGTGGTGGCATGACCGAGCTGGCAACGGTGTGCGAGGAGGTGTCGGCTGCGGGATGCCCGCTGCTGCTCATGCTCGTGTCCCCCGCCATCTGCGGGTCGATCATTGCCAGGTTCGGTACCGACGATCAGAAGCAGCGTTGGCTCCCGGGCCTCAGCGCGGGGCACAAGATGGTGTTCGCTATCACCGAACCCGATGCGGGCTCGAACAGTCACCGCATCTCGACCGTGGCAACCCGTCACGGGGATGGCTATCGCATCAATGGCCAGAAGTACTACATCTCCGGCGTCGACGAGGCCGAGTCGATCCTCGTCGTCACCCGCACCTCGATGGACGAGCGAACGGGACGCGGTCGGCTCAGTCTCTTCGTGGTGGACACCGATGCCCCGGGTCTCGGACGCGAGATCATCGACATGCAGATTGTCGAACCGGAGAAGCAGTACACGCTCTTCTTCGACGATGTCGAGGTAGGGCCCGACCGCCTCATCGGCGCCGAGGGGGAGGGCCTGAAGCCGCTCTTCGAGGGGCTGAACCCCGAGCGGATCCTCACAGCGGCACTCGTCAACGGCATCGCTCGCTACGCGCTCGACCGCGCTGCGGCCTATGCGAGGGAACGGTCAGTGTGGGGCGTGCCGATCGGTTCGCACCAGGGAGTCGCCCATCCGCTCGCAAAGGCGAAGGTCGATGTGGAACTCGCACGGCTCATGACCGCAAAGGCCTGCTGGCTCTACGACAACGGACACGACGCGGCCGAGGCATCGAACATGGCGAAGCTTGCGGCCACCGACGCGGCCCTCGCCGCACTCGACCAAGCCATTCAGGTGCACGGGGGCAACGGGATGGCCACCGAGTACGGTCTCGCAACGTTGTGGGGCATGACCCGCCTGCTGCGTATCGCACCGGTGAGTCGGGAGATGATCCTCAACTTCGTATCGCAACACTCACTCAGCCTTCCGAGGTCCTACTGAATCATGACGGCAACGACGTACCGGGTCCTTGTTCTCTGCGGGAGCCTCCGCTCCGACTCCTCCAACCGCGGACTGATTGCGATGGCCCGTCGGGCCGCGCACGCGTCGCTGCAGCTCGACGAATTCGCGATTGACCGGATCCCGTATTACAACTTCGACCTCGACCAGCCCGGTTCGGAGCACGCCGTTGCGTTGGAGTGGCGCGCAGCGGTCACCGCAGCCGATGCGGTGTTGATTGCGACCCCCGAGTACAACGGGCACCTCCCGGCGGTGCTCAAGAACGCAATCGACTGGGCGACCCGGCCGCCGGGTCAGCATGTGCTCACCGGCAAGGTGATCACGGCGATGAGTTCCGGCGGTGGCGGTGGTGGTGCCAAGGCGCTCCAGTACCTCAACGGCGTGATGCCCTTCTTCGGCAACACCGTGGTGGCCGAGCCGGCGGTCGAGTTGAAGAAGGGTGCCGACTACCTCCGCGCCGACGGATCGTGCTCCGACGAGTCGGTTGCGCTCGCCGTGGGCGAGCGGATGGCCAATCTCCTAGCGGCCCTCGAAGCGCGGTAGCCGTCGCTCTGCCATCGCACGCACGCCCTCGGCGAAGTCGGCGGTGCGGTTGAGGCGATCCTGCTCGGCCTTCTCGCGATCGGTTGCTGCGCGTACTCGATCCGCCAGACCGGCGCGCATGGTCTCGCGAATCGACCGGACGGCAAGCGGTGCCGACGCCGCGATGTCGGCGGCCAGTCGGTGGGCCTCGTCGTCGAGTTCGGCCGGGGGGACAAGACGATCGAGCAGACCGATCCTGTGTGCGTCCTCACCGTTGAGTCGCACCCCGGTGTAGAGCAACTCGGTGGCTCGCTGGTGCCCCACGGCGAGCGGAAGGGTCACGGTGAGACCGAAGCCGTGATGGAAGCCGAGCCGGGCGAAGTTTGCGGTGCATCGGGTCTCGGGCGAGCCGACGCGGAAGTCGGCCGACATCGCAAGCCCCAGTCCGCCACCCACCGCTGCGCCACGCACTGCCGCCACGACCGGTGTTCGGGCCGAGAAGATCCGCACGGCCTCGTCGTAGAGGCGTCGCGCGGGAGCCACGGCGGTGTCCGAGCCGCGCTTGCCGAGCGCTGCCCCCGCACAGAAGTTCTTGCCGTCGGCGGTGAGCACGATGCAGCGGCACCGGGGATCGTCGTCGATCGCCTCGTAGGCATCCGCGATGGACGCAATGAGTGCCGTATCGAAGAAATTGTCGGGAGGGCGCCGCAGCGTCACCGTGGCGACGTGGTTGTCGCCAACCGTCACGGTGACGTCGCCGTAGCGGTCGGCCAGCCCCGTCATGGTCAGACGCGCTCGATGATGGTGGCAGTGCCCATTCCACCGCCCGTGCACATGGTGATGAGTGCGGTGGACTTCCCGCTGCGCTCGAGCTCGTCAACCGCCGTGCCGATGAGCATTCCGCCTGTTGCGCCGATGGGGTGGCCGAGCGCAATGGCCCCGCCGTTCACGTTGCACTTGTTCCAGTCGGCCCCGGTGTCGCGGAGGAACTTGAGCACCACAGCGGCAAAGGCCTCGTTGACCTCGATCAGATCGATGTCGTTGATCGTCATGCCGGCCTTCTTCAGGCAGCGCAGGGTGGCGGGTCCGGGGGCAGTGAGCATGATGACGGGGTCAGTGCCGGCCACGGCGGTCATGGTGACTTTTGCCCGCGGCTTGAGGCCGTGTGCCTTCGCGTAGTCGCTCGACACCACGAGCACAGCCGATGCACCGTCGACGACGCCGGACGAGTTGCCGGCGTGGTGCACGTGGCGGATGGCGTCGACCTGCGGATAGGCGAGCCTTGCGGTCTGGTCGACGGTGAGGCCGTTCTTGAACTCGCGCGAGCCCATGCCCTCGAAACTCGGGGTGAGCTTGGCGAGGTCGGCGAGTGCGGTGCCGGCGCGCGGGTATTCCTCGCGGTCGAGGGCAAGGGTCCCGTCGTTGTGATGGATCGGCACGAGGCTCCGGTCGAAGCGTCCCTCGGCGAGTGCGGCGGCGGCCCGCGCCTGACTGTCGACGGCGATCTGGTCGCACTCCTCGCGCGAGAAACCCTCGACCGTGGCGATGAGATCCGCGCTGATGCCCTGGGCGACCATTGCGTACTGAGCGAAGAGGTGGTCGTTGTTCGCCGTGAAGCCGTCGACGTGCAGTGGCGCGGGTCGTGACATCGACTCCACGCCCCCGGCCACCACGATGTCCTGGAAGCCGGACAGCACACCCTGGGCTGCGAACATCACGGCCTGCTGGCCCGAGCCGCAGAACCGGTTGAGGGTGACCCCGGGTCGAGCGACCAACCTGCGTCGAGCGCGGCCATGCGCGCGATGTCCATCGAGTGATCACCGCTGCCGGCACCACAACCCATCACCACGTCGTCGACCTCGGCGGTGTCGAAACCCACCCGGTCGCGCAGCGAGTTCAGGACCTGGGCGAGGATCCGCTGCGGGTGGACGTTGTGGAGGCTTCCCGTTTCCTTGCCCTTGCCCCGGGGCGAACGGACGGCGTCGATGATCCATGCTTCGCGTGTCATGGGCGAACCCTAGGGCGGTAGCGTCGGCCGCGTGAAACGGCAGTGCGCTGCTTCGAGGTATTCGGCTGGCGCGGGTCGCTCTGTGTCCCGGGGGCGCACGCTCGTTGCGGCTGGTCTCCTCGCAGCCAGCCTGCTCGCCGCTGGCTGCGCCGGCGACGACGACATCGAGGCGTCCGTGGCCAACCCGGCCGAGTCCTCCGGGGCGTCCGGCACGAATGAAGCACCCGACGGTTCGAGTACGTCGAACGACAACGACTCCTCCGGTGGGAGTGGCTCGTCGGGCGGGGCAACCGCAACACCCACCACCGGCAGTCCTGGGGAATCACCGCTCCCGAAGGTGAAGGTCCGCGACCTCGCCTCGGGACAACTGGTCGACCTGAGCACGCTGCTCCCCGGCGACAAGCCGCTCGCCATCTGGTTCTGGGCGCCGTATTGAACGACCTGCCGGGCCGAGGCGCCCGACGTCGAGCAGTTCGCCCGACAGCACCAAGGAGTTCTCGAGGTCATCGGCCTCGGCACCCAGCAGACCCTGCGCGATGCCGAAGACTTCGTGGCCGACACCGGTCCGTTGACGTTCCCCATCTACTGGGACGAGTCAGGTCGCTCGTGGGCCGAGCTCGGTGTGGTGGGCCAGCCCACCGTCGCGCTCTACCTGGCGGACGGAACGCTCGTCGACCTGTGGTTCGGCAAGGTCGATCGCGCACTCGAGTTGATCGAGCCGTCCTGAGCAGATCCGGCTGAGCAGAACCGGCTGAGCAGAACCGGCTGAACGAACGGTCGGGCTGATGGCGCCGACGGGGTCGGCTCAGCGTGTCTGGTAATAGCCGCTCGGAGGGCCGTCTGACGGCCCGCTCGACTTCTTCGAGGCCACCGTGACGACGACGCCATCGGGCCCCTCAGCGACCGGGAACGAACGGACACCGCAGTAGGCCGGCGGGCCTTTATGCGACCCGTCACGCACATCGAACTGGGCGCCGTGGAGCGCACAGGTCACGTTGTAGCCGTGCAGCAAACCATCGCTGA
>JAULYZ010000165.1:0-16161 GCA_032117595.1 Acidimicrobiia bacterium | reverse complement strand
CGGCATCCTCACGGTGGATCTCGTTGTAGGTGCGGCGGATCTGGCGCACGCCGGGCTGGTCGTTGCCGATGATGTCGAGAGCGATGCGCCGTGCCGTCGGCAAGAGTTCGTCGTGGGGGACCACGTGATTCGCAAGGCCCCACTCGAAGGCTTCGTGTCCCGTGAGAAAGTTTCCGGTGAAGCTCATCTCGCGCGCGCGACGCACGCCGATCGCCTGCGGGAGGAGCACGGTGAGGCCCCAGCCGGGCATGACCCCGACGCGCGAGTGGGTGTCGCCGAACTTCGCCCGCTCGGAGGCGATGATGAAGTCGCAGTTCAGGGCAAGCTCGAACCCGCCGGTGATGCACGCGCCGTTGACCGCCGCAATGAGCGGCTTGTCGACGAAGTGGAACGAGTTGCGGTCGGCACCAGTGGGCGACGAGGCCGACCGAGGCTCACCACCGAGGTTGGTGGCGCTGTCGCCGAGTTCCTTGAGGTCGAGACCGGCGCAGAAGGCAGGGTCTGCTCCGGTGAGGATGATGACATCCACCAGCGGATCGTCGTTTGCCGACCGCATGGCGGCGTTGAGATCGCGCAGGAGCGAACTGCTCAATGCATTGCGGGCCTCGGGACGATTGAGGGTGATCGTGGCGATGCGTTCGCTCACGTCGAGCAGGACGATGTCAGACATGACGACATGCTCGCATGCCGTCGGGAGGGGCGCCGAGCCGGGAGCGGTGAGCGGTATCGGGATCAGGTGGCCTGTTCGGGCTCGTCACCCGGCAGGTAACGCAGTCCGAGGTCGCCGAGACGGACGAGTGTCGCTGCGATCCAGCCACCAAGGGCGCCGAAATGTTCGTCGAGGAGCGTCGAGGCGCCGTCGGCGAGGGTCGACTCGTCGAGTTCGTAGAGTCCCTCGTAGGTGACCTCGATGGCGTACTCGGGGGTCGAGCCGGGCTCGGAGAGATAGCCGATCTCCACGGTGATACCGGCCTGCTCGAGGCGTCCCGTTCCGATGAGCGGGCTGGTGTCCTGCATGATGCGCTGCACCGCTGCGGGCTCGGGCTGCTCGGCCAGGCGCTGCGCACGGAAGACGATCTCCATCTCGATGGCAGGCGATTCCTCGAACGTCTCGTTCACGTACCAGCGGCGGTAGGCGGTCTGGCTCCACGAGGGCCAGTCGAAGGTGATGTGGGAGATCACCCGCGGAGGCTGACCCTCACCGGGCAGTCCGTAACTGGTCTCCCACGTGACGTCACCGAGCAGCACATCGACCTGGAAGTGCTCCTCGAAGGCCTGGCGCTCGAGGAAGGCACCCTCGAAGGCCTCCCGGAGGGCACCGATGGCATCGGTGAAGACGTGGTCGAGCATCGGTCAGGTGCTCCGCTCGTACGTCCACGGCGCATCGGTGGGGTACCAGAGGCGATTGCGCGGGCCTGCTGCCTCGGGGTCGAGGGTCTCGTAGCCGGCATCACCGTGCCACAGGAGTACCGGGATCCCGTCGGCGGACTTGGTGGGGCGCGTGACCCAGCGCGGGTACTCGGTTCGGCGCGTGGCGGCAAAGGAGTCCACTTCGGCGAGCTCGTGCAGGCTCACGATGGTGGGCGGTGCCATCGGCAACTGTGCCTCGATCGCCTCGTGCGGACGCATCCACCGGTAGTCGACGATCTCGTGGCCGTCGATGCGCACGTCGTCCCCGCCCCAGTGGGCCACGAAGAACCACGTGAGGAAGCGGCGCGGTTGGATGGCAGGCGGCGTCCAGTGCGAGTAGGGATGGGTGTTGCGGGGGTCGACGGCGAGCCCCACTTCCTCCATTGCCTCGCGTACTGCTGCACTGCGGGCCCGCTCGATCTCGTCGTGGCCCTCGTCGCTGTCGTCGATGCGTCCACCCGGGAACACCCAGAAGTTTGCGAACGCACCGACATCGCTGCGCTTCAGCAACAGGACCTCGAGGCCGGGATTGATGTCGCGTACCACCATCACGGTCGCAGCCGGCACGGCGGGGGGTAGGTCACTCATGTTCGATCACGCGTCCCGTTTCGCTACTTCTTCGAGCTGATCTGCGCCTGGAGCTTGGCGATCCGCTCGGCGAACCACGGCTGCCGCGTCGACCAGAGCTGCGGCTCGAGCTCGCGGGCCACGGCATCGCCGTGCTCGCCGATGCCTGCCATGTCCTGGATGGTCTTCTTCGTGGTGATCACGAGTTCGCGCGGCGCATCGGCTGCGCGTGCGGCCATCGTGTGGGCGGTCTCGAGCAACGCTGCATCGTCGACGCACCGGTGGACGAGCCCGATGCGCTCGGCCTCGGTGCCATCGAGCACCTCGCCGAAGATGACCGCCGCCATCGTGGCCTGCGGCCCGGCGATGCGACGGAACATCCAGGTATGGCCGCCGCCGGGGTGGATGCCGATCTGGAGGAATCTCGTGTCGAACTTCGCGCGTCGCGCAGCGATCCGCAGGTCGCAGCCGAGTGCAAGGTTCATCCCGGCCCCCACGGCGGCCCCGTTCACAGCAGCGATCGTGGGCAACTCGCTGCGGGCAATGCGCAGGAATCCCTCGTAGATGGTGCCGAGGCTCTCGGGGGTGGACTCCATGAGATTGCCGAGATTTGCCCCGGCGCAGAAGGCTGGAGCGGCACCCGTCACGACGATGGCCCCGATGTTGGGGTTCGACTCGATCTCGTCCATGGCGGCGAGGATCTCGGCGACCATCGGCTGGGTGAGGGTGTTTCGCTCACCCGGATTGTTGAGGGTCAGGGTGGCCACCCGGTCGGCGACCTCGAGAAGGACCAACGTCATGGTGGAAAGTCTCGCACGGCGGGCACGCCCCGGGTATGGTCGGAGGTGCAGCGTGAGTCATACCAACACCCCAATCTCACAGACGTGAGGAGGTCGGTCAGGATGAGTCAGAGGCATCGATCCGAGTCGGCAATGATCTTGCCGAGACAGGAATTGCGTGCCCACGCGCACGCCGAGCGCCATCGAATCCACTCGGAATTGCACTTGTTGTCGAATGCAGTGGGCCATGTGTGCGAGGTCGACGAGGCGGACGAGCCGGGCATCGAGTGGAAGCCGATGCACCACCACGACTCGCAGCGTGCTCGTGCCAAGGTGCGGTCGAACGGGCAGATGCGCCACTGGAAGCGCAAGGCGTGGAAGCGGCGGACCGCTCGTCGCAGGGAGCGCGCACTGGCGTTCCGCCTCGTCGGCGACTGAGCCCCAACCCGACGGCCGAGAGCCGTCGGCAACAACCACACGATGAACCCCGTCGGGTTCGGGTTGCTCGTCAGGTGTTGAGCCACTCGCGGGCGAGTTGCTCGCGCCGCTCGCCCCATTCCTCGGTGGTGATGGCGAACCGGATGTGGTCCTCCCAGACGCCGTTGATCTCGAGCAGGCGCAGCGCGGTGCCCTCGTCGCGGATGTGGAGTTTCTCCATCACCCGTCGACTGCGGTGGTTGCGCGGAATGATGCAGATCTCGAGTCGGTGCAGATTGAGGTTCTCGAACGCGAGACGGGCGAGCACCACCACGGCCTCGGCCACGTAGCCGTGACCGGCGTGGTTCTGGTCGACCCAGTAGCCGACTGTGCCCGTCTGGAGCGCGCCGCGCTGCACATTGTTGAGGTTCACCTCGCCGCAGAAGGTGTTGTCGACGAACAGGCCGAGCCCGTACGCGGTGCCCGCCTGGCGTTCGCGGTCACGCAGGCTGCAGCGAGCGATGAACGCGCTGCGGTCGTGGATGGGATCGGCCGTCAGCGAGATCCGGCTCGGTTCCCACTGGAGGAGCCAATCGGCGTTGCGGACGCGCACCTCGCGATACGACTCGAAGTCGGCGGGCATGAGCGGGCGCAGCATGACGCGCCGCCCGTAGAGGCGGAAGCTGGTGGAAGGTGGCGAGGCAGGGTGGTGCAGGCTTGTCACTGCTCGAGCCCCGTCAGCCGTGGGTCGCCGCCCGATGCGAGGTGGGTGCAGATGCCGTCGACCACGCTGTGAGTAGACACCACCAGCCCGGGTGCCTTCAAACGGCGGAGGACGGCCACGAGGACACACAGTCCCCCGACGATGACCGGGGCTCGCTCGGCGACCAGACCGGGGTTGTGCACACGATCGGCCAGCGACTCGGTGGCGAGGGTTCGAAAGACGTCCTCGGCGGCATCCCGGGTGAGGTGGAACCCGTGCAACGGCGAGCGGTCCCAGGTTCCGAGTTCGACGGCCGCTGCCGTCGTGATGGTGCCGCCAATGCCGATGATCGAGTCGGCGTCGGCCACGGCAGGGAGATCGCGCAGGACATCGTCGAGGTGGTCCTGGACACGTCCGATTGCGTTGGTGAGTTCCTCGGGCCGGGGAGGGTCGTGGGCGAGTTCGCTCTCGGTGAGCCGGACACAGCCAACGTCGATGGAGACGGCACCGAGCAGGGAGGCATCACTGCCGCCGCTGAACTGCCCGACCACGAACTCGGTGGACCCGCCGCCGATGTCGATCACCAGATGAGTGCCCTGCATCGGGCCGGGAAGTCCGGACACGGCACCCGTGAACGCGAGGCGCCCCTCAGCGGGGCCCGAGAGGACCACCGGGGACACGCCAAGGATGCGCTCGGCGGCCTCGAGGAAGCGGCGACCCGATTCGTCATCGGAGGCATCGCGAACGGCTGATGTTGCGACGACTGCGAGGCGTTGTACGCCGCGCTCGTCGAGCGAGCGCCGGAAGCCGCCGAGAGCGTCGAGCGTGCGGGCAACGGCGTCGGGATGGAGTCGACCGGTTGCCTCGACGCCCTGGCCGAGCCGCACGATCGCCGTCTCCATCGCCCGCTCGTCGCCGGAGCGCACGAGCAGTTTCACCGAGTTGGTGCCGATGTCGATGGCGGCGACCGGTTCGCCGGGGAGCAAGTCAGCCATCACGCCACCTCCCCGAGATGCTCCGCCACCCAGGCGCCGACGGGATCATTACCGCCGGCGAGGTGCCACGCGTAGTGCGTGTGCAGACACTTCACCCCGGTGCGGGTACCGCCGACGCCACCTGATGGTCGTGGTCCGGTGTGGTGCTCGGGGATCTCGGCGTCGCGTTCGCGGGCGTATCGGGCATGGGCTGCGACGAGGACGGCGGGGTCGATCTCGGCCTCGGCCCGGCGCACGCCCCCGGCTGCCTCGAGTCGGCTCACCAGCAGCATCTCGCGACGTCCGACCAACCAGAACCGGGTGGGCATCGGTGTTCCGTCGTACAGGAATGGTCCGTTCCGGATCACGACTGGCCATCCCGAGGCATCGCGCACCACCACGTCGAAATCGGCCACCGGCTCGCGTCCGAGAAGTTCACGCACCATCGCCCGGTCAGCGACGGGATCGCCCGTCTGTGGATCGGGAGTCATGGTGCGTCGCGCTGAGCGGCGATCAGCCGCGGCGGCGGCGCAGGAGGAAGAGCACGATGAGCAGGAGCAGACCGCCCGCCACCGGCGTGAGGCGCTTGGCCATGGCACCACCGGCGTACTTGCCGAGGTCGAGCACGTTGTCGTGGTCGGCTGCCTTGCCGGAGGACATTGCGCCGGTTGCGCTCGCCGCATTGGCGGTGGTGCTGGACGCGCCGCCGGTTGCCGTGCTGGCTGCTGCCGTGCTGGTGGTCTCGGTGCTGGCGGCCGCGCCCTGCGCTGCGGGGGTCTGCGCCGCGGCCTGTGCTGCGGTGAGCTGCTCGAGATTGCTGACGAACTCGGCGAGGAGTTTGTTGGAGATCTCCTGCATGGCACCGCGACCGAACTGGGCGAACTTGCCGGTGATCTTGAGATCGGTGGACACCGTGACCCGGGTGGTGGTGGCATCGATGGCACGCAGTTCGGCGGTGATGTCGGCCGCCGCGTTGCCCTTGTTGCCGGTGTCGCGGCCCGATGCCTTGAGCACGGCACGGTGGTTCACGTCGTCCTTCTCGACGAAGGAGGCATCGCCCTTGAAATTGGCGAGGATCGGGCCGACCTTCAGCTTCACCACTCCGTGATACGTCGAGCCGTCGACGCCCTCGAGCGATGCACCGGGCAGACACGGGGCGATCGTGGGCACGTCAGTGAGCGTGGCCCAGGTCTCGTCGATCGGGCGGTTGACCGTGAATTCGTTCACGAGTTCCATCGCGCAAGGTCCTCCATGGTGTCGATATCGGCGCTCGAGCCCTCGCAGACGATGTCCGCAACGAGATCGGGCCGTTGAATCATCAGGCTACGGGCGCCGAGGTCGCCTTCGGTCGGGAGCAGCGGCCACACCGAGGACGCGAGGCGGACCGGGTTTCCGCGACGGCCTCCGTAGTTGGCGACGGCGATCGGGCTCGGTGACTCGCTCACGCTGCGCCATGCCGAGGCCGGTACGAACGGTTGGTCGCCGAGGCCAACGGTGATGGCATCGAGTCCGTCGTCGGCCGCCGCCTGCACGGCGCACTGCAGCGAGGTCGCCTGTCCCTCGGCCCAGTGTGGGTTGTGGATCCGGCGCACCCCCGGGAACGGCGGCAGGTCGGCACAGCCGGTGACCACCCAGACCTCGAGCCCGGCCTCCTCGGCGTGGCCGACAGCCCACTCCACCACCGGGCGACCCCGGAGCGGGGCGAGCAATTTGTGGGTGCTCCCCCGAAAGCGGGAGCCACCCCCGGCGGCGAGCAGGACGGCGACGCTGCGTGTCACAGGCTCACTGTGGGCCACGACGGGCCCGGAGGCAACCCGATGGGGCCGGGGCAGACCCCAGAGCCCGTTCCGGGGCGTGCCCGCCGCCCCCGGATGTGTGACAAACCGGGGCTCGGATGTGACGGAAGCGTCGCAGGAGTTGTAACCTCTCCGAAATCTTCTCCGCCGGGTTGGGCGGGGCGGGCGGAGTCAGCGAGGGCTGCGATGACCGAGCGGGGCGACAAGCGACAGAGAGGGCGCACGGTGGCATTGGCCGTTGCGTCGTCGCTCGTGGTCGCTGCTGCAGCGCTGTCGATGGCTCCCGCTGCCGAGGCGCTTCCGGCACAGACCTCGCCCGTCGCTTCCCCGTTCGCTGCCTCTGCCCTCGTTGGGATGCCCGTCGTCGGTGCACCGGTGACGCCACGTCTGCGCCTGCCCGCACGTCCCGCAGTCGCCGCCCGTCCGAATGCCATTGCGAGCGCCGCGTCGGCGGCACTCTGGAGCCTCTGGTACGGCGGCGACGAGTTCGAGACACGTCTCGACCGGCTCGTGCCGCTCGTGGCCGAGCAGGCCGAGGTGTCGGCCACGGATCTCGGTCGGGCGTGGGCCTCGGCGTCGCGTGAGCGGATGGTGGTGCTGCTCTCGGCACTCACTCAGGTGGGCGTGCCCTACCGCAAGTTCCAATCGTCGCCCGGCAAGGCGTTCGATTGCTCGGGACTCACCTCTTGGGCGTGGTCACAGGTGGGTGTGTTCCTGCCCCGCCAGTCGCTCAAGCAGATCCGTATGGTGCGCCGCTCCACGAAGGCAGCAGTGCAACCGGGCGATCTGCTCTATTACCCGGGGCACGTGATGCTTGCCCTCGGGGTGGGTCAGGCGATGATCCACGCACCCAACCGGGGTGCTGCGGTCCGCGTGAGCCCCGCAATCGCGCGGCGCGTGCAGTGGATGCGCGTCGGCTCGCCCGTGCGCTGATCCGGTAACGGGATCAGGTGTGAATCGGTCCGCTGCCGTCGCGCAGCGACGGAGGACGGCGACCCGTTCGCAACGCGATGATCTCGGCACAGATCGACACTGCTGTCTCCTCCGGCGTGCGCGCGCCGAGGTCGAGCCCGATCGGTGACATGAGCCGTGCGAGATCGGATGCGCTGTTGACGCCCACCTCGGCAAGCCGCTCGAGCCGCTTGGCGTGGGTCTTGCGGGATCCCATCACGCCGATGTAGCCCACCCGGGTTGCAAGTGCGCTGCGTACGGCCGGCACGTCGAACTTGGGGTCGTGGGTGAGGATGCAGACTGCGTCGCGGGGACCGAGTGAACCGCCGCGCTCCTCGAACACGGGGCCGGGCCAGGTGACCAACACCTCGTCGGCCATCGGAAAGCGGCGACGGGTTGCAAAGACCTCGCGTGCGTCGCAGACCGTCACGCGGTAGCCGAGCACCTTGGCCACCTTGGCGAGCGCTGCAGTGAAGTCGACGGCACCGAAGATCCACATCTGGGGCGGTGGCGCGAACGACTCGATGAAGACGCTCACCATCGGGGTATTGGCGAGGTCCTCGGGCGTGGTCTCCCCGTTGGGTCCGTAGTGGCGCACCAAGGTGTTGCCGGCCTCGAGCTCGCCGAGGGCGTCGCGAGCGACAATGCGGTCGAGCTCGGCGTTGCCGAGCGAACCCTGCGATGCAGCACCGGGCCACACGAGGAGTCGTCCGCCGATACCCGGGCCATCGATGACGGTGGCGAGCACGACGGGTTCGGTCGCACGGATTCGGTCACGCAGGAGCTCGTAGATCATCGGGTGTCACCACGTGAGGGGTTCGATGAAGAGGTGGATCGTGCCACCGCAGGTGAGGCCGACCGCAAAGGCTTCGTCGTCGCTGTATCCGAACTTCACGAGCCGCGGCGTGCCGTCACCGTTCAGGATCCCGAGCGCCTCGCCGACCACTGCGCCCTCGACACAGCCACCCGACACCGAGCCTGCGACCTCGCCGTCCTCGTTGACGGCCATGGCTGCACCGGGGTCGCGCGGGCCCGATCCCTCGATGTTCACCACGCGCGCGACCGCGACGCGCTTGCCCGCCGACCGCCAGCGGTCGATGTCGTCGAGGATGTCTTTCATGCGGTACTCCCGATGGCAAGTGTGGGGGTGGTGCGTCGCTTCGAGGTGTCGAGTTCGGCCGAGATGACCCGGGCGAGTTCTTCGAGGGCGTCGATGGAGTGACCCTCGACGAAGTCGTCAACGTAGGGGAGCGCGGCCGCCATTCCACGGGCCAATGGGGCATAACCCGGTGTGACCTTCAGCGGGTTGACCCACACGACTTTGTAGGCCACGCGGTGCAGGCGCTCCATCTGGGCGGAGAGGACCTCGGGGTCACCCCGGTCCCAGCCGTCGCTGAGCACCACCACGATGGCCCCGCGTGCCATGCCCCGAACACCCCACTCATCGTTGAACGCTCGGAGCCCCTCGCCGAGCCGCGTGCCGCCGCTCCAGTCGGCAACACGTTGTGCGGCCTGCTGCATGGCCCGGTCGGGGTCGCGGCTGTTGAGTTCGCGGGTGATGCGCGTGAGCCGGGTGCCGAGCGTGAACGCTTCCACCTTCTGGCGTCCCGCCACGGCTGCGTGCACGAAGCGCACGAGTGCCCGCGCGTAGGGCTCCATCGAGCCCGAGACGTCGAGGAGCAGCACGAGCCTGCGCAGTTTCTCGCCCGGCTCGCGCCAAGCACGCTGGATCGGCTCGCCACCGGCCTGCAGCGCGGCGCGGACCGTGCGACGGAGGTCGGGGAGGGCGCCACGGCGACGTGAGCGGACGAGACGGCGGCTGCGCCTCGGTGCACCAGCGAGTCGCAGATCGGCCATGAGCGTGTGCGACTCGTGCAACTCCTCGGGTGTGTAGAGCGCGAAATCCTTCTCACGCAGGATCTCGGTGGCCGAGAAGCGCAGATGGATGGTGGGGGTGTCGTCGGGCTCCTCGGGCTCGGGGCCGTCGGGCTCGTCGTCCTGCTCCTCGTCGCTGTCGATGGCGAGTTGCACCTGGGTGGGGGGAAGGTCCACCACGAAGTCGAAGGAGTTGCCGCGGTCCTCCCAGAAGACCGCGAACGCCCGGTCGTAGATGTCGATGTCCTCGGGCCGGTGGATGAGGGTGGATCGACCCGACCAATACACCGAATCGCGGTCGTCGATCCCCAGGATCTCGATGGCCTCGGCGAAGCCGAGCACGCAGCCGATGGGGACGACGACACCTGCACCGCGCAGGACACGGGCGAAGGCGACGGCCATCCGCATCGCGTCAGACGTCATCACCGGGGCACCCGCACCGAGCGGGCCGGCGAATCTGCTGAGGTCAGGCATTCGTGACGGCGCGCTCGAGCGCCTTGCGCACGATGGTCTCGGCGGCGTGCACCCGGACCTTGTCCTGGTCTTCGCGGTACTTGAGCACGGTGCCGAGCGTGGTGCGGACCACGAACTCGTCGAGGGTGGTTGCGCCGAGGCGACCGAGCGCCGTTGCCCAGTCGATGGTCTCGGCGACTCCCGGCGGCTTGTAGAGGTTCATCCCGCGCATCGCCTCGACGGCACCGGCCACCTGACGGGCGAGCTGCTCGGACACGTCGGGAACCCGCAGCCTCACGATGGAGACTTCTCGCTCGAAGTCGGGGTGCTCGACCCAGTGGTAGAGGCAGCGCCGCTTGAGAGCGTCGTGGACATCGCGCGTGCGGTTCGAGGTGAGCACGACGATCGGCGGCGTCGCTGCGCTGAACGTCCCGAGTTCGGGGACGGTGATCTGGTAGTCGGAGAGCACCTCGAGCAGGAATGCCTCGAACTCGTCGTCGGCCCGGTCGACCTCGTCGATGAGCAACACCGGCGGTGGTCCCTCACGATGGGCGATGGCGCGCAGCAGCGCGCGCTTCACGAGGAAACGCTCCGAGTACAGCTCGTTCTCGATCGCGGCCGTGCCGCGACCTGCCGCCTCACCGGTTGCCTCTGCCGCGCGCAGATGCAGCAGCTGCTTTGCGTAGTCCCATTCGTAGACCGCCTGCGACGAGTCGATGCCCTCGTAGCACTGCAGGCGGATGAGCTCGCCCCCCGTCCAGCGGGCGAGCACCTTGGCGACCTCGGTCTTGCCCACCCCGGCCTCGCCCTCGAGGAGCAGCGGCCGGCGAAGGGTCATGGCGAGAAAGATCGCCGTGGCGAGACCCTCATCGGGCAGGTAGCCGTGCTGCGACAGCGCGGCGCTCACGTCGTGGACGCTGTGCGGGGAGGCCATACGGGCCAAGCGTACGAGGTGAGACGGCCTACGAGTCGAAGCCGAGACCGAGTCGATCGATGACCCGCAACCATGCATTGCGCCGACCGGTGCGGTCTTCCCGGTCGAGCGACCAGCGGGTTGCCTGAATCCCGAGGAATCGGAAGGGTTCGGGTGGGAAGGGGAGGGGGTGGCTGCGCACGAAATCGGTCTCGGTGGCCCGCGAGCGCTTGCCATCGAGCAGGTCGAGCATCACCTCGGCACCGAAGCGTGTGGAGGCAGTGCCCAGCCCCGTGTAGCCGAGCGCATAAGCGACGCGCCCCTGCATGGCGCGACCCCAGAACACCGAGAAGCGAGAGCAGGTGTCGATGGCACCACCCCAAGCATGCGAGAAGCGGACGTCCTCGAGCTGTGGGAAGGTGTCGAAGAAGTGCCGGCTCAGCTTTGCCCAGGTCTCGGGCCGCGAGTCGAGTTCGCTGTGCACCCGCCCGCGGAAGTAATAGACGGCGTCGTAACCACCCCACAGAATTCT
Organism: Acidimicrobiia bacterium; assembly: GCA_032117595.1. Taxonomy (GTDB): domain Bacteria; phylum Actinomycetota; class Acidimicrobiia; order Acidimicrobiales; family Ilumatobacteraceae; genus WLJO01. Next base: position 4,791 of record JAULYZ010000165.1, on the reverse strand, counting down.
GTTGTCGGCGGTGAGTCGGTAGTAGTGGAACTGGTTCGGGATGTCGGAGAGGCCCTGGCGGTTCACCCATCCGATGGAGTCCATCTGCTCCGGAGTGAGCGGCTCGGTCACGAGCACGTAGTCGTACACCGGCACGATGTAGTGCCGCAGCCGCCGCAGCAATGGCGGGAAGGCGTTCGTGCCGAGGGCGACACGTCCGCTCCGCACGCGACCGAGCGGGGTGGTGACCAGCACGCCGACGCCGTCGCGCTCGATGGCGGTGGCCTTGGTGTCTTCGTAGATGCGCACACCGAGCGAGAGCGCTGCGGCCTTGAGGCCCCAGGCAAGACGGGCAGGGTCCACCAGCGCTGCGCGGTCTCGCCGCCAGAGACCGCCGCGATAGGTGGGCGAATTCACCTGACGCTGCATTGCGCTCGCATCCAGGAACTCGACGGGCTGGCCGAGCGAGCGCAGCAACCCGAATTCCTCGCGCAACTCGTCGAGGTAACTCTCGGGGTGCATGGTGGTGGCCACGTCGATGGCGCCGGTCCGCTCCCAGTCGCAGTCGATGTTGTAGCGCTTGATGGCGTGCTCGATCTCGTCGAGGTTCCGCTTCCCGAGGTCCTCGAGCACCGGGAGTTCGTCCGGGAAGCGGGTCTTGCCGTTGATGACGCCATGCGTGAGGCTGGCGTCGACGAAGCCGCCATTGCGGCCGCTTGCCGCCGAGCCGATCTCATGTGCTTCGACCAGCACCACATCGCGGGACGGGTCGCGCTCCTTGGCGATGATTGCGGTCCAGAGACCGGTGTATCCGCCCCCCACGACGCAGAGGTCGCAGTTCTCGCTGCGGACCAGTGTGGGGTTGCTCTCCGGTTCGTCGGCATCGTCGACCCAGTAGGGGTACGGGTCTGCGTCGGCGATCGCATCGAGGTATCGCTGGTCCTCGAGCATGACTCTCACGTCCTCTCGACGGTCACGGTAACACGGGCCCTGCACATGTCGAGGTCGGCCGGGTGGGGCCTGTCGTACTCATCGTCCTAAGGTGACCGTATGGATCTCGGACTGACGGGGCGGCGTGCGGCGGTAGCGGCGGGTTCCGCGGGGTTGGGCTTCGGCTCGGCACTCGCACTCGCTAACGACGGTGCAGAGGTGGTGATCTGCGGGCGCGACGAGGCAAAGCTGCGCGATGCCGTGGCTCGCATCGGCCACGGGTGCCGGTACTTCGTGTGCGACGTGTCGGATGCCGAGGGCGGTGTCGAGTTCGTCCACCGCAGCACCGAGATTCTCGGGGGTGTCGACATCCTGGTGTGCAACGCAGGTGGCCCACCGCCGGGGACCTTTGCCTCGACCGCGCTCGACGCCTATCAGGGTGCTCTCGATCTCAGCCTCATGTCGGTGGTGGGCATGTGTAAGACCGCCATTCCGTCGATGCAGGAGCGCGGGTGGGGCCGGGTGGTCGCCATCACGTCCTACGGCGTGCGCCAACCCATCCCCACGCTCATCCTCTCCAACACGGCGCGGGCCGGGGTCACGGGCTTCTTGAAGACGGTGGCTCGCGAGGTGGCCAAGGACGGTGTCACCGTCAACAGCGTGCAGCCCGGAGTGCACCTCACCGACCGCATCAAGCAGGTCTACGGCGCCAATGCGGACCCGGTGGCGATGGGGATACCGACGGGCACCCTCGGTGACCCGATCGACTTCGGCCACGCCGTGGCATTCCTGTGCAGCGAGCACGCCCGTTTCATCACGGGCGCGCACCTACCGATCGACGGCGGACAGTTCGCAGGACTGCAGTAGCGCTGCTCGGGCACCCGTGGGGCCCGAGCAGCCCGCAGGTGTCGTTACTTCGACGACTGCTCGAGAGCCCGGCGCACGAGCACCTTGGCGAGGTGCGCACGGTACTCGGGGGAGGCGTTCAGGTCGCCCTGGGGCTCGGCCTCTGCTGCAGCCTTCTCGGCGGCATCGGCCACCGATGCACCGCTGGCGATCGCTGCCGACACCGAACTGGCGAGCACGGGCGTGCTGCCCATGTTGACGAGGGCCACGCCGCTCTCGCTGCCGCGGCGCCATGCCGCAACACCCACGATGGCCCAGTCCTGCGCACGGCGGTTGAACTTCTGGAAGCTCCAGCCGGCGCCGTTCATCTTCGGGACCTGAATCTCCACGAGCATCTCGTCGGGGCTCATGGCGCTCTCGAGGAAGCCGGTGTAGAAGTCCTTTGCAGCGATGCTGCGTCGGCCCTTCGGGCCCTGCACCACGTAGGTGGCGCCCAGGGCCAGCGTGGTGGCCGGGAGGTCCGATGCGGGGTCGGCGTGCGCAATCGAGCCGCCGATCGTGCCGCGGTGGCGAACCTGCGGGTCGCCGACGTGGCTTGCGGCGTGTGCGAGCAGCGGGACGTGCTGCTTGAGCACGGGCGAGTTCTCCACATCGGAGTGGCGGGTGAGGGCGCCGATGGCGACGTGATCGCCGGCTTCCTTCACGTACGACAGGTCCGAGACGCGTGCGATGTCGATGAGCAGTGACGGCGTTGCGAGACGCAACTTCATCATCGGGAGAAGGCTGTGGCCGCCGGCGAGGAACTTGGCCTCGTCACCAGCCTGGGCGATGAGGCTCACGGCCTCCTCGGCGGAACCGGCACGCTTGTAGTCGAATGCTGCGGGGATCACTGTGACTCCTTGGGTTCGGCGTGGCTCAGCCGTTGGCGCAGGCGAGGATGGACTTGACGATGTTGTGATAGCCGGTGCAGCGGCAGAGGTTGCCCTCGAGTGCCTCGCGCACCTCGTCCTCGGTGGGCTTCGGGTTCTCGTTGAGGTAGCTGATGCCCGCCATCACCATGCCCGGGGTGCAGTAGCCGCACTGCAGGCCGTGGTTGTCCATGAAGGCCTGCTGCATGGGGTGCAGCTTGTCGCCGTTGGCGAGGCCCTCGATGGTGGTGACCTTCTGGCCATCGGCCTGCACGGCGAGCATCGTGCACGACTTGACGCTCTCGCCGTTCACGTGCAGCGTGCATGCGCCGCACGACGACGTGTCGCAGCCCACGTTGGTGCCGGTCAGACCGAGGGTCTCGCGTACGTAGTGGACGAGCAGAGTGCGCGGCTCCACGTCGCTGGTTTGTGTGGTTCCGTTCACGGCGACCGTGATCTTCACGGTGGGACCCCCAGTAAGGCGACGCCCGGGATTTCTCCCGAGCAGTGGATGTAGCGGCGCCAATCATGCCGTATTCCGGAGCGTTCTGTCGCATCCCGGATCCGGGAGTGTCGGGTGACGGTCGTTCCCCCACCCGAACGGGGGCCTACTTGTCGAAGCTGCGCAGTCCCCGGACGGCAAACACGGTGCTGAGCACGCCCAGGACCCCAAGGGCGAGCAGGCCGCCCCACGTACCCCGCCAGGTGACCTCGCCGAGGAACCCCTGGCGGGCAAGACGGAGCACATTCGTCATCGGGTTGATCCGGGCGAGGGGCTTGACCCAGCCCTCGATGAAGTCGAGGGGCATCTGGGCGGTGGAGAGGAACAGGGTGAAGAAGATGGCGAACTGGGTGAGCGTGGCCGCCGCCAGCGAGCGCATCCGGAACGCCAGACCGAGCCCGAGGCCCGAGGCGCAGTACGCGAGCCCCATCCCGGCGATCGCCAGGGTGACGAGGCCGAGGACGCCGCCCGGGAGGGCCGCCCCGCCGATGAAGGCCACGGCGCTCACGAGGACGAGCGGGATGATGGCGCGCACCATCGAGGCACAGAGCGGACCAAAAACCATCGCCGAGCGGCCGGCCGGGGCCATGCGCAAGCGGTCGAAGAATCCCGTCTGGAGGTCGTTCACCGTGGCGAACGCGAGACCCATGGCGCCGAAGGCCGCCCCCTGCATGCAGGCGAGCGGCGCATACCAGTCGAGAGCGTGGTTGATCTGGGCGTAGGCAAGTGCCCCGGCAAACGCCCCTCCGAAGGCGATGAGCTGGAAGATCGGCATGGCCAGCGACGGGAGGAAGGCGGCGGGGATACGGCGGATCCGAACGAGCGACCGCTTCACCATGAACGCGATGACGCTCCACGCCTTCGGGTCCGAGGCCGTGCCGTGCGAGGGGTCGAGGGTGATGGTCACGACTGGGCGAGCCTCCGGCGCAGCGCAGCCATGCACGCGAACATCGCAAGACCCGTACCGATCGCGGGGTAGCCCCACGCCGTCACGAAGTCGCCCGCGGACACATCGCGCTGGATCACGAAGGCGCGCATGCCCTCGGCAATGTGCGAGATCGGGTTGACGTTGACCACAGTGCGGAACCAACCGTTCATGAGTTCGCGTGGCATGAACGTGGACGACAGGAACATGAGGATGAATACGAGCGGGAAGGCACCCTGCACCACCTCGGGTGACCCACTGCGGATTGCGAACGTGGCCATGACCGTGGAGATCGCAAGCGCTACGAGTCCGCCGCTGATGACGACGGCGAGGATGCCGATGGGGCCGCTGCGGATCCGCACGCCGAAGATCGCGAGCAGCCCCATGAACACGCCCGCTTGCAACGCGCCGATCGCTGTTGCCGCAGCGAGGCGACCGATCACGATGGACACGCGGCTGACCGGAGACGCGATCAAGCGCTCCCAGAAGCCTTGCTGGATGTCGGAGGCGAGATCGGCTGCGCCAGACGTAGCGCCGAAGAAAGCGCCCTGGAGAATCGCGCCGGCGAGGCCGAATTGCAGGAACGAGTCCACCGGCGGGAAGCCGGGCGCGTTCTTCGTGCGGCTGTAACTGCTCGCCGAGAGCGCTGCGAAGAAGAGCGGGAACACGAAACTCGGTGCGAGCACGGCAGGTTGCCGGAG
>JAULYZ010000164.1:0-36613 GCA_032117595.1 Acidimicrobiia bacterium | reverse complement strand
TGCTCGGCCATAGCCGCCGCTGCGCTTCGGCATAGGCCGAGTGTTCGCTGCTGCTGGCGCAGCGACGCTCACGGGCACCGTTGATGCTCGGCCATAGCCGCCGCTGCGCTTCGGCATAGGCCGAGTGCGGCTCGTCGCTGGCGCTTCCCTCGCCGCCGGCCAAAAATGTTCGGTGGGTGTCACGCGACGGCGGAACCGGCGGTGTCCTCACCTTGAATGTTCGACATCGACGGTCTGACGACGCCCGGTGATCACCGGACTGACGATCTTTGGCGCGCCCATGCGCCAGTGATGATGCAGTTCGCCTCGGTCCTCGTCGGTCCTCCGGACGCCCACGACGTTGCGGTCGAGGCGTTCCTGCGGGCTGCCCCGGTGGTTGCGAGCGGACGTGCCGAGAACCCCCGCGCCTATCTGCTGCGCGCGGTGGTGAACCAGGCACACAACCTGCGTCGTGGTCGCGAGCGCCAATGGGTTCGCGATCTCGTTGCGGTTCCGCCGGGACCCTCACCTGCGCACGAGTCGTATGCCGACGTTCGCCGAGCCGTCGCCAAGCTCAGTCTCTCCCAGCGCGCTGTCGTCTACTTCGTCTACTGGGAAGACCTGCGCGAGCAGGATGTTGCCGACGTGCTCGGGATCTCTGTCGGATCGGTGCGCCGCCATCTCGTGCGCGCCCGTCAGCACCTGCGAAAGGCCCTTTCATGAACGACCATCACAACGATCCGCTCGACCAGCCGGTTCGTGCCGTGCTCGGCGACATCGTGGCCGCGAGCCCTACTCCCGGCGACGAACCCCCCGCAGCGCAGCCGTTGCCCGGGGCCGGGGCCGGGGCGTCGATGCGTCCGCGACGCCTGCTGCTCGCTGCTGCGGCGGTCATGGTGGTTGCCGGCGTTGCTGGCACGGTGGCCATCGCCAACCGTTCCACGGATCGCCCGGCGATCCAGATCGATCCCGAGGCAGCATCGATCGAGTTGGCCGAGGCTCAGGAAGTGCTCGACTCCCGGCAAACGGATTCGGATTCGAATCCGGACGGGACGGACTCGTCCACCTCGGTGCCCGGCGACGGCACAGGGTCAGATGGGGTCGTCGAGGGTCCCATCGATGACAACGGCACCATCGGCAATCCGACGCGCCCGCCGGATCAACCCGGAACCGGCACCCCCGACGACACCACGCCGATCACGGTCATCCTCAGCAACTACACCGTCTTCGACGTCTCGGTATCCCGTCAGGTGCAGGCGGGCGAGGCTCTGCGCATCGAATGGAGCGTCGACGCGCCGACCGGCGTGGACATCACCACCGCTCGTGTGGGGGGTGCCAGCGGTTGGGTGTCGTGGTGCCCGTTCCCCATGATCGGGTCCCGTGTGTCCGGCACGGCCGAGCTCGGCCGGTACCGCGCTGGTTGCACCGTGCCGGCAACGACGCCGAACGGTCGGTACACCGTGTTCTTCCTCGCCAACACCATCGGTGAAGCACAGTCAGAGCCACTCGGCACCGCGGAGGTCACCTTCGAGGTGGTCGGTGGGTCGAGCGATGATGCTGCCCCCACCGTCTCGGCAATCAGCGCGCCCACCACGGCTCAACGCGGCGACTCCATCACCTTCACCTGGCGGTCGACCGACACCAGTGGGGTGGAGTACGCGATCGGTTGGTTGGCGAACGGCGGGTTCGCACTCAGCGACGGCACGCGGGTCGTCGACTACGGCGACTTCATCGTGACCCGGACCTCGGGCGACGAGTTCGATGGCCAGTACTCACAGACGGTCCGTTTCACCGACCGTTCTCCACTCGGCACCTACACGATCTGGTTCAGCCGTCTCGACCGCGTGGGCAACAGGACCATCGAGGAGAGCAGCGTCCGTATCACCCTCACGGAATGACGCTCAGCGTGACAATGAGGGCCCGCGACCTACGCAGGGGTCGGAAGCGTCGAAAGGCTGGGTGAGCCTCGGCGCTGTGGGGACGTTGTTGAGCCGAGCGCGGTTGTCCGCAGGGATGCGACTGCCACCTTCGACACGAGCGTGAGCACCAGCACGACGATCGTCGTGGTCGACTCAGGACGGGCTCGCACCGCAAGTACGTCGCTACAGAAGCGCTCGCAAGTGCTCGACGATCTCGTTCAGCTCGGGGTTCGTCGACGCCACCCAGATGACGAGGTCATAGACCGCATCATTCGCAATGCCAGAGGCCGGGACACCGTTGATCTCCAGGAACACGGCCGTCGACAGCCAACCGAGGCGCTTGTTTCCGTCGACGAGCGGATGGTTGTTGACGATGGACTGGAGCAGTGCGGCGGCCTTCTCGATCAGATCCGGATACGCGTCCCGGCCGAAGACCGTGGTCTGGGGCCGCGCGGCCGCCGAGCCGAGGAGCCCCACGTCGCGAATCGGCGGCGGGTCCCCGAGCAGAGCACGGGCGAGGTCGATGAGGTCGTCGAGCTCGAGGAACTCGACCGGGTGGTTCATTCGCCGAGGCGCCGCAACGCGTCCGCATGCTGCGCCATGACCAACTGCGCCGCAGCCCCAACGCGGTCCCGGTGCTGTCCTCGGGCAACGAACTCACGCACGGCGCGTCGCGCGGCCTCCTGCATGGAGATGCCTTCGGCGTCGGCCCGCTCGCGCAGTGCTTTCTGCTCGTCGTCGGTCAGTCTCAAGGTCATCGCCATGGGTGCATGGTATCAAAGTGATACCGGTCTTCGTCCGGCAAATTTGCCGAGACCTTTGCGCGACTCCGAAACGCACGGCTGGGCGCCGGACATCAAGCATCGACGGGTCCCACCTACCGGGCGCCTGAACCTGCGGACTGCACTGCTCCCTGCGTCGGCAAACGACCTTTCGGATCCCGCCAGCATGGACCTGCACGACAACGGCGGAGCACTCATCCAGCACGTTGACCTGAAGCACGAAGCCACCTGACGAACCCCTCGAGATGGATGGGTTCTTAGAGCTTGCGCAGTTCGACCTCGGTGACGCGGTGGTTTCCGCTCTTGGTCAGCACGCACGCCGCACGGTGCCGGGTGGGCAGGATGTTCTCCACGAGATTGCGTCCGTTGATCTCGCGCCAGATGCCCCGTGCCGTCAGCACAGCCTCCTCGTGGGTGAGGTGAGCGAAGTGCTGGAAGTAGCTCTGGGGGTCCTGGAACACGGTCTCACGCAGCTTGAGGAACCGTTCCACGTACCACTGCTGGATGTCGGATTCCTCGGCGTGCACGTAGATCGAGAAGTCGAAATAGTCCGACACGAACTCGGGCGCTGATCCCGTTGGCCCGGTCTGCAGCACGTTGAGCCCCTCGATGATGAGGATGTCGGGCTGGCGCACGACGGCTTCCTCGCCGTCCACGATGTCGTACACCACATGGCTGTACACCGGTGCACGCACTTCACCCGTGCCGGCTTTCACCTCGCGCATGAACTGGATCAGCCGCTTGGTGTCGTAGCTCTCGGGGAAGCCCTTGCGGTTCATGATCTCCCGCTCGAGCAGCACACGGTTCGGGTGCAGGAAGCCGTCGGTGGTGATGAGGTCCACCTTCGGGTGGTCGGGCCAGCGTGAGAGGAGCGCCTGCAGGATGCGGGCGAAGGTGCTCTTGCCGACGGCCACCGATCCCGCAATGCCGATGACGTAGGGCACCTTTGGTGCGATGGTGCCGAGGAACGTGGACGTCACTCGGTGCAGGTTCTGCGTGGCCGATACATAGAGATTGAGCAGTCGCGTGAGCGGGAGGTAGACGGCCTCCACTTCCTCGAGGTCGATGCGTTCGTTGATGCCGCGCAGTGCCTCGAGGTCTTTCTCGCGGATCGTGAGGGGTGTGGCGGCCCGCAGGTCAGCCCACTCGCGCCGGTCGAAACGCACGTACCGGTCAGCCGGGGTGATGGGGTCGGAAATATCCACGGGCGAAACGCTAGGCCGTGGGGGCCCGGTCGTGGAAGATGGGAGCGTGCCCGCCCGGTTGCACGACCCCGAACGCCGTGAACGCCGCCGCCGCGGCGCCTACTTCACGCCGCCGTCGCTCGTCGAGGTGTTGGTGCGTGATGTGCTCGAACCGTCCTTCGTCGGGCGCTCGACCCCGCCCCGGGTACTCGACCCCGCCTGCGGCGACGGACGGCTCCTTGCTGCAGCCGGAGCGTGCATTGCGGCGCGATTCGGCGTGGATCCGGCGCCGTTCCTCACCGGCGTGGAGCTCGATGCTGCGGAGGCAAGCGCAACGGCGGACCGGATCGGGGCGCAGGTGATGTGCGGCGATGCCCGCACGCTGCTCGACACCGCAGAGCATCGTCACGCCTACGACGTGGTGATCGGTAATCCGCCGTATTTGTCGCAACTCGCCTCGGACACCGCCCGCGGTGGTCGTTCGCATCTCGGAGGTGGGCCGTATGCCGATGTGGCAGCCGAGTTCCTTGCGCTGTCGCTGCGCCTCGTGAACGTGAGCGATGGACGGATCGGTCTCGTGCTGCCGCTGTCAACTCTTGCGAGCCAGCACGTTGCACCGATACGCGCCGAGATCGAGCAGAGCGCGTCGATCGAGTCGTTCTGGTGGAGCGACACCACGATGTTCGCGGCCAGCGTCCGGACCTGCATCGTCGGATTGCGAACCGGCGGGCGCACGGCGATGGTTCAGCGTTCCTTCGGCGCCGATGCGAGAGCGATCCCTGACGTTCGCCCACCCGAGGACGACTCGGGAAGCGACTCGTGGAGCTGGCTCCTGGTTGATGTGGCTGGCGTGCCGCCCCTACCCGTGCTGGGAGCGGCCGGAACCCTCTCCGACCTCGCCGTTGCCACGGCCGACTTCCGTGACCAGTACTACGGGTTGGTCGGCTGTGTGAGCGATGATGCCGACGGACCACCGCTCGTCACCAGCGGTCTCATCGAACCGGGCCGGTCGTTGTGGGGCGACCGACCAACGGTGTTCGCCAAGCAGCGCTACTCAGCACCGCGCGTGGAGCTCTCCCGGCTCGACGATCGCATGCGTCGTTGGGCAGCGGGACGACTCGTGCCGAAGGTGGTGGTTGCGTCCCAGACGCGAGTTGTCGAGGCAGCGGTCGACGAACGCGGGGAATGGATCCCGTCCGTGCCGGTCGTCTCGGTGATTCCGCATGGTCACGATGGCGTGTGGCGGGTGGCGGCGGTGCTGACCTCTCCCGTGGCGTCGGCGTGGATCGCTCACCGCAGGACGGGCTCTGGGCTCTCGGCCCGCGCGATCCGTGTGACGGCGAGCGATCTGCATGCACTTCCGCTTCCCGTCGGGCATGCCGCATGGGACGACGCAGTGGCACGACTGAGGTCCGGCGATGTAGCGGGCACCGGGGAAGCGATGATGCGCGCCTACGGCTGCGGTGACGATGCAGTGCTTCGCCTCTGGTGGGAGAGGAACCTCCGCTAGCGGCTCCAGGGCGCCGATGGGCTCACTGCGCCGGGTCCTCCGGTGAGGGCCTCTACGCCCGTCTCGGTGACGAGGAGCGTGTGCTCGAACTGAGCAGTGCGCTTGCCGTCGGTGGTGACGGCGGTCCAGCCGTCGCTCCAGAGCTTGTGCTGCCAGGCGCCGATGGTGATCATCGGCTCGATAGTGAAGGTCATGCCGGGCTTCATCACGGTGGTGGCGGTGGGTGAGTAGTAATGCAGCACCTGCAGGTCCGTGTGGAACTGCTCACCGATGCCGTGCCCCACGAAGGCTCGCACCACGCCGAGCTTGTGCTCGTTCGCGTGCTTCTCGATGGCCTTGCCGATGTCGCTCACCGGTCGACCCGGCACGACGGCCTCGATGCCGTGCCAGAGGCACTCCTCGGTGACCTTGATGAGGCGTGCATTCTCGCTGTCGATCTCGCCCACCGGGAACGTGGCGTTGCAGTCGCCGTGCACGCCGCCGACGTAACACGTGACGTCGAGGTTGACGATGTCTCCCTCCATGAGCGCACGGGAGTCAGGGATGCCGTGGCAGATGACCTCGTTCACCGAGGTGCAGACGCTCTTGGGGTAGCCGTGGTAGTTGAGCGGGCTCGGATAGGCGCCACGATCGATCGTGAGTTGGTGGACATAGGCGTCGATCTCGTCAGTAGTGATGCCGGGCCGCACCATCTCGCCTGCGAGGCGGAGGATCTCGGCGGCCATCGCACAGGCGACGCGCATGCGTGCAATGACATCGGGTGACTTGATGCGCGGTTCGTCCCACCGGGGAGCGGTTCCCGTTGCTGCATAGGGAGGACGCTCGATGTGATCGGGGACCGAACGCATCGGGCTGACGGTGCCCTGCAGCACTCGACCTTCCTGTGCCCGGTGACAGCGCTTGTACTTGCGCCCGCTCCCGCACCAGCAGGGATCGTTCGCCTGCAGCGGCATCGACGTGGAGCCCGACCGATTCATGGACCACAGGTTACGGGCGGTACGTCGAATGAAACGATCGACCCATTGGCCCGCTGCGCAGTGCGCCCGATGATGCGGTGACGGTGGATCGACGCGGTCGATCCACCTGAGCACTCGGAGGACTGCATGCCGCGAACAGCACTCAGCCGGATCATGGTGCGCCTCGGCGCGACGTCGCAGTCGACGTCTACCCCGGTCCCCGGCCCCCGCAGAACGCTGCGGCGCACCCCGATCGTGAGGGCCCGTCTCCCCGAGACAGCCCTCGGCATGGGACTCGTTGCCATTGGGGTCCTTGGATCGCTCCTGTGGTCTCCTCAGGACGACTCGCGTCGCGTGCTGGTGGCGGCGCGCGCCATCGAGCGCGGTGAGATCATCGAGGTCGCCGCACTGCGCTGGGTGCAGACGAGCGGCGATCGGTTCACTGCGATCGAGTCGCCCGCATCGGTGGAGGGCACCGTTGCCTCGGTGCGCATCGCTCCCGGCGAGCCCATTGTCCCGTCGATGCTCACCGACACCCCAACGATGCGGGCCGGCGAGGTCGCCGTGGCGGTGGCGCTCGATGTCGGTGATGCACCGGGCGATCTGGCGGCCGGTGACTCCGTCGTTGTCGTCATCGTCACCGAGGTGGAGCCGGGCGCTGCGCCCGATGTGGTGCGCCTGGAGCCCGCTGCCCGCGTCATCACCGCCAGCGACGCCGATCCGATGAGCGGGATGCGACGTGTGGTGGAACTCGCCGTCGACGAGGCGAGCCTCCCCTCGATTGCGGCGGCCGACGACGTGCGCCTCGCCCGTGTTGGGTTGATCGGGGCATCGTCGTGACGGTCGTTGGTGTGTGTTCGCTCCACGGATCACCCGGCGCAACATCGACCGCACTTGCGCTGGCTGCTCGTCTGCAGGTGGACCACGGCGGCGCGCTCCTCGTGGAGGCTGATCCCGCAGGCGGTGTCCTCGCGGCGCGGCTCGACCTCGGACTCTCGCCGAGTGTGGTGGACGCTGCGGCAGCAGCACGTCGCTCGCTGCGGCCCGAGGACCTCGAGCGATTCCTGCAGTCGGTCGACGGTGGTCTCGACGTCCTCGTTGCCCATCCATCCTCGGCGCAGACCTCCGCTGCGCTCCGGGCGGGCGGCCCGACCCTCGCATCGCTCGTCGCAGCGCGAACCGACCATGTGGTGGTGGACCTCGGCCGGTGGTGCCCCGATGCTGCGTCGCACGTCCTCGTACCGGTGTGTGTTCGCCTGCTCATCGTCATCCGCCCGGTGCTGGATCAGATCGTTCCGCTGCTCCACCTCGTCGACCCGGCGCTGCCCGCCGAGCGGATCGGTGTGGTGGTGATCGGGCGGCATCGCTACACCGCGAAGCAGATCGGCGAGGTGTCGGGTCTCACCGTGGTCGGGGAACTCCCCGACGACCCCGCTGCGGTTCACGCCGACCCGTGCGCCACCCGGACGAGGGCCCGTGCGAACTGGGCTGCCCGAATCCGTGACCTCGCCGGATGGTGTTCGTGACCCCGCGGTACGACGCCTGTGCCGACGTGGCCGGCGCACTCGCCCCGGTGGTGACGGCGCGCTTCGTCGACGAGCAGTTGCGCCTCGGGACGTCGGTCGACCCGGGCCACGACGAGCGATCGGTCCTCGAGGACATCATTCGCCAACAGCTCGACGCCGTGGCGAGCGAACGAATTGCCGCATCGATGCCCCTGCTCTCCCTCGAGGACGAGGGTGCGATCACCGCACGCGTGCTGTCCGAGGTGCTCGGACTCGGTCGGATCCAGCCGTTGCTCGAGCGGGGCGACATCTCCGATATCCACATCCGGGGCAATGACCCGGTCTGGCTGCGGCGGCGGGACGGGCATCGGGAGCAGGTGGATCCGGTCGTCGACACCGACGAGCACCTTGTCGAGCTCGTCCGACTCGCTGCGGTCCGCATGGGGAACGATGAACGGCGCTTCGACCGCGCCAATCCGGAGATCAACCTCCAGTTGCCCGACGGTTCCCGGCTGTTCGCCGTGATGGCGGTGTCGCGGCGGCCGTCGGTGACCATTCGGCGACATCGCTTCGACCTGATGAACCTCCCCGAACTGGTCGAGCGGGAGATGCTCAATGCGCCAACGGCAGCGGTGCTGCGGGCCGCAGTCCTCGCAAGGAGGAACGTCGTCATCGCCGGTGGCACCGGTTCGGGCAAGACCACGCTCCTGCGGGCGCTCCTCAACGAGGTCCCGAGCGCCGAACGGATCGTCACGATCGAGGACGCCTACGAACTCGGCATCGAGCGTTTCGTGGACCTGCATCCCGACGCCGTCGCGCTCCAGGCACGTCCCGAGAACACCGAGGGCCGTGGTGCCATCTCCATGGCTGATCTCACGCGCATGGCCCTGCGGATGGACCCCGACCGCGTCGTGCTCGGCGAGGTTCGCGGGGCCGAGGCCTTCCCGATGCTCATGGCGATGTCGCAGGGGAACAACGGATCGATGTGCACGATGCACGCAGAGTCGTCGCGGTCGGTGTTCCCGAAACTCGCTGCCTATGTGTCGATGGCCGCGACCGGCTTGCCGGTGGACACGGTGAACATGCTCATGGCCCACGCCGTGCACTTCGTGGTGCACGTAGAGGTCCACGCAGGCCATCGACGTGTGACCAGCATCCGCGAGGTTGTGGATGCAGATGGGGGTCGGATCATCTCGAACGAGGTGTTCGCCCTCGATGCGGTGGGCGAACTGGTCCCCGCCTATCCGCTGCGCGATACAACGGTGGATCGACTCGAGGCCGCCGGTCTCGACGTGCACACGGTGCTCGGTGCGAGCAGGGGTTACGAACCGTGAGCACCGCAGCAGCAGTCGCTCGCGGGCTGATCGTGGGCAGCGGGCTCGCGGTGCTGGGGCTCGGACTGCGGGGGATCCGACTGTTGGCGGTTCCGCTGTTCCTGCAGCAGCGCGAACAGCGTGCCGCAGCGCAGCGCCGGGCAGCGGCGGTCGGCGCTGGGGCAGTCGCCGGACTTGCGGCATGGGCGGTTGTGGAATGGCTGGTGGTGGGGCTCGTTGTTGCCCTCATCGTGACGCGGTCGTTGCTGCGGCGCGGTCGTGGCCGTGGGGACGAGGTTGCGCGGGTGGAGGCCATCGCCACCTGGACTGAACAGATACGCGACACGCTCAGCGCGGCGGGGGGTCTGCAGAGCGCCGTGGTCGCGAGCAGCCGACGCGCTCCCCTGCCGCTCGCCGAACCGCTGGCGCGTCTCGTGGCACGCCTCGACTACGAACGTCTCTCGGTCGTCCTGCGTCGATTTGCCGATGAGGTCCGGCATCCCACGGCAGACTTCGTCGTCACTGCCCTCGTCACTGCGACCGAGCACGAGGCACGCGATCTTGCCGGACTCCTCGGTCAGCTGGCGGCAAGTGCGCGGGCCGAGGCACAGATGCGCACCCGTGTGTGGATCGGGCGCACCCGCACCAGGACCGCAGTACGAACGATCGCGGCGGTGGTTCCGTTGATGATCGGTGCCGTGATGCTGGTCGACCGCGAGTACCTCCGGCCCTACGACTCACCGTCGGGGCAGGTCGTGCTCGGCGCAGTCGTCGTTGTCTTCGGCAGTGCACTGGCGGCGATGGACCGGCTCGGCGAGATTCGACTCCCCGACCGCTTCCTCGCCCGAGGGGAGGTGCAGGGATGATCCCGTCGTCGCTGCTCATCCGGTCGCTGCTCGGCGCATGCGTGGGGTCGGGCCTGTTCGTGCTGGTTCGTTCGCTCGGCACCGACTCCCTCGAGGTCCGTCTCGGGTCGTGGCGGCCGCTCCAGCAGCAACGCCGTGCGGAGCAGACGGGTCTGGGCAGCGGCCTGAGCGGGTGGCTCCAGCGTCTGGGTATCGACCGACTCGCCACCGATCTCGCCGTGATGGAGCGCACGCCGGCAGCACACGCAGTGCGACGGATCGTCGGCGGTGTGGGGACAGCAGTCGGGACGACGCTGATCCTCCTTGTGCTGTACGGGATGGGCATTGCCCCAGACCCAGCGGTCGCAGGGATGTTGGTGCTCGCCTGCGCGGCTCTCGGTCTGCTCTCGCCCGACTGGGCACTGCGCCGCAGCGCACGGAGACGACGGGAGGACGTGGTGTCAGCACTGTCTGCCTTTCTCGATCTCGTCACCGTGCTCCTCGCCGGTGGCGCCGGGATCGAGACCGCACTCCTTGCTGCTGCCCGTGCGGGTGATGGCTGGACCTTCGAACAACTCCGACGGATGCTGATTGCTGCGCGCACCCGCCGGGAGTCGGTGTGGGCTGCCTGCACCGAGTTCGGCGAACGCATCGGTGTTCCCGACCTTGTCGAGCTCGGTGCGTCGCTGCAACTCGCAGGACAGGAGGGGGCACGGATTGCGCGCTCGCTGTCGTCCCGGGCGGAACTGCTGCGATCCCGGGTGCTCGCAGGCATCGAGGCGAGGGCACAGGCGGCGAGTGAGCGCATGGGCTTGCCGACCGTGCTCATGTTCGTCGGCTTCCTCGTCCTCCTCGGTTATCCGGCCGCGCAGATCATCCTGCAGTCGCCGTGAGGTGGCTGTCGTTACCCGTCATCACAACAAGGAGCAGAACCAATATGACCATTTCCGAACAGATGTGGCACTACTACCGCACGCGTCTCGCTGCGCAGTGGGAGCAGGATTGCGACCGCGGTGAGGTCTCGGCCACCACTGTTGCGCTAGCGGCGCTACTCGTTCTTGCGGCAATCGCCGTGGGCGGCATCATCCGGGCAAAGGTCACCGCCAAGGCCGAGTCGATCCAGCTGTGAGGCGTCGTCGAGATTCGGGATCCACCGTGGTGGAGTACGTGGTGATCGTCCCGGTGGTGATGCTGGTGGTCCTGATCGGTGTCCAGGCAGCGGTGTACCTGCATGCCGCGAACATCGCGCGTCATGCTGCGTCGAATGGCGCAGTAGCAGCGAGCCACCGTGGTGCCACGCCGATGAGCGGCGAGCACGAGGCCAGGCGCGCGGCCCGTGAGTCGGGTGCAAGCGAACCTCGGGTCTCGGTCGGCGGCACCACCGAGGTGGAGGTCACCGTCACGCTCTCGGTGCCACGGGTTGCGCCGTTCTTCCCGGGCTCGGTCACGAGGACGGCACGGCTCCCCAAGGAGCGGTACATCGCAGAGGACCTCCGATGACGCAATCCCGACACCCGAGACCACGCACTCTTCTCTCCCGCGATGCCGGCTCTGCCTCGCTCGAACTCGTACTGCTCGCGCCGGTGCTCGTCCTCGGTCTGCTCCTCGTGGTGTGGTGCGGGCGACTCGCCGAGGCGCGCGGTGCCGTCACCCTCGCGGCTGGTCAGGCTGCCCGCGCCGGCTCCATGGCGGCTCACGCACGGATGGCGCCTGTTGCACAAGCGGCAGCTCGCGCAACGCTGCGTCTGAACGACTCTCCCTGCGCCGCTCTCGGGGTGTCGGCCGACGTGCAGGTCAGCAGCGAACCCGGGGGCTCAGCGGTCTCGGTCACCGTCGGGTGCACGAGCCGGGTCGATGGGCTCGGACCATTTGCAAGCCGGCATGCCACGGCACGGGCGCGCAGCCCCATCGATCACTATCGGGTGGCCTGATGGCGAGCAAGCGCACCCGGCGACCCGACTGCGGCTCGGTGAGTGCTGCGGTGGTGGTCCTCACGATGGTCTTCATCGTCTGCAGTGGCCTCGTACTCGACGGCGGTCGGCTGGTGGCGGCCCGATCCTCGGCGGCATCCGACGCCCTCGACGCCGCCCGCGCCGGGAGCCAGTCACTCCACCGGTTGCGCGAGGGACTGCTCGAGATCGAGCCCGCCCTCGCGGTGGCGCGCGCCCGTGCACACCTCGATCGGATCGGCGCGGGCGGTGAGGTTCGTGCCGATGCCCGGCGAGTGGTGGTCACCGTCAGCACATCGGTCGACCCGCTGATCCTGGGCATCTTCGGCGTGGGCAGGCGCGTCGTGCGGGTCACCCGATCTGCCGAGCCGTTCGACTCATGAACAGGATGTTCCCTGTCGGCCCGGTCGACCCGTACCTCGTGGAGCGCATTGCCGTCATCGCTGCCGGTGCGTGCACAGCCGGTTGCGTCGCCCGGCTCGTGGTCTGGCTCGTTGCGGTACATGCCCAGCGGCGGCAACACGCGCGAGCGGCATCGTCCCGGGCCGCCTCGCCCACCACCCCTCGGCCACCCTCCATCGGCGAGCGCCACACTCCCGCAGTGCAGCAGGGCGTCGAACCCATCGACGTGACGTCACGCGTCGAGCCCACGGCAGTCATGCAGCAGCCCACCCCACGGGCCACGACGGTCCACCCCCCGTACGAGTTCGTGGTGCGGCTCCTCGGGCCGATCGATGTTATCGACCGAGATGGTCGTGCTGTTGCCATCGAGCGCACGAAGTCGACTGAGCTTCTCGCCTGGCTCGCGCTCCACCGCAGGGGAGCAACGCGGAGTTCGGCGCGTGCCGCGATCTGGAGTGCCGAGGTGAGCGATGCAACGCTCAGCAACGTCGTATCCGGCGCGCGCCGGGCACTGTCTCGCCACCTGCCCGATGTCGCTGCCGACTGGCTCGGCGCACCGCACGCCGAGCTGTTGCAGCTCGACCCCCGTGTGGTGAGCGACCTCGACCTCTTCCAGCGGCACCTCCTCGACGCAGAGCGGAGTAGCGGGGCTGCCCGCGCTCGTGCGCTCGGCTCGGCTCTGGCGCTGGTCCGGGGTGCACCGTTGCTCGGCAGCAATTACCGATGGGCCGACGACGAGGCGCTGACCTCTTCGCTCACGCTCTCGGTGGTGGACGCCGCACGTGACCTCGCCGAGTCAGCGCTGCGCTCAGGTGACGATATGGCAGTGCTGCGGGCTGCGGCGGCGGGTCTCTCGGTGCTGCCCGGGCACGAGGAACTCATTGCGCTGCGCCTCCGCGCACATCACGCAGCAGGTCGACACGCTGCGCTGCGCTCGGAGTGGGAGGCCTACAGCCGAGCAGCACTGGCGGATGGCTGGGTGTCGGGCCCGGCGCCCTGGATCGCCGAGCTCGTCGATGAGCTGCTCGCCACGAGAGCAGTTCGGTGATCAGCCGTACTGCTCGAGGATGCTGGTCTCGGCGAGGCGACCGAGCGCATCCTTGATCACTCGCGCGCGACCCTCGTCGAGACCCGGGACCATCGCGAGATCGGCGACCGTGGACCGCAACACCTTGGCGAGACCGCCGAACTGCTCGATCACGTTCGTGGCGAGCTCGGTGGTCATGCGCGGAATCCGCGCGAGCAGGCGGAACCCACGTGGTTGCACCGGATGGTCGAGATCGGCGTCCGGGATCAGCGAGACCAGACAGCCCGCCACGGTGCGTAGGTCGAGGAGGGAATCGTCGTCGAGGTCGACGAGGGCCTGCAAGGCGCGTTCGATGGAATCGCTCCCGGGGTCGACGCAGTAGTCCTGCACCACGAGGTCGAGGTCGGGGTCGGTGGCGGCGAAGAGTTCGTCGAGCTGGAGCCGCAGGAGTCGGGCCTCCACGCCGAGCTCGACGATCATCATGTCGATCTCGTCGGCGATTCGGCGCACCATCTCGCTGCGCTGCAGGACCACGGCCACATCCCGGAGCGTGACAACATCCTCGATCTCGAGTGCACCGAGTGTGCTGGTCACGTCGTCGAGGCGCGCCTTGTAGCGCTCGAGGGTCTGCAGGGCCTGATTGGCGCGCTCGAGCAGGCGACCGATGTCCTGGATCTCGTGCTTCTGGTTGCCTGCGTACACGACGATGACAGCCATCTCCTCGCTGACCGCCACCACCGGTACGTCGATGCTGCGCGCAACACGCTCCGCAGTGCGGTGCCGGGTGCCGGTCTCGCTCGTGGTGGTGGTGGGGTCGGGGACGAGGTGCACATTTGCCCGTGCGATGCGCATCTCGTTCGAGCCGAGGATGATGGCACCGTCCATCTTGGCGAGTTCGGAGAGACGCTGCGGGCTGTAGGCGGAGTCGAGCAGGAACCCACCCGAACAGATGTTGAGCACCGCAGGGTGGTCGCCCAGGATGATGAGCGCACCCATCTTCGCCCGCACGATGCGATCGAGCCCTTCGCGCAGTGCAGTACCGGGGGCAACCCTGGCGAGCGCTTGGTGCATGAGTCCCGAGCGGTTGCGCAGCCCCGTTGACATGGGGAGATCCTAGTTGCGGGCCCGGCGGGCGGTTCGGCGGTGCCGGATGCGCACGGCAGTCAGGTGTGGGCGGAATGGAATCGGTGTGTGATCGCGGTCGAGTCGTCGATCACGCCGAGCGCACCGAGCGCCTCGGAGAGGGTGGGGACCGCCACCACCTCGAGGCCCGGGACCGAGACAGCCGCCGACGACGGGACGACGACGCGACGGAACCCGAGACGCGCTGCTTCTGCCAACCGGCGCGGTGTCTGGCTCACCTGACGCAGTTCGCCGGCGAGGCCGACCTCACCGCACACCGCAACCTCGGCGCCCACCGAACGACCCGTGAGTGCCGACGCAACCGCCACGCACACTGCGAGATCGCCGCCCGGTTCGTGGAGCCGGATACCGCCGACCACGGATGCATAGACGTCGCACGGGGCGACGAGCAGCCCGGCGCGCTGGTCGAGCACGGCGAGGAGCAGCGACAAGCGCCCCTGATCGAGACCCTGCGCCGAGCGGCGCGGCGAGCCGAGCGACGAGAGTGCGACGAGCGACTGCACCTCGACGAGCAGGGGACGGTGCCCGTCGAGGGTGGCCGCGACGACGGATCCGGGGATGCCCACACGCCGGTCGGCGAGGAAGAACTGACTGGCATCGGGGACGGCGGCGAGTCCGTGTTCCACCATCTCGAAGAGGCCGAGTTCGTGGGTGGTGCCGAAGCGGTGCTTGGAGGCCCGGAGCAGCCGGAGTGCATGGTGACGATCACCGTCGAAGGTGAGCACGGTATCGACGAGGTGTTCGAGGACCCGTGGGCCGGCGAGTGTCCCCTCCTTGGTGACGTGGCCCACGAGGATGATGGTGACCCCAAGTTGCTTGGCATCGGCCACGAGTTGCTGCGCGCACCCGCGTACTTGGGTGACCGAGCCGGGGCCCGAACCGAGATCTGGGTCGGACACGGCCTGGATGGAGTCGATGATCACGAGTTCGGGTTGCTGCGCAGCGATGGCCGCGCGGATGCGGGGGAGTGAGGTCTCGGCCAGCAGGGAGAGCTTCGGTGCGAGCGCACCGAGTCGCTCGGCACGCAACCGCACCTGTTGGGCACTTTCCTCAGCGGTGACGTAGAGCGACGCAGCGCCGGAGCCCGCGAGCAGCTGGAGCAGCAGGGTGCTCTTGCCGATGCCGGGCTCGCCGCCGAGCAGGGTGACCGAACCGGGGACGAGACCGCCCGACAGCACACGGTCGACCTCGGCGAGCCCGGTGCTGCGGGGCCGACCCTCGAGCGGACTCACGTCGACGATGGGGGTGGACGCCGGGGCGGGGCCAACGGCGGCGCCGGGGCCCGAGACGGCTGGTGCGGCCTCGACGTCCTCGATGAGGGAGTTCCACGCCCCGCAGGAGGCGCAGCGCCCCGCCCACTTGGCGTGCTCGGCACCACAGTCGCCGCAGCGATGAACGATTCGGAGTCTGGTCACACCGGGCAGCCTGCCCGGGGGGTGTGACGGGGTTACCGGCGGTCAGAAGAACGGACGGTCGCGGCGTGCGGTGACCGGGCGCGACCACCAACGTCCGCTGAAGCGCCACGCTGCGGCCCGTCGCTGCTGCTCGGCCGTCACCATCATGACCGGGCGGGGCCACAGCGCCTCCATGGCAGCCATGACGGCAACGGCCTCTTCGTCGTTCGGTGTCGGGGTGATCTCAGCGTTCATCGTGACGTCGATTCAGAGCGGAGCGGAGTGCGTCGGCCAACCATCAGAGCGGCATGTTGCCGTGCTTGCGGCGGGGAAGCTCTTCACGCTTGGTGGCGAGCAGCGCGAGGCCGGCGACGATCTTCTGGCGGGTCTCGGCCGGATCGATCACGTCGTCGATGTAGCCGCGCTCGGCCGCCGCGTACGGGTTGGCGTACTTGGCGGTGTACTCCTCGACCAGCTCGTTGCGTCGGGCCACGGGATCGGCGGCCTGCTGCAACTCGCGGCGGTAGACGATTTCCACCGCGCCCTGCGGGCCCATCACCGCCAGTTCGGCGGTGGGCCAGGCGTACGCAAGGTCCGAACCGATCGACTTGGAGTCCATCACCACATACGCGCCGCCGTAGGCCTTGCGCGTGATGATCTGGATGCGCGGAACCGTCGCCTCGCAGTACGCGTACAGCAACTTGGCGCCGTGACGGATGATTCCGCCGTACTCCTGGTCGACACCGGGGAGGAAGCCAGGTACGTCCACGAAGGTGATGAGCGGGATGTTGAACGCGTCGCACGTACGCACGAATCGAGCGCCCTTCTCGGCCGAGTCGATGTCGAGCACACCGGCGAACATCATCGGCTGGTTGCCCACCACGCCGACTGCCTTGCCGTTGATGCGCGCGAATCCGCACACGATGTTCTTGGCCCAGTGCGGGAAGTACTCGAAGAACTCGCCATCGTCGACGACCTCAGCGATGACCTTCTTCATGTCGTACGGCTGGTTCGGCGATGCAGGGAGGATGTCGCGCAGTGCCTCGCAGAGCCGTTCGGGGTCATCACTCGGCTCGATGCTGGGTGGTTCCTCGAGGTTGTTCGACGGCAGGAACGACATGAGGTACCGCACATCGTCGAGGCACGACTTCTCGTCATCGGCGACGAAGGTGGCAACGCCCGACTTCGATGCATGGCTCATTGCGCCACCGAGCTGTTCGAGGGTGACTTCCTCGCCGGTCACCGTCTTCACCACATCGGGACCGGTGATGAACATGTGCGACGACTCGCGCACCATGAAGATGAAGTCGGTCATGGCCGGCGAGTACACCGCACCACCCGCACACGGCCCGAGGATCACCGAGATCTGCGGGACCACGCCGCTCGAGAGCACGTTGCGGTAGAAGATCCCGCCGTACGACGCGAGCGAGACGACGCCTTCCTGGATGCGTGCGCCGGCGCCGTCGTTGAGCCCCACCACCGGAGCACCGACCTTCAGGGCGAGGTCCATGAGCTTGTGGATCTTCTCGGCGAACACCTCACCGAGTGCGCCGCCGAAGACCGTGAAGTCCTGGGCGTACACGAACACCTTTCGGCCGTCCACCGTTCCCCATCCGGTGATCACACCGTCGGTGTACGGACGCTCGTCGAGGCCGGCAGTGTGTGCGCGGTGGCGGGCGAGAAGGTCGAGTTCCTGGAACGAGCCCGGGTCGCAGAAGTACTCGATGCGCTCGCGGGCGAGCATCTTGCCCTTCTCGTGCTGGCGCTCCACCGCACGGGGCGAACCGGCGTTGTGTGCCTCATGGCGCCGCTTCCGGAGATCCTCGAGCTTTTCGTGCATCGGATTGGGGGTCGTCACGTCGGTCGAGGCTAGTCGCTCGCCTGCTGAGTACCGCCTGTCGGGCAGCGCCACCCGCCCCCGGAAACCGTGGCAGGAACTAGTTCGCAGGCGGTGCCGACGAGGCGGCGGCGCCGTCGGTGGTGTCGGGCACCGTGGCCCGGGTGGTCTCGGGGACCAAGGTGCTGCTCGTGGGTGTCGGCGTGGTGCCGTCCTGGTTGCGAACGACGAACTGGCCGCCCACAGTCGGCAGCTCACCATCTGGGCCTGAGGCCGTGATGGTGATGGTCCAGGTGCCGCTCGCCGGGAACACGAAGCCCTGCTCGGGACCGAAGCCGTACCGCGGTTGTCCCTCGATGGGTATCTCGATCGACGCAACGTCGGCGTCGTTCGGGGTGAGCGTGATGAGTCCGTTGCTGATCTCGTCGGGGGTCACGAGTCGGAAGTGCAGTTCCACCTGTGCACCGACGCGCTTGGGGCCGAAGGTGACCTCTGCCTTGAAGGTGCCGTCCTCGGAGGTGAACGTGTCCTTGTTGCCGGAGGCGGGGTCGGCCGATGCCGAGCCCGGGGCGTTGGAGGCGATGAGACCTGCGGTGAGGAGCAGCGCGAGGCCCCCCGCAAGGACTTCGCTGCGCACCGACTTGCGCAACTTCGCCGACGCACGCGGCCCGAGCATGCGACTGCGCGCAAGGCGTTGACGCGCGTACTGACGGTTCGCGGTGCCGATGAACGCCATCGCCGCAACCGCAAGCACCTTGAGGACGAAGAGCCGTCCGTAGCCGGTGTTGAGGAGATTCCGCAGGCCGCCGAGGCGGAGCGCAACCTCCACGACGCCCGTGAGGAGCGAGAGCGCGAGGGCAGGTATCGCAATGCCGCGGAACTTGCGCACGGCGGTCGACAGATCACCCTCGCCCGGCCCGGCGAGCACGACGCGCGTGAGCAGCATCGCCCCGCCGAACCACGCAGCAATGGCGATCATGTGAGCGATCCCGAACGGCACGGCAATGAGGCCTTCGGGGTGGCGGCTCCATCCGTAGGTGGCGAGTGCAATGCCGGGTCCGCCGACGGCCATCCATCGCGACGACGCGTCGATGATTCGCTCGGGGCGCCGGGCGACCCAGAGCGAGACTGCGATCGCAAGGAAGCGGATGACGAGTGCCTTGCCGTACGACGTGTCCAGCACGGGGTTCCACTCGGTGGGAAGGAGGCCGCGCGCAACGGAGATCCCCTCGGCGTCGGCAGCCGCTGTTGCGACGAGCAACAGGCTGCCGAGCGCGGCGAGCCCCCACATCAGGACGAGGTGCCGGACGGTGAGTACGTACTCGACTCCCTCGGGCCACGCGAGCAGGACCAGGATGAGACCGCCAGCGAGTCCTGCGAGCCCGATGTAGGTGAGGATCCGCCCGATGAGTCCGAGGAAGCCGCCGCTGTGGTTGCTCTTGGCCAGCCCGAGCCCCCCGGTGTCGATCTCCTCCGGCGTCGTGTCGGCGGTGACGTCGGTGCCGCTGGTTGCGCCGTCGGGTGCCTCGAGGGTGAAGGTGAACTTTCCCGAGATCGGCTTCTCGTTGCGTGGTCGCACCAGCCAGGTGACGGTGTAGGTGCCGGCGGGGAGTCCGCGTTGTTCGAGAACGCGGACACGCAGTGCTGTTCGGTTGTTGAACGCAATCGGCTGTCCGGTGTTGAGCAGCTCCCGATTGGAGTTCTGCAGCTGGATGACCGCATCGATGTCGGGGAGGGTGTTGGCGAAGGTGAGGACGATGTCGGGCGGGGCAGCAGTGAGGACCTCGCCGTCGCCCGGATTCGTGGCAACGACCACCACCGGCTCGTCGGACCCGGTCTGTGCCCCGGCGGGCTCCGCGTCGAGGAGGGCAAGACCGAGCCCCAGCGCGCCGACGCAGAGGGCGAGGGGTCCGGCCAGCAGCACCTGGAGCGCGCGACGACGAATCATGGGAGTGCCCAGACGCTAATGGCTCGGCCGGGCCCAACCGGGACAGCCCCGGCGCTGGGACCTCGGGGCCCGACGGGGCCAGCCGGGTTGTCGTCGCAGGTCAGGGCCGACGGGGGTCACGTGGGCGGGGGGCACCGAGGGCGAGGGATGATCACGCTCCGTGTTGGTAAGACCGCTGTGTGTCGAAAATTTCCTTGTCCGTCCACTCGGGGTTCCGTACCCTCAAAGTCCCCGTTGGTGGGTCCTCACCGCCGGCGGACCCCCACGGGGCATGTCCGACCATGTCCCCCACGACAGGGAGCCAGGCACAACATGGGTGCAAGGGATCAGCGACGTCAGCACGCCGTACGGCCGCCTCGTGGCCGCGCCCGGATCATCGTTGGCGCGACCCTGCTCGCGGGCGCTGTCGTCGTGGGCCTCCCCGGCGCACCTGCAGGTGCGGTCGGGGAACCCGAGATCACCGGCGTGGTGTTCCAGGACTTCGACTCCGACGGTTCCTACGACAGCACCTTCGTCAGCGAGGGCGTCGCCGTCGACGTCCCGATCGCCGGGATCGACGTGCGCGCATTCGACAAGTCCGGTGACCAAGTCGGCTCCGCCGTCACCGCTGCCGATGGCACCTACACCCTTGCGGTGTCGCTCGCGGCAGTCACCAACGATGTGCGCGTGGAGTTCTCGGTGCCCGCGTCCGGACCACTCGCAGCGATGCACCCATCGTTCATCGGCCCCGACAGCGGTGGTCTCGTGCAGTTCGTCACGGCACCCGCAACCAATGTGTCACTCGGCCTCAACGTGCCGACTGAGTACTGCCAGAGCAATCCGAATCTCGCGTACACCCGTCTGTGCAGCGGCGTTTCGATCGACAGCCCAACCTCGCTCGTCACCCGATTCGACGGCGGACCGTTCACGAGTTACTTCGACGGTTCCGTGCTCATCACCGACGTGTACACGAGCTGGTCCAGCAACGGCACAGCCGATCGGACCGACACCGGCTCGATCCTGGGCACCACCTGGGACCCGCGCAGCGGTCGGATCATCAACGCCGCCTACGTGCGGCGCCATGCATCGATGTACGAGTTCGGTGGCCGCGCGCGCCCCGGCGCGCTGTTCTCCACCGTCCCGGGCGGCACCGACGCGGCTGCGGGCACGGGTGGGAGCACCTCGTTCCTCGTCGATCTCGAGACGCTGCTCCCCGGCGACCAGTTCTCGAACTCGAGTGCTGCGGGCCCGGGCTACATCCCCAACAACCTCGAGCGCGGCCTCGCCCACTTCGTCGACGGCACCGGTGACGGCGGGGGCGACGGAGAGGGCATGGACTCCGATCTGGTCGAGGGATTCGACGGTGTGTACGAAGAGGTCGGTGCCGCCGGCATCGGCGACATCGAGACCGATGGCCGTGGTCGTCTCTGGGTCGTGAGCCTCTACAACGGGCAGCTCTATCAGGTGAACCTCCCGTCCGACGGTTCGGCGCCCACCACGATGGTGTCGCTCGGAACGGTCGGTGCCGACGTCGTCTGCATGAACGGCGCGAAGCGTCCGTTCTCGGTGAAGTACTGGCGCGGATCGCTCTACCTCGGCGTCGTCTGCGACGGCAGCCTCGACTACGACCCGTTCAACCCGGGCACCGTCGCCGACACCAACCTCACGTTCACGGTGATGAGTTACGACCTCACGACGAACTCGTGGTCGACCTTCTTCGGCCCCCGTTACCTCGACGCGGGTGCCAACGTGCAGCGCGGCGCTGCTTCGGACACCACGGCCGCTATCCCGACGGCGCGTGTCTGGAATCCGTGGACGGAGTTGTTCCCCACGAACCCGAGCGAGCAGTACCTCTTCGACGCACGCCCGGTGCCGATGCTCAGCGAGATCGAGTTCGACCGTGACGGCTCGATGATCCTCGGGTTCCGGGACCGTACGGGCGACCAGAACGGTGCGCCCGGTACCGAGAACCCCGGTGGCTACGCCACGACCGATGCTGTGGCAGCTGCTGGCGACGTGTATCGCGTGTGCCGGGTGGGTGCAGGGTTCGCCCCCACCGATTACGCCTTCGAGGGAAGCGATGCCCTCTGTCCGCAGGTGACGAACGCCTACACGCTCGGCAGCGAGACCTCGATCAACACCGAGTACTACTCGGCGGAGAACTGGGTGAGTCAGAACCTCGAGACGTCGGTCGGCATGATCGAGCAGGTTCCGGGTTTCAGTTCGGTCATCGTCAACACCGTGAACCCTGTGCAGGTCCTCGCTCCCGAACTGGCAAACGGCGCCGGCTCGCAGATGTTCTCGAACCTGACGGGGCTCAATACGGCATCCGTGTCCGCCAGCGGGGTGGCCTTCTCTGCCTCGTCGCTCTTCGGCCAGCCCAACACCGGCGGTGAGTTCTGGGAGAGCAACGGCATGGGCGATGTGGAGGCGCTCTGTGACCGGGCACCGCTGCAGATCGGAAGCCGCGTGTGGGTCGACGACGACAAGGACGGCATCCAGGACCCCACCGAATCGACGGTTGTGGGCGTGACGGTGCGCCTCTACAACTCGTCCGACGAATTGGTCGGCACAGCGCTGACCGACGGCGACGGCCAGTTCTACTTCGTCTCGAATATCGACGAACCAATTTCCGGCGATGGTGATCGCATCGGTGGTGGACTCGTTCCCGACGACGACTTCACGATTCGCTTCGACAACCCGGACGACTATCTGGCGGTGTCTGGCGCGCTGTACCCGTTCCAACCGACGCAGTTGCGTGCCACCAGCGCAAACCCCGATGACCTCGACACCGAGATCGACAGCGACGCAGAGCTCGCCGGTACGGGGAACTACGGCGTCGACGACTTCCCGTACATTGTCGTACCGCCACTCGCGCCGGGCGAGAACTCGCTCGGTCTCGACGCAGGCTTCACGTGGCCGGTCAGCAGTATTGGTGACTACGTCTGGATCGATCTCGATCACGACGGCACCCAGGACGCCGCCGAACCGGGCGCCGAGAACATCACGGTCACGCTCCACGGTTGGGACTCCGTTGCCGGTGCCACGACCACAGCGGTCGACCTCAACGGTGACCCCGTGATGCCGACGGTGACCGACGCCGACGGCTACTACGTCTTCGACAACCTCGTTGCTGGCGAGTACGTCGTGGAGTTCACGGCACCGGCCTATTACCTCTACGCAACGAAGGACGCGGGTTGGGCGGACCAGACCACGGACTCCGACGCCGATCAGGTCACCGGGTTCACGGCTCCGTTCACGCTTGCCAACGAAGCATCGGGCGACACGGTCATCGACACCGATCCGACGACACTCGCCTTGTTCACCAACTCGTCGATCGATGCGGGTCTCGTCCTCCCCTATGTCGGGGTGGCCTCGAGGGCATGGCAGGACTACGACACCGATGGCGTGCAGGACCCCCTCGAGCCCGGCCTGCCCGGTGTTGTCGTAGAGCTCCTCGACAGCGATGGAAATCCGGCCAAGGACCACTTCGGCTTCCCGGTTCCGGCCACCAGCACTGATGGCTCGGGCTTCTACTCCTTCACGGTGCTGCGTCCCGACTCCTACCGGGTCCGGTTCACGCTGCCCGATGGCTACGTCTTCGCACCGTTCGAGGTCACCACCTTCGACCTCGACTCCGACGGGAATCCGCTCAACGGCCTGTCGAGCGTCTTCGAGGTGAGCGATGAGGTCAACGGATCGACAACCGTCGCTGACCTCTACGGGTTGCCCGACGCAGATCTCGTGAACGACACCATCGACGTCGGCGGTATCCCGCCGATCGTCGGCGTCGGCGACCGTGCGTGGCAGGACCTCGACAGCGACGGCGTGCAGGACCAGGGTGAGCCGCCGCTCGCAGGTGTGTCGGTCCGGCTCTTCGAGGCAGATGGCTCGACTTCTGCAACGGATGCATCAGGTGGGTCGGTTGCCGCAGCCGTGACGGGCGCTGACGGCTCGTATTTCTTCGACAATTTGTACCCGCGCGACTACGTCGTCGAGTTCTCGCTCCCCACCGGATACGCGTTCACGACAGCGTTCAACGGTTCGGTCGGGGTGGACTCGAATGCCGATGTGGTGACGGGCAAGTCCGGTGTGTTCACGGTGCTCGCGGCGCCGGCGGGAACTTCGGTGACCGATGTGGACCCGGGGACGGACGCTGTAGTCGTCAACCCGAGCATCGACGCCGGTTATGTCCCGCCGTTGGTGTCGATCGGCGACGAGGCGTGGCAAGACCTCGATGAGGACGGTGTGCAGGACGCCGGTGAGCCAGCACTTGCCGGTGTGCTCGTCGAGCTCTTCGACGGTGATGGCGCACCTGCTCGCCTTCCCGACGGCACGCTGGTCGACGCGGTCTACACCGATCCCACCGGCACCTATCTGTTCTCGGGTCTCATCCCGAACACCTATCGGGTGCGGTTCACGCTGCCAGCCGGGTACTCGTTCACCGTGCGTGATGCGGGGGCATTCGACTCCGAGGATTCTGATGCCGAACCCGCAACGGGAATGACGGCGCCGTTCGTGGTGCTGCCATCCTCCACGACCGAGGTCGATGTGGGTGCAGTCCCGCCGGTGGTGGGTATCGGCGACCGGGCATGGCGCGACCTCGACAAGGACGGTGTGCAGGACCAGGGCGAGCCGCCGCTTGCGGGTGTGACGGTGACGCTCTACGACGGAACCGGCGTGGCGCCTGCGGTGGACCGCACGGGTGCGACGGTGTCGCCGGCGACCACCGATGCGAATGGTCACTACTTCTTCGACGACCTCATCCCGGGTTCGTACGTTGTGCACTTCTCGCAGCCGACCGACTACTCGTTCACCACCGACGCGTCACCGCTGCTGACAGTGAACTCCGACGCAGATCTCGCGACGGGATTCACCGCGGCGTTCACCGTTGCGGCAGTCGCCTCGGGCACCACCGTTGCCGACACCAACAGTGCGACCACAGCAGTGTTGGCCAACGACACGATCGACGCCGGGTACATCGCCCCGGTGGTCGGTGTCGGCGACCGTGCGTGGCAGGACCTGAACCAAGACGGGCTGCAGACCGTGTTCGAGCCTCCGCTCGCCGACGTGACCGTGGAGCTCTTCAACGCCGATGGGACGGTGGCCCGGGACACCTTCGGTGTCGAAGTGGCTCCGACGACGACTGATGCAACCGGTTTCTACTTCTTCGACAATCTCGAGCCGGGTAGTTACCGGGTCCAGTTCACGCTCCCGACCGGCTACACGTTCACTGCAACCACGCCGAGCGATGATTTCCTCCTCGACTCCGACGCCCACCCCGTAACGGGTCGCACTGCAGCGTTCAGTGTGTCGGACTCGGCGAACCCGGCGAACGGGACGGTGGCCGACACCACGCTCGGCAATGCCTTGTTCGTCAACCCGAGTGTGGACGTCGGTGCGGTTCCGCCGGTCGTCGGCATCGGTGACCGTGTCTGGGTGGACTCCGACCGTGACGGTATTCAGGATCTGGCTGAGCCCGGGCTCCCTGGTATTCAGGTGGAGTTGCTCGATACCAACGATCAACCGGCGTACGACACGGACTTGCTCGTGGTGCTCCCGCAGATCACCGTCGAGGGCGGTTACTACTTCTTCGACAACTTGGTGCCGGGTAACTATCGGATTCGTTTCACACTTCCCGATGGCTACGTGCCGACTCTCGCGAACCAAGGGTTGCTCGAGGGCCGGGACTCCGATGCTGATACCACCACGCATCTGACAGCGGCCTTCACGGTGGAGGCCTACTCGACGGGTCACACCGTGACCGATGTGGACGGCGATACCGAGGCTCAGCTTGCGAATCTCTCGATCGATGCCGGGTTCGTGCCGATTGTCGGTGTCGGCGACATCGTGTGGCTCGACAGCGATCACGACGGCGTCCAGGACCCGGCGGAGACTGGAGTTGCAGGCGTCGAGGTGGAATTGTTCAATGCTGCCGACGACACTCCCGCTGAGGACTACAACGGCGTTGTGCTTCCGGCAGCAACCACGGACGGAACGGGTTACTACTCCTTCGGCTCGCTCGCACCCGGGGACTACTACGCCGTCTTCACGCTTCCGGCGGGCTCAGGTATGCGTTTCACGGCGCAGAACGTGGGCAGCAGTGAGACGAAGGACTCCGATGTCGATCGGCTCACCGGCCGGTCCGACGACTTCACGATTTCGGCAGTCGCCTCGGGGGCCACCGTGGCAGAGACCGACGGCACCACCGACGAGGCATTCATCAACCCGTCGATCGACGCAGGCGCAGTTCTGGTCACTTCCATCGGCGATGTTGTGTGGCTTGATGTCGATGCCGACGGGATCATCGACGGTACCGAGGGTGCGCTGCCCGGCATCACGGTGGAGCTGTTGTCACCGGCTGGCGCATCCGTGCTGGACGCCCTTGGCAACACGGTTGCGCCGACGACGACGAACGGTTCGGGCACCTACCTCTTCGACAACATCCTTCCCGGTGAGTACCGCGTGCGGTTCACCGCGCCTGACGGTCACGTGTTCTCGCCCCGGGATGCCGAGGACGACGACACGGTCGACTCCGATGCCGACCCTGCGACGGGTACGACGGATGTGTTCCGTGTGCACGCGAGCGAGACGGGCAACACCGAGCCCAACTTTGGCGGGGGACAGGTTGCGCTCTTCGTCGACCCGACCGTCGATGCCGGACTGGTGCCGATCGTCGCGGTATCGAACTACGTGTGGTTCGACGACGGTGACGGCGAGCGTGAGCTCGGTGAGACCCCGGCCCCCGGTGTGCAGGTGGAGGTGCTGCGGCCGAACGGCAGCGTGGCGAACGGTGCCGATGGTGATCCGGTGGACCCGGTCAGCACCGGTGTCGACGGCTCGTTCTTCGTCGATGGTCTCCTGCCGGGTTCGTATCGCCTCCGGTTCTCGGCCCCCTCGGGCTACAGCTTCACGCTGCGACAGGCGGTCGGTGTCGACATCGACAAGGACTCCGACGTGGGTGCAGACGGCGTCACCGACGTGTTCGTGATTGCGGGCGAGGCTGCTGCACCGACCGAGGCCCACTCGGATGTTGCGCACGATGCTCTGTTCGTGAATCCCACCGTTGGTGCTGGGTTCATCCGGGTGGTTGCAGTCGGCGACTACTCATGGATCGACGACAACGACAACGGGGTGCAGGACGCTGGTGAGGATCCGCTGGTCGGGATGCGTGTGCAATTGCTCGATGCGGGCGGGCGACAGGCGCGTAATGCTCAGGGCGATCTGGTGGGCGTGGTCTTCACGGACGCGACCGGTCGCTATGTGTTCGACAACCTCCTGCCCGGTACGTATCGGGTGCACTTCACGCCGCCGATGTATTACGCATTCAGCGCACCGAATGTCGGATCCGACACCGCCGACTCCGATGCGGACGTCGGCACGGGGCTCACCGCACCGTTCGAGGTCCACGGCTCGGTGGCCGGGAACACCGTGGTGGACCTCGACCCGGACACCGTGGCCGGCTTCGTGAACCCGTCGGTCGATGCGGGTGTGCTCCCGGGACGACTCCCCGATACCGGTAACTCCACGTGGGCCATGGTGAGCCTCTCGGCGTTCGTCCTCGCTCTCGGTGCGCTTCTGGCCGCCGCCGCTCGACGCCGTCGGCGTCTCGCCTGACCGGGCGGGTGTCGGCCGCCCAACCGGCCGACACCCCCTCTGTAGGCTCGGGGGCGATGGCCCAGCAATCGCTCTACCGCCGCTATCGACCCCGCCGGTTCAGCGAGTTGGTCGGTCAGGAACATGTGGTGCGGGCGCTGCGCAATGCCGTTGCGAACGATCGCGAGGGCCAGACCTATCTCTTCTCGGGGCCGCGCGGCACCGGTAAGACCACCTCGGCGCGCATCCTCGCCAAGGTGCTCAACTGCGAGAACCCGATCGACGGTGAGCCGTGCTGTGAGTGCGAGTCGTGCAAGTCGGTGGAGGCCGGCACGAGTTTCGACGTGATCGAGCTCGACGCAGCGAGCAACAACGGCGTCGAGAACATCCGCGGCATCATCGAGCGGATCAACATCACGACCCCCGGTCGGCACAAGGTGTACATCCTCGACGAGGTGCACATGCTGTCGCAGGGTGCCGAGGCAGCGTTGCTCAAGACGCTGGAGGAACCACCGCCCCACGTGGTCTTCGTCCTCGCCACCACCGATCCGCAGAAGGTGCGCGACACCATCCGTAGCCGCACCCAGCACCTCTCGTTCCACCTCTTGCATGCAGACGAGTTGTCGGCCCATGTTCGCTGGGTTGCCCAGGACGCCGGCATCGAGATCAGCGAGGAGGCCGTGGAAGCAGTCGTGCGTCAGGGCGGCGGCTCGGTGCGCGACACACTGTCGGCCCTCGAAGTGGTTGCTGCGGGCGGCGGGGTGGTGCCCGAATCGATCCCCCTCGACGAGTTCGTCGAGTCACTCATCGAGAAAGATGCGGGTCGGGCACTTGCTGCAGTCGCCGCAGCCTCACGGATCGGCAGCGATGCCCGCACCATCGCCGAGTCAGTACTCGCACACCTGCGTGAGTGCTTCCTCTCGCTCATGGCGCCGGAGCTCGTGCAGCTCCCCGATCACCGGGCCGAGGTCGCCGCCGAGCAGGCGCGCCGGCTCGGTGCCGCCGGGTGCGTGCGCGCCATGGAGGTGCTCGGCGAGATGCTCGTGGCCATCCGGCACGCACCGGATCCGCGGGTGATGCTCGAGGTCGCCCTCGTGCGGCTCACGAGCCCGGCCGTCGGCGTCGATCTGCAATCGCTCGGAGCGCGGCTGGATCGACTCGAGAAGGCGATCGCGCAGGGGGCAACCGGTGCAGCGACCGCAGCGCGCCCCGTGCCCACCGACCCCAACACCGGTCGCGCAGTGCTGGGTGGCCGTGCACGCTCCGGTGCCGATCCCACGCCCACCGGAGGGGTGCCACGGCCTACGCCGTCGGCGTCGGCACCGAGTCCGTCGACCCCTGCGGGAGCGAGTTCTCCCGCCCCGCCCGCTCAGCCAGCATCAGAGCAGAAGCCGTCCGCAGCCGCACCCAAGAAAGCCCCTGCCCCCGAAACGCCCGCTGCGTCGCCCGCGCCATCGGCACCGTCAGCGCCCGTCGCGGCCAGTCGAAGTCTCGAGCAGATCTTCGAAGAGGTGGTGAAGCCCGGTCTGCGCGGCATGGTGAAGGCGATCTTCATTGCGCTGCGCACCAACGGGGTACGCGATGGTGCACTCGTCATCGTCGTGCCCAACGACGGGCATGCCCGCAAGGCGGCCGAGTACCAAGCCGACATCGAGAAGGCGCTGAGTTCTGCATCGGGGAACCCCGTGCGCATCGTCATCGAGATCGACGGCGCCGCTGCGGCACCCACCGGTCCACGGGCGAACGACAGCATCGAGGACGACATCGACCCGAGCGAGTTCGAGAGCGACCCGACCCGTGCAACGGAGAGCAGTGTCGACATGCTCGCCAAGCACTTCCCGGGCTCGCAGGTCGTCGACGAGGGCACCTGACATGCCCTCGAGTTATGCGCCGCCGGTCCAGGCCCTCATCGACCAACTCGGTCGCCTCCCCGGCATCGGCCCGAAATCGGCGCAACGCATCGCCTTTCATCTCCTGAAACTGCCCACGGAGGATGCCGAGCGTCTTGCCGGTGCGATACGCGATGCCAAGGCCAGGGTGCGGTTCTGCGAACGGTGCTTCAACGTGTCCGAAGCAGTGCTGTGCGGCATCTGCTCCGACGAGCGCCGCGACCCCAGCGTGATCTGCGTGGTGGAAGAGGCACGAGACATCGTTGCGCTCGAGAAGACCGGTGAGTTCCGCGGTCGGTACCACGTGCTGCTCGGTGCCATCTCTCCCATCGAGGGAATCGGTCCCGAACAGCTCAAGGTCCGGGAGCTGCTCGTGCGCCTCGGCGATGAGTCGGTGAACGAGGTGATCCTCTGCACCAACCCGAACGTCGAGGGTGAGGCGACTGCGATGTACCTCGCTCGGTTGCTCAAGCCACTCGGGGTTGCCGTGACGCGTTTGGCGAGTGGACTGCCGGTGGGTGGCGATCTCGAGTACGCCGATGAGTTGACGCTCGGCCGTGCACTCGAGGGCCGCCGCTCGATGGACTGACCGCGCTCCCACGGAACGGGTGGGTGGTGGCGAGGGAAGCGCCAGCGACGAGCCACAGGTTGGGCTATGCCGAAGCGCAGCGGCGGCTCTGCCCAACCCGACAAATGGCTCTGGGGTACCACCCTTCGAGTCGACAGTGGGCGGAAAGCCGGCTCGAGGAGCGATACCCCAGAGGGGTTGCTTCGGAGTACCGGGGGGCGGAGTCCGAGGCGGTTGTTGTATTACAGAAAGATTACAACCGTGACGGATCCATGTCAATCTGGGTCGTCGGACCGGGTCGCTGAGCAGCGCTCCAGCCCGTTTCGCCGGGTGGGCGGGGTGTCGGCTCGGGGGTTGCTCAGAGCGAGCGCACGATGAGGGCGTCGCCCTGGCCGCCACCACCGCACAGGGCTGCGGCACCGGTGCCACCGCCGCGGCGGCGCAGTTCGTGCAGCAGGGTGAGCGCGAGACGGTTACCGCTCATCCCGATCGGGTGGCCGAGCGCAATCGCACCACCGTTCACGTTGACGATGTCGTCGGTGATGCCGAGCTCGGCCATCGAGGCGATGCCCACTGCAGCGAAGGCCTCATTGATCTCGAACAGGTCGAGATCGCCCACCTTCTTGCCGATCTTGCCGAGTGCCTTGAGGATCGCGTT
The DNA here is from genome assembly GCA_032117595.1 of Acidimicrobiia bacterium. GTDB lineage: Bacteria > Actinomycetota > Acidimicrobiia > Acidimicrobiales > Ilumatobacteraceae > WLJO01. The sequence goes on along the minus strand of JAULYZ010000164.1, from coordinate 6,230 downwards.
GCTCGGTTGGTGCAGGAGCGACGCATCATCGGGGCCCGCGACCATGCCGTAGCTGAGCACCTCACCGAGGGGCTGCACACCGCGAGCCTCCGCAGCACGCTTCGACATGATCACCAGCGCGCTCCCGCCGTCGCTGATCTGCGATGCGTTGCCTGCGGTGATGGTGCCCGTCGGGTCGAACGCCGGCTTCAACCCGCTCAACGAGTCGACTGTGGTGCCGGGCCGTACGCCCTCGTCGGTCTCCACCAGCAGCGGATCACCCTTGCGCTGCGGAATCGCCACCGGTGCAATCTCATCGGCGAGACGGCCGTCCTTGATGGCACTTGCTGCACGTTCGTGCGACTTGGCAGCGAGGTCGTCCTGCTGCGTACGGGAGATGCCACCCGCCGTGTAGCGCTCGGTGCTGGTGCCCATCAGGCAGGCATCGAACGCACACCACAGGCCATCCTTGATGATGGCGTCGGCGAGCTCGGTGTTGCCGTAGCGGAAGCCGCCGCGCGCACCCGATGCGATGTACGGCGCGTTGGTCATGCTCTCCATGCCACCCGCTACCACGATGTCGGCGTCGCCGGCCTGGATCATCTGGTCGGCCAGATAGATCGTGTTGAGCCCCGAGAGGCACACCTTGTTGATATTCACTGCGGGCACCCGCATGGGGATCCCGGCCTTCACGGCAGCCTGTCGTGAAGGAACCTGCCCTTGCCCCGCCATGAGCACCTGACCCATGAGGACATGGTCCACCTCGTCGGGGCGCACGCCTGCTCGTTCGAGCGCAGCAGCGATGGCGAACCCACCGAGGTCAGCAGCAGAAAACGCAGAGAGAGCGCCACTCATCTTCCCGATCGGGGTGCGGGCGCCAGCAACGATGTACGAACCAGCCATGGGTTTCACGCTAGCCCCGCTGCCGACCTCGAGCCGGGGTGCTGGCCGCTGCTGGGGTACCCGATGCGCCGCTGGTCAGGCCGTTTCGGTGGTCTGGATGGTGATCTTGATGGGATTGGTGGCCCGGTACCGGGTCTCGCAGTAGGTGATCGGTTTGCGCCAATCGCAGATGAAGAGGTTGAAGGTGAGCTTCGTGGGCTCAAAGGCCTTGGCACGCATCTTCAGCGTGGCGGTCTCCCCGGCCTTGACGCAGCCTCCGAGGCTCAGGGTGGCGATACCGGGGCCCTCGAGGATGGAGTAGCGCGACCGCATCGGGCAGGCGTACTCGAACTGGTTGCCGGTGACCGTGAACGAGTACTCGAAGTAGTGGTACTGGCGGTCGGCCGGGAACGAGAAGGTGAAGCCGCTCGAACTGGTGAACGAGGTGGCGTGATAGCCGGATCCCTCGAGTGCAACCGTGTTCGGCCCGAGCGGGGCTGTGGTGGTGACGTCGGTGCCCACTGGATCGGAGGTGTTCGGATCGGACGTGAGCGGATCGGTGTTAGCAGTGGCAGGAGCCTGTGTCGTTGGTGCCGCGGTGGTGGGCGCGGCGGTGGTGGGTGCCTCGGTGGGGACAACACTGGTGTCGGGCAGGGTGGGTGTAACGGACTCGGTGTCGTCGTTGCCCGAGCGCGTGGCCACGATGATCACCGCAATGATCGCAACGAGCACCACGGCAACGACACCCATGTCGAAGCGCCGGGGACGGGCCCCGTCGGGACGCATTCCCCTCGTGCGGTCGGCACGGCGACCGGGTGGGGGCGTCGTCGGGCTCGCCGCAGGAACCGGTGTGGGTTCTGCCGTCGTGTTCGTGGTGGCGCCGATGCCGCCGAAGATCATCCGGCCAGACGGTGCTGCGTCGCTGCCTGCGGCGGTGGTGCGTGCGGCGGCAAGAAGTTCCTGACGGAAGAGGGCAGCGCTCGCCGGCCGCTGTGCGGGCTCTTTCGCGAGGGCACCGAGGAGTGCGGCATCGACTGCAGCGGGTACACCCGCAGCAGCGAGCGATGCCGGTGCGTCGCCGAGCTGGCGCGAGACGAGCGGCACCACGTTCTCGTCGTCGGACCGGGCGAACGGAGCTGCGCCGGTGATGGCTGCATACAGCGCCGATGCCAGCGAGTAGACGTCGGATCGTTCGTCGGCGCCCCGACCCTGGATGACCTCGGGCGCCGCGTGGGCGAGGCGTGCTGCCGAGATTGCCGGGCCGTCGCTGCCGCGTTCAACGGCTGCAAGCCCGAAATCGTCGAGCATCGGCACGTCGTCATCGGCGAGGAGGATCGATTGGGGCGTGAGTCCGCCGTGCACGGCGCCTGCTCGGTGCGCGGCGTCGAGTGCGCCAGCAACCTCGGCCCCGAGCGCGACGGCCTCCTGCCAGCGGAGGGTCTCGCCGGCCTCGAGACGCGTTGCGAGAGATCGCGGCTGATGTTCCGTGACGAGATAGGTCCGACCATCACTCGTGGTGCCGGCGTCGTACAGGCGGGCAACGTTGTTGCCACGCGGAACCGAGCGCACCCGACGGCAGGTCTCGGCGAAATCGGCGAATTGTTCGGCGGTGATGTCCCGCTGGAGGATCTTGAGCGTGACCGTGTGCCCGGTGTCGAGGTCGGTGGCCCGCAGCACCTCGGCGGTTTCGGAGCTCGAGAGCGATTGGGCGTCACCTATGCCTGGAACACGGTCATACACGGGGATAACCGTACCGACCCCGGCTGCGTCGGATGTGGCAGGCAGCCGCACCAGTCCTGAGGTGCCAGAACCCGGTGGCTGGGCTCAGGTGACGGTAATCGTGAACGTGATCGTTGTGGTCGCCTGCTCGGGTCCGCTGTCGTCGATGAAGGTGTCCGTGACCGTGTACGTGCCCGGTACGGCGGAGTGAATCGTCACGAGGCGCGCCAACTGGCAGCTCGAGTAATTCATCGTCAGGTCTCCGTCGGGTGGTCCCGTGATGGAGCGCGACGCAAGACACAGGTTGGTGGTGGAGGATCCCGACGGAACGAGCGTGAGCGGCAGGATGTGGAAACGCCCATCGGCTGCAATCGTGAACGACGACGGCTGGGCCGATACCGAGATCGTTGCCGGACCAGCAGTGCCGGTCGTGCCGCCGGGCGCAGTCGACGAGGGCGTGCTGTTCGGGTCGGGCGAGAACTGCGGTCGGTCCACCGGGGTCGGGGTGAGCGCGATCACGCTGCGGAGATCGGCCTCAGCCGCAGGGCTCAGCGTGAAACCGCTGATCGAGAAGGTTCGGCCGTCGAAGCTCAGCGATCCCGCACTGAGGCTGCGTCGCATCGCGGCGACGAGCGTGACGGCATCGATCACGGCAGACCCGTCGTCGGGCTCGGGGCCGTTGCGCACCTCGAGCTCATTGCTCACACGACCGATCGGGGTGAGCGCCGACTTGAGACGGGCTTCACCGATGGGTGATGCAACGCCGCTGAGCGTTGCCGTGCGCGCCGCGGTGTCGAAGGTGAGCGAGAACGGGTAGCCCTCGGCCACGACGGGACCGGGCACGAGCGACGTGTCGAGGGGAACGGAGTCGTCCGTACCCGGTGCGCCGGAAGCACCGTTGGCGATGGTGGCGGTGGGCCGTTCGTCGCCGGAGGCGAGCGCAATCACGAGTGAAACGACCGCAGCGATCACTGCGACTGCGAGGAGGACGGTCAGCACCCGTCGCTCGCGCCGCCGACGGCGCTCGCGTCGTCCTGCAGCGGCAAGGAGTGGGGCTGCCTCATCGGCGGCGAGTACCTGGACATCGTCGGGGAACGGGTTGTCGACCGGTGTGGGGTCGTCGGGCGAGACCGGCGTCGTGCCGGCGCCGCCCTGTGTCGGTGACGTGCTGTTGGGTGTCGACGGCCCGGTTCGCGTCAGTGCTGCGGGAACCCCGGTGGTGTCGCCGAACACCCGGATCCCGCGCATCGCTGCGTTGAGTACTCGCGCGAAGTCGGAACCGTTCGACGGTCGGTCGTCGGGCGACTTGGCGAGTGCCTGTCGGATGACGTCGTCGACGGGGATCGGCACACCGAATTGCGTCAGCGACTCCGGCGTCCCCGTACGGATCCGCGCATCGAGTGTGTCGGCCGGTTGCTCGGGGGCCCTGCCGAACGGCGGCGACCCGCTCACCATCTCGTAGAGCACCGATGCAAGCGCGTACACATCGGTGCGTTCGTCGGGCGCCGTGCCGTCGAGGACCTCGGGAGCGGTGTGTTCGCGTCGGGCGTCGCCCACCCGTTCGCGCGCCGGCGACCCGGCAAGCGCCGCGAGTCCCACGTCGGCGAGCAGAGGCGTGCCGCGCTCGTCGATACGGATGTCCTTGGGCCGTATGTCGCCGTGCACGATGCCGCGACGGTGGGCCTCGCCGAGCGACTCGGCGATCCGGGCGGTGGCATCGAGAGCGTCGGCCCACGGGACCGAGCGATGCACAGCGAGTTCCGCAGCAAGGTTGCGCGGCAGGTTGCGCGTGAGCAGCCACGGGTGACCGGCCGAGTTGATCCCGTGCCCCACCACCTCGACGAACCCGCCCTGCGGCAGGCGCTCGACCGATTCGAGGACGTCATCGAGGGCGTCGCGCTCGGACTCGGACTGAATCCGCTGGTTGAGCACCTTGACGACGACAGGGTTCCCCGAGGTGAGGTCACGGCCACGAAAGACCGAGCCGGTGGTGCCCCGACCGATGAGTTCGAGGTCGCCGACACCGGGCACGAACTCTGCATCGCTCACGGCACGACGGTAGTCAGCGCCGCAGAGCGTCCCGTGGCGGTGCGATGACTTTTCGCCCTTTCGGGCCCGAGGGCGCGCCGCTAGCCTCCCGACATGGAGCAGATCCGTCAGGCAATTCTCGAAGGTGCGAGCGGTGCCGATCTCGCCGCACTCCGGATCCCCCATCACTACCGAGCCGCTGTCGTCCACCGCGACGACGTCGGGATGTTCGAGGGGGTTGCCTCCGCCGACAAGGATCCCGAACGGTCGATCCGGATCCAGGACGTGGCGACACCCGAGCTCGCACCCGACGAGGCCTATGTGGCGGTGATGGCGAGTTCGATCAACTTCAACACGGTGTGGACCTCCATCTTCGAACCGCTCCCCACGTTCGGGTTCCTCGACCGTCTCGGCCGCGAGAGCATCTGGGGGAAGCGGCACGCGCTGCCGTACCACATCATCGGTTCGGATGCGTCCGGCGTGGTGCTCCAGGTGGGTTCGGCCGTGCGCAACTGGCGGCCCGGCGATCGGGTCACCATTCACTGCAACTACGTCGACGACCAGGATGCGTCGTCGCACGACGACTCGATGCTCGGCGCCAACCAGCGCATCTGGGGTTTCGAGACCAACTTCGGTGGCCTTGCCGACCTCACGGTGGTGAAGGCCAACCAACTCATGCCCAAGCCCACGCATCTCACGTGGGAGGAGGCAGCGGTCAACGCGCTGTGCAACTCCACGAGTTACCGGATGCTCGTCTCGGATAACGCCGCCCGCATGAAGCAGGGCGACATCGTGCTCATCTGGGGGGCAACCGGGGGCATCGGCGGCTACGCCGTGCAGTACGTGCTCAACGGGGGTGGCGTGCCGGTAGGTGTTGTGTCCTCGCCTGAGAAAGCCCAACTGCTCAAGGAGATGGGCTGTGAGGCGGTGATCGACCGCAAGGCCGAGGGGTATCGCTTCTGGCACGACGAGTTCCATCAGGACGAGAGCGAGTGGCGTCGGCTCGGCAAGCGCATCCGTGAGCTCGTCGGCGACGACCCCGACATCGTGTTCGAGCACCCGGGCCGCCAGACCATGGGTGCCTCCACGTTCGTGTGCAAGCGAGGCGGCACGGTGGTCACCTGTGCAGCCACCTCGGGCTACATGGTGGAGTTCGACAACCGCCACTTCTGGATGAAGCTGAAGAAGCTCATGGCGAGTCACTTCGCGAACTATCAGGAGGCCTGGCAGGCGAACCGGCTCATCGACATGGGCCGGATCCACCCCCTGCTCTCGGATACCTACACCCTCGAGCAGACGGGCGTGGCGGCAAGGAAGATCCACCGGAACGAGCACGAGGGAAAGCTCGGCATCCTGTGCCTCGCTCCCGAGGAAGGACTCGGCATCGACGATCCCGAGAAGCGTGCGCGGATCGGCGAGGACCGCATCACCCTGTTCCGCGGCCGGGGCTGAGGGTGCAACTCGCCCCGTCGGGGGCGAGAATGCCCGGATGATCCTCACCGAGATTGACCACGTCGCCATTGCCGTCAACGACCTCGAGGCGGCCATCGACTACTACCGCCGTGCGTTCGGCGCCGAGGTCGACCATCGCGAAGTTGTCGAGCGCGACGGCGTCGAGGAGG
>JAULYZ010000163.1:0-5987 GCA_032117595.1 Acidimicrobiia bacterium | reverse complement strand
ACCCCTGCAAGACCCGCAAGGACGAGCACGCCACCGACTGCCTGCAGCACCCGCAGGCCCTGGGAAAAGATCATCCAGGCCCCCACGCTCGACACCACGGGGCTCGCCAAGCCGAGGAGCGAGGCCACCCGGATGTCGAGGGTGCGCTGCGACCACGTCATGAGGCCGTGACCGACCAGGCCGGGCCCGATCGCCATGAGGGCGACCAACCCGATCCCGCCCCAGCCGACCGAGCCCACGTCGTCGGCGGTGAGCAGGGTCACGGGCGCAGCGAAGACGAACGACATGAGGAACACCGCAGCGAGGATCGAGGTGGCGTCCTCGCCATCGTCACGGATGCGTTGCACCAGCACGAAGTACACGGTCCAGAGCACGAGGTTGAACGCAGCCCAGGCATCGCCCACCCACGACGAGCCATTCGTGCCACCGGCACCTACGACGAGGAGCACCACCCCGCCGAGCGCAACCGAGCCGAAGGCGACCTGACGGAGTGTGGTGCGCGTGCCGAACAGGATCGGGGCCACCACGAGGAGCAGCGCCGGTTGGAGCGAGCCGATGAGCGAGGCATTGACGATGGAGGTCTTCTGGTACGAGAGGAAACTGGCGAGCATCGACACCGAGAAGAGCAGCCCGGGCACCACGGCGCGCCGCAGGACTCGGATGGAGAGCCCACCGCCGAGCAGGTAGGCGGCACCGATCATCACTGGCTGCGCGAGGGCGAAGCGCCAGAAGGTGATGGCGCCGGCCGATGCGTCGACCCCGCGGACCAATAACGGGCCGAAGCCCCAGACGAAGACCGCGATCGACGCAGCACCGAGCGCGCGCTGAGTCTCGTCGAGGCGGTCGATGGGCACGGGTCAGCTGCGCTGATCGGCAGGCCGAAGATCGACCCGGAGCACGAGGAAGCCGTCCTCGACGGACGCCTGCGCATCACCGATGATCGCAAAGTCCATGAAGTCTTCCTGTGCCTGCTTGAGGAAGCGCTGGCGCTCCTCACCGGCAACGGGCGGAAGATTGCGCTTCTTCACCGCTGCGGCACGCTCGCGGAAGCGGGCAATCATCGCGTCGACATCAAGTGAATCGGCCATGACCCCGAGGGTACTGACCCGCGGCGGGGCACGGCTTCCACTGCTACTCCGGCGGAGTCAGAGCAGTGGGTCCCGCGGCGGATCCGACGAGCGATGGATCGCCGTCCCGCGGCGGTACGCGTTGGGGTCGTCCTCGAGCAGGTTCGTGAGGTCGCCGTCGTCGCGGCGCGGCGGGCGCCGGTCGTCGCGCCGTGTGGAACGGGGCCGAGCGGGCGGTTCGCTGCGTTGCCCGGCCTGCCGTTCGCGCCGCGGCTCCACACGCGGGTCGAGACGCGGGTCGGCCGAAGTGCGGCGGCGCTGATCGACCTGGACCGGGGCGTCGTCGTCGAAGAGCGACGGCCGGGGGGCAGCAGCGGACCTGCGCGCAGGGCGGTCGGGCTCCGGATACTCGCGAGACCGGCCCGCACCCCGTCCCTCGTCGGCACGGCGGGGTCCTGCGGCACGCGGCCCCCGGGCCGAGCGGGCAGCCCGCGGTGCGCGCTCGAACGCCGCCTCGGATCCGGGGCGTGTGCGCCGCCAGTACTGGAGACTGAACCAGAGCAGACCCGCAGCCATGAGCACGAGGACCACGACGATGAAGTAGACGATGCGGGAGGAGCTGCTGTCCCCGATGGACGACCCCTGCGCCACGGTCTCGCCGCCGGCACCCCGAACCCACATCACCGACTCATTGTCGCAGAGACCGGCCGCCCCGACGCACCGCCACCTGCTTCGCGCTCGCCGACGGCGCTCCCGGTGAGCGATGCTGGACGGGCGTGGAAGTGGTCTGGATCGTGCTCATCGCCCTCGGACTCGGGCTGCTCGCATGGTTCGCCTTCCGCACCGACCCCCATTGGGTGGCCCGCGACGGACGGGCGTTCACCTGCCGCATCCAGATCCTCGACGCTCGCCTCACCCCGGTGGGGCGATGGCGCGAGGCACGCGCGTTCCTCGACGACGACCTGCTCGTGGTCCGCTCACGAAATGCACTGCGTCGCTCAGCACGGTCGGCCGAGTACCGCATCGTGAAGCGCGCGGAGAACCCGCCGCGCAACCGGGTGACGTACTTGCTCGATGGCTCCGGGCCGCACGGCACCACGATGGCCGTGTTCCGTGTGCCGTCGAACTCCCGTGCGCTGCCGCACATCGACGCGGCGATCCGGACCCGCTAGTCGGGCGCCGGGCGATCCGGCTCAACGCCCGGTCTTGACCACGTCGTCGAGGAACGGGGACAGGGCCGCGCCCACTTGGTCCTTGCTGAGCAGGAACGCATCGTGCCCGTGCGGAGAGTCGATCTCCACGTACTCACACGGTGTGCCCTGCGAGACGAGGAGTTCCTGGATCTCTTTCTGCTGGTACGACGGATACAGGATGTCGCTCCAGATCCCGATGGTGAGTGCAGGCACCTTGATCCGCGACATCGCCGCCTCGAGGCCGTTGCGTCCGCGACCCACGTCGTGCAGATCCATCGCCTTGCCGATGATGAGGTACGAGTTCGTGTCGAACCGCTGCACGAGCTTGTCGCCGTGGTAATCGAGATAACTCTCCACCTCGAAGCGCTGCCAGAGGTCGAACCCGAACTCGGGATGCGGATCGTTGCGCGCCAGCTCACGACCGAACTTCTCGGAGAACACGTTGTCGCTCCGGAAGGTCACCTGAGCAAGCATCCGTGCGATGGCAAGACCCTCCCACGGACCCTCACCGGGCGCTGCGTCGTAATAGTCGCCCCCGCGCCACTTCGGGTCGAGCCGGATCGCCCGGCGACCGATGGCCCCCCATGCGATCTGCTGCGCAGTGGCATAGGCGCACGTGGCGATCGGCACGATCGAGCGCACGCGCTGCGGGTAGGTGATGGCCCACTCGAGCACCTGCATCCCGCCCATCGAGCCGCCGATCACCGCTGCCCACGTATCGATACCGAGGTGGTCGCTGAGGCGGGCCTGCGCCCGGACCATGTCGCGGATGGTCACCACCGGGAAACGCGAACCGTAGGGCCGCCCATCGTCGGGATGCGGCGAGGCCGGGCCCGTCGAGCCCTGACACCCACCCAACACATTGGTGCAGACCACGAAGAACCGGTCGGTGTCGATGGGGAGGCCCGGGCCGATCATGCCCTCCCACCAACCCGGCGTGGGTTGACCCGGCTCTGCATCACCCGATGCATGCGCATCGCCGGTCCATGCGTGACAGATCAACAAGGCGTTCGAGCGCGAATCGTCGAGCTGGCCCCAGGTCTCGTAGGCAATGGTGACGTCACGCAGCTGGCCGCCACCGTCGAGCACGAAGGGGCGGTCCGTGGCGAAGGTGAAGAAACGACGCTGTGCGACCGGGTCGCCGGGTGTCCACGCGCCGGTGATGGGTAGATCGTGGTGGTGCATCGTGTCGTCTCCTTCCTGTCGCTCGCTGGGCCCACCCGGCACCGTGCGGGCACAGCATCGAGAGAGTCCGGTTGTTTCGGAGCGGCACGTCCCTTGCCGAGCCGCTCCGCTCGACCACATCCCACGAGACCGCCGGCGGGGCCGGACGCTCTCGAGGCAGGCACCTTGGGACGCCCCCAGGTTGCCGGGCCCGTCACCGGTGACGAACCGCTCGTGATGTCGGAACCCGAGGGTACCAACCATGCCCCGCCGCTGGCTATCCCGTGTTGTGCGCGCATTCCCTACAGTCGACGCATGACACGGCGGACACCCCTCATGGAGGCACTCCTCGTCGGTGCGCCCGGTGAGCTCATCCTCGTGCGCCACGGACAGCAGGGGGTCAACACGCTCAACGACCCGATGCGCCCCTACGGCGGCGACATGGAGCTCTCCGACCTCGGGCTCCAGCAGGCGGCTGCCGCCGCCGCTGCGCTGTCGGGCGAGAGCGTCGACGCGGTATACACCAGCCCTCTGCAACGCGCGATGACCACGGCGCGAGCCATCGCCGGGCACCACGGCCTCGAGCCCACGGTGATCGACGATCTCACCGAGTTCGAGGGATACCGCCACCTCCCTGCGGGCCGGACCGTGCTCGACGTACTCGGCGAGGACGGTGTCGAACGCATGCGACAACGCTTCCTCGCCGAACGCCGCTGGGACGCGCTCGAGTACTCCGAAGGGGCCCACGAGTTCCGCTCGCGCGTCGACCGCGCCATCTCTCACATCCGGTCGCAGCACGACGAGCATGCCCGCATCGTCGTGGCCTGTCACGCCGGGGTGATCAACGCCGTGGTCTCGTCGGTGCTCGCCATGGCCACCGACCTCGTGTCGTTCGTTGCCCACGCCTCGATCACACGCATCAACATGGGTGACGGGCGACTCGCCGTGAACGCCGTGAACCAGGACCAGCACCTCCGGGCCGCTGGCCTGCTCACGTACTGATCAGGCCGGACCGGAGCGTCATGGGTACGGCCAGGCGGCTCACCAAGAGCGACGTCGAGCGGTTGATGAACGACTACGACCGCGATCCCGTTGCGGCGTTGAGCCGAGCGATTGCGACGGTCCTCGGACGGGTCAACGACGACGACTGGGCAGCACTCGTGGCTGCGGCGCCCATCGACGACAACGTGCGAGCCGCTCTGCTCGCCCGCGATCAACGTGCGCTCGATGCGCTTGCGCGCGACCTCAACGAGCTCAGAACGTTCCGATGACCGGCTGCGCGTACCGGAGCCTGGCGTCGAAGCCGCTCTCGTACGGGAGGAAACCGTTTCGGTCCGGCCAGATGAGCTGCACGAGATCGAAGTCGTCGCTGCGTCGCCACGACATGCCCGTCGAGAACAGCGCCGACCACTCGGCAACACTCACCTCGGCGAATGCGGCGCGCAGGCCCGAGTCGTAGAGGCCGGTCACCTCCACACCGATCGGGATCTCGGTGCCCCCACGGAGCAGATCCACCACCATTCCGATGAGTCCACTCGCCGCAACCGGCGTGAGACCGAACACCACGATCTCGGGGAACCCTGCCAGTTCGGGCACACCGATGGTGTAGCAGTACCCGGGCATCGGAGGATCGGTGTCGCCGCGAGCAGCAACCGGTTCGATCGCATACCCCTTGGTCTCGATCATCCATTCGATCTTCTCGGCGTGCGGGATGTGGAAGTCGGGAAGCTCGGTCACCGCTCCCAGTCTGGCCGCGAATCCGCTCCGGCGGAACACTGCAAGTAGGGTCGAGGCGGTGAGTGTGGGGGCACGAACGCTGGGAAATGGGGCGCACGTGCGTGTGCCGATCCCCCGTTCTGCATGGCGAACCGGCGGGCTCACGGCCGCAGCCACGTTCGTCTTCGTGATGGACTCCGGCCTGCTGTCGATTGCGTTCCCGAGCCTCGCCGCCGACTTCTCGAATGCAGACCGGGCAACGCTCTCGTGGACCTCCACCGGCTTCAGCGTGATCATGGCCGCGGTCATGGCCTTTGCCGGGAGTGTCGCCGACCGCGTCGGTCGCAAGCCCGTCTACATCGCGGGGCTGTTCGCCTACGCAGTAGGCGGTGCGCTGTCGGCCATCGCGCCCAACGTGGGCATCCTCATTGCCGCTCGCCTCCTCGTGGGTGCGGGCTCCGCGTTCTTCGTGACCGCCGGCCTCGCCATCTCGCTCGTGGCCTTCCCGCCGCAGCGTCGGGCGACAGCGATCGGCCTCTGGGGAATCGCCGGTTCCGCCGGCGCCATCGTCGCCCCAACGGCGGGCGCCGCCGTGCTCGACTCGATCTCGTGGCGATGGGCGTTCGGCGGCCTCGCCATCATCGCCGCACTGGCGGCGGTGGCCGGCTTCCGGCTCGATGCTGATCCACCGAGCAGGGAGATGAGCGGGCCACCCGATCCCCTCGGTGTCGTACTCGGTTCTGGCGGCGTGGCGCTCGTCGTGCTCGCCATTGCGCGCAGTCAGGCGTGGGGTTGGCTGAGTCGGGAGACACTCGGCTCGATGGCCGTCGGCCTCGTCCTCTTCACC
>JAULYZ010000162.1:0-4315 GCA_032117595.1 Acidimicrobiia bacterium | reverse complement strand
GAGATGAGCTTCACCGAAAACTTTCTCACGGGACACGAAGCCTTCGAGTGGGGCCTTGCGAACCACGTGGTCCCCCACGACGAACTCTTGCCGACGGCACGGCGCATCGCTCTCGACATCATCGGCAACGACCAGCCCGGCGTGCGCCAGATCCGCCGCACCTACAACGAGATCCACCGTGAGGATGCCGGCTGGGACATCGAGGCGCGCGATGGCAAGCGCTGGCAGAAGGAGATGTTCAGCAAGGAGAAGGTCGCCGAACGGCGCGGTGCCATCATGAACCGCGGGCGCACCCAGTAGTGAGCCCCCCGATGGGTCCGGCCCCCGAGCCACACAGCATCTCGGTCGACTGGGCCGCTCTCCGCAGCGCGGCAGTAGCCGCCTCGGAGCGCTCCTACTCGCCCTACTCTCGCTTCGCAGTGGGAGCGGCTGCGCTCATCGATGACGGGCGCGTCGTGGTGGGGGCCAACATCGAGAACGCCTCCTACGGCATCACGATGTGCGCCGAGAACTCGATGGTGGCTGCGTACCGCATGGGTGGCGACGGGAAGATCGTTGCTGTCGCAGTCGTCGGCAACGGGCGTCCGACCACACCGTGCGGACGGTGTCGACAGCTGCTCTGGGAGTTCGGGGGAGCCGACTGCCTCGTCGATGTCGATGGTCGACCGACCCGTCTCGGCGATCTGCTGCCGCACGCATTCCCCGAGTCGTCAGGGTTCGCAGAGGGCCACCACCCGTGACGGCACTCGAGTTCGCCCGCATGCCAAAGGTCCTGCTGCACGACCACCTCGACGGCGGCCTGCGTCCTGTGACCGTGGTGGAACTCGCCTCCGAGTTCGGCTACCGCAACCTCCCGACAACGAATCCTGGCGACCTGTCGCGCTGGTTCCACCGCGGGGCGAAGCGCAACGATCTCGTCCTGTACCTCGAGACGTTCGCCCACACCGTCGGGGTGATGCAGCACCGCGACGCGCTCGAACGCGTTGCGGCGGAGTGCGCCGAGGACCTCGCTGCCGACGGCGTTGTTTACGCGGAGGTGCGCTTTGCCCCCGAGCTCCACACCGAGGCAGGCCTCACCCTCGACGAGGTGATGGACGCCGTGATGAGCGGGCTGCGACGCCGCTCGCTCGAGATCGCCGAACTCGCGGTGCGGTGGCGCGACGCGGGTGTCGTGGGGTTCGACATCGCTGGCGCGGAGGCCGGGTACCCACCCACACGCCACCTCGACGCGTTCCAGTTCGTGCAGCGGGCGAACTTCCACGCAACGATCCACGCTGGCGAGGCCTTCGGACTGCCCTCGATCTGGGAAGCCGTGCAGTGGTGCGGCGCCGAGCGACTCGGACACGGGGTCCGGATCGTCGACGACATCACGGGACCACCGGGCGCAGAGACCCTTGGTCGCCTTGCGTCCTACATCCGGGACCGCCGCATCCCGCTCGAGTTGTGCCCGACCTCGAACGTCAACACCGGCGTCGTTCCGTCCATTGCCGCTCACCCGATCGGACTGCTCCGACGGCTGCGGTTCCGGGTGACGGTGAATACGGACAACCGCCTGATGAGCAACACCACCATGAGCGCGGAGTTCGAGAAATTGCACGAGGCCTTCGGCTACGGGATCGACGACTTCCGCTGGCTCACCGTCAACGCGATGAAGTCGGCATTCGCCCCCTTCGAGGAGCGCCTCGCGCTGATCGACCGGGTCATCAAGCCCGCCTACGCGACCCTCGCCGGAGCGAGGACACCAGACGACCGCTCGTGACAAGGGGCACCAGCGGCAGGACGGCGCGGCCGGGGCGCCACCACCGGCAGGAACCGACCCGGTAGCGTTGGTTCGTGTCCAACTGGTGGGACGAACACGTCGACAGTCCTGACGGGTCCGCCGGGTCCGCCAGCCGGGTCACCCCCGACGAAACGCCGGCAGCACCCGCGTATCGCGAGCTCTACCCCGAGCCGACATCGATGCCGTGGTGGCAGCCGTTGGCTCCGCTGCTCGCTGTTCTCGGCTTCGGCTACTTCGCCATTCGCTCCGGGCGCCGAAGGCTCGGCTACACCCAGTTGGCCCTCTACCTTGCGCTCGGGATTGCCGCCCTCGTCATCTGGTACAACGATTTCTGGGTCGACATTGCGGTCACCGAGTCGTACCTGATCCTCACGCTCGCAGTCGTGTTCGTGGTGTGCGCCGTTGCACTCGCCGCCGCCGTGGTGGCGTGGCGCGACACCGAGCGCTGGTCGCCGCGCGCGGGCCAGGTGTGGGGAGCCCGCCTCATGACCGTGATGGCCATCGCCGCCGTCGGTGCTCCAGCCGCTGCAGCCACCTACGTGATCGGACCCCAGATTCAGGTTGCCCGCAAGAGCTTCGTCGACGCTCCCGTGGCGCTCCCCTCCGAGCTCGATTCCACCGTTCCCACCTCGGCAGTCGCAGCGACCACCACCCTCGCCGTCCCGGCGCAGCCCACCACGGCGCTCGACACCGTGTTCGATTCCACCACCGCGCCCGAGACCACCAATGCCGACCCGGTCGAGAGCCGGCGCGTCAACATCCTCCTGCTCGGCGGCGACGCGGGCCCGGGACGCTGGAACCTGCGCACCGACTCGATGAACCTCGTGTCGATCGATGTCGGCACTGGCGATGCAGCAATCATCGGCATCCCGCGCAACCTGAAGAACGCACCGCTCCCCCGGGGCGAATTGCGCAAGGCATTCCCCGACGGCTTCACCGACCTGATGAACGCGATGTTCGTCTGGGGTGACCGCAACGCCAAGAAGGTGCGGGCCGCCCTTGGCGACACCGACGTCCCCGGTGCCTCGCTCGTCGCGGCAAGTGCAGCGGAACTGCTCGGGGTGCGGATCGATGCATGGGTGCTCGTCGACATGGCTGGCTTCATCGACGTCATCGACTCGCTCGGTGGCCTCGACGTCTACGTGCCGAAGAAGGTTCCAGCCCCCGGCAACGTGCCTGCGGGCAAGCACAAGCTCCAGAAGTACTACACCAAGGGCTGGCACCGGATGGACGGCACCGACGCTCTCGGCTTTGCCCGATCGCGAGAGGCCGACTCCGACTACTTCCGTATGGCCCGCCAGCGCTGCATGCTTGCGAGCATCGCTGCCCAGAAGGGCGCTGGGGCACTTGCCACCCACTGGCCCGAGCTGAGCAAGGTGATCGCCAAGCGTCTCCGCACGAACCTCACGAGCTCGCTGCTCAAGGACCTCCTCAAGCTCGCCGGTGTCGGCGTGAAAGAGGCGCGGTCCGTTGCGCTCACTCCCCCTCTCGTCCCGGGTGTCGGTTGGGACGCGAAGGTGGTGCGAGAGGTAGTTGCCAGTGCCATCACGAACGAGGGCAAGTACGCACCCGAGCCGGTCGACACCTCGACGGTGACGACCAAGCCGATCGGGCAGGCACCGACCTCGGGCGTCTCCACCATCGGCGAATCGTGTCGCACGAAGCCGTGATCGTCCCCCCGACGAGTCCCCAGCCGTGACCGATCGCCTGCGGCCATGAGGCTCACGGTCGTCGACCATCCGCTGGCTGCCGAGCGCCTCGCCGACATCCGCCACGTCGACTCGGATCCTCGGACCTTTCGCGCAGCACTCGAGGAACTGGGCTCCATGCTCGTCTACGAGGCATGCCGCGAGTTGCCCACCGTGGCGGTCTCGGTGCCCACGCCGCTCGGTTCCTCGCCCGGTCGACGCCTCATCCACCGACCGGTCCTCATACCGGTCCTGCGGGCCGGGATCGGGCTGCTCCATCCGGCGCTCACCCTCCTGCCACACGCAGAGGTTGCCTTCATCGGCGTTTCGCGCAACGAACAGACCTTCGAGCCCGACGAGTACGTGGTGAAGGTGCCGGCGCACCTCGAGGGCAGACCGTGCATCATCCTCGACCCGATGCTCGCCACCGGCGGGTCATTGCTGCACACTGCGCGGCTCCTGCGCGAGCGCGGCGCAAACACCACGATCATCGTGGTGTGCGTGCTCGCTGCACCCGAGGGACTCGACCGACTCGCTGCGTCGGGTCTCGACCTCCATGTGGTGACCGCTGCCGTGGACACCGGGCTCAACCCGCAGATGTTCATCGTTCCCGGGCTCGGCGATGCAGGCGACCGCCAGTTCGGCGAGCCGAGCGGACCGGGTCCGGCGCACTGACGGTCAGGCGCCGCTCATGACCAACTGCTCGAGCAGATCGAGCCACGGGGAAGGATCCGTGCCCTCCACCTCGGCATAGAGCTTCACCTTCGGCTCGGTGCCCGACGGACGGACCTGGAGCCGTGCCGACCCGCACCTCAGTCGTAGGAGACCGGCGTCGGCGTGATACTCC
>JAULYZ010000161.1:0-6243 GCA_032117595.1 Acidimicrobiia bacterium | reverse complement strand
CGCTGTCGGCAGCACCGCAGCGCTCCCGGCCCGATCGGGCCAGTCGACCCGGTCTCCCGGCGCCTCGACGAGCACCGGGTCGGCCTCGCGCCGCGACACGATCGTCACGCCGTCGCCCGCCTCGGCCAGCACACGGCGCCACGTCTTCCAGTAGGGCGTGAACACTGCGTAGGGAGTGCCATCAGGCTTGGTGACCGAGCCGGGCGCCACCGCATAGGGCGAGCCGATCCCGCGGAGGCGGGCATCAACCGACGAGAGTGCGTCGCTGACCGCTCGGTCGCGGCGGCGTCCGTACGGCGAGTAATCCCGGGTCACGTACACCGAGGATGCCCCGACCTCCTTCGCGACTGCGGGCACCACGTCGACCGGATTCCCCACCCGCACGACAAGCCGCCCGCCCAGCGACGAGTCCAGAGACTCGAGCGACTCACGCAGGAACCGCAGCCGCGCCCCGCCGGACGAGGCGATGAGCACGGGATCGATCACGAACAGTGCGAGCACCGGGCCACGTGCTGCGGCCGCCTCGAGGGCGGAGTTACCTGCCGTCCGCAGGTCGCGACGGAACCACATCACCGATGTCATCTGTTGACCCCCTCATCCGCGGACGCGGATCGATCCGCATCCGTCATTGCGCCGCCAGACCCACCGGCGAATCATTGCGTGCCCGCGCCAACGACCAGGCACCCCACGATGCCGCAGCGAAGGCAACGACACCGCCGTACCCCAGCGCCCACCGTGACCCCGCAAGGTCGCCGACCAGACCGGTAATGGGCCCTCCGATCGGCGTAGACCCGAGGAACGCCACGGCCACGAGAGCCAGCATGCGACTCCGCATGTCGCCGGGCGACCGCATCTGCGACAGAGCATTGCCCACCGAGAGGAACCCTGCACCACCGACTCCGAGCGGGATCGACAGCACCACCGCCCACCAGACGTTCGGGGCGAACGCCATCGCCGCCGACGAGGCGGCGAGCAGCAGCGTGAGCCCGTAATAGAAGCGCTCGCTCACCTGTGGGCGTCCCGCCACGTAGAGCGCCCCGACGAAGGAACCGGCGCTGACCACGGCAAGAAGAATCCCGTACCACGCCTCCCCCGCCCCCCAATCGTCCTCGATGACCAGTGGGAGCGCCACTTGGTAGTTGAACGCAAACGTCGACACCAGCACCATCACCACGAAGATGCGCGCAAGTGGGGCGTCGTTGCGGACGTAGCGGAGCGCGTCGCGCACCGGCGTGCCTCCGCGGGGCGCGGCGGGAGCAGGATGCAGTTCGTCTCGTCGCATGGCGAGAAGTCCGACGAGGATCGCCACGTACGAGACCGCATTCATGAGGAACGCCCACCCAAAGCCCAGGGTCGGGATCACGAGGGCAGCAAGTGCCGGGCCGATCGCCCGTGAACCAGTCATCGTCGCGGTGTTGAGCGCCATGGCATTGACCAGGCCCGACGGCTCGACGAGTTCGGTCACCACGCCACGCCGCGCCGGGTTGTCCACCGTCCCGATGATGCCGAGGACGAGCGACATGCCGAGCAGCACCGGGATGTTCGCCAGATCGGCGAACGCGAGCGCAGCGAGAACGAAGGCGTGCACCGCCATCGCCGACTGCGTGATGACCGTCAGGCGCCAACGGTTGCGTCGGTCGGCGAACGCTCCGAACCAGACACCGAACAGCAGCATCGGGACGAACTGCGCAGCGACCGACACCCCGAGGAGGAGGCCCTCCCACCGCGGTGGCGCAAGCCGCTTGACGAGCAGCGCCGTTGCGACGGTCTGCATCCAGGACCCGACCTGCGAGACCCACAGACCGGAGAAGAACAGCCGAGCATTGCGGTGGCGCAGCGCCCGGAACGTCGCCCGCTCGCCGAGCCGACCCGGCATCAGTCGTCCAGCCGCAGGGCGTTGATGAACACATCGCCGGGAACCTCGACCCGGCCGATGGCCTTCATCTTCTTCTTGCCTTCCTTCTGCTTCTCCAACAGCTTGCGCTTGCGAGAGATGTCGCCGCCGTAGCACTTGGCGAGCACGTCCTTGCGCTTGGCCTTCACGGTCTCGCGGGCAATGATCTTGCCGCCGATGGCCGCCTGAATCGGCACGTCGAACATCTGTCGCGGAATGAGTTCGCGCAGTTTCTCGCACATCTTGCGCCCGTAGTCGTAGGCCTTGTCGCGATGCACGATGGTGGAGAAGGCGTCGGCCGCGATGCTGTTGAGCAGCAGGTCCACTTTCACGAGGTTCGACACCTCGTACCCGGCCAGCTCGTAGTCGAGGCTTGCGTAACCCTGCGTACGCGACTTCATCTGGTCGAAGAAGTCGATGACCACCTCTGCGAGGGGCACCTTGTAGTGCAACTCGACACGCTCGGGTGACAGGTACTCGATCTTCTGCAGCTCGCCCCGCCGCGTCTGGCAGAGGTCCATGAGCGTGCCGGTGTACTCCTTCGGGGTGATGATGCTCACCCGGAAGTAGGGCTCCTCGATGGTGGCGATGCTCTGCGGGTTCGGCAGCGCCGCCGGGTTGTCGATGACCACGATGCTGCCGTCGGTGCGCGTCACCCGGTACTCCACCGACGGCGCCGTGGCGATGAGCGACAGGCCGAACTCACGCTCGAGGCGCTCGCGAACGATCTCCATGTGGAGCAGGCCGAGGAACCCACAGCGGAAGCCGAACCCGAGCGCCCCCGAGGACTCCGGCTGGTAGGTGATGGACGCATCGTTGAGCTTGAGCTTCTCGAGGCTCTCGCGCAGGGTCTCGAAATCGTCACCGTCCACCGGGAAGAGCCCGCAGAACACCATCGGCTTGGGGTCTCGGTACCCGGGAAGCGGTTCGGCAGCGCCGTTGCGCTCGGTGGTGACCGTCTCGCCCGATCGCGCCTCACCGACATCCTTGATGCCGGCGATGAGGTAGCCCACCTCACCGGGACCGAGTTCGGGAACCGGTGTCGGCACCGGCCTGCGGGCCCCGATCTCGATCGCCTCGTGGATGGCGTTGGCCTGCATGAAGCGCAACTTGCTCCCTGCTGCAAGGCGACCGTTCATCACCCGGATGCTCGACACCACCCCGCGGTACTGGTCGTACTGCGAGTCGAAGATCAGTGCCTGTAACGGACCATCGGCATCGCCTTGGGGCGGCGGGATGCGCTCGCAGATGGCGTCGAGCAGATCGTCGACACCTTGACCCGTCTTCGCCGAGATGCGAAGGATGTCGCCTGCGGGGATCCCGAGGACCGTCTCGATCTCTTTCGCGTACCGGTCGGGGTCGGCGGCCGGCAGGTCGATCTTGTTGAGGGCGGCCACGATCTCGAGGTCGTGCTCGAGGGCGAGATAGCAGTTCGCCAGGGTCTGGGCCTCGATGCCCTGGGCCGCGTCCACCACGAGCACCACGCCCTCACACGCCGCGAGCGACCGGGAGACCTCGTAGCCGAAGTCGACGTGCCCCGGGGTGTCGATCAGGTGCAGGACGTGGTCCTTCCAGTGCACCCGCACGTTCTGGGCCTTGATGGTGATACCCCGTTCCCGCTCGAGGTCCATCGAGTCGAGGTACTGCTCCCGCATCTCCCGGGCATCGACGGCACCGGTCAGCTCGAGGATGCGGTCCGAGAGCGTCGACTTGCCGTGGTCGATGTGGGCGATGATCGAGAAGTTCCGGATTCGGGCGAGGTCCATGCGGGGTTCGGGGCGGTGCGAGCGGTCGGACGACCCGCCCCGATGCTACCGGTGGGCCCGGATCGGCCCGTTCCGGCAGGTAGTGCCCGGTGCGGCACGGCCGCTATCATTGCGTGGCTCACCGGACGCCCGACCTTGGGTTCCTTGATCGAACGAGCGAGACGAACACCATGGCCAACATCAAGTCGCAGAAGAAGCGGATCCTCACCAATGCCAAGCGGCAGGACCGCAACAAGGCAGTCCGCAGCGAGGTCAAGACCCGTGTGAAGACCGCCCGTGCCGCCGTCGGCACCGAGGGCGAGGGCGACGCCGTTCGCGCCGCCGTGAAGCGTCTCGACACCGCCGCTGCCCGCGGCGTGCTCCACAAGAACGCTGCAGCCCGTCAGAAGTCGCGCCTGATGAAGCGCGTCAACGCCGGCGCCTGACCGCTGCCGGCTCGGTGCCGCCCAGCCGACTGAGGCGGGCCACGAGCACCTCCATCACCAACGCCGGGGGCAGGTCCCGGTAACCCCGCAGATCCAGATCTGCTTGGGCCAGCAATTCGATCGCCCGCTTCACCGCGCCCGAGCCGAGCGAACGCGAGAGTTCGATCACCTTCTGCGTGGGGAACCCTGGCTTGGTGCCCACCAGCGCCGAGACCGACGCCGGATCCCGTGCGTCGGCGCCGTCGAGACGAAGCAGACGGCCGTAGTGGGTGTGCAGGAGCGCCATGATCTGCAGTGGATGCCGGTTCCCGGCCTGCATCATTCGGTGCATCAGCGAGATGGCCAACGCCGTGTTGCCACGGTCGATGGCGTCGGTGAAGTCCCAGGGCGCAACATTGCCCGCCTCGCCGAGGAAGGGCGACACATCGTCGACACGCAGCGTGCGCCCGCTGCCGAAGGTGCTCGACAACGTGTCGAGCAGACCGGCGAGGCGCCCTGCGTCCTCGCCGAGCCAGTCGGCAACCAGCGTTGTGGCGGCAGCGTCGAGTCGGAGGCCCTCGTCCTCCACCTGCTGCTCGACCCACGCCGAGCGGTCCTTCTTCTTGGTGGAGACCGCCGTGCTCAGCACGAGTCCCCCCGCCGACTTCACTGCGTCAAGGAGTGCCTTGGGTGGTCGGGCCGTCGTGGCGCCGAGCACGAGGTCGGTGCTGTCGAGCGGCGAGGAGAGGTACGAGAGGAGCGGCTCGAGATGCTTGGCGTCGAACTGCTGCAGTTCGCGTCCGACCACCACGCGGCGGTCCGTCAGGAACGGCGGGGTCTGTGCTGCGTCGACGAGAGCAGCAAGTTCGTAGTCGTCAGTCGCGAACTCGTCGACCATCAGCGACCGGTCGTTGTCGCCGACGAGTTCGTGCACGAGGTCGACCACGGCCGATGCCAGCAACGCCGCGTCGTCGCCGTGGAACAGGTGCACCGTCACGGGGCGAACCTACCCGCGTGCGGGCCGTGCGCCGGGCCGACAGAGGGGCCGACGTGCGGCCGCGGGAGTCGACGTCGATCCCGGCGCAGCGCCCATCCCACCACCGCCAGGCCGGCCAACGTCGCCACCGGGCGCAGGGCTGCGAGGTCACCTGCCGCACCGAGCCCGGCGATGCTGCGGAGCAGTCGTACGGCGATCACGGTGGGCCCGTGCAACACCGCCGCCGCCGGTGCTGGAAGCAGGCCGGCCAGCACACCAGCGGGCAGGCCGAGGGTCATGATGAGGGCTGCGCAGGGGCCGGCGAGCAGATTCATCGGGAGCGCCAGAGCAGCCTCGCGACCGAACACCCACCACGCAATCGGCGCCACCCCCACCTGTGCAGCGAGCGACACCGAGAGCGGCAGGACGATCCACCGGGGTCCCCGCACGGCCGCCGTCACCGGGCCCGACCAGAGCACGATCCCGAGCGTGGCCGACACCGACATCCAGAATCCCACCGAGTGCACGAGGAACGGGTCGATCAGCACCAGCGCCGTCACGGTGAGCGACAGCAACCGCAGCGGTGAGGCGCTGCGACCGAGCGCAAAGGCAGTGGCCCCGAGCGCTGCCATGAACGTGGCTCGCAGTACCGACGGCTCGAGCCGCGTGAGCACTGCAAACCACCCGAGGAATGCCATCGTCAGCATCCACCGCGGCAACGGGCGGCACCGCCGCAGCAACGGCATCGCTGCGGCGAGAACGAACGCAACGTTCTGTCCGGACACCGCGTTGAGATGGCCGAGCCCGGACCGGCGGAAGTCATCGACCAATGACCCGGGCTGCTCGCGGTCGTCGCCGATCACGAGGCCGAGGTAGACCGACCGGTCGACCGGTTGGAGCACACGCGCACCCGTGGCCAGTACCGATCTCAGGCGGTTCGTGCTGCGGGCCAGTGCACTGCCCGGCGACCAGTCGATCACGCGTTCCACCGACATCGTGCCCTCCACGTGCCGCAGCGCCAGCCGGCGGGCTCGCAGCGGCGACGGAGCGCGGACCTGTCCCTCCACCCACACGATCTCCCCTGCCTGGCGGAGCGCCAGTCGCCGGGCGGGAGAGCCCGCCGCCCACACGTCGAGACGTCGATCTCCCACGCGCACGACGATCCGCACGGCACGGGCGCCACCCGTGCTGTTGGGGCCCGGG
>JAULYZ010000160.1:0-5581 GCA_032117595.1 Acidimicrobiia bacterium | reverse complement strand
CTCGACGGCGTGCAGCGTCGCACGAGAGCAATTGAAGGTCTGTTGGGGCCCGACGTCGACTTCCTCGCCGCCGTGTTCTCCGAGACCCACTGTGCGGGGCACCAGTTCTTCCATCTGCACCACACCGCCAACCCGGCTCACGACCCGGCTCTTGTTCAGCAGATGGGCGGGGATCCGCTGCTTGCGGTGTACCGGGCGCTCGATGCTGCATTGGGCGAGGTGCTGACGCGGCTCGCGCCGGACGACGCTGTGATGGTGCTTCTCAGCCACGGAATGGGCCCGCACTTCGACGGGAGCTCGATGCTCAACGCGATCCTGCAACGCATCGAGGCCCGGCACCGACCGCTGACAGGTGTCGCTCGCTGGAGGCGGGCCGTGCCCGCACGTGCGCGCGGTGCGCGGCGACGAGTCGAACGGAGACTCCGCGAGCAGCCGCGACAGCCCCAGATCATCGACGAACTGCGGGCGTGGTTCGCGATGCCCAACAACGACCTCTACGGTGCAGTCCGGCTCAACCTCGAAGGGCGCGAACCCTACGGCCGTATTCGTCAGGGTGACGATTTCGAGTCCACACTCGACCTGCTCTCCCGCGAACTACTCGCTCTCCGCCACGTCGACTCGGGCTCGCCAGCGGTTCTCCGGGTGATCCGTGTGGACGATCACCACCCGGGGCCGAATCGCAACATGTTGCCCGACCTGTGTGTCGAGTGGAACTGGTCTGAGCCGTTCCACTCGCTCACCTCCCCGACGATCGGAACCATCACCGCCGACGTTCGCATGGGTCGCACCGGCGATCACCGTCCTCACGGCGCAGTCTTCACGCACAACCTCGCACTCCCCGAACGGTCATCGCTCCCGATCGAGTCCGTCGCGGGACTCCTCGTTGATCAGGTGCTCACGGGGAGGTCGGGCGAAGCCGACGGCGGAAGCGCACCGCGCCCCACGCCTCACCCGTGAGCATGGCGAGCTGTCGGGGAGCAGCCCGTCGATCACCCGAGCGACGGGGCAACACGAGATTGCGTACCGCCACGGCCCAGCGCCTCACCTTGCGGCGCCGACGTCGAGTCGACCGTGGGAAGAACGACGGGTAGTCAGCCTTCAGGCATCCGCGCGCGAAGCCCCACCAGAAGTGCTGGCGGAGCATCCCGAGGAACGAACTGCGTAGCCGATAGTTCACGAGAGCAGCGGGCGCTGCGCCGAGTCGGGCACCAGCCAGCTGAGCCCGCAAGCAGAAGTCGACCTCCTCACCGCCGGGCCACGTGTACCACTCGGGGAACCGCAACGTGCCGATGGCGGCGGCGCGCATCGCCATGTTCGCGCCACGGAACGAGAAACGATTCCCGACCGCGAGCAGCGCGTTGTCGGGTGGCTGGCCCGGAATCGCGCCGTGCCACTCGTACACACGAGCATTCTCGGCAAAGGACACCAGCGTGCCGCCGACGAGATCGAACTCGTCGAGCGCCCGGACCATCTCGTCCACCCAGCGCGGATCGACCAGGTCGTCGGAGTCGCAGAACAGCAGGAGCGTTCCCCGTGCGTGCGCGATGCCAACATTGCGCGACCGCGACACACCACCACCGGCATCGGCCTGCACCACCCGCACGGGGAGGCGATCTGCCCACGCCTGCGCCACCTGAGCCGTCGCATCGGTGGACGCATGGTCGACCACCACGACCTCCCATGATCCTGTGTAGGTCTGGGCAGACAGCGCGCCAAGTTGATCGGCGAGCGTTCCCGCAGCGTTCCGGCTCGGCACGATCACCGAGACGGTCACGGCGCCGCCGGGAGCCTCACCCGTCGACATCAGCGGGTGAGATCACCAGATGGGATCACGCAGCGTTGATGGCCTGCCACACACGCTCGGGCGTGCACGGCATGTCGAGGTGACGAACTCCGAGGTGCGACAGAGCATCGACCACTGCGTTGTGCAGCGCCGGGGTGGATCCGATCGTGCCGGACTCACCAATGCCCTTGGCCCCGAGCGGGTTGCGCGGGCTGTCGGTCTGGGTGTTCGAGGTCTCGAACGACGGCATCTCGGCGGCCGACGGCATGAGGTAGTCCATCAGGTTCGACGACTTGGGGTTGCCGTCCTCGTCGTACTGCACATGCTCGAAGAGCACCTGTGCAATGCCCTGTGCGATACCGCCGTGCTGCTGGCCGGTGACGAGCATCGGGTTGAGGATGCGACCGCAGTCGTCCACCGCAACGTGACGCAGCAGATCGACGTATCCGGTCTCGAGGTCGACCTCCACCACCGAGATGTGCGTGCCGAACGGGTAGGTGGAATCGCCCTCGGAGAACTCGAGCTCATGGGTGAGGAGGTTGCCCTCCTTCTTGGCCTCCGAGGCCAGCTGCGCCCAGGTGACCACCTTGGCGGGCACACCGGCCACCTGCAGGCCACCCTCACCCTTCACGATGTCGTTCTCGGAGGCCTCGAGCAGACGTGCGGCAATCTTCTTGCCCTGCTCGAGCACGTTGCCACTGGCGACGAACACCGCCGAGCCGGCGGTCTGCAGCGAGCGTGAGCCCATCGTGCCCTTGCCCATCGGCACCAGATCGGTGTCGGACTGCACGTGGCGGATCTTGTCCATGGGAACGCCGAGGATGTCGGACACGATCATCGAGAAGGCGGTGTCGTGGGCCTGTCCGTGGCTGGAGGTGCCCACCACCATCGTTGCGCCGCCGTCGTCGTCGATGGTGACCTTGCCGTACTCGGCGAACAGGCCGAGCGGTGCGGTGACCTCGACGTACGAGGAGATGCCGATACCGAGCACCTTCTTGGACTTGTTGGCGATGCGCTTGGCCTGCTCCTCGCGGAGCTGCTTGTAGCCGGACTCGGTGAGGGCCTGGTTGAGCGCCTTCTCGTAATCGCCGGAGTCGTAGCTGGCACCCGTCACCGTGGTGTAGGGGAACTGCGAGGGCTGGATGAAGTTCTTGCGGCGGATCTCGGCGGGATCCATGCCGATCTGGTCGGCAGCCACGTCGATGATGCGCTCGAGCATCTGAGTGGCCTCGGGACGACCCGCACCGCGGTACGCAACCACCGGAGTGGTGGTGGTGAGCACGGTCTTGGCCTCGAAGTCGATCTTCGGGATCACGTAGACGCCCTGGCTGAGCATCTGGGTGAGCATCGGCAGCACCGTGCCCACCATCGGGTACGCACCGCCGTCGGCGATCACGCGAGCCTGCAGGCCCACGAAAGTGCCGTCCTTCTTCAGGCCGAGCTTGGCGTCCATGATGTAGGAGCGGCCGTGGCCCATGGAGAGCATGTTCTCGGTACGGGTCTCGGCCCACTTCACCGGCCGGTTGAGCCTGAGCGCCGCAGCAGCGGAGATCTCGTACTCGACGTAGTAGGCGGCCTTCGGGCCGAACCCGCCGCCGACCCACGGGCCGATGACGCGCACCTGATCGGGGGTCTTGCCGATGGCGGCGGCGAGCGGGCCACGGATGTCGTGCGGTGCCTGCGTTGCACAGATGAACTTCAGGCGGTCGCCCTCGGGCACGGCGAGACAGGCGTTCGGCTCCATCGGCACGCCGGCGAGACGCTGGCTGAGGATGCGGGCCTCGGCGATGACCTCGGCGCCGTCGAGCGCGTTCGAGTCGGCACCGAGCGCAGTGCCGAAGCACACGTTGCTGCCGAGCTCTTCGTAGAGCAGCGACGAACCGGCGACGGCATCCTCGAGGTCGATCACGGCCGGCAGCACGTCGTAATCGACGGTGATGGCATCGGCAGCGTCCTGGGCGAGGTAGCGATCGGTGGCGATCACTGCGGCGATGATGTCGCCGACGAAGCGCACCTTGCCGCGGGCGAGCGGCGGGCGCTTGATGTGCGGCGTGCCGGCGAAGCCGACGTTGTCGGCGAGGTTGAGGTCGTCTGCGGTGTAGACAGCGAGCACGCCGGGCATCTTCTTGGCCTCGGAGGTGTCGACCGCGCCGAGGCGGCCGTGCGCCACCGACGACCGGACGAACACGATGTGCCCCATGTTCGGGTACTTCATGTCGTCGGTGTACTGGTTGGTGCCGACGAGCAGGCCCGGGTCCTCCTTGCGGAGCACCGAGTTGCCGAGGATCGAGCCGGATTGAGCCATGGTGACGTCTACCCCTGAGTCATGGGACGTGAGCGGGATACAACCTAATTCACGATCCCCAAAAATGCATAGGGCGACGGATGTCGCTCGGGAGGATTACCTCCCGCGGATCGCCTCTGCAAGGCCCTCCACGGTGGCCGCCGTATGCGGCGAGGGCAGGTAGGCGATGGCGAGGTCCACACCGGCCGCCTCGAAGGCCCGGGCCTTGTCGAGCCAGGCACCGAATCCGGCCTTGGGGTCGTAGACCACATGGACCGAACTGCGGATCTCCGCAGGATTGCGTCCGATCCGGGCACAGTGCCCATCGAGGACGGCCCGCTTCTCGCTGAATCCCTCCACGTCCATCCCTGCGTAGTTCCAGTGCTGGGCCCAGCGGGCGGCGGCGGCCAGCGTGCGCTTGGGGCCGTTCCCACCGATGCAGATGGGCGGGTGGGGGCGCTGGACCCCGGCGGGGTTGTTGCGGGCATTGGTGAGGGTGAAGTACTTCCCGGAGAAGTTGGTGGTCTCCTGGGTGAGCAGCCCCACGAGGCACTCGCAGGCCTCGTCGAATCGGTCGAAGCGCTCCTTCAGGGTGCCCAGATGGATGCCGTAGGCATCGCACTCCTCCTGGTTCCAGCCGGCGCCGATGCCGAGCTCGAGGCGCCCGTTGCTCACGATGTCGAGCGTGGAGGCCATGTTCGCGAGCACCGCCGGATGGCGGTACACGATGCCGGTCACCATGCAGCCGATCCGGATGCGCGACGTGGCCTGTGCGAGTGCGGTGAGTGTGACCCAGCCCTCCATGCACGGGCCGGTCGTGTCGGGCACGTTGATGGGATAGAAGTGATCGAAGTTCCACGCCGACTCGAACAGATCGATGCGATCCGCCGTGCGCCACACATCGAGCATGTCGGCCCAGGTGGTGTACTGCGGTGAGGTCTTGATCCCGAACTGCATGGATCGAACCCTAGGCGGTGTTCACGAGGTGGGCCGCATGGCCGAGCCGCGCACCGGCTCGGTGACCCCGTCCCACGAGTCGCACACCGCCTTGATGTTGGCGAAGGCCGACCGCACCGACTCCACGTTCTCGAGGATTTCCACCATGACACCCAGCGCCGGCGAGGTGTCGATGTAGGCGAACCGCATGTCGCGGTTGGCCCCGCTGAACGCGATGGGGAAACCCTGTGCCGTGTAGCGGGCCACTTCGGCATCGAAATCCTCGGCGAACACGGCGATGTGGTGCATCGCCTCACGACCGGCCGGCACGAGATCGCGGTAACACGAGGGCACCTCGTTGAGCACCTGGATGAGCTCCACCTGAACCGAGCCCGCCTGCGCAATGGCGCCGGCGAAGCGAAGCTCGGTGGGCTGGCCGCGATAGCGGGGATCGGTCACTCGGATGTCGTGATTGCAGAAGAACGGCCCGATTCCGAACACCCGTGTCCAGCGCGCCATGGCCTCATCGAGGTCGTTGACGACCCACGCGTTCTGCACGACGGTTCGGTTGAGCAGCG
>JAULYZ010000159.1:0-41083 GCA_032117595.1 Acidimicrobiia bacterium | reverse complement strand
GCCGTGGTGATGCTGGCGACGTGGCTGCTGAGCCTCGCCCTGCGCAATGCGTCGATCGTCGACATCGCTTGGGGTCTCGGGTTCGTCGGGGTGGCGTGGGTGGTCCGCCTCACCGTCGACGGGAATCCGGGCCGGCAGTGGCTGCTTACCGGGCTGACGACGGCCTGGGGTCTGCGGCTCGCTGGCTATTTGTTCTGGAGGAACCACGGCAAGGGTGAGGACTTCCGCTACCGCGCCATGAGGAAGCGGTGGGGGGCGCGCTTCGGAGCCGTCAGCCTCGTCACGGTGTTCACGCTGCAGGGCGCGCTCATGTGGGTGGTGTCGCTGCCGGTGCAGCTCGGGCAGGCCCGCGTGAGCCCCGACCTCGGCGTCGTCACGATCATTGGAGTGGTCGTGTTCGGAATCGGCCTCGTCTTCGAGAGCGTGGGGGATGTGCAACTCGCGCAGTTCAAGGCCCGACCCGAGAACCAGGGACGGGTCATGGACCGCGGTCTGTGGCGCTACACCCGGCACCCGAACTATTTCGGTGATGCCTGCGTGTGGTGGGGGCTGGCGCTGATTGCGGCCGAGACCGGTTTGGGCGCGGTCGGACTGATCGGTGCCGGGGTGATGAATGTGCTGCTGCTTCGCGTGTCGGGAGTCGCACTGCTCGAGAAGTCCCTCGTGAAACGGCGAGACGGGTACGCCGACTACATCGAACGGACCAGTTCCTTCTTCCCGATGCCACCGAAACGTCGCTGAGCGGTTCTCGGGCTCCGCAGGCCGTCCGTCGCTCTGCCCGGGAGCGTCAGTCCGGGAACGTCACGTCGGGAACGCCCGGGTCGAGCGGCACACGCAGGGTGTTCAGGAACATCGCCACCAGGTGGTAGTTCCCGACGACCGCAACGAGGTCGAGGATCTGCTCGGGTCGGTAACGGCCGGAGAGCGCATCCCACGTGGCATCGGAGAGCCCGGATGCCACGTGCAGTTCGTCGGCGGCGGTGAGCAGCAGCGCATCCCCCGGCGACCACGACGAATCGTCCGATCCGCGCTTGACCGCCTCGATCTCGGCCGCCGAGATCCCGCAGTCGAGGGCAATGAGCACATGCTGGCCCCACTCGTACCGGGCCCGACAGTTCCAGCCGGTGCGGAGGATGAGCAGCTCGCGGTCACGTGGGGTGAGGGTGCACTTCGACAGGGTGTGCGCTGCAAACACGAGCCAGCGACGCAACAGGTCCGGGTGGTTCGCAAGGGCGCCAAAGATGTTGAGCACCTCGCCGTCGGATCGGCGCAGCCCCTTGGCGAAGAGTTCGGAGAGACGCGGATCGTCATCGGTGGTGCGAAGCGGGAGTCGCGGCGTGTCGGTCATGCGCTGCATCTTGGCGTTCCGGGCCGGGTCACGCCACGATGCGCATCGGCAATCCGACCGCATCGAGGGCGCCGTCGCCGTAGGTCGCGTGCTCGTTCCGGAGGAATCGGAGTGCGCTCCAGAGCACGGCGTGGGCGTCGAGCACGTCGTCGATCCGGGCTCCGCGGGGCGCCGCCGGGACCGTTCCGACGACTTTTTCCAAAATTTTTTTCCGGGAATTTTTCCCGGCATCGGAGTGCTTCGTCGGCAGCGGTTCGCCTGCCATCCGGGCGAATGAGCACTCGGGGTGCACCTCGACGAAACGATCCGGATACGCGCGGGCAAGCACATCGAGCTCCCTGATCTTCGGCCAGATCATGAACGACTGCTTCGAGATACCTCGCCCGAACTGTCGGCGCGATTCAGCGTTCGCCACGGTGTAGTCGGCGAGGTGCAACAGGGGTCTCGGAGGCGGCGAGAACACCGTAGAAGCCCTATGAAACAAGGCTTTTCGGGCCTCTCGGTCACACAGCCGCACTCCGTCTCCCGAGAGGCCGATCGGCATGTCGATGCCGATGAGGTCGTAGCGATCAGCGATGGCGGAGAGGTCGGGCACGACCCTGCAGCCCGCTGCGTCGGCGACCACCCAGCCCCCCGGACACCCGTCGACTCCGCACACGCGCCGGTTCTGAGTCGGGGTTCCCACGGCGCCGACGATAGGTCGACACGGCCAGCACGCAGGGAGTCTTCCGGTCGATCGTTGCATTATCAATCGTCAGAATGCTTGTTTGCGCGGTCGAAAGGTTGTTTCATATGTCCGTCTCGCGAACGTCCGCACTGAGGAGGAGCATCGAGAGATGACAGTGACCGTGAGGGTCGGAGTCGCCCGCCAGGCGATCGTCGGCACCGCTCTGGTTGCGTCCAAGTCCAGGGTCGGACAAGCCAGACCAAGCACCGCGAGACGGTGATCGGGTTGGCGGAACCACAGGTCAGTTGACTGCGGGTTCGACGCTCAAGGCAGCCTTGACACATCAGCAATAACCCACGGAAGGAATCCACCACATGGCAGCGAAGAAGGCAGCAAAGAAGAAGGCTCCGGCCAAGAAGGCCGCAGCGAAGAAGGCTCCGGCCAAGAAGGCGGCAGCGAAGAAGGCTGGCGCCAAGAAGGCCGCGAAGAAGAAGGCTCCGGCCAAGAAGGCGGCAGCGAAGAAGGCCCCCGCCAAGAAGGCCGCGAAGAAGAAGGCCCCGGCCAAGAAGGCGGCAGCGAAGAAGGCCCCCGCCAAGAAGGCCGCGAAGAAGAAGGCTCCGGCCAAGAAGGCTGGCGCCAAGAAGGTTGCGAAGAAGCGCACCGCGAAGAAGGCCGCCAAGAAGGCCTGATCCGACTCCTTCGGATCCAATTCTGAGAGGCGGGGAGCCCGAAAGGGCTCCCCGTTTCGCGTCCCCTGTTCTGTCCGGGAGCCCGAACGGGCTCCCCGTTTCGCGTTGCGTGCCCGAACGGGCTCCCCGTTTCGCGTCCCGTGCCCGAACGGGCTCCCCGTTTCGCGTCCCGTACGGCCGCCTTGAGTGGTCGATGCCGGGGTGACCTACCGTTGGCCCCATGCACGAAATCTGCAGCGATCTCCGGGCCGAGCACCAGGCCCTCGATGCCGTGGTGTCGTCGCTCACCGATGCGCAGTGGCGCCAGCCCACGCCGGCGGCGGGCTGGTCGATCGCCGATTCGGTGAGCCACCTCTGGTTCTTCGACCAACGGGCGACCATGGCGCTCGACCCGGCCACGGTCGACGCGTTCCACGCCGACACCAAGAACCTCATGGCCAACACCGCCGCCGGAGTGGACCCCTCGGTGGAGGTCGGTCGGGCCATCGAACCAGCGGCACTCCTCGCGAACTGGCGAGCCGACCGCGAGCGACTGATTGCGCTCGCCGTCACCGTGGACCCGTCGGGGCGGGTGCCGTGGTACGGGCCCGCCATGGCGGCGCGGTCCTTCATCACGGCCCGCCTCATGGAGACCTGGGCCCATGGGCAGGACGTCCGTGATTCGCTCGGACTGGCCCCGGAGGCGAGTGGTCGGCTGCGCCATGTCGCTCACATCGGCGTGCGCGCCCGCCCATTCGCCTACGCGACGAACCAACGGGATCTGCCAGCGGGCGATGTTCGTGTCGAATTGCGTTCGCCCGGCGGCGAGACGTGGGCTTGGGGCGATGAGACCGCACCCGATCGGGTGGTCGGTGATGCGCTGGGCTTCTGTCTGGTAGTCACGCAGCGTCGGCACGTCGACGACACGGCACTCGACGTGGCGGGCCCGCTTGCAGCCGAGTGGATGTCGATCGCCCAGGCGTTTGCCGGCCCTCCGGGTGGCCGCCGCCGGGCGGGCGAGTTCGGCAGTTGACCGACGTCGGAACCTCGGTGCAGGTCAGAGATCGGCGATGCGCTTGAACAACTCGGCGGCACCGAGCCCGCACCGTGCACCGTGCTCGGTCAGGCGACCCCGGATGCGGTCGCGGAACGCCGACAGGCCCGCGTCATCTCGGGCCTTCATCGTGGACTCGAACTGACTTGCGTGTTCCTCGAGCGCTCGCAGCTTGGTGTCGACGAAATCGGTGATGTCCTCGGCGTGGTCGGGTTCGTCGGCCTCCCACAGCAGCAGGTGTGTGGGTCGATGGGGAGCCAGACCGTGGTCGCGGAAGAAATGTGGGTCCC
Organism: Acidimicrobiia bacterium; assembly: GCA_032117595.1. Lineage (GTDB taxonomy): Bacteria > Actinomycetota > Acidimicrobiia > Acidimicrobiales > Ilumatobacteraceae > WLJO01. The sequence goes on along the minus strand of JAULYZ010000159.1, from coordinate 37,056 downwards.
GTGCCGCAACGATGCCCTCGCACGCAAGCAGCCCCGCGTGGCGGTGGTCCGGGTGGAGGCGGTAGCGCTTCCACGGGTCGTGGCCCAGCACGACGTCGGGACGGAGCCGGCGGATCCAGCGGGCCACCTCGCTGCGGATCGGGAGCGCAGACTCGAGCTCGCCATCGACGTGGCCGAGGAAGACGACCTCACCGCTGGCCCCCAGCGCCCGTGATGCGGCGCGCTGTTCGATCTGGCGTCGCGCCACGAGTTCGTCGATGTCGGCGTCGGGGTTCCAGGTGCCCTTCGAGCCGTCGGTGCAGACGAGGTGGTGAACGACGCAGCCGGCGGCGGCCCACTTCGCGAGGGTTGCACCTGCTCCGAATTCCACGTCGTCGGGATGCGCCCCGATGGCGAGCGCTGATGACGGCACCGGGAGGTTCACCGACCACTGCGCTGCACCGGGCGCGCTCAGTGATGGTTGTCCGGGTTCGTTCGCAGCCACTGGCGGATCTCCTCCATCTCTGGACGATCGAGATCGTCGGGGGTGTCGATGTCGTGGGCGAGGCGGATGTTTCGCAGCACCCGCACGGGGTGGCCGTGGCGCAGTGCCTCACCGACGTGCGCCAGAAACGAGCCTCGCCCGTACCTGAAGACGAATCCCTCGGCGGCACTGCGCGGCAGGACGAGCACGTTCGTGCCGTCGAATGCGAGGTCGGGCACGAGGGTCACGACGTCCGTCGGGTACGCAGGGCCCGCCACCACGGAACCGAGATCGTCGGCGAGGGGGAGGTCGCCGTGCGCCACCACCACCGCACCGGCTCCGCGCTCGGACAGTTGGGCGACGCCGTCGGTGATCGCCGGGTTGAGGCCGGGCGCAGCCGTGCGGATGACTGACGCCCCGTTCGAGCGGGCCCAGCGCTCGACGTCGTCATCGTCGCAGACCACCCACACGGCAAGATCGCCAGCAGCCGACAGCACGGTCTCTGCACAACGCTGAGCGAGGGCACGGCGCAGGTCGTCGGGGAGCGCCGAGCGGAGTCGTTGTTTCGCATCGGCGAACGACTTCACGGGAACCAGCACGACGGTGCTCCCGTCGACGACCGGAACGGACGGCGCAGACTCATCCCGGTGCACGGACGGGATGCTACGGCCACCGCCTACGCTTCTCGGCATGGCGATCAGGGTTGCGGTCATCGGTGCCGGTTCGTGGGGAACCACCGTGGCAGCACTCGCTGCGGGAAACACGCCCACCGTGTTGTGGTCGCGGCGCAGGGAACTCGCCCGGGAGATCAACGAGCGCCACGTGAACGTCGACTACCTCCCTGCTGCGGTCCTACCCGATGCGCTGCGGGCCACCGCCGATGTCGCCGAAGCATGCGCCGAGGCCGATGTCGTGGTGATGGCCGTTCCCTCGCACGGGTTCCGGTCGGTGCTGCGTGAGGCCGCACCGCATGTGCGTCCGTGGGTGCCGGTGGTGTCACTCACCAAGGGCCTCGAGCAATCGTCGCTGAAGCGGATGAGCGAGGTGGTGAACGACGAACTGCCGGGTCATCCGGTTGCGGTCCTCACCGGTCCGAACCTCGCCCACGAGATCCTCGCCGGGCAACCCGCAGCGAGCGTTGTCGGCACGGGGGACGAGGTCATCGGTCGTGAGCTGCAGCGAATCTTCGCCACCATGCGGCTGAGGGTGTACACGAACAGCGACCTCGTGGGCTGTGAGGTGGCAGGCGTGGTGAAGAACGTGATCGCCATCGCCTCGGGAATGGCCGAGGGAATGGGATTCGGCGACAACACGCGCGCCACGCTCATCACCCGGGGCCTTGCCGAGATGAGCCGTCTCGGTGTGGCGCTGGGCGGAAGCCCGTTGACGTTCTCGGGCCTGGCGGGCATGGGCGACCTCATCGCCACGTGTTCGTCCCGGCGCAGCCGGAACAACTCCGTGGGGATCGAACTCGGGCGTGGTCGACGGATCGACGAGGTGGTGGGCGAGATGAAGATGGTCGCCGAGGGTGTGAAGAGTTCCTCGTCAGTCGTGGCGCTGGCTGCGGGGGCCGGGGTCGAGATGCCGATCTGCGAGCAGGTGGACGCCGTGTGCCACGGCGGTGTCACCGCTGCCGAGGCGCTCAGTGCGCTCATGAGCCGGGGCAGCAAGTCCGAACTCGCCGGGCTCGAGCCGTGAGCCACGTCGGGATCACCGTCGGCGTGCTGGGTGCTCCCTGGCGCGCCACGATCGACGGCGGCGGCGCACTGGTGCCGTGGGGCACGGCGCAGGCCCAGCCGCGTCTCGATTGGTGGGTTGCTGCCGAGGATCGTTGGCACGATCCGCAACGGGAGTCCTCAGTCCGTCAGCGCCGCATCGAGGGTACGCCCGTCGTGGAGACACGGGTGCGGGTTCCCGGTGGCGACGTGGTCCATCGTGTGGTGGCGGTCGCCGACGCAGGAGGTGTCACCGTCATCGAGGTGGAGAACGAATCCGCGGCAGCGGTTGCCGTGGTGTTCTCGCACGGACAGCTGCTCATGCAGCGTCAACCCGTTGACGTGAACGTTGCCGGTCGGACCATCGGCGACATCGACCTCCCGGCCTCGGCCGTGTCGTTCCCGGTTGCGCACGGAACGTCCATCCGGGTCGGCCTCGCTCACGGCGCCGACGTCAACCGTGCGAACGGTGGACGGCTCCCCGAGGGTCTTCCGGGCGCCGTGGCGGTGGCCCGTGGGTGGCTGCGCCAGACCGAGGCTGCGTCCCGCCTCGTGCTCCCCGACGAGGCGCTCGTCGAGCGGGTCACTGCGGCGCGCTGCGAGATCGCGCTCGGCCATCTCGACGACCTCGGCGAGAACCCAGTGGATGCCCTCATCGCCTTGGGCGAGTTGGTGCGGATGGGCGTCGACGCCGAGTCGCTCGTCGGAGCGACGGCAACTGCGGCGGAGCGCCTTGCGCGCAGCGCACGCCGTTGTGGTCTCGACTGGGACGGAGCAGCCGCTCTCGCGGCGGCGCAACGGTTGTTCATCGCAGCGGGTGACCGTCGCGCAGCAGACGATGTTGCCGCCATCCGTCAGCGACTCGGCGGGGCCGGGGCGCCATTGCCCGCCGACGCTCCCGAGGGTGTGCAACTCGTTCCGTGGGTCGAACAGCGACTCGCCACGCCGCTCGACAACGGCAGCTGTGTGCTCCTGGCCGATGGGTTCGATCGCGCTTGGCTCGGAGCGAACTTCGAGGTACACCACCTCCCTGCAGGGCCGCGTTCGTGGGTCGGCTACGCCGTTCGTTGGCATGGTGAGCGTCCTGCGGTGCTCTGGGAGGTGAGCGGCGAGCCGGTCGAACTGCGGGGCGGTGTCGCCAGCACGACGTGGTCGAGCCGAGAAGCGCGCGGTGAGTCGCTCTGGCCGGCGCCCTGAGCGGTGTCGGTGAGCGAGGTCGAACTGACTACCGCTCGAGTGTGATCGTGTCGCCGGCAGCAACCTCGCCGGGCTCGATCACGGTTGCATAGATACGGCTCGTCGGTCCGCGTTCGTGGCTGAGGCGCCTGAAGTCCCCGTCGGCGAACCACGGTGCGTTCTTGGCGCAGGGGATCGCCCAGGCGCTGGTCTCGACGACGGTGGAGCCGATGCGGAGACGAACCCCGGGGCGGATCGTCGACCAGTCGAGACCTCGCACGGTGAAGTTCTCGCCTGCGCAACCGGGGGCGATCGGGTGGCCCTCGCTGGCGAACGCATCGATCACCTCGCCTGCCCAGATGCAGAGTGCCTGCCAGGGTCGACCGTGGTGTGTCCGCGCTCCCTGCCGGTCGCCACGTACACCGGCCCAGTCGATCGACGCTGCCGCGACGGGACGCTTGGGGACACCACCGCCCGAGACGTTGATCTGCGCAAGCGTTCCGGAGCCCGAGGTTGCGATCGCACCCGAAACCCGGAGTGTCCTCGTGAGGTCGAACACGCCATTCCACAGTGACGTGAGCGCGTGCTGCACAGCGGCAGTGTTTACGTCCTCGGCTGCGTGCGCCGCAAGGGAGCGTCCCGCTTGCGCAAGGCCGGTTCCGGGGTCGGCCGCGGTTGCCGAGGTGTTCCCAACCTGCGGTGCCAGTGCCGCAAGGAGCGCACGCCCGGAGTCGATCCAAACAGGTTGAGGAATCCCGGTGACGAGGTGCTGCCACCACGGACCGAGGTTCGAGAAGGTCTTTCGAACGTCGGTTGCCGTGAACCGGTACGGGCCAACCATGACGGCGCTGCGAGTGCTCGGGTTCACCGATGGCATGTGGCCATTCCAGCACGCCGTCGACCCCGTTGATCGCAGCGGTGTTGCGATGTCGCACCGGGCGGGGTGGCCCGGTCCGACCTGCGGGCCACCCTCGCTCCGTCCGGTGCTCTGGGGTCCAGAGCGGTCCACCCGGCGCTGCTTGCCCCGTGGCCGCCATCCGCTGCGGTCACGGGACAATCTGGGAAGCACGGTAGGACGACGTGGTGGGACGCTCAACACTCCGGGCGGTGACGTTCGTACTTTCCGTGCTGACCCGAGGTCAGCGCAAGCGTCGCCCTACGCTGCGGGGCGATGCCGAGCGAGCACCCGGACCCCGAGTCGAACGATCACGGTGTCACCGACGACGTGGCCGACGATGTGGAGGATGCCGCGGAGCATGCCGTGATGTGGCTCGTCGCCGTGTCGGCCCTGGTGTCGCTGGTGTCGGGTGTGATTCTCGCCGTCGTCTACCGACCCGATGAGTTCGGTTGGCTCCGCGTGCTCCACTCGGGTTCGTCGGCGGTTGCGCTCATCTCTGCGGTAGCGGCACAGGTGGTGCGGCGCCGCGGACGGCTCAAGGTCTCGGCCCGCGGCGCGCTCGGGGTGATTGCGGTGATCCTGCTCGTGGGGGCTGCCTTCGCTACCGGTTCGCAGATCGCATGGCGCGGGGGTCAACCCGACGACGCCGGCATGTTCCTCGAGTCGGGTCGTCGCGTCGTCGTGAACGATCTCGAGATGAAAGCAGGCGACCTCGTGGTGTCGTTCCTGCTCCACGCCCTGCTCGGTGTGTGCTCGGTCGTGCTGCTCGGGTATCGCTCCGCACGCCGGTGGTTCCGCGTGTTCCGTCGCCGCCAGGCCGGGTGATCTGCTGCAGTGCCTGCCCGTCGATCGCCCACGACGCGCGCCGTGCTGCCGACACGCGCGGCAGAGGAGTCGCTGTGGGAGAAGGGATTCAGCACTGTCGTGGGCATCGACGAAGTCGGTCGTGGTGCCTGGGCGGGGCCGCTCGTCGTGGGAGCCGCAGTGCTCCCGACGGACTCCGAGGTCGCCGGCGTCCGTGACTCCAAGATGCTGAGCGAGAGCGAGCGCGAACGTCTCTTCGACCCGGTGGCGCAGTGGTGCGTGTCATGGTCGGTCGGTGCTGCGAGCCACGAGGAGTGCGACGAGCTCGGCATGGCGGCGGCACAGCGCCTCGCTGCACAACGTGCCCTCGCATCACTCGGAGTGCGTCCCGATGCGGCCGTGGTGGACGGCAGGTGGGACTTCGTCAGCCCGGCGGTCAACCGTGTGGAGATGATCGTGAAGGCCGATTCCACGTGCCTCTCGGTGGCCGCCGCATCAATCCTTGCGAAGGTGAGCCGCGATCGCCTGATGCGCGCCGCTGCAGAACACTTCCCGCACTGGCACCTCGACACGAACAAGGGCTACCCGTGCCCGTTGCACCGCACGGCGCTCGGCGGGTACGGACCCTCGGCAATCCACCGTCGGTCGTGGGTGTTCATGGACAACTACGTGCCGTGGCCCGGGTTGAGGGTGGAGCCCGGTCGGCAGCGGCGATTGTTCTGACAACAGACCGTCGGGTTCCGACAGCGACGGCCGCACACAGCAGGTCGTCGGGGACAGTGCGCCGTTGCCGGTCCCGAGGGGGAGGGCCCATCGGGACCGGCGAGGCACCGGAGCAAGCGAGCCGTCAGTTCTCGGGTGCTCTGGACTTGTGGGGACTACTCAACCGACCCAAGGTGAGAGTTCGGAAAGAAACAGGTTGGGATCAGGTGTGAAGCGGCGCAGCCCGGTGTGGCAGTGCCGGTTCCCGGGATGCGACCCCGACTAGAACACAGAGGGTGAGCGGGGCGTCGGTGCTGGTCGTCGAGGACGATAAGGCGGTTCGGTCGTCGCTCGAGCGGGCACTTCGCCTCGAGGGATACCGGGTGGCGGTCGCCGCCGACGGGCGCGCCGGACTCGACGCCGTGACCGTGGGCCGCCCCGACGTGGTGGTCCTCGACGTGATGCTGCCGCTCCTCGACGGGCTCTCTGTCTGCCGGGAGCTCCGTCAGCGAGGCGACCGGACACCGGTTCTCATGCTCACGGCGCGAGCCGAGATCGGCGATCGGGTGGCAGGGCTCGACGCGGGTGCCGATGATTACCTGCCCAAGCCGTTTGCTCTCGAGGAACTGTTAGCGCGTCTGCGGGCGCTCGTTCGCCGTGTGCTCCCGGACGCCAGTTCAGGTGTGGTCATCGTCGGTGACCTCCGCATCGATGAAGCCGCACGCCGGGCCTGGCGTGCTGACCGCGAACTCGAGTTGACCAAGACCGAGTTCGAATTGCTCCTGCTGCTCGCCCTCAATGCCGGTGTGGTGCTCGACCACCCGACGATCTACGAACGCATCTGGGGATACGACTTCGGCCCCGACTCCAAGGCGCTGCAGGTGTACATCGGCTACCTCCGTCGCAAGACCGAGGACGGGGGCGAGCCGCGGATCGTGCAGACCGTTCGCGGTGTCGGGTACACCCTGAGGGCGCAATGAGCCTTCGATGGCGCCTCGCGCTTGCGATGGGATTCCTGTTGCTCACGATGGTGGCGCTGGTGTCGGTTGCTGCGTATCTCACCACCGAGGCCCGGGTTCGTGAGGAGGTCGACGCATCGCTCACGGAGCGGTCCGGTGCCTTGCGACTGCTGCTCAAACGACAACTGGCCGACGCGCCCGAGGGCGCCGACCGACTGCCCGACAGCGCCGGGCCGGCGCAGTTGCTCGACGAGCGCGGCGTGATCGTGCAGGTCGTGGGCACCGTGTCGTTCCCCGTGAACATCCGCGAGATCTATCTCGCCCAGAAGGGCGGGCGCACCTACACCCACACCGTCGTTGCCGAGGGCGATCCGTATCGGCTCCAGACCGTGTCGCTTGCGGACGGGGGCGCTGTCCAGGTTGCTCGCGACCTCGAGCCCACCGAGGCGACGCTCGGTTCGCTGCGTCGGCGCTACGGGGCCATCTCCGGTCTCGTCGCCCTGCTCGCCGCCATCCTCGGTTGGTTGATCGCGGGCTGGCTGACCCGTCCCGTGGTGCGGCTCACCGCCGCCGCCGAACACGTAGCCATTACCGGGGAGCTCGACACCAGCATCACTGCAGAGGGCCGCGACGAGACCGCTCGACTGGGCCAGGCGTTCGTGTCGATGCTGTCGGCGCTGCGCGACTCGAGATCCCGGCAGCGGCAGCTGGTGCAGGACGCAGGGCACGAACTGCGAACGCCGATCACGTCGATCCGTACGAACGTCGATGTGCTGCGTCGTCACGGGGATCTCGATCCCGACGAGCGCATGCAGGTGCTCGACGACGTCAACGAGGAACTCACCCAGGTGAGTGGGCTTGTCGAGGAACTGGTCGTGCTCGCCAGCGGCGATATCGAGGACGATCAGGTCGGGCCTGTGCAGGTCGACGAACTCGTCCGCCGACTCGTCGAGCGCGCAAGGCGGCGGCTGGGTCGCGAGATCACCGTGGATGCCGAGCCGTGGCGCGTGCAGGGATCAGTACGCGGTATCGAGCGCGCCGTGGACAACCTTTTGTCGAATGCCGGCAAGTTCAGCGGCCCCGAGGCGCCCATCGAGGTGTCGTTGCGCGGCGGCCGCCTGAGCGTCCGTGACCGCGGTCCCGGCATCGCCGAGGAGGATCTCTCGCTGGTGTTCCAGCGCTTCTACCGCGCGACTGCTGCCCGCACTCAGCCCGGTTCGGGTCTGGGGCTCGCCATGGTGGACCAGATCGCCCGGGCCCACGGCGGGGAGCCGTTCGCACAGAATCATCCCGACGGCGGTGCGGTGGTGGGCTTCACGCTTCCGCAGTCCGTGGCCGACCGCAGCGGTGATACCGAGGGAGCCGGTTGATCGCCTGAGAGACTGATCCGGTGCCCAAGGTTCAGGCTGCCGTGCTCTCCGACGTTGCGTACATCCGCGACGGCCTCGTCTACCTGCTTGCAGGCGGGATCAACCGGGTGACGACCGAACTCCCGGGCACGCTGAACGTTGCGCTGACGGTGATGGTGGAGCTCGAGGCCACCGAGTTCGGTCAGGCGCATCAGATTGCCGTGAAGATTGTCCACGCCGAGTCGGCGACCCGCGTCGGTGAGGCTGCGGGTCAGTTCCACTCCGGTGATACGAGCAAGCTCGGTCCCGGTGAGCCGATGTTGTTGCCCCTCGTCGTGCCGCTCAAGGGGATCGCACTGCCGCTGTTCGGCCCCTACGACATCCACGTGAGCGTGAACGGTGAGCCGCAGCAGTTGCTGACCTTCCGCTGTATCCCGCCGCGTCGCTGACGCGCTCGCTCATCCCGCCGGCGGGCGGTGCGGAGGCTCGACGGGTTCGGGTCGCTGAGCGGTCGAGACAGAACGACCCCCTCCGACGCGATGGGAGACCAGCACCACGGCGGCCCCGAGCGCCACCGCCGGGACGCTGTGCGTGGCCTCGGCGAGCCACACGAGCGAGGCGAGCGGAACGCGGTATCCGGCGCCGAGTACCGCCGCCGCGCCGATCGCAGCGAGGAGCACCATGTTGCCGTCGAAGGCCTGGCCGAGCAGACGGCCCGACAGCATTCCGATGACGAGGAGTGGCACGACGAGGCCGCCCGTTGCCCGACCGAGGACCCCGACGGCAACGGACCCTGCGCGCAGGGCAAGCAGCGCAACGAGCCCGATGCCCGATGCGGATGCGGACCACGCGAGTGCGGCGGAGCCTGAGCCCAGATGGACCGGGATCCCGCCGAAGCCGGCACGCGCGATGAGCCCGATGACGACGAGCACGATCGCTGCGGTCACGAGGTGGTAGCGCTCCCGCGAGTACGTGCTGCCGAGACCCGTGTCGGCACGTCGCGCGAGCAGTGCCACCGCCCGACTCGCCAGTCCCGCAAGGACAGCAAGGCCGACGGCAACGAAGACGTCGCGCAGGCCGACAACGCCGACGTCGGTTCGCCACGGCACCGAGAAGCCGTCGATACTGCTGCGGGCGAAGTAGCCAGCGACGGAGCCGAAGAGGGCGATCGGAAGGCGACGCCACGAGACGCCTTCGCGGAACGGGATCTCCACGGCGAGGACGCCACCTGCGATGGGGCTGTCGAGTGCAGCGCCGAACCCGGCGCCCGCCCCGAGCACGAGCAGGTCGGGGGTGCTGGTCCGCAGGACGCGGCGGGCGAGATCGCCGAACCACGTCCCGAGCAGCACGCCGAGGCCGACGATGTCGACCGCAGCGCCCGTGCTCACGCTTGCTGCGCTCCCGAACGAACGGGCAAGGCTTTGGCGGTCGTCGACCGTGCGTCCGTGGTAGGAGTCGATGTAGGCGTCGATACTCGCCGGTCCCGACCTCGACGCCCCGAAGTAGCGGATCGCAGAGTTGAGGACGAGACCCGCTGCCGGGAGCGTCACCGTCAGCCAAGCCGGTCCGTCGATGAGCCGGGCGAGGAGTTCATCGGTGCCCCGTACGGCACCGGCTACTGCGAAGGCGGCCGCTGCGGCAGCGACGACGGCTACGACGACCGCCAGAACCCGCTGGCGGACCCGGCCCGAGGCGCCGTTCCCGTCGCTCATCGTGACCACCGTAGTGGGCTGCACTCGCCGGGGTCCGGCCCGCTGGGCCATGATGACCCCATGGATGCAACTGCCGCACTGCTGCTGGGGGAGACCTTTCACGTCGGGATACGCGTGCCCGACATCCACGCCGCCATGGACGACCTCGGCCGTGGGCACGGCGTCACGTGGTGCCAGTTGCAGCACCGCCAGCAGCAGATCTGGACCCCGTCGACGGGACTCATCGAGACCGAGCTGTGGTTCACCTACTCCAAGGAGGGTCCGGTGCACCTCGAGCTGCTGCAGGGCCAACCCGGCACGGTGTGGGACACGTCGAACCCCGGGATCCACCACACCGGTGTCTGGGTGGACAACGTCGCAGCGACCACGCAACGACTCATCGACGAGGGATGGACACTCGTCGGGGCGCAGTCCTCACCCGAGGAGGGTTTCGGCGCCTACTCCTACGTCCAGAGCCCGAGCGGTCTCATCGTCGAACCCGTGTGGTCGGCGGTCAAGCCGATGTTCGCCAACTGGTGGGCCGGGGGGAACCTCGGCTGACGTTGGTGAATCCGGGCGCGCCTAGCGCTGCTGGTTCGTGCGTACGTCGCGGAACGGGATCTCGGCATCCACCGATGGTTCCTTGGGCAGTCCGAGCGAGCGCTCCCCGAGGATGTTGCGCTGGATCTCGTCAGTGCCCCCGGCAATCGACTGACCGGGCACGGAGATGAGGATCTCGTGCACGAGTCCGTCCATCGGGGCGTCCTGCCCTGCGAGCATCCCGTGCGCGCCGGCGATGTGGCCGTGCACCGAAGCCGCCGTGCGTGCGATCTCGCTCCCCACCAGTTTTCCGATGGAACCCTCCGGGCCCGGGGGTCGGCCCGCCAGTCGGGCGGCCCGCGCTCGCTGTGCGGTCCACTTGGCGGTCTGGTCGACGGCGCGCAGGTGCATCAGTCGATCGCGCGTGACGGGATCGGAGACGAGGCCGGTCTCCTGAGCGCGTGGCACCGTGAGGTCGGCTCGCCCGGCGCGTTGCGGGTACCACACGTAGGTCCGGAAATAGTCGGTGGCCTCCGCCACCGCCTCGGCGCGGCAGCGGCCGGTGCGGTTGCTGCCCGCCTGGAAAGCGCGCGTGCTCGGGAGGCTGCGTTCGTGGGCGAGTGTGGCGAGGGCAACGCGCCAGCCCTCACCGACGGCGCCGATGACGTCGCGTGCGGGAACGCGCGCGTCGGTGAGGAAGACCTCATTGAAGGAGGCGTAGCGATTCATCTGCATGAGCGGGCGCACGTCAACGCCGGACTGGTGCATGTTGATCACGAAGTAGGTGATGCCCTTGTGCTTGGGGACGTCGAAGTTCGTGCGTGCCACGAGCAGCGCCCAGTCGGCCTTCACGGCGCCCGTGGTCCACAGTTTCTGACCGTTGATCACCCATTCGTCGCCGTCGAGTTCGGCGCGCGTGGTGAGACCTGCGAGGTCCGAGCCGTTCCCCGGCTCGCTGAACAACTGGCACCACCGGTGCTGCCCGGTGAGCGCTGGTCGGAGCAGTCGGGACTTCACGTCGTCGGAAGCGTGCTCGAGCAACGTCGGCGCAGCGAGTGTCATCGCAGTTCCAGAAGCAGCGCCGACCGCCTGTACCCGGTCGAACTCTGCGTCGACGACCTGCGCGAGCGCAGGGCCGAGGCCGCGGCCGAACCACTCGACCGGCCAGGTGGGACATCCCCATCCCGAATCGGCGAGCAGATCGCGCCACGCAGCGAGCGGTCGGTCTTCGTCCCAGTTCGCAGCGAGCCATGCCCGCACCTCGGCGCGCACCGAATCCGCAGTCGTCATGCGCCCGATTCTCGCATCCCGTCGGGCACTGGTCGACTTCGTCGTACACCCGTGCGGTGCGTCCTCCATGGGGGAGGGGGGGTTCAGACTCAGAGCGCGCTGAGGATGTGCCCGAGCAGATCGTCGTATGTCTCGAGCGCAGGGAACTGCGGGAACTCGCGCTTGACGTTGTCGGGAGCGTGGAAGAGGAACCCTGCATCGGCCTCGGCGAGCATGGCGGTGTCGTTGTAGGAGTCCCCGGCGGCTACGACCCTGAAGTTGAGACCCTTCAGGGCCTTCACGGCGTGGCGCTTCTGGTCGGGCATGCGTAACTGATAATCGACAATCTCGTCGTTGGTGACCACTAATTGGTGGCAGAAGAGCGTGGGCCAGCCGAGTTGTTCCATCAGCGGTCGTCCGAACTGCTCGAAGGTGTCCGAGAGCAGGATGACCTGGGTGCGGCCGCGAAGCTCGTCGAGGAACGGTCGAGCGCCGTCCAGCGGACCCATGCCCGCGATGACGTCGGCGATCATCGACATCTTGAGCCCGTGCTCGGCAAGGATGCCGAGCCGGAAGCGCATCAGCTTGTCGTAGTCGGGTTCGTCACGGGTGGTCCGGCGCAACTCCGGGATCCCGGTCCGCTCCGAGACGGCGATCCAGATCTCTGGGACGAGTACCCCCTCGACATCGAGGGTCACGATCGACTGCTGAACCATTCCCCAGAACGTACAAGCCGCAGCGGTCGCTCAGACGAGCCGGAGCTCGATGGCCTCGAGCGGGAGCCCGTCGATCTCCACCCCGTACGTCTCGCCCGGGAGGGCAGGGGCGGCGTCGGTGATGGTGCCGGTGGTGAGGATCTCGCCGGCACCGATCCGTCCTGCGACGCGGGCGAGATGGGCGACGGCGTGGAGCGGGCTGTCGAGAACGTTGGCGCCTCGGCCCTCATCGATCACCGAGCCATTTCGCAGGAGGCGGAGTCTGAACTCTGCGAGGTCGTCGATCATGTTGCGCCACGGCAGTTGTCTCGGCCCGATCCGGCTTGCGCCATGAAGGGAACCGTCGATCACGGTGTCGACGATGGTGAATCGCCAGTCCGGGTAGTGGCAGTGGACCACCTCGAACCCGAAGGCCACCCACTCGATGTTTCGCGCAATCGTTGCGACATCGTCGCCGGCGTCCACGGCCGAGCCGAGCCCGAACACGATCTCTGGCTCGACCCGTGGCTGCACGAGCGCCGCCAGGCCGACCGTCGCTCTACCGGACACGGCATCGGCCACCGTGTCGTCGTACATCCAGCCCCAGATCGGGGCGTGGACGCCGTACCGGTCCCAGATGGTTCGGTTCGTGAAGCCGATCTTGCGCCCCACTGCGACCGCCCCGGTATCGCCGCACCGGAGGGCCGAGGCAGCTGCCGCCACCTCGTAGGCCGTGTCGAGTGCCAGGTCGGGTTGCTGCGCCGTGAACGGGGGAAGGAGGGTGGTCCTGCGCCGCGCGTTCTCGATGGTGCGGGCCATCGAGGTGGGCGTCCCGTCCATTCACCCAGCGTTGCACGGCTTGCGTAAGGTGTGCACGTTCCGGGGGGAAAGATGCGCGTCATCGTCGACAACGAGAAGTGTCAGGGGCACCAGATGTGCTCAATTGCGGCGCCGGAGGTGTTCGGCAGCGACGACTACGGGAACGCCGTCCTGCTCATCGACGGGGACGTGCCCGCCGCACTCGAGGCGAAAGTCCGCCGCGCGGAGGGGAACTGTCCAGAGCGTGCCATCAGGATCGAGGCCTGAGATGTCGGTCGACGATGCGCGCGATGTGGTGAACGATTACGACATCTTCGAGCCGGGCTTCGTCACGGATCCTTATCCGACGATGTCGACGATCCGGGAGTCCGCCTGCCCGATCGCGCACACCGAGCGTTGGGGCGGCTCGTGGATGCCGACGCGCTACGACGATGTGGTGGCGATCGCGCAGGAACACGAACTCTTCACCTCGCGACAGATCATCGTGGTGCCGCCACCTCCGGGTGTCGCCGAGGGCCCGTACGGAGGGGTGAAGGCGCCCCCCATCTCATCGGACCCCCCTGAGCACCATTGGCACCGGCGGATGATCCTCCCCACGTTCTCGCCGCAGTCGGTGGCGAAGTACGAGACCGGCACGCGTGAGTTGTGCAACGGCCTGATCGACGGATTCATCGCAACCGGTCAGGCCGATGCAGCAGCGCAGTACGCACAACAGATCCCGGCGCGCGTCATCGCGAGCATGCTCGGGGTGCCGGTGGAGATGTCGGAGGAGTTCACCTCGTGGGTGCGCGGGGTGCTCGAGCTCGGCCTCACCGATCCGAAGGCGCGTATGGAGAACCGCCTCAAGATCATGAACTTCTTCCGTGGTCAGCTCGATGACCGCAAGCAGAACCCTCGCAAGAACGACCTGATCACCGAACTGCTCGCAGCCACCGTCGACGGCGAGCCCGTCGGCGACGATTACGTGATGGGCGTGTGCAATCTCATGCTGGTCGCCGGTGTCGACACCACCTGGTCGGCGATCGGTTCGTCGCTCTGGCACCTCGCTCAGCACCCTGAGCACCGTCGGCAGCTGCGTGAGCAGCCGGACCTCTGGCCCACTGCGATCGAGGAACTGTTGCGCGCATATTCACCGGTCACCATGGCGCGTATCGTCGATCACGATGTCGAGTTCAACGGGTGTCCGATGCATGCAGGCGACCGTGTGCTGATGTCGTTCCCTGCGGCCAACCGGGATCCCCGGCAGTTCGACCGGCCCGATGAGGTGATCCTCGACCGCGAGCACAACCGACACGTGGCCTTCGGTGCCGGGATCCACCGGTGTGCGGGCAGCAATCTGGCGCGTCTCGAGCTGCGCGTGGCCCTACAGACGTGGCTGGAGCGGATTCCTGAGTTCGAGCTGGTCGACCCGGCCGCGGTCACGTGGGCCGGTGGTCAGGTGCGCGGCCCGCGACGCTGTCTCGTGCGTTTCTGAGCGCCGCAGCCCTCCGTCATCCGGCTGTGTCGAGCCGAGTTGTGTCGAGCCGAGTTGTGTCGAGACGGGTCGGGTCGGCAAGGAGCGCAACGATGCTCTGACAGAACGCCGCAGCGGGCGCACCGTCGAGGACACGGTGGTCCCAGGTGAGGCTGAGTGTGAGGCGCTTCACACTGCTCACTGAGCCGTCGCGCAGCACGACGTCGTCGCGCAGCCGACCGACGCCGAGGATCGCGGTGTTCGGGGGATTGATCACCGGGGTGAAGGCATCGACGCCGAACATGCCGAGCGCGCTCACCGAGAACGTGCCGCCCTCGAGATCGGGCAGGCGCAGCTTGCCGGTTCGGCCGAGGTCGGCGAGACGGGTGGTTTCGGCTGCGAGCGAGGAGAGGTCGAGGCGGTCGGCGTTGCGGACCACGGGCACGAGGAGCCCGTTCGGCACGGCCACCGCGAACCCGACGTGAATCTCGGGGAGCAGTGCGATGCCGGCGTCGATCACCTGCGAGTTGACGATGGGGTGCTCACGCAGGGCACGAGCAGCCGCAGCGATGACGTAGTCGGTGTAGCTCGGCGCGGTACCGGACGCCTGACGCCGTTTGCGGTCGTCGACGACCGCATCGAGATCGGCGTCCATCATCAGCGTGAGTTGTGCCATCTCCTGCAGCGCTGCGTGCATCCGCTTGGCGATGGTGCCGCGGGCACCGGTGAGCTTGCGGATCTCGCTCGGTTCCTGCATGGGTGGAGCGAGCGCGGGCTTGGTGGGTGCCGTTGCCGGTGCGGGCGGTACCGATGCGGGCGCTGCTGGGGCCGGCGCTGCTTGTGGCGGGTTCGTCCCGGCGAGACGCGCGCGCACATAGCGGGCCACGCCATCGCGGGTGACGCGGCCGTCGGTGGGGTCGATGCCCACGGCGCGCAGATCGACGCCGAGCAGATCCGCGAGTTGCCGTGCGGCAACGGTGGCCGGGAGGTCGTCCCCAGCACCGCGAGGTGTCGCAGCGCCAGTAGGTGCGGGGACGCGTGCCGGTGCGGTCGCCGCTGCAGGAGCCGACGCCGAACCCGGCACCGGTGTGGTTGTCGCCGGTGTGGCCGCAGGACGCTGTGCAGCAACGGCTTCGACGTCCTCGGACACCACACGTCCGCCGGGTCCGCTGCCTTCCACCTGTGCGAGGTCCACGCCGAGTTCGGCAGCGACGCGCCGCGCATTCGGCGAGATGAACCGGCGGGTGTCGTCAGGCAGTGGGCCCGAGACGGTTTCGGCCGTCACTGCACCCGCCGGCACCGGCTCGCCCTCGCTGAGCAGGAAGCCGATCACTGCGCCGCAGGCGAAGGTGCCCCCGACCTCACCGGTGCGGTGGAGTCGACCGTCGCCGGGCGACTCGACATCGCTCTCGACCTTGTCGGTCTCGATGCGCAGCACGGGTGTCCCCTTCGACACCGGCGCCCCGTCGGCGACGAGCCACTCGACGATCTTGGCCTCCTCCATCGTCAGCCCGAGTTTGGGCATGAGGAATTCAGCTGCCATGACGAACCTCCCGTGGGGGATGTGCCGGACGAGTATGGGGATGCAGTGATGCGTCGAACGCCTGCGCACGAGCGGCGATCGTCAGCGTTGCCGCGACATCGATGAGTTGTGGGCCGTTCCGGTCGATGTGCACGTGCACCGTCGCGCCGGGACCGATCCGGCGGTCGCGTTCGCCGTCGAAGGCCAGTACTCCGGGACCCGACAGACATACGCTCTCGCGGAGCGGCAGGGAACGCGTCTCGCCGATCTCCAGTGTTGCGAACGATCCGGGGGCGAGCGGGACGCGGAGAGCGCGTTCGCCCGCGCCGATCCGCACGAACACGCCGTGGTCGTCGCTGGTGCTGCACGGGGCGAGCCGACCAGCGATGCTGGACAACCCGGTGCTGGCCGGGTGGGCGATGGCGGCAACGACAGCGCGGATGGTGGTGGGGTCGTGCACCGCCCGGGCGCCGACGAAGGTGGTGTCGATGAGCGCAGCCTCCACGAGGGCGACGCCGTCGAACGCCCTTGCGAACCCGTCGTCGTCGCAGTGCACCACGACGCGCTTGGTGCGAATCGAAACGTCGCTGAGCGGGACCACGTGGAGAGCGATGAGCGCTGCCGCTGTTCCCGCCGACGTGCCGTCCACCGAGGTGGGGTAGACATTGTTGGTGCCGGTGGAGATGGCGATGAGCGGCGCGTCGGGCCACCCGATGGCCACATCCCTGCAGGTGCCGTCGCCACCGAGGGCGATGACGGCACCCACGCCCTCTTTCCAGAACCGAGTTGCAGCAGCCACGGTGTCGGCACGCGTGTCGGTCAGTTCCTCGTCGAGGAGTCGTACCGGTGCATCGAGGCCCTCGACTGCCCGTTCGGCAAGCCGGTGGCGATCACGCGCAAGGAGGATCTCGCTCGCCCCGGTCTCGGCGGCTGCAGCGAGCGCCCGCCGGACAATCCCGATCTTGGCGCCGTCAGAGGTGTGCGTCGCCGCCGACACGAGTCGACGAAGGTCCTTGCCCGCGAGGGGATTGACGACCACGCCGACGGTACCCATGCGTGCTCAGTTCTTTGCGAGCGGTCGTGCCAGGACCGAGCGGATCTGCGTGGCGAGTGCATTGACGTCGGGGATGTACTGCTGCTCGAGCACAGGGCTGAACGGCACCGGCGAGAAGGGAGCACCGACTCGGGCGACCGGCGCATCGAGATAGTCGAAGGCCTCTTCCTGGATCTGCGCTGCGATCTCGGCGCCGAAGCCTCCGAAGCGGACTGCTTCGTGTGCCACTACGACGCGGTTGGTACGACGCGCCGAGGCCACGACGGTGGCGGTATCGAAAGGTTGCAGTGTCCGCGGGTCGATGACCTCGCAGTCGATTCCCTCGGAAGCAAGTTGTTCGGCGGCGGTCAGGGCCTCGCCGAGCATCCGGCCCCACGCGACCACGGTCACATCACGGCCGGCGCGGGCGATGTGCGCCGTGCCGAGCGGGATGGCGTAGGGCTCCTCGGGAACCTCGCCGGTCATCCCGAGCAGGCGCTTGTGCTTGATCATCACGGTGGGATTGTCCTCGCGGATGCACGCCGTCATGAGTCCCTTCATGTCGTAGGGATTCGAGGGGTACACCACCTTCAGACCAGGGATGTGAACAAGCAGTGCCTCGAGCGACTGGCTGTGCTGAGCGGCTGCCGAGAGCCCGGCGCCACCGGTGGTGGTGATGGTGAGCGGGATGGTGGCGGTACCGCCGAACATGTACTTGAGCTTCGCTGCCTGGTTGACGATCTGATCCAGTGCAACGCACATGAAGTCCATGAACATGAGGTCGACGACCGGCCGGAGGCCCGTGACGGCCGCCCCGACCCCCAGCCCGACGATGGCCTGTTCGCTGATGGGTGTGTCGACGACGCGACGCGCGCCGAACTTTTTCTGGAGCCCGCCGAACGTGCCGAACACACCGCCGAACGCCCCGACGTCCTCGCCGGCGACGAACACACGGTCATCGGCCTCCATGCACTGGCGCACGGCCTCGTTGAAGGCCATCACGTAACCGAGTTTGCGTGCCTCGCTCATCGCGCACCTCCCGTGGTGCTGTAGATGTCTGCCATCAGTGCATCGGGGCCGGGAACCGGACTCTCCTCGGCGAAGCGGATCGCATCGTCGATCTGCGCGTTGAGGTCGGCCCACACCGCATCGACGTCAGCGCGGGTCATCGTGCCGGCCTCGATCAGACGCTGTTCGAAGGTGAAGATCGGGTCGCGCTCGCGCGCGGCCGCCACTTCGTCGTCGGTGCGGTACTTGAGGCCGAGGTTCTGGACGCCGTGGTGGTTGTAGAAACGGTAGGTCTTGGCCTCGATCAGCGATGGCCCCTCACCCCGCCGTGCGCGGGCGACGGCCTCGAGCGCTGCTTCATGAACGGCGATGACGTCCATGCCGTCGACGATCACTCCGGGCATGCCGTAACCAGCGGCCCGGTCGACGATGTCCGTGATCGCCATCGTCATGTGGCGCGGCGTGAACTCGCCGTACTCGTTGTTCTCGCACGCGAAGACGATGGGGAGGTGGAGGGCGCACGCCATGTTGGCCGCCTCGTGGAACGCACCGATGTTCGTGGCCCCGTCGCCGAAGAAGGCCACTGCGACGTTGCCGTTGCCGAGGTACTTGTTGGTGAACGCTGCACCGACGGCAATGGGCGCACCCGCGCCGACAATCCCGTTCGCGCCGAGCATCCCGAGCGAGAGGTCACTGATGTGCATCGAGCCACCCTTGCCGTGGCAGTACCCGGTCGCCTTGCCCATGAGTTCGGCCATCATCCGCCGGAAGTCGCCGCCCTTGGCCACGAGGTGGCCGTGGCCGCGGTGTGTCGAGGTGATGTGGTCGGCGTCGGTGAGCGCTGCACAGACCCCGGACGCCACGGCTTCCTCACCCACGTAGAGGTGGAGGAACCCGGGGAGCCGGGCGCTCTCGGCGAGTCGGCCGGCAGCCTCCTCGAAGAGCCTGATGCGGACCATGCGTCGATGGAGGTCCCGTTGCACCTGGGGTGTGATGTCCATGCGTCCACGGTAATGGCCCACCGGGAAAACCTCCCGATCGGGTTCGCCTAGAGTCACACCGAACTCTGAGACGTCTGGGGGGACGGCCATGGTTTCGTTCGATGTGTTGAATCCCGATCTCTATGCGGCGGGCGATCCGGCCATGAACGGCATGCCGCTCGACCAGTTCGAGCGACTCCGGCACGAGGCGCCGGTGTATCGCCAGTCGATCAACGACCCGTTGCTCGTCGACTGGGCGTGGGCAGTCACCCGGTACGAGGACGTCGTGTCGTGCGCCAGGGATCATCACCGATTGGTGTCCGGTCGGGGGGTGACCCTCCGGCACTTCGAGCCGACGCTCGAGGAGTCCGGCGGCAAACCGACGATGATCACGATGGACGGCGATCGGCACGTGCGCAACCGTCGGATCGTGAGCCGGGGATTCAGCCCCAACGTGATCCGAACCGTGAGAGATCGCTTCCGCCAGATCTGTACCCGCTCGCTCGACGACGCACTGGCGAGGGGCTCGGTCGATTTCGTCGAGGATCTCGCCGTGTGGCTCCCGCTGCACGCCATCTGCGACCTCATGGGTGTGCCCGACGCCGACCGCGAGGACGTGCTCCGCTGGACCAACACGTTCTCGGTGCCGACGGATCCCGACTTCGCTCCCACGATGGAGGAGTCGATGGCTGCGGTGATGGCGATCTGTGACTACGGCGTCCGGCTTGCCGAGATGCGTCGCCAGGACCCTCGCGAGGACGCAATGTCGAAAGTCGCAGCGGCCTTCGAGACCGAACATCTTTCTGAGTCGGAGTTGATGGGCATGGTGCTGCTCCTCGCAGGCGCAGGGAACGAGACCACCCGTAATGCGTTGAGCCATGGCATGCACGCCCTGATGCGGAACCCCGAGCAGATGGATCTGTTGCGCACCGATACCGATGCGGTGATCGACACCGCTGTCGAGGAGATCCTGCGCTGGTCGAGCCCGCTCATCCAGATCCGTCGGACTGCGGTCGAGGACATGGAGATTGCCGGTGCGTCGATCTCTGCAGGTGACCCCGTGGCGCTGTTCTTCTCCTCGGCGAACTTCGACGAGACCGTGTTCCCCGATCCACAGCGTTTCGATCTGACCCGCACTCCCAACCAGCACGTTGCCTTCGGGACCGGTCCGCACGTGTGTCTCGGTGCCGCAGTGGCTCGCCTCGAGATCGAGGTGATGCTGCGCGAACTGGTCGAGCGCACGTCGGCGATCGAGCAACTCGGGCCGATCGAGTACGCGAGGGACAGTTTCCTGCGCGGTGTGAAGCGACTCCCGGTGCGTCTCGTCCCCGCCTGACAACTCGGTTCGGTCCGCGGAGATGGGGCGAGGTCAACCGTTGTTGGCTGCCCGGCCCATCGGCGGGACCGGGATGCCTGCACGACCCGCCGACTCGTGAACGGCTGCCTCGAAGATTCCCTTCGCCATGAGCGATGTGGCCGCGCGACGGCGAGCTGCGTAGATCTCCACGCGAGCCGCATGCGCGTCGCGATGGTCCGGGTCGGCGAGTACCGCCATCTCCACGAGTTCGGTGGCGGTGCGCTCGTTGCCAGTGCCGAGGAGTTCGAGCGCCCGCGCGACGACGCGCTCGACGCCTCCGCCGAGGGCCACGACCTCGAGGGCAAGGTCGCGTTGGCGCGGCGGAAGGATGTGTGAGGGGTTGCCGTCCCACCAGCCGCCGTAGGTCCGCCAGAGGTTGTGAATGATGAACTCGGGTTCGTCGTAGAACGGGCGCAGCCAGGGAAGGGAGAGCAGCTCGTCGGGGACGCGGACGGTGTGCAACGCGTCGTCGAGTGTTGCATCGACGTTGAGCAGGTCGATGACAGCGCGGGTGAGGCCCTCGAGCGCCTCGGCCGTGGTGCCGAGGACGCGTCGGGCGCGATCCGGGGACTGAACGGGCAGCCCGTGGGCTGGCGCAACAAGTTCGGGTGACGCAGCGATCATCCGACGGAGGTTCGCCGCCCACTCCGCCGGGTACCGGAGCACCTTCTGCGGGTTGCCGCAGTTCGGGAAGTTCCACGTGAGGAAGTCGCCGACGAACAACGTGCCGCGTCCGACCCACTCGGTCCAGGTGTGGTCGTCGGTCTCTCCACGACCGTGGCGGAGCACGAAGCGCTCACTGCCGATGTCGAGTGTCAGTTCGTCGTCGTAGACGAGGTCGGGGTTCGGCGTTCCCTGCGGGACGAAGGATGGTTGGTCGGTGGTGAGCGACATCGAGCGACTCGGGCTGAACTGGCGCAGGTTGATGGCCAGGTTGTAGCCGTTGGTCATCCGGTAGCGGTCGAGACGGCGTGACACGTTGACGTGACCCACCACGCGGGGTCGAGGGTGCTTGCGCTGCAACGCGTCCTCGATCCAGTGCGAGGCACCGCCGACGTGATCGATGTGGCCGTGGGTGTACACGATGGTGTGGACCGGTGCGGTGGACCAGGCTCGGACCGCATCGAGGACCGCCTTGCCCGTCAGCCCCGACGACACGTCGAAGAGCACGAGCCCGGCGTCGGTCACCACCACCCACACGTGGGAGAAGGACTCGACTACTGCGAGGTCGGGGGCCAGTTCGGTCAGACGGTTGGTGACACGGTTGGTGGACGAGATGAGTTCGCCGGTGTCGACCGTCCGGTTGGCGAGGTCGAGGAGTTCCACGTCGCCGCTCAGCGCAAGACGTACGACGTCATCGAGAGCGAGCCGAGCGCGTATCCGCCGATCAACATGTCGCACGGCTTGTCGGCGGCGGCTGCCAGCCCGGCGAGGTAGAGCAGCGGCAGGAAGTGGTCGGGCGTGGGCACTGCTGCTGCGTAGTCCCGGTGCTCGACAAGCCGAAGGATGTCGGCAGGCGACTCGGTCATGAGTCGGCGTCCCTCTTCGTCGAACCGCTGTGCCCAGTCGAACCCGCCGTCCGGCTGGTTCCACGCAAGGCGTCCGAGGTTGTGCACCACGTTGCCGCTGCACAGGATGAGCACGCCTCGCTCGCGCAACGGGGCGAGGGCCGCGCCGAGTTGAACGTGGTAGTCGAAGGGTGCCGATGCATTGATGGCGAGTTGCACCACCGGGATGTCGGCCTCCGGGAACATGTGGGAGAGCACCATCCAGGTGCCGTGGTCGAGGCCCCAGCTGTCGCGGTCGAGGCCCACCCAGATGGGCTTCACGCACTCCGCGACCTCGACTGCGAGCTCGGGATCGCCGGGGGCGTTGTACTGGAAGGCGAACAACTCATCGGGGAACCCGAAGAAATCGTGGATCGTCTTGGGCCGCGCCATGGCGGTGACAGCCGTGGCATTGATGTACCAGTGAGCCGACACCATCAGGATGGCCCGCGGCCGTTCGACCCCGGCGCCGAAGTCGCGCCATGAATCGGTGTATCGGTTGTGCTCGAGCGTCTGCATCGGGCTTCCGTGTCCGATGAAAGCAGCGGGCATCAAGGCGGTGCTCACGATGGTCTCCGTCAGGTGTTCAGCGCCGTGTGCTGCGCGAGCTCGGCGTCGAGCAGCGAGACCTGCCGCGAGGCGGGCCACGACTCGGGGTCGAAGAGTGCCTGAACAGCGATGCCGTCCACAAGTGCGATGAGGCGGCTTGCCTCGGCGGTGGCGGCGGCGCCCGAGGCGCGGCCGGCTGACTCGATCAGGGCACTGATGTCGGCGAGGAAATCGCGGTAGGCATCGCGCTGGAGTTCGGCCAGTCGAGCGTCGGCGCTGGCCTGCGCGCAGAAGGCAACGGTGACGGTCCAGTGGAGCCGGGCGTCGTCGTCGGTGGGGAGCGCGCTGGCGAGCGAGGCGCGCAGGGCGTCGTGCGGGCCGAGTTCGCGACGCCGGGGTCGCTGCGCCCTCCGGCGGGCCAACGAGGTCTCCAGCGTGAAGCGCAGCAGGTCACCCTTGTCGGAGAAGTAGTGGGTGAGCGCCCCGGTGGTCCAGCCGGCCTCTGCAGCGACCTCGCGCATCGTTGCCCCAGAGATGCCGGCGCGGGCAATGACCCGTGCTGCAGCCGCCCCCAGTTCGGTGCGGCGCTCCTCGGAGTCGACGGTGCGAGGCATTGACGTGACGGTATCCCGACGCTTAGCATAACGGTTGTTATGCAGCGGGGGTCAGCCGCTGCGCGAGGATCCTGATTCCACGGCGTGTCACGACGAAGCGAGGCCACTCACATGGTGCACATCCCCACCCGAGGCGACGTTCCGGTCCGGCTCGGGCCCACCATCAATCCCACACCGGACTACGGCCCGCGCAAGATGAGCAGCGATCCGTACACCGATCCGGTGCAGTACGAACTCGAGCGCGAGCGTGTGCTCGGAACGCACTGGATCCTCGCTGGTCGATCGGAACAGGCGAAGAACCCCGGCGACTGGGTGAGCTTCGAAGGCCACGGCGAGACGGTGGTGATCACCCGCCAGCCCGACGGCTCGCTCGCTGCGTTCCACAATGTGTGCCAGCACCGAGGGCCCGCAATCGTGAAGGACTGGCAGGGTTGCGGTGCGCGTCGGTTCACGTGCCCCTATCACGGCTGGGTGTACGACACGACCGGCAAGTTGGTCGGCGTCCCCGAGCGCGAGGACTTCTCCGAGGAACACCTCAAGGGTGTGCGCGCCCCGGCTGTTGCTGTCGACGAATGGGGCGGATGGATCTGGATCAACCTCGCAGGACCGGAGAAGGCCGGTTCGCTCGCCGAGGCCATCGGCCCCGAGATCATGGACGACCTCGGTCGATTCGCCATGGAGGGCATGATCCTGCACGAGGTGGTCGAGTGGGACGTGCCGGTGAGCTACAAGGCCATCGTCGACGGCTTCAACGAGGTGTACCACGTCTCCGAGTTGCACCACACGCCGCCGGAATTCACCAAGCAGGCCCGGGTTGCCTCGTTCCACATCGTGGGTGACAACTACATGTGCTTCGTGCCGCGGCCCGACACCCTCGACAAGCTCGCCGAGAACTGGGACCACCACAAGTACGCAATCTGTCACTACGTGGTGTTCCCCAACACCGTGTTCAACTGCAACCCCGAGCACATCCAGGTGTTCAACCCGATTCCCCTCGGCGTGGACCGCACCCGCTTCCTGTGCTGGCAGATCATCTACCCGGGAGACCTGAACGATCCCGAGTACGCCGAGTACTACAAGCGCACCATGGCGCACTGGGCCGCTCTCAAGGTGGTGGTCGGTGAGGACATCGCCATCTACGAGCAGCTCGAGCGCACCAAGCATTCGTCGGCCTACAAGGAGCACATCCTCTCGGCGCGCGAGTGCAAGATCCATCGCTACCACGAGACGATGGCGAACAAGATCCGCGACTGATCACTGACGTTTCGCCGTCCCCACGTCGTGAGAGCGGGGGACGGGGGTGTGGCGAACGTGTTCTGGCGGCCGAGACTGGGGGCATGTTGAACCTGCCCCGGATCCTCGACGCCGCCATCGAGGCGCCGATCATCACGAGCTTCAGCCGGATCGGTTGCGCCGTGCGCTCGCGCAGCGAGCACTGGACTGCTCTCGACGACTACGACCTGTCCGGTCGCACTGCGGTGGTCACCGGGGCGACCTCCGGTCTCGGTCGGGCGATTGCAGAACAGCTGGCCCGGTGCGGTAGCGGTGTGGTCCTCTGGGGTCGCGACCGGTCGAAGACCGAACGAACCCGCGACGAGATCGCAGCGGCGACCGGCAAGTCGGCCCTCGACGTCGCCATCGCCGATCTTGCCGAGCCCGACAGCGTCCGCGCAGCGGCCGCAGGGTTGCTCGCAGCGCATCCCCGACTGGACGTGCTGGTGCACAACGCTGGGTCACTCAGCGGCATGCGACAGACCAATTCCCTGGGGCACGAGGTCACCGTTGCGTCCCAGGTGCTCGGGCCGTTTCTGCTGACCTCGTTGCTCCTCGACCGACTCCGATCGTCGGCAATCGCTCGGGTGATCACGATGTCGTCCGGGGGGATGTACACCGCACCACTCATGGTCGACCGCCTCGAGATGACGAGCGACTACCGGGGCACCGAGCAGTACGCGCGGGTGAAGCGGGCGCAGGTCACGCTCAACGAGTTGTGGGCGTCGCGTGTGCCCACCCGTGAGGTGGTCTTCCATGCGGTGCACCCGGGCTGGGCCGACACGCCCGGTGTGCAGGAGTCGCTACCCGGCTTCCGTCGTGTGATGCGCCCGATCCTGCGCACACCCGCAGAGGGTGCCGATACCACGGTGTGGCTCGCAGCCGATGACGAGGCAGTGCAGTCGTCGGGTGGGTTCTGGCACGACCGTCGCCGGCGCCCGATCCACCGTCTCGGTTCCACGCGGCGCTCCGACACCGAGCAGCGTCGCCTCGAGCTGTGGGATTGGTGCGTGACCACCACCGGCGAGAGCCCACCGATCCCGTGACCGCTTGGTTCGTCGGCCCCAACAGCGTGCGCTCAGCGCGCACTCTCGGTGGACGCCACTGACCACGAACTGCGAATCACGCGCCAGGTCCCGTAGCGCTGTTCGAGCACCACGGCGAGCGTGCCGAGTTCCCGGTATGCGATGCCGCGCAGGGTGTATCTCCACAGGACGGGGAGCGAGAAGTACACCCGATCGCCATCGGCACCGAACTCCTCTGCGGGGCGCACCTCGGCCTGGAGCGACTCGTGGGACGCAATGTGACGGCGGAACCGCTCGGCCCACTCATCGGGTGCTCGGGGCCCGGTAAAGAGGAACGGTGCAACGCTGTCGATGATCTCGCAGCGCTCGGCGAACACGCCGTCGAGGAGAGACTGCTCGCCGGACTCCATGAAGCGCACGATGCACCGTGCCGGCCACAGCATCGAGGCGTCGGGGGCGCTCATCGTCGCCCGGCCCGTTCCGGTCGCTTCGCGGTGCTGTCTGGTGGCTTCGCTGTGCTGTCTGGTGGCTTCGCGGTGCTGTCTGGTGGCTTCGCCACGATGATCTCGGTGGCCTTCACGATCATCAGCACATCGTCACCCGCTGCCAGGTCGAGATCATCGGCCGCATCGCTCGTGATGGCAGCCGTCAGGCGTTGGCCATCGGGGAGTGATGCCTTCACCGACGCCATCACACCCCCATGAGTCACCGTGTCAATGGTGACACGAAGCTGATTGCGGGCGCTGATGCGCACATCTCCCGAGGCGCCGGAAGCCCCTCTGGCGTCGGGGTCACCGAGGGTTCGGACCTGCCGGAGGAATCGGCGCACGGCGCGGGCGTTCTCCTCGCGCCAGAGCGATACCACTGCATCGAAGGAGTGCGCTCGCGCATGGTTCGTCAGCGCGTCGAGCGCCGGCTCCAGCACGCGCTCCTGCGTGTCGAGCAGTTCGGTCACCGATTGCCCCGCACGTCGCCGCAGAGCAAGTTTCATGAGCAGTTCGGTGCGCAGATCACGGAGGTGGGTGACCGGAGTCGACCACCACGACTCGGCGGCACGTCGACCCGCAGCGGTCGCCCGGAGCACGGAACGGTCGCGCCCCCGACCCTCCACGGTCCCTGTCCGGGTGATGAGGCCACGCTCGACGAGTTGCTCGATGGCGCGGTACGTGAGTGGTCGACTCAGCGACCAGATCGAGCCGAGCTCTGCGTCCGGGGCGAGCAGGCTCCCGATTGCCCAGCCGTGTTCGGTGCCCTGCACGACCAGCACGAGGCACGTGCCCTCGGCAAGGGAGAGCTCGGCGCTTCGTGCCATAGCCGCAGCGTACCCCCAGCCCGGCGATAGTCAACATCTGACTAGTAAGTAGTCATTTCGTGACGTTACGCTGCCGCTGTGAGACGAGCCACCGCCGCCGTGGGTCTTGGGGCCCTCGCCCTTGCGGCGCTGTTGCCGGCCTGTTCGGCGGGACGGGACGGAACCGATCAGGTGACCCTCGACGTCTTTGCTGCGGCATCGCTCACCGACGCGCTCTGGGAGATCGGGGGTGCGTACCGCGAGGCGCACCCGGAGGTGACACTGCGCTTCAACTTTGCGTCATCGTCGTCGCTCGCCACGCAGGTGAACGAGGGGGCGCCTGCCGATGTGTTCGTACCCGCTGACGCCGACGTCATTGACCTGCTCGACGCCGGCATCACCGGTGATCCCGTGGTCGTCGCCACGAACCGACTCGAGATCATCGTGGAGTCAGGGAACCCGCAGGGGATTGCGACACTCGCGGATCTGGCCCGGCCCGGGCTCGACGTCGTACTTGCTGCTCCCGAGGTGCCCGTCGGCGCGTACGCACGAGAAGTGCTCGCACGCGCTGGCGTCAGGGTCTCGCCGCGCTCGCTCGAGTCCAATGTGAAGGCCGTGGTCACCAAGGTGGTCCTCGGTGAGGCCGATGCCGGAATCGTCTACTCCACCGATGTCCTCGCAGTGGGCGAGCGGGGCACCGGCATCCCGATTCCGTCGGAACAGAACGTCGTGGCCGTCTACAGCGCAGCGGTTCTTCGTGATGCAGCGCATGCCGCGCAAGCAGCAGATTTCGTGCGCTTCCTCAAGTCCGAGCGCGCGCGGGCCATCCTCGAGCGTTACGGGTTCGGCACGTGAGGCGCGCACGTCGCCGCGAACGGCCACCGATCGTCGCGGTCGTGCTGGCGGGCATCGCGGTGCTGTTCTTTGCGCTGCCGCTGCTCGGTCTGCTCTGGCGGGTGCCGTGGAGCCGCACGTGGGACGTCCTGTCGAGCCGATCGGTCGGACGTGCGCTCCAGTTGTCGATCACCACCTCGCTGATTGCGGCACTGGTCTCGATGGTGTTCGGTGTGCCGCTCGCCTGGATGCTCGCCCGCGTGGGATTTCCCGGTCGCTCCGTGGTGCGGGCACTGAGCACGCTCTCGATGGTGCTCCCGGCCGTCGTCGGCGGGGTCGCCCTTTTCTTCTCCTTCGGCCGACGTGGTCTCTTCGGGCAGTACCTCGATGAGTGGTTCGGTATCCGGC
This sequence comes from Acidimicrobiia bacterium, assembly GCA_032117595.1. GTDB lineage: Bacteria > Actinomycetota > Acidimicrobiia > Acidimicrobiales > Ilumatobacteraceae > WLJO01. The sequence goes on along the minus strand of JAULYZ010000159.1, from coordinate 9,083 downwards.
TGCCGTTCACCTCGGCGGGCGTGGTAGTGGCACAGGTGTTCGTTGCGATGCCGTTCCTCGTGCTGTCGGTCGAGTCATCGATACGACAACTCGACGTGCGCCTCGAGGAGGCAGCGAGAACACTCGGTGGGTCACGCTGGTACGTGTTCTGGCGCATCACACTTCCGGCGATCCGGCCCGGTGTGGTTGCCGGAGCGGTTCTGGCCTGGTCGCGGGCGCTCGGTGAGTTCGGTGCCACGATCACGTTCGCCGGGAACCTCCCGGGTCGCACCCAGACGATGCCCCTTGCCACCTATCTGGCACTCGAATCCGATCCGGAGGCGGCCCTCGTGCTGAGCGTGGTGCTCATCGCCGTGTCGTTTGCGGTCCTGCTCGGACTGCGCGACCGCTGGCTCGGTCAGGCGCGTCCTGCGGGCGCAGCTCCCCAGGGCCCAGCGGCGGTGACGACGTGAGACTCGAGGTGCGTGCCGACGTCACGGTCGACGCCTTCCGGCTCGATGTGGATCTCGTGCTCGACGGGGGCAGCACGGTGGCGCTGCTCGGTCCGAACGGTGCGGGCAAGACCACCACGCTGCGGGTGATCGCCGGTCTGCTCCCCATCGATCACGGGCGCGTGGGAATCGAACGGGGCGGCGTCAGCGAAGTGTGGGACGAACCATCACGACGCGTTCTCGTCGGACCCGACCGCCGGGCCGTTGCGCTGATGTTTCAGGACTATCGCCTGTTCCCGACGATGACCGTGCTCGAGAACGTGGCGTTCGGTCTCCGTGCTCGTGGGGCTCGTGCTGTTGAGGCACGGAGCACGGCGAGCGCCTGGCTCGAGCGTGTCGGTCTCCTGCAGTTGGCGGCAGAACGAACCGACCGACTCTCGGGCGGTGAGGCGCAGCGGGTGGCACTGGCGCGCGCCCTTGCAACCGATCCAGCCGTGCTGCTGCTTGACGAGCCGCTTGCAGCACTCGACGTCGGGACGCGGGCCGAGGTGCGATCCGATCTCGCCGGGTTCCTCCGGGCGTTCGCTGGGGTCTCGGTGCTCGTCACCCACGATCCCGCAGAAGCGCGGCTGCTCGCTGACCGCGTGGTGGTGCTCGAGGGTGGGCGAGTGGTGCAACAGGGCACGATGGACGAGATCGCCGCAGCGCCGTCGTCGCAGTACGTGGAACGACTCGTCAGTGGTACTCCCTCGGTCGGGGGCACCCGCGACGACTGACGAGTGCTGCGGACCCGTCCTGCTCAGCGCGGCTGGATGAGTTGAACCCCGAGGTAGGGGTGCGTGTTCGGAACCGTCGAGGGCGACCACGGCTCGAGCTTGATCGGTCGGCCGACGATGATCGGGACGTTCGTGCTCGTCCGGCCGTTGGGTCCTTCCTCGAGCATCTCCACCATGAGTGCGCCGATCTGCTCGGGTCGCATCCACGATGCAATGGCCTCCGGGGTGGGTTCCTTGCCGGTGGCCACGCGGGTGAAACTGCGCAGCATCTCCGAATCGGTTGCGCCCATCGAGATCGAGTTGACCCGAACCCCCTTGGAGCCCACGGCATTCACCCACGCATTCACGAGGCCCATCAGACCCCACTTCGATGCGTCGTAGGCATCGAGCACTCCGGCGGTGTACGAGAAATCGGCGGGACGGCAGAGGTGGTCGGTGCCGATGATCACCACGTTTCCCCGGCCCCGCTCGACCATGCCCGGGAGCACGGCACGTCCGCAGAGGAAAACACCCCGCAGGTTGGTGGCGATGTGGAAGTCGAAATCGTTCTCGACCTCCTCCCACGGCCCGAGGACGTTGGTGAACTTGCACACACCTGCATTAAGGACCGCGATCCCGATCGGACCGTGCTGGCGCGTGACGTCGTCGACGAAGGCACGGACCTGATCCGCCTGGGATACGTCGACGATGGCGTCGGCCCCGGGCATTGCATCGCACGTCACCACGGTGCCGCCGGCCTCACGGAGCGATTGGGCGAAAGCGGCCCCCAGGCCACGGGCCGCCCCGGTCACGATGCACACTTCCCCTGCGATATGGCTCATGGGCGTACCGTAGATCGCATGCAGATCCTGCGCACGCCCGACGAACGCTTCGCCGACCTCGTCGGTTACCCGTTCCCGCCGCGCTACACGACGGTCACCACCCCTGCGGACGGGCTCGGTGACGCTTGCGTCCCCGGCGGCGACCTACGGGTGCACTACGTCGACGCTGGGCCTCCCGACGCGCCGCCGGTACTGCTGATGCACGGTGAGCCGACGTGGTCGTACCTCTACCGCTCAATGATCCCGCCCTTGGTGGCAGCCGGCTTCCGCGTGATCGCCCCCGATCTCGTCGGCTTCGGTCGATCCGACAAGCCAGCGGCGCAGGCCGATTACACCTATGCACGCCACGTTGCGTGGATGCGTCAGGTGGTGTTCGGGCACCTCGACCTGCGGAACATCACGTACTTCGGCCAGGACTGGGGCGCACTCGTAGGGCTTCGACTCGTGGCCGAACAGCCCGACCGATTCGCACGCGTGGTGATCGGCAATGGTGGGATGCCGATCGGCGACCGTCGTCCGACCGACGCTTTTCTCGCCTGGCAGAAGTTCGCACGGGAGTCTCCGGGCTTCGCCATCGGCCGGATCGTCAACGGTGGCTGTGTGTCGTCGCTCGCCCCGGAGGTGATTGCTGCCTACGACGCGCCGTTCCCCGACGAGCGCTACACAGCGGGCGCCCGGGTCTTCCCCTCCCTTGTCCCGAGCAGTACCGACGACCCCGCCTCGGCCGACAACGCCGCTGCGTGGGAGGTGCTCCGGCGCTTCGACAAGCCGTTCCTGTGTGCGTTCAGCGACAGCGACGCCATCACCAAGGGCGGGGAGCGGATCTTCCTCTCGCAGGTGCCGGGGTGCGCAGGACAACCGCACACCACGGTTGAGGCTGCGGGGCACTTCCTGCAGGAGGACCAGGGCCCGGAGCTCGCACGCATCATCATCGAGTTCGCCCGATCAACGATGTCCCGGCCGACGCCATGACCTTTGCGTCGCTGCGCCACCACGTGCACATCGCACGGCCGGCTGCCGAGGTGTGGCCCTATGTCGGCGAACCCGGGCGCCTGCACGAGTGGTTCCCCGGGATGACGTCCTCGGTTGTCGACGGAGACGTCCGCACCGTGACCCTCGCATCGGGACTCTCTCTGCCCGAGGAGATCCTCGTCAACGACCCGGTGATCCGTCGGTTCCAGTACCGCATCACCGCACCGGTCTTTGTGTTCCACCGCGGCACGATCGACGTACTCGACCTCGGTGACGGCACATGTGCGGTGTCCTACGCCACCGATGCCGATCCCAGGGTGATGGCACTGTTGATCGGAGCGGGTACCGGCGCCGCACTCGACGAACTCAAGCGACAGGTGGAGGGTGGATGATGGGACGCAAGATCCTCTTTGTGACGACCGATCAGCAGCGGTACGACACGCTCGGGTGCAATGGCGGAACGCTCGCGCGCACACCGGTAGTGGACGCGCTTGCGTCGGCGGGGCGTCGCTACGAGCGCGCACACCCGCAGTCGGTCGTGTGCATGCCGTCGCGCTCGACGATCCTCACGGGTCAGCATCCGAGCACCCACGGTGTGTGGATGAACGGCGTGCCGCTTGCTGCATCGGCGCCCTCGGTGGCAGCGCTGCTCCACGAGGCGGGATACCGGACCGCTCTGGTGGGCAAGCCACACTTCGAGCCGTTCCTCGACCCCTTTGCCCGGTATCCCGAGAACGCCTTTGCGCGCACGGGTCTCACGGGCCTGCATCGTGGGTTCGAGCACTTCGAGTCGGCAACGCACTCGCCAGCGGGGCAGTTGCACTACGCGCGCTGGCTCCTCGAGCATCACCCTGAGGCAGTCGGTTGGTTCTACCGGGTGCTCGACGGGCGGCTCGAGGTGAATGCCGAGGGCGGCGGTGCCACGGGTGCTCCTCAGGTGCACGACAACGCGATACCGCGCGAGTGGTACCACACCGATTGGGTCGCCGATCGCACGATCGCGTGGCTCGACTCCCTCGACCGCAGCGACGACTGGTTCTGCTGGATGAGCTTTCCCGATCCGCATCACCCGTGGGACCCGCCGGTGTCAGAGATGTCCCGCATCGACTGGCGTGATGTCCCGCTCCCGGCGGGCTACATCGCCGATCCGGCCGAGCGCGAACGGGTGCTCGACGCGAAGCCGCGCCACTGGCGGGCGTGGTACGACGGCCGTCTCGTCTCCAACTTCGAGGCACCTGCGTCGTGGGTGCCCGCCACGCTCACGGCCGATCAGGTTCGAGAGGTGAATGCGCGCAACGCCGTGGAGTGCGAACTCATCGACGAGGCACTCGGGAGGGTCCTTGCAGCGATTGCCGCACGTGGCTGGGCCGATGATGTGGACGTCATCTTCACCACCGACCACGGCGAGTTGCAGGGAGATTTCGGTCTGCTCTTCAAGGGTCCGTACCACGTCGATGGGCTCATGCGCCTTCCGCTGGTGTGGCGACCAGCACCGTCGAGCGGCGCGACGGCATCGGTGGTGACGCGTCCGGTCGGACTGGTGGACCTTGCGCCCACGTTCTGTGCCATTGCGGGCATCGAGGTACCCGACTGGATGGAGGGGCGTGTACTGCCCCACGACGACGTCGATGCCGGGCAACGCGGTTTCGAACGCGTGCTCACCGAATGGGACAGCGAACTCTTCGGCGTCGGTGTGCACCTGCGGACCATCATGCGAGATCGCTGGGTCTGCACCACGTATCAACCGGGATTCAGCCACGACGGGACCGAGGGTGAGTTGTACGACCTCGTGGACGATCCATTGCAGCGGAACAATCGCTGGGACGACCCCTCACTGCGATCGTTGCAGTCCGACCTCATCGCCGATCTCTGGGATCACCAACCCCGTCAGCAACGTCCGCGTGCGCCCGTGGTGGCGCCCGTCTGACATCGGGCCGCCCGGGCTCACGCGCAGATATTTCCCCACGGACGCCAGCCGCTCGCCCTGAAGAGTTTCAGGCCGAGCCGCAGGTTCGTGCGTCCGTCAAGCAGGATCGACGGGTCGGGTCCCACCCAGCTCTTGTGGGCGCGGTAGAGGATCTGCAGCAACCCCATCGCGCTCGACGGGTTCTTCGCCGCAGGGTTACCGCTGCTCTCCACGTTGATGACACAACTGAGCCGCTTCCAATCGCGCTCGGCCCAGCCCACGTCGAGTGCCACACCGTGCCAGCGCTCGACGCTCGGTTTCGGGTGTCGGTAGCCGCCGGGCGGCAGGGTGGTCGTGGTGGTCGTGGTGCTGGGGGTGGGCTTGGTGATCGGGCGGTGGAGCCCGAGCGCCCGCCAGGTCTTCGGCCCGACCCGGCCGGTCACGGCGAGTCGTTGACTGCGCTGAAACTTGCGGACCGCTGCGGTGGTGATCGGGCCGTACTTGCCATTGACCACGACTCGGTACCCGCGCTCGCGCAGCGCCCGCTGAAGGCGCCGGACGGCCTCGCCGCGAACCCCCGGTCGCAGGGGTCGGTACGAGAGGGGAGCGACCCGGGAGTCCAGTGGTGTCACCCGTGCCGTGACGGCAGTGGCCGGCGCCGATCCCGTGGCTGCGGGCGTCGACACCGGGGCCACGGTGAGGGTGGCGGCGGCGAGCGAGGCGCAGAGGATGAGGCGGCGATACATGGGTCAGAGAGGCTCAGGAGGTGATTACGAAAATGTTACAACGGCGAGTCGATTGAGTGACCACGCGCTCCAAAAAAGCTGCTGACCAGCCGTTATGGCTGGAGCGAACAGCCCCCTTCGGGGGTGTTGCGCCAGTTTGTCTGGACGTAATAGTGGCGTCGACCGAGTCGCATGTTCGCCCAGGCACGGCCCCTGCGATACCGGGCGCCGTAGTTCCAGGCGCACCGGTCGGCGTTCTCGTTGCCACGGTCGTCGAACCAGGCGGTGAACTCGGGGTTGGTGACCGCCTCGGCGATCTCGTGGGCGATCGTGCTCGCCATGGCGTCCGCCCCGGCGTCACCGTTGGGCGAGACGGTCTGGGGTGCGCAGACCCGGAGGCGGGGTCCAGTCGGGTCGCCCACAAAGGCGTACTTGATGCTCGTCCCCCCGAACCAGAAGTAGTCGTGCCAACCGCAGTGACGGGTGAGGAAGCCGACTTTGTCGACGGACTTGCTCGTGAGGACGAGATAGATGCCCGAGGCATCGACGGGCAGTCGCTGATCGACGAGGGAACGGCGGACTGCACTGGCGAGGTGTCGATCGGTGACGCGGTCGGTTCCGGTGGGCGGCGCCACCGACACCTGTCGGACGAGACGAACCGAGTTCGCCACGCGGCGTCCACGGGCGTCGGGGTACCCGCGGTTGATGGCGAACCATGGCGAGGAGAGATGGCTCATGAAGTGCACGAGGATCTGCTGGCGCCTGCGATTCGCCGACCAGTCGCCGTACCACAGCACGTAGAGGCGGATTGGTCCGGTCATCACCGGACCGCCGTGGTAACGCATCGGCGACGAGCTGTCGGCCGAACCCGAGGGGGAGGGCGCACGGCCGTGCGGTGCTGCAGCGACGGGACTCGACGCAGCGATGGACAGGACGGTGGACGCGACTGCGGCAACGGCGAGCGCAGAGAGACGCACGGTGGGGCTCCCGGAGTTGTGGGGGACGCGGGTCCGAGTGCGGCGCTGATGCCGATCGTTGGCGGGTGTCGGAACGTACCGAGGTGTTCTCAGGAGCCGTCCACCCGCCGGGGCGAGAGAGCCCAACGACCCACGGTGTGCGCGTCGCGCTGCCCTACACTCCCGCGGTGCCCGGCCCCCTTGCGCTGACGTTCGTCAGGTCTGCGACTTCGGTCGATCAACTGCCCGACTCGCCTGCCGAGGTGGCCTTCGTGGGCCGTTCGAACGTCGGAAAGTCATCGCTGATCAATGCCCTCGCTCACCGCAAGCAACTCGCCCAGGTGAGCAACACCCCGGGACGGACCCAACTCATCAACCTGTTCACCCTGCCGTCGGGTGCCACCGTGGTGGACCTTCCCGGGTACGGGTACGCAGCGGTGCCCGGCCGCGTGAAGCAGAACTGGCAGGCGATGATCGAGGGATACCTCCTCGACCGGGAACCACTGGTGCAGACCTTCATCCTCGTCGACGGCGAGATCGGCCCCACCAAGCTCGACGTTCAGATGCTGGCGTGGGCGCGGGCGAGCGGTATCGCTCACACCGTGGTGGCCACCAAGATCGACAAGGTGAAATCGTCCAAGCGCCAGACCCGCAAGCGCGAACTCGCCGAGGGCTGTTCGCTCGAGGTGGGCGATGTGGTGTGGGTGAGTGCCACTGCCGGGACCGGCATCGAGGACCTGCGGTCACTGGTGCGGGCGCACCTGCGCGAAACCCGCCGCGACTAGCGGTGTCGAACTCAGGCGAGTTCGTAGCGGATCGGCAGGTGCTTCAGTCCGCTGACGAAGGTGGACTTCGTGAGCGATGGCGTGCCGGCCAGTTCCACGGACTTGAGTCGCGGGATGAGGTTCGTGAAGAGCGACTTCAGTTCCATGCGGGCGAGCATCGCCCCCAGGCAGTAATGCACGCCGAAGCCGAACGCGAGGTGCTTGTTGGGGGTGCGACCCACATCGAAGGTGAACGGGTTGGTGAACACCTCTTCGTCGTGGTTCGCGGACCAGTACGAGAGCAAGACGTCCTGTCCGGCCTTGATGGTGCGACCACGCAGGTCGTAATCCTTGGTGGCGGTGCGCATGAAGTGCTTCACCGGCGATGTCCATCGGATGATCTCGTCCACCGCGAGAGGAATGAGTGACGGATCGTCCTTCAGGCGCTGCAGCTGGTCGGGGTTCTCGATGAGTGCTTGCAGCCCGCCGGCCATGGCATTGGAGGTGGTGTCGTGGCCTGCAGTCGCCACGATGATGTAGAGGCCGAGTTGTTCCTTGTGGCCGATCGGCTGACCCTCGATCATGCCGTTGGCAATCACCGAGGCGAGGTCTTCGGTGGGGTTGGCCTTGCGGGACGCCGTGATGCCGTCGAAGTAGGCCACGAAGTCGGCCACCGTCTGGATGAGGCTCTGCAGGGCGTCATCGTCGCGCTTGAACTCGTCGTCCTGGGCGCCGAAGAGTTCCTGGGTGAGGCGCAGCATGCGCGGGTAGTCGCTCTCGGGGAGCCCGAGGATGGACAGGATCACGTACAGCGGGTACTGCATCGCCACATCACTCGCGAAGTCACACTGACCGCCGAAGTCCTCGAGTTGCTGCAGCGCCCGCTTGCTGAGCACCTCCATGCGCGCCTCGAGCCGGGCGACGTTCTTGGGGAGGAACCAATCCGACGCAAGGTTGCGGTGGAGACGGTGCTCGGGGTCGTCCATCTGCACGAGCGACTTCACGAGGTGGCCCTGCATCGCGCGGTTGGCGTCGGCCTCCTTGTCGCCGAGGATGGCGCGGGGAGCGTTGAGGAACTCGGTGGGCTTCAACTCGAGCTCGAGCACATCGGAGTGCTTGGTGAGCACCCAGAACGGGTTGAAGTTCTCGTGCTCCACCCAATGCACGGGATCCTCGGAGCGAAGGCGCGTCGCACAGGCGTGGAAGTAGGCCGGGTTCTGGAATGTCTCGCCGGACAGGAACGCCAAGCCGGCTTCGTCGAGGGTGGGCTGGTAGCTCATGGCCCGAACGCTACAAGCCGTCGGGCTCCAGCGCCCGAGCCCGCGGGCCCGGGCGCTGGAGCGACTCGACTCAGTCCATGGTGGCGACGCCCTTGGGCGCCTGCTGGCTCATGAAGCCGAACATGTAGCCGGCGACACGACGCATCTGGATCTCCTCCGCCCCCTCGGTGATGCGGTAGCGGCGGTGGTGGCGGTAGATGTGCTCAAAGGGCTTGTGGCGGCTGTAGCCGAGACCGCCGTGCACCTGCATGGCCCGGTCGGCTGCTTCGCAGCAGAACCGGTTCGCCCAGTAGTTGCACATCGAGACCTTGTCGCTCTGACTGAACGCCCCGTACTTGTCCATGAGCCATGCGGTCTTGTGGATGAGCGCACGCAGCATTTCTGCCTGTGTCTGGAGTTCCACGAGCGGGAACTGGATGGCCTGGTTCGTGGCGAGTGCCTTGCCGAACGGG
>JAULYZ010000158.1:0-6838 GCA_032117595.1 Acidimicrobiia bacterium | reverse complement strand
TGCCTGGGGGAGCAGCGCATGGGCTGCCTCGTGCGTTCGTTGTGCGGGCTCGAGGGCAAAGAGCAGTTCGAGCACTCGGTGCACGATGGTGCCCTTGATGGTGCTTGCGTTGCCGGGGTCGGGGAGGTTCTGGATCGAGGCGAACCGGAAGGCGAGCGGGCACTTGGTGAAGGACTGCACCCGCGAGGGGGACAGGCTCGTCGGTACGTCGAACATGACTGCATCGTAGGGAGGGCGTGGTGCGCGGTTCGGGGCAGGCGGCGCCACGCCCGGGCTAGCGTCACTCTGTGGACCCCGACGACCTCAACCCTGACGAGGTGGCGGTGCTGGCGGTGAACCAGGCGTTCTACGACGCCTTCGAGGCGAGATCGCTGCCGCACATGGACGCAGTCTGGCTGCATTCCGACGAGGTGGTCTGCACGCACCCGGGCTGGAAGCCGCTCGTCGGCTGGGAGGCCGTGCGCCAGTCGTGGGCGTCGTTGCTCCAGAACGAGGAGCACCTCCAGTTCATCGTCACCGAACTGGCCGTGGTGCTGCGCTCCGACATGGCGGTGGTCCGGGCATCGGAGAACCTGCTGGCGGGTGGGCAGATGCGCGGATCGGTGGCGACGATCAATGTGTTCGTGCGCGACGACGGGCAGTGGCGGATGCTGGCCCACCACGGTTCGCCCGTGATGCGTTCATGACGTTGGTCGAAGTGCTCCGGTGAGCGTGCGTGCAGCCTGCTCGAGGTCGTTCGGGTCGGTGACCACCGCTGCTACGTAACGATCGGGCCGCACGATGACGGCATGGTGGCCGTCGGTGACAGCCGGCTCTGCCCGCACCTGCACAACGCGAAGACCTGCAAAGGAGTCGGGTACCCGCACGGCGTCGCGGCTGACGATCGCGAAGGTGGGCGTGTTGGCGTCGAGTGCCGTGACGATCTCGGGGCAGAACTTCAGCGGATGCCCCACCCAGGGGTGGCCGGGGACGAGCACGCCCGGGCCGAGGATCGGCTGCGGACGCGTGCCGCCGTAGCCGGCGCTGCGGTCGACGCCGTGGCTCTCGCGCCCGGCGAGTTGGTCGATGAGTCGCCCGGTGTCGACAGCGTGCTCCACCGTGGATCGCACGTGCGGCACTCGCTCGGAGGTGAACGTGTCGAGCACTCGGTCATGAGCGAGTCCGCGGTGCACGAGGGCGAGCTTCCACGCAAGATTCACTGCGTCGCGCGAGCCGGAGTTGAGGCCCTGACCGAGGAACGGTGGCATCTGGTGGCACGAGTCGCCGGCGAGGAACACGTTGCCGGCCCGCCACTGGGGCGCGACCACGGCGTGGAAGCGGTACACGGCAGAACGCACGAGACGTGCATCGTGCGGGGTGATCCAGCCGTCGAGGAGGCGCCAGATTCCCGACTCCGACGCGCACTGTTCCACATCGTCGTCGGGCTGCATCTGGAACTCCCAGCGGCGGTAGCGCGCGTGGCCGGGGACAAAGGTGGTGGGGCGCGCAGGGTCGCACACCTGACGGGTCACGTCGGGGAGGACGGCGGTGCTGCCGGGCAGCAACTCGGTATCGACGACGAGCCACTGCTGATCGAAGCCGAGATCCTCGAGCGTGAGACCCACCGTGCGCCGGGTCCAGCTCGACGCGCCGTCGCAGCCGACGAGCCAACGCGACTCCACGGTGCTGGCGTCATCGAGCACGATGCGCACGCCGTCGCGCTGCTCCAGCGACGATGCCGTCCTGCCCCGCAGCAGCAGTGCACCTCGCGCCTCGGCCTCCTGCTGCACCATTGCGTCGAGTTCGGGCTGGAAGTGCGAGACCACGAGTGGCAGCCCGAGCGGCCCTGACTCGGAGAGGTCGATGCCGAGGATCCGCTCACCCGTGGGGGTCGCGAAGTCGGCACCCTTCATCGGCGTGGTGATGGCGCGGAGGCGTTCGCCGAGCCCGTGGGCGTGGAAGACCTGTTGGATCTCGTCGTCCATCACTGCTGCGCGCGGGAGTGCGTAGGGGGCGAGATCGCGCTCCACGACCACCACCTGCAACCCGAAGTCGGCGAGGACCACCGCAAGCAGGCTGCCCACCGGGCCCGCACCCACGATGGTGACGTCGGCCGTGTGCTTCACGAGTGGGCTCCGGCCCGCTGGCGGCGCCGGGCACGCACCCGTTCGCGCAGCTCCTCCTGCTCGTGCGGTGCAACATCGAGCACCGCGAAGATGAAGGGCTCGAGTGCGACCCAACCCATTTCGAGTGCCATCTCGATTCCCACCTCGGTCTTGGTCGCGAGATCGGGGGGCTGCTGGCCACGCCGGGCCGCGATGTGATCGAGCGCACGACGCGGCACCGACACCCCGGCGTCGACCTCGGTGCGCGCCAACCCCATCTCGCCGTCGAGGACGCATCGCAGCACGGCGCGCAGGTAGCGCGGATCGTCGCCGAGGGCGAGCGGAGCGGGGATCGGGCTGTCGCCGGTGCGTTCGGCGACGAGTTGCTGGTGCTCGCTCACCAGTCGGCGCATCGCTGCCGCCAACAACGGCTGCTTGCCGCCGAAGTAGTGGTGGATGAGCCCGTGGTTGACCCCGGCGCGTTCGGCCATCATGCGCACCGTGAGCGCGCGTGGGCCGAACTCGCCGAGCAGTTCGGCGGCCGCCTCGATGAGGTCGTTCTCGACGCGCTCTCGGTCGCGCGAGCGCGCGGGCGTGGTGGTCATCGGTTCAGCGACCGGCGGTGCTGTAGTCCACGAGCGACTCGACGGATTCGCCCGCCCGTCGCCGAGCAACGATGGCATCGAGGTCCACGTCGATGCCGATGGGGTTCGCAGCGAACGCCGGTGACGACATGAACCGCTCGGCGTCGGCGAGGCTGAGCGTGTCGACCTGTGTCTCCACCTGATTGCCGTCCGGATCGCGGTAGTACGCAGACAGCGTCATCCCATGGTTGATCGTCCAGTAGGGGCGCACGCCACGGGCGACCATCTTCTCGTACTGGCCAAGCAGATCGTCGAGCGAGGCGTAGGTGAACGCAATGTGTTCGACGCCCACGGTGTCGGCGGGTCGGTCGGCAAGGTGGGGCATACGGGCGATGGCGATGCGGTGGTGCTCGTCGTCGTAGGACAGGAACGTGAGGAAGTCGTTCCCGTAGCGGACCGACGCCTCGAGGAAGTCGGACCACCACGCCACCATGCCGTCGTAGTTGCGGGTCTTGAGCACCACATGGGCGAACTTGATCGGTGACGCCACGTCACCCTCCCATCCGGCGGCGGGTGCCGCCTCTTAGACAATTGACTAACTGTGGCTACAGTGTCACCCATGACGTTCCGTTTCGCAAGCCTCCGTGGTCGCTCGCATCTCGTCGTCGGCGACGGCACCCGCAGTGTCGATCTCGAGCGAGCCTCGGGGGGTCGGTTCCCGTCCGATCCGATGTCGGCCTTCGCCCGCTGGGACGAGGTCCGCGCCTTCGCGGCAACAGTCACCGACGCCGGCGAGCCGTTCACGCGCTCATCGCTCGATGCGCCCTCGCCGCGCCCACCCCAGGTGTTCGGCATCGGACTCAACTACCGCTCGCATGCCGAGGAGTCCAAGATGGAGATCCCGGCGAGCCCCCTCACGTTCACCAAGTTCCCGAGCTCGGTTGCCGGCGCTGCCGCGGAGATCCCGGTGGTCGGAGCGATGACCGACTGGGAAGTGGAGCTGGTGGCGGTGATCGCTGCGGGTGGCCGTGACATCCCCGAGGCATCGGCGTGGGATCGAGTGGCAGGGGTGTGCATCGGTCAGGACATCTCCGATCGCGCCACGCAGTTCGCCACCAAGCCCCCGCAGTTCAACCTGGGCAAGAGCCGTCGCAACTTCTCGCCCTTCGGTCCGTGGCTCGTCGACGCAAAGAACCTTGCCGGTCGCGATGCGCTGCGGATCGCGATGCGGCTCGATGGCGAGCAGATGCAGTCGGCGTGCACCGACGACCTCATCTTCTCGGTGCCGGCGATCGTGTCGTACCTCTCGGGCATCGTGGAACTGCTCCCGGGCGATGTCATCTTCACGGGTACGCCCGGCGGAGTCGGTGTCGGGATGAAGCCGCCGCGGTTCCTCGCTCCGGGCAACGTCATCGAGTCGACCCTCGAGGGTCATCTCTCGATGACGAACGTCTGCGTGTGACGAGCGGCCCGGTGGTGGCCGCCGGTCTGCTCAGCCCTTGGGTTCGCGCGGCAGGCCGAGCAGACGCTCGCCGATGATGTTGCGCTGCACCTGACTCGTGCCGCCTGCGATGCGGCCACCCGGAGCAGCGAGCATTCCCAGCGCGTCGGGACTCTCGAGCATGGCGTCAGCGCCGGCGATCGAGCCCCGGAGCATTGCGGCCTCGAAGGTCATCTCGGTGATGCCCAACTTCATGAGCGAGGCTGCAGTGGATGCCACGGGTCCCTGCCGCGACACCATCGCCTTGTAGGCCATGCCACGCGAGAGGAGATCCGTGAGCGTCTGCAACGAGGTGGCATCGAGGTCGCGTCCTTCGGCGAGTCGCGCCATGGCGTCGAGGCGTCGTTCGAGGCCGATCACTGCGGTGCCGATGTGTCCCCGCTCGTTGGTGAGTACCGCCATGCCCACGCCCCAACCGCCGTGCAGCGGGCCGAGCAGGCACTCGGCCGGCACCTCCACATCGGTGAAGAACACCTCGTCGAACTCGGCCTCGCCGGTCATCTGCTTGAGGGGCCGTGTCTCGATGCCGGCGAGTCGCATGTCGAGCAGGAAGAACGAGATGCCCTCGTGCTTGGGGGCATCGAGGTTCGTGCGCGCCATGAGGATGCCCCAGTCGCTGTAGCGACCGCCCGAGCACCACACCTTCTGGCCATTGACGATGAAACGATCGCCGTCGCGCTCGGCCTTGGTGCTGAGACCGCCGAGATCACTGCCCGCACCGGGCTCGCTGAACAACTGGCACCACACCTGTTCGCCGCGAACGGTGGGGAGCAGGTGCTGCTGTTTCTGGTCGTCGGTGCCGAACTTCTGGATCGACTGACCGGCGAGCACGAGGCCCACCATGTTGAGCACCGGCGGCACACCGGCAAGCGCGCACTGCTCCATCCACGCTGCGTTGTGGGCAGGGGTGAGACCGCGCCCGCCGAACTCGGTGGGCCAGTGGATCCCGGCGAAGCCAGAGTCGAACAGGCGGCGCTGCCATTCCTTCGCCCGTCCGATGAGGTCGGGCGGCGTGATGGCGCCGTAGTCGCGCGGTGCGGTGGACTTGTTGGCGGCGAGCCACGACTTGGCCTCGTCGGCGAATGCTGCTACCTCGATCACGGGAGCGACCGTAGCGGGGCCGGTCAGGCGACGGCACCGTCGGGGAGCAACGACGGGTCGAAGAGGGCAATGAAGTCGTTCAGCGAGCCCACGAGATAGCGGTACGCCGGCCGTTGGCGCGGGTCGAGGGTGCGACCCCTCCGCTCCATCGTGCCGAGGCCCACCGGGAAGTAGGTGAAGAGGGGCCACGTACCGTTCATGTCGAGCGCCATCCCGGTCTGGCAGCCGACCCTCACGAGCACCCGCACGAACTCCCGGGTGGTGACCATCGCTGCGTAGACGTACATGAGGCGGCCGTCGGTTCGGGTGCAGATCGCCGATCGCTTGCTCGACTGGACCCCGCCGTAGTTGTCGCCCCAGTACGTGGTGCGTGGTGCGAGGTGGAGCGCAGACGCGCCGCGCCACACCATCGGTGGGAGGTTCTGGCGAATCGACTTCCACGACCCGTCGTCGAGGATGTCGCACCCGAGGACTCCGACGTGAAGGGAGCCGTCGTGCTTGATGGCGAGCGTCGCCTGCTTGCGGACCAGGCGCTTGCGAACCCTGCCCTCAGTCACGTAGCCACCCGCAATGTGGCGGAACTGGAACCCACCGTTGAACGCTGCAACGAGCGCGGGCAGTGCAGCGCCGCGCACCCGGTTGTAGTTCTTCCACGGTCCGCCACCGGGGAGGCGCCGACCGTTGTAGAGCGCAGCCGTCAGCTTCGTCTGGTCGAAGACCGCCACGCTCGCAACGACAGAGCGCTTCGTGGGCAGGGGGCGGATCGACGCTGTCCAGAGCACCGGCGAACCCCCGAGGGTCAGCCGCTCGGTGAAGACGCCCTCGCCCGTCAGCGCAGGCGTGTGCACCGGGCCGATGGCGACCGGCGGTTCACCGTTGGGCGCAGGGAGCGGGTCGGGCGGGTTCTCGCCGCGGATCGGGCAGGTGTACACCGGGGTCGGTGTGCTCGATGCCGTGGTGCTCGAGGTCTCGCCCTCGGCGCGCGCGCCGGGCGTGCCCACACCCACTGACACCCCGACCAGTGCTGCGACGACGACCGCGCAGGCCGCTGCAAGCGTTCGATCCCGGCCGTGCTTCACGGTGGGGAAGTCTCCCGGTCGTCGGGGGCAGGAGTCAACCGCCAGCCCGAGCCCTCCGGCGTGCGGTGATCAGCCCTTGAAGAAGGGCATGTAGAGAGCGGTCTCCTCGGCGAGGTTCATCGGGATTGCGTAGCCCTCGCGGTCGCGGATGCGGTCCCAGTTGTTGCGCACGTCCTCGACCGTGAGATCAGGCTTGTAGTAGCCCTGCGTCTCGCCGACGAAGATCTGTGCGACACGTCCGCCGCCGACCGAGAACACCTCGCCACTCACATCGCACTCCTCGCTGGCGAGGAAGGCGACCACGGGCGAGACGAGACCGGCATCGAGCTTGTCGCCGAGGTTGCCCATGATGTTCTCGGTCATCCGCGTGAGCGCGAGCGGGGCGATGGCGTTGGCCTTGATGTTGAAGCGGGCGCCCTCGACGGCGAGCACGCGGGTGAAGCCGACGAGGCCCATCTTCGCTGCGCCGTAGTTGGTCTGGCCGAAGTT
>JAULYZ010000157.1:0-2030 GCA_032117595.1 Acidimicrobiia bacterium | reverse complement strand
TCGTTGCCGGCGCTGAACGCGCGGTCGCCGGCCCCGGTGACGATGGCGACCCAGAGGTCGGGATCTGCGGCGAAGGCATCGAACACCTCCGACATCTCGCGGTTGGCGGGCGGATGGAGAGCGTTCATCACCTCGGGTCGGTTGATGGTGACGATGAGCAGGTGGTTGTCTCGTTCGGCGGTGCAGTACTGGCCCATGTGCCGACCGTACCGGACGACCCGCCGGGCTGCTGCGTGCGTCAGGAGCGGCGCAGGCACATGAGCGTGTCGTACTCGAGTTCGGAGACTCGTCGGCCGCTCGCTGCCATCACGATGTTCACGTACTGACCCGCGAGGTGCTGGTGTGCCTGGTTGGCGAGCCCGAGTCCCCAGCGCAGGGTCCCCAGCGTGAGCCACCAGCGCACGCGCTCGTCGTCCCACTCGCCCCCGGCCGCCTCGTAGGCAGCGCGGTAGGGCGCGATCGCAGAGAAACCGCCGACCGGCAGGTGGTCGTTGCGGAAGCGCCACATGCGCACCATCGGCCAGGCGACGTCCTCGGCAGGATCGCCGATGCGTGTTCCCTCCCAGTCGAGGATGGCCTCGAGTCCGCGGGTGCTCACGATGATGTTCCCGTTGCGCACATCGCTGTGCACGATGGTGTTCTGTCTCGGCTCGTCGGGTCGATTCTGCTCGAGCCAGCGCATGCCGTACGAGAGAACCGGCGACGGTTGGAGCAGACCGCGCAGCGACTGGTCGGTGCCGATGAGCGCCGCCTCGATCGGCCCCGGGGTCGGACGCATGATCGCAGCCGGCGCAAGTGTCGGGTCGATCGAGTGCAGTGTTGCGAACGCCTTGCCGAGTTGTTTCGCGATCGTCGTGCCGACGCCGTGCTGCTCGACGAGCCGGAGCACACGCCGCGGGATGGTCTCGCCGTCGATGCGCTCGCTCACGAAGAACGGCCCGCCGATGTACGACGGATCCTCGGTGGCGCCGAGGATCCGCGGTGTAGGCACGCCGGCGTCGTGGGCGAGGGTGCGTACCGTCGCCTCCACGGTCATGGGGAGGATCTGGATGTCGAGCGTCGGCAGTGCGGTGAGCGCAAGGCGCTCGATGACATTGCCCGCAGCGTCGACGGCATCGAACAGCGCATTGATGCGACGAGCGCCTGCCGTCACCTGCTCGAGGCCGCGCACGGCAACTTCGCGGCCGTAGTGATCTCTCAACCAGCGTGCGATACCCGTCTCGAACTGGCTGCTCATGCGCCCGCGCCCCAGTCGTCGCCGGTCCACGAATCGTGACCGGGCTTGCAGATGTTGAGGTCGTCGCGCGTGATCTGCACGAGCGCCTCCCACACCTCGTCGTCGGTGCGACCCGGCACATCGGAGGTACGCACCAGATCGGCAAGCCGTGCTCGGAGCTCTGTGAGCGGAGGGTGTTCCGAAGCAGGAACTGCGAGCAGGTCGCGGAGCACTGTGGTTTCGCGCTCGGCATTGCTGGGGGCGAGTGTCACCTCACGCCCGAGGATCCGGGCGAGGTTTGCGGCCACCCTCACCTTGTGCTGCAGCGCAGGGTTCACCTCGTCGATGACCTGGTCCTCCAGCAGTGCGGCGATGTCACTGAGCAGTTCTTCGGCGGTCGGTCGGTACTGCATGCGGGCCCTCCGGGCGAAACCCTACGTGAGTCGGCGTGTGCCCCCGAAAGCGAGACCGCTCAGCGGTCGCCGGAGCGCAGGACCCCGGCATCGACCAGCGAGCCGATCGCATCGGGCGAGTACCCGAGTTCGGTGAGCACCTCGGCGTTGTGCTCGCCGAGGAGCGGTGCCACTTGGTCGAGGTCCCACGGGTACTCGGAGAACCGCAACGGGTTGCCCGGGATCACGACCTCGCCGAGGATCGGGTCGGCGATGCGCCGCACGGCGCGACGCGACTCGAAATACGGGTGGCCGATGGCATCGGCGGGATCGAGGACGGGGGCGGAGGGGATGCGGCCGGCTTCGAGCTTGGCGAGCACCTCTGCGTCGCTGGAGTGCCCCATGATCCACGTGTCGATGAT
>JAULYZ010000156.1:0-10316 GCA_032117595.1 Acidimicrobiia bacterium | reverse complement strand
GTGTCGACGCAAACGTGTCGGTCCGTCGGATCGGCGATCCGCTCGGCACGCGTTGTGAGATCAAGAACGTGAACTCCGTCCGCTCGCTCGGTCGTGCCATCGAGTACGAGGCGCGTCGACAGATCGACCTCCTCGAAGCGGGCGACAAGGTGCGTCAGGAGACCCGCCACTGGAACGAGGCCGAGGGCCGCACGCACACTCTTCGCTCCAAGGAGGATGCGGAGGACTACCGCTACTTCCTCGAACCCGATCTCGTGCCGCTCGTTCCTGATCCGGCGTGGGTGGAGCGAGTCCGCGCGTCGATGCCGATGCTGCCGGCGGCGCGGCGCGAGTCGCTCGCCGCACTCGTCGGTGTCCCCGCAACCACCGATGCGGTGTGGACCGTGGTCGACCGGGGCCAAGACGCCTACGTGCGGGAGGCCATCGATGTCGGCGGTGTGGCCGACCGGGTCCTGGTGTATGTGCAGCAGGCGTATGCGGAGGCAGGCGAGCAGCCGGCGGTGCCGGCAGCAGGTCTCGCTGCGCTCACTCAGCTCGAGCGCGACGGCCAGCTCACCGCAACGCAGGCCAAGGACGTCCTCGCCACCATGCTCGAGACCGGGAGTGGCGATCCCGCCGCGATTGCTGCGCAGAAGGGCTACGAGGCGATGGGCACCAGCGCCATCGCCGCTGCCGTCGACGAGGCCATCGCTGCCGATCCCGCGGCGTGGGCCAAGTACTGCGGCGGCGAGGAGAAGGCTGCGGGTGCCATCGTCGGCAAGGTGATGAAGGCCACGAAGGGTCAGGCGGACGGCAAGGTCGTCACCGCCCTGCTCCAGCAGCGTCGGTCAGCGGCCGGATAGCGTTCGTCGTCTTCCCGAAGACCCTTGCGTTCGGGGAGGCACAGAGCAGGGGATCGCAATGGACCAGATCATCATCAACGGGCTCCGGGTCATGACGGTGGTGGGCGTGCTGCCCCACGAACGTGAGGCCGCCCAGCCGCTCGAGGTCGACCTCGTGCTGGATGTCGACCTCGCCGATGCGGGGTTCTCCGACGAACTCGCCGACACGGCGCACTACGGCCTCGTGGCCGAGCGCGTGGCTTCTGTGATGCGCGAGTCCAAGGATCTCCTCCTCGAACGGCTCGCGCACCGCATCGCCGAGGAGGCACTGCTTGTCGACCGGGTCGAGTCGGTGCAGGTGCGCCTCACCAAGCTCCGCCCACCCATCCCCGAGGACCTCCAGTCCACGGCCGTCCAGATCGTGCGTTCGCGACAGCACCTGCAGGTTCCGGTGCGCCAGCAGCACACCGCCGTGGTCGCTCTCGGCAGCAATCTCGGTGACCGGCTGGAGTACCTGCGTTTCGCCGTTCGCGAACTGGGTCCACTCGTGCGTCAGTCGCGGGTGTACGAGACCGATCCCGTGGGTGGCCCAGACAATCAGGGCGCGTACCTCAACATGGTGGTGGTCGTCGAGACACCGCTCGACCCATTCGCGTTCATTCGCCGTTGTCAGCGCATCGAGGCGCTCGCCGGTCGCCAGCGTCTCGTGCACTGGGGTCCGCGCACGCTCGACCTCGACCTGTTGTTCTACGACAACGCGAACATCCACACCGACGAGCTCTACGTGCCGCACCCGCGCATCTTCCAGCGTCGGTTCGTGCTCCATCCGCTCTCCGATGTTGCGCCCGAGCGCTGCCCCGAGGGCTGGGACGATCTGCTCCCCAAGGGCGGGGTGTGGCCCATCGGCGAGCTCGACGACCTCGTCTGACGGGTCGCTCCCCACTCGCTGAACGATCCGTCAGCCGGCGAGACGACGCTCCACGGCGCGAACGCGGTCGGGATAATGCGCCCGTCCGTACTCGGGCTGCTGCCCCAGGACGATCTCCATCAGTTCCCAGTGCTGCGGCGTGTCCTTCCAGGGCAGTGCGATGTAGATCGGCAGGTCCCATCGACGCAGCGACCCGAGGTTGCTGTACACCTGCTTCTGGTAGAGGTAGCGCTCCTCCCACGGCCAGTTGCTCGGGGCGAATCCGGTACCGGGGTCGATGATGCAGCGGTGGCGCATCCCGTAGCGGTCGGCATCAGCGAGACGTGCCTCGAAGAACTCGACGATCGTCTCCACCGGATCGCGCCGGACGTGTTGCATCTCGCGCGGGTTGGGACCCGACAGGAACGGCACCACGACCGGGCAGTCGAACTCAGCAGCGACCTGCCACATCTCGTCGGTCTGCATGCCGTCGGCGGCATTGATCACCGTTGCGCCCGCCTCGAGCGCGCGCCGCGCAACCTCGGGGCGCCACGTGTCCACGCTCAGGTCCACGCCGAGTTCGGCGAGCGCGGGGACGATGGTGCGCAGTCGATCCCATTCGTCCTGCCACGGCACGACCGTGGCATTGTCGGTGGAGCCCTGGCCACCGAGGTCGATCGCCTCTGCACCTGATCCGAGCAGTGCGCGTGCACGGTCCACAGCACTGTCGGCGTCGGTGGCGATGGAGTCCTCGTTCAGCGAGTCGGGTGAGGCGTTCACCACGCCGTAGAGAATCACGGAACCGAACCGTATCGTGCTCCCGTGGCTTCGGGTTCGGTTCGCACCTTCGACACGGCGTCGTGGGATCTCGGTCGGGCCGTGAGCGCAAAAGGCAACCGAACGGTGTCGGTGTGCATCCCGTGCCGGAACGAGGCCGAGACCATCGGTGGTCTCGTCACCAAGATCGAGCGCTCGCTGCTGGGCTCGCTGGTGGACGATCTCGTGGTCCTCGACGACCGGTCGCAGGACGGCACCGGTCGCGTCGCTCGCGAGGCGGGTGCGCGGGTCGTGCACGTCGACGAGGTACACGCTTTCTTCGGCGGCGGTTCGGGCAAGGGAAATGCACTCTGGGCGTCGCTCGCGGCAACCTCGAGCGACTTCGTGGTGTGGTGCGACGGTGATGTCACCACCTTCGACGCATCATGGGTGACCCGTCTCGTGATGCCGCTCCTGCTCCATGACGACCTCGCCATCGTGAAGGGCTGCTACAACCGGCCCACCGAGCACGGCGGCGGTGGCCGCACCACCGAGCTCGTGGCGCGGCCACTCCTCTCGCTCTTCTTCCCCGAGCTCGCCGCGCTCGAGCAACCGCTCTCCGGCGAGTATGCGGTCCGTCGATCGATGGCCGAGCAACTCCCGTTCGTGCAGGGCTGGGGCGTGGAGATCGCACTCCTCATCGACGCTGCCATGCGCTTCGGTGCGGATTCGATCGGTCAGGTCGACCTCGGCACCCGTATGCACCGTCATCAGGACCTGCACAGCCTCTCGGTGCAGGCCGCCGAGGTGATGGCCACGCTGCTCGAGCGCACGCCTGCGGCCGCAGCGTTCGCGCGAGAAGCCCCGGCGCTCCTCCGGCCCACCGGCACCGAGGTCGCCCTCAATCTCGCCGAGCGACCGCCGCTCGCCTCGGCTCGCATCGTTGTCGAGGAGTAACGGCGTCTACCCGCGCGCTGCGTCGACGAAGATCACGCCAAAGCTGATGAGGAACGCGCTGAGCACCGGGACGGGGAGGTGCTCAGAGCGGCCACACGCCGACCGGACGGTCGAGGCGACCGGGGTGGTTCGGGTGGTTGAGGTCGCGCTGGATGTCCTCGACGAGCACCCGGCCGACCACCGCCACCTCCCGACGCGCAAAGCGCCAGCCCTCGTGCGGCGTGCGCACCAACTGGTCGATCCAGCGTGCCGAGACCCAGAAAGGGAGGTCGTCGCTGCGGCGCCGGTGGAATGCGTACACGTACGACTGTGCCCGTGCCCGGTCGCCGTCGATGTCGATGATCCAGTTGGTGAGGTGATGGCTCGTGCAGAGGAACTGGTCGAGGATGCCGGCCAGCCGTGCTGCAATCGCCTCTCGTCCGACGAACTCGCCCCAGTAGTGCCCCACGCCGTCCTCGGCGAAGCAGGCGGCAGACCCGATGGGGTCGTTGGCATCGATCCGATCGGCGTAGCGGATCATCAGGTTGAGGATGTCCCGCTCGGTGAGCATCGTCTGTACGCGTGCGAGATCCTGGTCGCTCATGCTGGCCATGGCCCGTCCCCCTGTGTCGTCTGTGTGCGTGTCCGGCTCCGCCGATCCGACCGATGCATGCGGACTCGGATCACTGTGCCACAGGTGGCGAGCGCCCCCCCACATCTCTGGCAGAGTTGGGGGATGGGGACATATTGCGTGACGGGTTCGGCCAGCGGGATCGGTGAGGCGACCAAGCGCCGTCTCGAGGGTGACGGGCACCGCGTCATCGGAGTCGACCTGCGCAACGCAGAGGTCGAGGCGGATCTCGGTACGGCGGATGGCCGTCGCCGCACGGTCGAGCGGGTGCTCGAGGTGTCGGGTGGCGTGCTCCACGGCCTCGTGCCGGCAGCGGGCGTCACGGGTGCCCCTGATGCCCTTGTCTCGATCAACTTCTTCGGCGTGATGGCGCTCGTGAACGGACTGCACGACGCCCTCGCACGTGCGAACGGTTCGGGCATCGTCTTCATCTCGTCGAACTCCACCATCCTCACGCCCGGACTCACCCGTGAGCACGCAGCGTTCTACCTCGAGCACCTCGACGACGAGGAGGCGTGCAAGTCCTACTTCGCCGACAAGGGATTCCTCGCCTACCCGGCCGGCAAGCTCGCGCTGAGCTACTGGGCACGGGCCCATTCGGTGCTGCCCGAGTGGATCGGCCGCGGCATCAAGGTCAACGCCGTGGCGCCCGGACTCACCGACACCGGCATGACCCGTCCGCTGCTGCAGGTGGCCGAGGCCAAGGCATCCGTGGACGCCATCCCGATCCCCTTCGGCCGGTGGGCAACCCCTGATGAGATCGCATCAGTGATCGCGCTGCTGCTCTCTACGGATACCTGCATCCTCGGCCAGACGATCATCATCGACGGGGGAACCGACGCGCTCATCCAGCCGACGAGTCACCCGAATCCGCTCGGCGGCTGAGCCCGCATCTAGAGTCGCCGCATGGCCGACAAGCAGAACGCTGATTCCAGTTACGAAGACCTCACCGAGTGCGCACTCTCCGACGAACTCGAGGCGAAGCTCCTCGAACTCGTCCGTGAGGGTGTCTTCATGTGGACGAACAACAAGGGTGAGGCGTTCGGCGTGGTGATGTCGTTCCTCCCGAAGGACGGGAAGTTCTGGATGACCGCTGCCGAGACCCGCAAGCGCATCCCGGCTCTGCGTCGCTTCCCGCGCGCGTCGCTCTGTGTCAACTCCACCGGCTCGTCCCTCGGTGGTGGAAAGACCGTTACCTACAAGGGCACCTGCGTGATCCACGAGGACCGCGCCACCAAGGACTGGTTCTATCCCGAGTTCGCACGGCACCTCCGCGGCGACACCGAGGCCGCACGTGTGTTCCAGCAGTTCCTCGACAGCCCGCACCGGGTGATCATCGAGTTCACGCCCGATTACAAGCTCAGCTTCGACGGGGCGATCATGTGGCAGCGCTCGCCCCAGGTCGTACAGAACCGCTGAGGTCGCGTGCGGCCCGGTGGTGATGCAGCGCCGGTATCCACGTACTCGAGGCGTCGGAACCGAGCGGTGATGCCCGGTGTGCCGAGATTCTCAGGGAATTCCCAGTAGGGGCCGCGTCGAAAAGCGGTGATGGTGCTGGCAGCATCTGGGGTATGAGCGCAGATCGTCCCAACGATTGGTCGTCGGACCGGCCGGGTAACTGGCCGAATCAGTGGATGCCGCCGGGCCAACCGCTGCCGCCCCCGGGTGTTGACCCGTCGACCTTCACGGGAATGAACTACGGCGAGGTCGGTTCGCGCCCGTTCTCCACGTTGCCGTCCGTCGGCACGGGGCCTGCCCCCGAATCGGGCGGTCAGCGCAGCAGCAAGGACCGCAACCGCACACTGCGCGCCGGACTCGTCGGCGGACTCGTCGGCGCCGTGGTGTCGGCCGGCGTGGCCTTCGCCACCGTGCAACTCACCGAGGAGAGCACGCGAACCATCGTCACCCAGGCGCCCGCCCCCACGGTCACCACCGCACCCGGCAAGGCGGCGGCCCCGCTCGTCACCAACCCCGATACCGGTGCTCTGGACCTGCACTCACTCATCGACAAGGTGTGGCCGTCGGTCGTGGCGATCGAGGTCGGACGCACGGTCGACGGGGGCGCCGTGCAGGCACTGTCGGCCGGCTCGGGCGTGGTCATCTCGACCGATGGACTCATCCTCACCAATGCACACGTCGTGGACACCTCCGACCTGCTCGGCCGGTCGATCGACAACGCGGTGTACACCATCAAGATGGGCGATGGCACGGTGCGCGAAGCCGAGGTGCTCGGCTCGGCGCCCGATTTCGACGTGGCGCTCATGCAACTGAAGGACACCACGGGACTCACACCCATCGAGCTCGGCGAGTCGAGCAAGGCGCGTGTGGGCGACGATGTTGTTGCCATCGGGAATGCCCTCGGCCTCGGGGACAGCCCCACGGTTACCAAGGGCATCATCTCCGCACTCAACCGCTCGCTCGAGGAGAGCGACGAAATCACGCTGTACGGCCTGATCCAGACCGATGCCCCGATCAATCAGGGCAACTCGGGAGGCGCACTCGTGGACTCCCTCGGTCGGCTCATCGGCATCAACTCGGCGGGCATCCCCAGCGCCCAGAACATCGGCTTTGCCATCGCCATCGACACGATCAAACCGCTCCTCGAGGACCTGAAGGCGGGCCGCAAGGTCACGCGCACGCCAACAGCGTTCCTCGGCGTGTCGGTGAGCCAGACGCCGAACGGCCTGGCCATTGTCGACGTCACGGCGGGCACCGGTGCGAGCAAGGCCGGGGTTCAGGTGGGCGACATCCTGAAGAAGGTGGGCGACACCAACATCTCCACCATCGAGCAACTGGGTGCTGCACTGCGCCTGCTCACCCCGGGCACCACCACCACCATCGAGGTCCTCCGCGACGGTCAGAGCAAGGTGCTCACCGTGCAGATGGGTTCACGCGCCAGCTGACCCACTGCTGCGCTGCTGGAACTCGCGGTCGGCGCGCTTGCCGCGGTAGACGCGCATGTCGATCGCCCGGAATACCTGCGGCTCGAGTCTGAAGAGCAGGCGGTGCTCGGTGCGCATATTGGCGTAGAACGCATCGGCGGCTGCGTCGCCTGCCGGGCGACGGACGTACTTGTCGACGAGGCGTTGCGAGATCGGCCAGATGTCGAACGAGGGAAGTTCGTGAACGGTCACGGCACCGTCCATCCCGACGTGCCCGGCGGCCGGTGACATCGCCTCGATGCACAGTGACGCACGCGGATCGTGCATGAGTTGCTTGCACCACACCCGCTCGTAGGTGCCGGTGATCCATGCCGCCGTGCCGTCCCACTCGAACCAGACGGGGACGGTGTAGGGCAGCCCGTTGCGTCGGAGCGTGGCCAGCACGCCGACATGGGGTTCGGCGAGGAAGGTCTCCACATCATCTGGCTTCATGCGCGGCATGCCCCGAGTCTGGCACCGGTGCGGGCCTACGCTGGTCCCGATGCCCGAGGGACAGACCACTCCGCAACACGTCGCCAGACCGGCAGGGTCCGTGAACTCGCGCCGCGTGCTCTGGATCGCGTTGGGCACCATCGCAATCGTGGCGATCGCGGTGGTGATGGTGCTCGTGGTGACCGGTGGTGGTTCGGACGAGACCTTCGACGGACCGCTCGCGCAGGTGCAGCCCGTGGAGGTGACCGGAACCCCGCTCCCGGTGCCCGAGGCCGGTGCCGCCGACAATTCCATCGGCCTCCCCGTACCGCGGATCGACGGCAAGACGTTCGGAAGCCGCTCGATCTCGGTGAAGGCCGGTGACCCACTGCTCATCATCGTCATCAACCGCAGCGATGTCGATGTGCAGGGATTCGTGGAGGATGTCGTGCAGTGGCACCATCGCGATCTCACCCCCGAGGACCTCTCGGTGGTCACGGTGGTCACCGGGCCGGGCAGGGACACGGCCACCGACCCGGTGTCGAGTTGGTTCGTGCGCGAGGAATGGCCGTGGCCATTCCTCATCGATGACTCAGCCGGCAGCGCCGCCGCTGCGCTCGGTGTGCCTTCCACGCCAGCAGTGCTCCTCGTGGATCCCGACGGCATTGTTCGCTATCGCGCACTCGGGCCCACCCCGTCGGGTCGGCTGGCAGCCGAGATCACCGCAACGCTCGGCCTCTGAACCCGTGGTGCGGGCCGGCGGCGCAGTGCCACCGGAGCCAGTGAACGGGGCAGCCAATCGGCCGATCAGCGGGCCCGGTGCTTGCGGTGCAGCAGGGTCCCCGGTCGCCAGAACGGTTCGGGGTCCGTGCCGTTGACCGTGCGTCGCCACCCGGGCCAGAACACGTGCACCAGCACGATGAGTGCCAGAAGGAGGATGCCAGAGGTTCGATACGTGTTGCGCAGGCCGAGCAACCCGTCGGCGATGTAGCCACCCGCAATCGAGAACCCTCCGAAGCAGAGGCCGACCACTGCCGAGTAGATCGAGAGGATCCGTCCGCGGTGCGCCTCGGGAGCATCGCGCTGCACGACGGCGCCGAAGGCGATGAACGACACCGGCGACGACATGCCGAACACGAACAGCGCAACGATCGCCAGCACCGTCGAGCCCGCTGATGCTGCCAGGATCATCGACACCGCAGCAATCGACGGGAAGAGCGTGAGTACCCGGGATCGTCCGATGCGATTGGTGAGCGGGGCGACGGTGAACGCCCCGAGCAGGGCGCCCACGCCCATGCCGATGTACAGCAGCATGGGCAGGCGCTGCCAGTCGTTCACCGAGGCCGCGAAGGTGGGGACGGTGCTGAAGGTCGTGGCCACGCACAGTTGCAGGAACGACGTGCTGATCATCATCGTGCGCGGACCCGGCGTGCGTGCCGCCAGTCGTGCGGCCTTGGTGATCTCGCTGTGCGCGTTGCGCAGCCGTACCGTGCCGCCGCCATGGAGCGAGCGCTTGATGGTGAGCAGCACGAGTGCCATGAGGACAAAGCTGATGGCGTTCCCGGTGACACTTGCCGCCGGTCCCCAGACCGCTGCGGTGACTGCCGCAAGTGCCGGGCCGATGGCGCGGCCGGTGTTCCAGGTCATTCCCGACAGCGAGAGTGCGCCGAGGAGCTCCTCGCGCGGCACGAGGAGCGGGATCATCGCCCCGAAGGCCGGATTGCTCATGGCGCTCGCGCATCCCTGAACCAACACGATGCCGGCGAGGGCGAAGGGGGAGCGGACCCCGAGGTGAATCACGAGTGCGAGGACACCCGCAATCACGGCCTGGGTCCACTGCATGGCGATCGCCACGTGGCGTCGGTCGAAGCGATCGGCGACGAGGCCCCCGAACGGGGAGATGAGCGCCTGGGGAATGAACAGGCTCGAGAACACCAGAGCGGTAGCGCCGGAACTCTTGCTGGTGCTCGCGACGAGCACGCTCACCGTGACCGCCTGCATCCAGGTGCCGAGGTCGGAGATGAGCGCGGAGATCCAGAGCCGTCGGAAGTCTCGGTGTCGGCGCAGCGTGGCGAGGGGGTTGGAACTCACGGCGTGCTGCACGGTACCCGTTGCGTGACACGCCTCGGTCACGGTGTTGCTCGCGCCACGCATCATCGCTCGGCCCTGCTCATTGCGCGTCCCACCGTGGTCAAGCCGGTCCCGGCAGCGCACTAGGGTCGACGGACGTGCAGATCGACGGGGAGCGCGGGTTCGACGAGCCCTCGCTCCGTGTCCCGTCGGCCGTTCGGGCACTCGGTTACCGCTCGTTCCGGCTCTTCTGGTTCGGCGCAGCGGTCTCCGGCGTCGGCTCGCTCATGCAGGCGGCCGCGCTGGCGTGGATCGTCGCTGCCGAGACCCAGAGCGCACTGCGCACCACGCTCATCACCCTCGCCACGCTCGCCCCGATTGCGGTCCTCGGGCCGTGGGCAGGGTCGCTCGCCGATCGGTACGACCGCCGCGGGATGCTGCGCTGGTTCACCGTCGCAGGCCTCGTGCAGGCCCTCGCCACCTGGGCGGCGTGGATCGTTGGTTGGCACTCCTACGGCGTGCTCTTCGCGCTCTCGCTCGCAACGGGTGTGCTCACCGCCATCACGTCACCGTCGTGGCAGGCGTTCCTCGCCGACCTTGTGCCGACCGGTGCGGTCCAGAACGCCGTGATGCTGAACTCCACCCAGAACAATCTCGCCCGTGCAGTCGGCCCGATGGGCGCAGGGTTCGTCATTGCTCACCAAGGCCCTGCCTGGTGCTTCGCGATCAACGTCGTCAGTTTCCTCGCCACCCTCTGGGCGCTCGCCGCGCTGCCCGACATCCCCGCACAGATGCGCAGTTCGGGCACCACCGGTGTACTGCGCGGCTTGAGGATCGCCGGT
>JAULYZ010000155.1:0-29120 GCA_032117595.1 Acidimicrobiia bacterium | reverse complement strand
CTGCTGAGTTCTGGGCCCGGTGCTCGGCCTCCGAGGAACTCCCGTCGACCGCTGCGCCGTCGGTGGGCAACTTTGCCTCCGCCTACCAGCGCCTTGCCGCCGAGGGCGCCACGGGCATCGTGGTGGTTTCGCTCTCGAGTTCGCTCTCGGCCACCATGCAGAGCGCCCAGTTGGCGGCCGAGGAGGTCGCCGGAACGATTCCCGTGGAAGTGGTTGATTCCCGGTCCGTGTCGCTCGGGCTCGGGATGATGGCGGTGGCCGCAGCCGAGGCAGCCGCCCGTGGCGCCTCGCTCGCCGAGACCGCGGCGGTTGCCCGTGATCTGGTCCCCCGAACTCATGTCTGGGCCGCCTTCGACACGCTCGAGAACCTGAAGAAGGGCGGGCGCATCGGCGGGGCCAAGGCGTTCCTGGCCTCGGCACTCGCCATCAAGCCAATCATCCAGTGCCGCGACGGTGAGGTCCATGAGGGCGGCAAGCAGCGCACACGGGCCAAGGCTCTCCAGTTCCTCGTCGACAAGGTGGCCGAGCACAGCAACGTCACCCTCGTGGCGGTTGCGCACGCCGACTGCTCCGACGTCGACGCCTTCGTCGACATGCTCCGCCCGGTCGCTCCCGGCGACATCCTCATCGGCGATGTTGGCGCCGTGATCGGCGCACACGCCGGCCGCGGCGCAATGGCCGTGGTCTTCCAGACATCGTCCTGACAGCGAACCCGGTGCGCAGTCCCGGCACGTACTTCCGGGACGAACCCATCGTGCACACGTGCACTGATCGAACACCGACGTTGCTGATTGCCCGAAAACGTCCGCATCGCACAACTAGCGTGGATGAACGGTGACCGAATCGTCCCAGTCCCCCCAGCTCTTGGCGGATCGCTATCGACTCCTCAAGAAGCTCGCGTACGGCGGAATGGCCGAGGTGTGGCTTGCGTGGGACAACCAACTGAGCCGCCAGGTCGCCATCAAGGTACTGAAGGAACAACTCGCCGCCGACCCCGTTGCTGCCGAGCGATTCCGCCGTGAGGCGCTCGCGGTTGCGAGTGTCGAGCACCCCAACGTTGTTGCGGTGTACGACCGCGTCGACTTCGGCGGCCGACAGGCCGTGGTGATGCAACTCGTGCAGGGCCACAGCCTGCGCGAGGTCCTCGACGATCGTCGACAACTCGGCATCGACGAGGTGCTGCGCATTGCCACGTCCGTCGCGAGTGCCCTCGATGCCGCTCACCTTGCGGGTCTCGTCCACCGCGACGTCAAACCGGGCAACATCCTCATCGCCGACGACGGGCAGGTGCTCCTCACCGACTTCGGCATCGCCAAGGCAACCGAGGGCGGCGACGACCTCACCAGCGAGAACGTGATGATGGGCACCGCCAAGTACCTGTCGCCCGAGCAGGTGCGAGGCGACCGCCTGGACGGCCGCGCCGATCTCTACTCACTCGGTCTCGTGCTCTACGAATGCCTCGCCGGACGCGTGCCCTTCAAGGGCAGTTCCGATGCCGAGACTGCGCTGGCGCGCGTCAATCGCGATCCCACACCACTCGGCAAGCTCCGCCCGCAGTTGCCATCGGGGGTCATTGCTCTCATCGAGTCGCTGCTCGCCCGCAAACCATCGGAGCGCCCGTCCACCGGCGCCGAGGTGTGCGCCGCTGTTGCCCGCATCCAGAGTGGTTCTGCGCTCGTCACACCGTGGCCGAATCTCGATGAACAGACCATGCAGCGCGCTCCGCGGCTGCCGCGTTCGTCCGCGGGCGACCGTTCGGACACGCCGGTCGCGGGGACGACTCGGCGGCGTCCACCGATTGCCCCACGCCGTCGGGGTCCTGCCCCGGCGATGGTGCTGGTGGTCGGTCTGCTCGTGGCGGCCCTTGCTGCGGGGCTCGTGCTCTGGTCGGCGCTGCGCAACAGCCCCGATACCCGAGACGCGAACCAGTCGACATCGACCGGTGCCAGTTCGGTCGGCGAACCGGATTCCAACATCGCCTACAGCGGGGCGAAGGTGTCGGCGGTCGCCAGCTTCGACCCCTTCGGCGACAAGACCGAGAACAACGACCAGGTGAAGCTCGCCAAGGACGGCGACCCGGAAACGGCGTGGCTCACGACCTGCTACCAGAACCAGTACTTCGGGGCGAAACAGGGTGTCGGTGTCATCGTGAAGCTCAGCGAGCCGGCACAGGGTGTCCTCACGATGCAGTTCCCGAACGCACCGTGGAACGTCGACATCTACGCGGCCGACAGCCCCTTCGCTGCGTTCGAGTCCTGGGGTTCGCCGATTGCGCAGGCCGCCCAGCAACGGTCGACCACCGCAACCGTGACACTCGACCGACCGGAGCGGTACCTGCTGCTGATGCTGCGCGAGGTCGGACGCGACAACGACTGCAGTTCGCAGAACCCGTTCCGCGGTGGGTTCAACGAGATCACCTTCGGCCCGGCGAGCACCTGAGGCAGACGTGCGCCGCACCGGGCACGCCGATGAACGCGACGACCGTTCGCTCGTCACCGCCGCGCAGGGCGGCGACCGGGCTGCGCTCGATCTCCTCCTGCGTCGGCACTACGACCGGGTCCACGCCGTCTGTCGACGGATGCTGCATCACGATCAGGACGCTGCTGATGCAACCCAGGAGGTCCTCTTGTCGGCGGTGCGCGGCCTCGCTCGTTTCGACGGGAGCGCCGCATTCGGTACCTGGATCTACCGCATTGCGGTGAACGCCTGCCTCGACGAGATCCGTCGACGCTCCCGCCGACCGACCGCACCGCTCGAGGCACTCGAGGGGTCGCCCGATCTGCTCCTTTCGGGTGACCACCGCGATGTCCCGTTCGACCGGACCGTGGTGGACCACCTCTCCCTCACGTCAGCACTTGCTGAGCTTCCCGAGGAGTTCCGGGTTGCGGTGGTGCTCCGGGATGTCGCCGACCTCGACTACGCCGAGATTGCCGCCACCCTCGACGTCCCGATCGGCACCGTGCGGTCCCGGATCGCCCGGGGCCGGGCGATGCTCGCCCGATCGCTCGGCGCTGCGGGGATCGGCGCCGACAGCAGCGACGCCCCGGAATTACGGGTCGGGAACCAAACCGACCCCGCCGACCGTCCAAAGGGGCAGCCATGACCACCCCGACCGGCCCCGACCTGCCGCCCGACGCCCTCGTCGAGCTCGCCAGCGCCGTGGTCGACGACGCCCTCACCCCGGCCGAGCGACTCGAGGCCGAGGCCTCCGCCGAGGTCCGTGAGCTGGCCGAACGGTTCTCCGCCGTGCGGGTACGCCTCGGCGAACCGATCCCGGTCGACCCGAGTCGGCGAGACACCCATCTCGCTGCAGCCCTGGCTGCGTTCGCCAGCGACCACGAGTCCGCCCACGTCGTCTCGTTCGAGTCCGCCCGGGACCATCTCGCCCGCCGCCGGGCTCGACGCCTCGCCCCGGTGCTGGCGGCGGCGGCCGCCCTCGCTGCGGTGGGGATCGTGGCCGGCTCCCTCGCCGGTCGCGGCTCGGACGGCACCACGGTGACTGCCGACGCCACCGCCGAGGTCAGCGCCGAGGCCTCGAGCCTCGCCCGATCCGGTGAGGCGCCCGAGGTGGCAACGTCCCCCGAGACTGCGGCCGACGATCGCCTCGACCCGATGGCTGCGGCGACCTCCACCGGGTCCGGCGACGCGGAAGCGGGTACGGCGCCCCTCCTCGAGGGCACCGCGCCCACCGAGATTCCGGCCCTGGTGGCTGCTGCGCTCGAAGAGCGCGCCGCTGCGCGTCAACCCACACCGGAAGCATCGTGCGCGAAGGTGCGCGGTGAGCCGATCGCGTCCATCACCTGGAACGGCGCTGCGGCGTTGCTCACGGTTGCACCGTCTGTCGACTCACCCACCGAAGCATTCGTCATCGATTCGCTCACGTGCTCGGTGATCGCCAGCGCCACCCTCGGCTCCTGAGAGCCCACGGTTAGGCTGGCCGACATGGCCTTCAACCCACTGAATCCGGCGTGGCCCAAACAGGCTGCCGACGCCATCGACAAGGTGGTGCAGAAGGTCCGCAGCACCGTCACGACCCGCGCCGTGCAGGCCACGAACGCCGTCGTCTACGGACTGCTCGCCGCATTCGCTGCGCTCGTTGCGCTCGTCGTTGCGTGCATCGCCTCCGTGCGTGCGGTGCAGGCGTACCTCACGTGGGAGCTCGGTACTCCTGCTGCCTGGATCGTCGGAGTCGTTGCGCTGCTCGGCGCACTCATCGTCATCGTCGGTGTGGTCAAGTCGTCCAAGACAGTCATGCTGCTCGGCTTCCTCGTCCTCGTCTTCGGCGGTGCGCGCTGGGCCATTCATGCGGGCGACGCAACCATCGATCACGACACCGCCGTGTGGATCTCGTATCTCGTCACCGGGGCGCTCTTCGTGATCCTTGGTTCGTTCCTCATGGCCAAGCGCCATGCGCCCGTGGAGAAATGACATGTCATCCGTGAGAAACGTCATCATCATCGGCTCCGGCCCCGCCGGCCTCACCGCAGCGATCTACACCGCTCGCGCCAACCTCGCCCCGCTCGTGATCGAGGGAGAGCCGTCGTCCACCAGCGATCAGCCCGGTGGTCAGTTGATGCTCACCACCGAGATCGAGAACTTCCCGGGATGGCCGCACGGCATCACGGGGCCCGAACTGATGCAGAACATGCGCGAGCAGGCTGCGCGCTTCGGTGCCGAGTACCTCACCGAGAAAGTCACGCGTATCGACTTCTCGTCGCGTCCGTTCCGGGTGTGGGTGCGCGACACCGAGTTCCAGGCCAACAGCATCATCGTGTCCACTGGCGCACGTTCGTTGATGCTCGGCCTCGAGGCCGAGAGTCGACTTCTCTCCCACGGACTGTCGACCTGTGCAACCTGCGACGGGTTCTTCTTCCGCGGGCACGAGATCGCGGTCGTGGGCGGCGGCGACTCCGCCGTGGAGGAGGCCACCTTCCTCACGAAGTTCGCATCGAAGGTCACGCTCATCCACCGACGCGACACGTTGCGCGCCTCGAAGATCATGCGGGACCGTGCCTTCGCCAATCCGAAGATCGAGTTCCTCTGGAACCACACCGTGGTGGACCTGCTGGGGGAGGAGCGCCTCACCGGACTCGTCGCACAGCACACCGACACCGGTGCCCTGACGACGCTGCCCGTCACGGGACTCTTCCTTGCCATCGGGCACCGTCCGAACACCGACCTGTTCACCAGTGTGCTCGACATGGACGAGAACGGTTACCTCGTCACGAAGCCGAACTCGTCGTACACCAACATCCCCGGCGTGTTCGCCTGCGGCGACGTCCAGGATCACATCTACCGGCAGGCCATCACGGCGGCCGGCTCGGGCTGCATGGCGGCCATTGACGCCGAGCGGTGGCTCGAGGCACAGCACGCCGGGTGACCTGCGCCCCCAAAACCCGACCCAGCCACTCGGGAATAACTCCCTCGGGTGTACGTTGCACTGGCTAACATCACGTTCTCCAGCCGAAAGGACCTCCCCGACATGTCCGACGGGATCCTCCATCTCTCCTCTTCCACCTTCGATGAGACCGTTCGTTCGAGCGACAAACCGGTTCTCGTCGACTTCTGGGCTGACTGGTGCGGACCATGCAAGATGATCGCCCCGATCCTCGACGAACTGGCCAAGGAGCAACCTGGCATCCAAGTGGCCAAGGTGGACGTGGACGCGAATCCGGAGCTCGCACAGAAGTTCAACGTGATGAGCATTCCGACGCTCCTGCTCATCAAGGACGGCGAGATCAAGAAGCGCCTGGTGGGGGCCAAGGGCAAGGGCGCTCTGCTGGCGGACCTCCAGGAATATCTCGGGCCCTCCCACTGAGCATCGGTCACCGCGGCGAGGCGGTGCGCGACCTGCAGCGCCGACTCTCGCGTCTTGGGTTCACCACACCGCAGCTCACCATCGGCACGTACTGCACCTCCACCGAGGAGTCGGTGTCGCGGTTCCAACAGGCCCGCGGGCTTCGCCCCACCGGCGTGTGCGACGACGCCACGTGGGCTGCCCTCGTCGAGGCGGGCTGGTCGCTCGGCGACCGTCTCTTGCGCCTCACCTCGCCCAATATGCGCGGTGACGATGTCACCTCACTGCAGGCCGAGTTGTGCCGTCTGGGGTTCGATGCCGGTCGAGTCGATGGCATCTTCGGACCGCACACGGCGGCCGCCTTGCTCGAGTTCCAGCGTTCGTGCGGCATGCCCGGCGACGGTGTCTGCGGCCCGGACACGTTGCGATTCCTCGATCGACTCGGACGCCAATCGGGACAGGGGCCGGGCGTGTATGCGCTGCGCGAGGCCGAGCGCATTCGTTCGTTGTCCCACTTCCTCGAGTGCCGCTTGGTGATCGGCCAGTTCGGCGGGCTCAGCTCGCTCGCACGTGCCGTGGCGCGGGTGGCCCGTGCGTACGGGGCCGACGTGATCCTCGTCGATGAGCCCGACGCCACCGTGCAGGCCGAGGCCGCCAACCGTTTCCGCGCGCACGTGTACCTGGGGCTCGAGGCGAGCATCGAGACCGAGGCGACGATCTGTTACTACCAAGTTCCTGCGTTCGAGTCGACTGCCGGCCGTGCCCTTGCCGAACGACTCGCTGGCGAGCTCGCCGGCCTCCTCCCCACTTCCCCGACCATCGAGGGGATCCGCCTCCCGGTGCTGCGCGAGACCAAGATGCCCGCAGTCCTTTGCCGGCTGGGCCCGGTACGCGTCGTCGCCGACGATGCAGCGGCATTGGCCGACGCCTGTGGTGCAGCGCTGGAGTCGTGGGTCAACGAACGAACGGGAAACGCGTCCCCCGATCTCAGTAGGTGAGACACACAACCCTCAGCATGAGGTTGAGTGTTGCGGTCCGTCGATATCCCCAGCCCTGCGCGGAATCTGTGGATACCGCATCGTGAGATGCGTCCGACGGTGGCCTTTCTCCTGCTCAGACCGCCTGTGAGCGGTCCCGCTGTCGTCCACAGGGTCGGTGGACAACTGCCACGGGGAACGCCCGGCCGGCACGCCGAGCGGCGGGATCAGAGCCCGTCGACCGCGTCGTCGCCGGATCCCGACGTCATCTGACGGAAGATCCGGTCGAGATCGGCCAGATCGGCGAATTCCACGATCAGCTTGCCCCGTGATCCCGACATGCTCACCTGCACCCGGGTGTCGAGTGCCTCGGACAGCCGCTCTTCGAGTTCGAGCACCGAGGCAGGCCGCAGCGTCCCGGCGGGAGTGGTGGGGCGGGGCGAGACGACCACACCCGGTTGTGCTGGTGTCGTATTGCCCGGGCCGAGTTCGCGATCCCGGATCGCCTGCTCCACGGCACGCACCGACCAGTGCTCGACAGCGGCACGGCGCGCAATGTGCTCCTGGTAACTGCGATCCGACGTCCCGAGCAGCGCGCGGGCATGTCCGGCGGTGAGCTGATCGTCGGCGAGCAGATGCTGGATGCTCGGCGGCAACTGCAGCAGTCTCAACGTGTTCGACACCGCCGCACGGCTCTTGCCCACACGTTGGGCCACTTGCTCATGCGTCATCGCGAAGTCGTCGATGAGTTGTTGGTACGCCGATGCTTCCTCGAGCGCGGTGAGATCCTTGCGATGCAGGTTCTCGACGAGCGCTTGTTCCACCGATGCCAGTTCGTCGATCTCGCGCACGATCGCAGGGATCGCAGTGAGTCCTGCGCGCTGCGCAGCGCGCCACCGTCGCTCGCCGGCAATGAGTTGATAGCGACCACCGACTGCGGGACGCACGAGGACCGGCTGCAACACACCCAGTGCAGCAATCGATGCCGAAAGATCGTCGAGTGACACCTCGTCGAAATGCACGCGCGGCTGATTCGGATTCGGATCGATCGCGTCGATCGGCACATCGTGAAGCCCCGTTCGCGCTGCACCAGTCGTGCTCGTTGCATCAACGGCGCCGCCGAAGATCGCGCCGAGTCCTTTACCGAGGCCTCGCTGCTGCGCCACCGCTCACCTCCTTCGCAAGCTCGCGATACGCAATCGATCCACGCGAGGTGGGATCGAAGGTGATGATCGGCTGACCGAACGACGGGGCTTCCGACAGTCGCACCGTGCGCGGCACGACGGTCTTGCACACCTTGTCGCCGAAGTATTCGCGCACGTTCTGCACCACACCGTCGGCGAGCTTGGTGCGGGCGTCGTACATCACGCAGACGATGGTCGACAGCTCGAGCGTGGGATTGAGGCTGCGTCGAACGAGCTCGACGTTCTTCAACAACTGGCCGAGTCCCTCAAGCGCGTAGTACTCGCACTGGATGGGAACCAGCACTTCCTGTGCCGCAGCAAGTGCGTTCACCGTGAGCAGGCCGAGCGACGGCGGGCAGTCGATGAGCACGAAGTCGTAGTCGTCGACGACCGTCTCGATCGCTCGACGCAAACGCATCTCGCGGCTGAACGCCGGCACGAGTTCGATCTCAGCACCCGCCAGATCGAGGCTCGCCGGGGCGATGAACAACTGAGGGATCTCCGTGGGCTTCACACAGTCGGCGAGGCTCGCCTCGTGCATGATCACGTCGTACATCGACATCTGGAGGGTCTGCACCTGGATCCCGAGCCCAGTCGAGGCATTGCCCTGTGGGTCAAGATCCACGAGCAGGGTGCGGTAGCCGGACTCGGCG
This sequence comes from Acidimicrobiia bacterium, assembly GCA_032117595.1. Classification (GTDB taxonomy): domain Bacteria; phylum Actinomycetota; class Acidimicrobiia; order Acidimicrobiales; family Ilumatobacteraceae; genus WLJO01. Next base: position 20,509 of record JAULYZ010000155.1, on the reverse strand, counting down.
AGGCAGGCGGCAAGGTTCACGGCGGTGGTGGTCTTGCCCACCCCACCCTTCTGGTTGGTGACGGCCAGCACCCTCGGAAGCGCTCGGGGTCCGGCAGTGGCCGTCAGGTCTTGATCGCTCATCGACACGTCGGTCCGGCCTCTCCGGTACGCGCTCGGCCCCTCGTCCGGCGCGTGGCGATGCTATCTGCCCGTCCGGAAGGCGCCCAAGTGCCGAGGGCCCGATGTTTCACGTGAAACACCGGCCGGGCGGCATTCAGGGATGTTTCACGTGAAACAAGTCGGGTTGGCGGCGGCGGCGGGGGTAGGCGTCCGGGCAGTCACCGGCTTCCACCACCACGAGGCCCGCCGAACGCTCCCGGATCCGGGCGCCAATCCGGGCCAACCCGTCGTCGGGCCAGGCGCTCCCGTCCCCGGAAGTGCTGACGACCAGCACTCCTCCGGTCCGCACGAGCGGTAGGACCAGTTCGGCGACGTCGGCCGGCGGGGCAACGCCACGAGCCGTCGCCGCATCGAAGGTGCCGCGCCAGGCCGGATCGTGCCCCAACTCGCTCAGGTCGGCGTGGACGACGGTGATCCGATCGGCCCAGCCCTGTGCCTGTGCGGCCCGGCGCAGCAGGTCGCAGGCCCGTCCACGGCGGTCAACGAGGGTCAGGTGCAGGTCCGGGCGCTCCTCGGCCACCACCAGCGCCGGGAGTCCGCCACCCGAACCAGCGTCGAGGACACGGCGGGCCCGAGCCGGGATGGCCCGGGCGAAGCCCCGGGCCTGTTCGATGGCGACCTCGAGGTCGCCCGGGCCGATCAGACCGATCCGCTGGGACTCGCTGAGGATCGCCCTGAGCGACGTCACGTCGGTGGCGGGATGGTCGGCTCAGTCGGCCGAGGCGGGGGCGATCACCACGCGGCGGCGAGGATCCTCGCCCTCGGACCGGGTGACGACGTCGCTGCGGTTCCCGATGGCGTCGTGGATCACCTTGCGGTCAGCCGACGGCATCGGCTCGAGCACCCGCTCCTCGCCCGAGGCCGCCACGGCATCCGCTTGCTCCATGGCGAAGCGCTCCAGAGCAACCCGGCGCTTCCCGCGATAACCGGAAATGTCGAGGCGAAGGCGGGTCTGGTGATCACCGATCCGGCGCTGGCTGGCCACCCGGACGAGATCCTGGACCGCCAACAAGGTGGTGCCCCGGGGACCGATGAGGACGCCGAGCTGGTCGCCGTCGAGCGACACGTCGAGTTCCTCGCCGTCGAGGCGCACGGTGGTGCGTCCCTCGAGCCCGAGGGCGTCCAGCAGGCCGCGCAGGAACTTCTCGGCCTCGGCGGCCACCGCCTCGGGGCTGGGTTGCTGGTCGTTCACGGGCTTCTCCGTTTTCTCTGGGCGAGGTGTTCCCTCGGGGCGGGGCGAGCGGCCACGCGAGGACGACGAGGCGCCTTTGGGGCGTGAACCGCCGCGTTCGCCAGCACCAGACTCCGACGGGGCATCCGTCGCTGCGGAGTCGGAACTGGGGTTGGCGGCCTTGTCAGCGCCGTTCTTGCGTCGGCGATCGCGTCGCTCCACCTTCGGTCGGGGGCTGCTCGGGCGGACTCGAGCCCGAACCCGCGCCTCCCCCCGCGTCCGGCCAAAAAGACCAGGTCGCGGCTCTTCGACCACCTCGAATTCGGCGTCGGCTTCGTCCACCCCGAGCTGGTCGAGGGCGAGTTCTTTTGCTTCTTCCACCGTCTTGGCGGTGGTCTCAACCCATTCCATGTGTTGTTCCGTCGTGTGAAAGAGGCCAATCCGACCCGGTTACCCGGCCCGTTTGGCGTGTGTCCGTTTTCTGTGCGACCTCAGAATGCGCCGGTCAGGAACCGGGCTTCTTGGGCTTCTGAGGCTTATTCGGCTTCGCGGGTGGCCGAGCACCGCTCGACCCCTTCGCCCCACCCGATGGCGTGGGGCGTCCGGGAGCTGGTTTCTTGCCAGCAGCCGGGCGGTTGGGTGTCGGGCGACCCTTCGGTGCGCCCTTGGGTGCCGGGCCCCGGCCCCGTGCCTGCTGGCCCTGCTGAGCTTCCTTGGCTGCCGCCCGGGCTGCGCCGAACAGCCCGCCGCCCGCGCCTTTGTCCTTGTCCGCCTTGGCCATCTCCCGTGCCGCCGCCCCTGCCGCCTGGGCTTGGGCTCCGAGGGAACCCTCACCACGGTAGAAGCGCCGGGTGACGTACGACTGTTGGACGATGCGCAGCACCGTCTGCCACACGTAGTAGAAGACGAGGCCGAGCGGGAAGAAGATCTGGAAGACGGCAAAGGCCACCGGCAGGTACTGGAGCAACTTGGCCTGCCCCGCCGACATCGTGGGTGACACGGTCCGGTTGGCCACCATCCGCTGCTGTACCCAGTACAGGAAAGCGAGCAGCACCACGATGAGGACGTAGATGATGCCCTTGCCCGTGCTGTCCTTGAACATCTCCCGTGGGGACAAGGCGAGGTCGAATCCCCAGGAGAGCATCTCGTCGGTCTTGCTCAAATCTTGATACAACTCAGAGGATTTGCTGATGATTCGGGGGGTGAACAGCTGCGACCCCTCGGCCCGATCGGTGAGGCCGTGCAGCAGCGTGAACATGCCGATGAACACCGGCATCTGGAGCAGCAGCGGGAAGCAGCTCGCCAGCGGGTTCACCTTGTGCTCTTGGTAGAGCCGCATCATTTCTTCATTCAGCTTCTGGCGATCGCCGCGATGCTGTGCCTGGAGCTTGCGCAGTTCGGGCTGGAGCCGCTGCATCTCGAGCATGCCCTTGGTGCTCTTCAGGGTCAGCGGCGTGGTGATGAGCATCACCACCACGGTGATGAGCATGATCGACAGCGCATAGCTGCCGGTGAACGAGTAGAAGGCCGTCAGCGGCCAGGCGAAGACTTTCGCAAGCGGGTCAAATACGTTGGCGAGCACTGGACTTCCTCGGGTGGAGATCGGATCTTTCCGGCACGGGGTCGAAGCCGTACGGGCCGAACGGTCGGCATCGCAGCAACCGTCGAACGGTGAGCCACGTGCCTTTCGCTGCACCGTAGGTCTCCAGCGCCTCGAGCGAGTAGTTGGAGCAGGTGGGCGTGAAGCGACACGGCGACGGATGGCCTTCGCGCTGGCGCTGGTACCACGACACGCCGCCCATCAAGAAGCGCTGAGCCCGGCCGGTCATGAGCGACCCGCCCCGGACCTCACCAAACTCACGAGCGACCCGACGTGCTGTTGAAGTTGGACAAACGACATCTGTGACGCCTCGGGCCGCACGCCGATGAGGTAGTCGCCCACGGGCAGCGCGTGCGAGCGAAGGATTTCGCGCAATCTGCGGCGGAGGCGGTTCCGGGTCACAGCGTTGCCCACTTTGCGTCCGATAGCGAACGCAATCCGTGTTGGATCGCCCGGGCTGCCAGCCCGGTGCACGCACCAGACCCCCGACGCCGACCAACGGCGTCCCTCGGCCCGGAGCCGGTCGAAGTCGCCACGCCCACGCAGCGGCGTAATCAGGCCGACAGCCGGTGACGGCCCTTGAGACGGCGGGCCTTCAGGACGGCGCGCCCTGCCCGCGTGCTCATCCGCTGGCGGAAGCCGTGCTTCTTGGCCCGACGGCGATTGTTCGGTTGAAAGGTGCGCTTCACCCATGCCTCCTCGTCTCGGCTGCCCACGCCCGGTGCACATCGACGGCGATGTGGCCGGCACACTCGTGGTCAGGGTGCGCGACCGGCTGGAAGGTGGCCGCACTGACCCGTCAAGGCTAGATGGGGCAAACTCCCGGCGACAACCTCCCCGGGCGATGCCGGCCTTCCGGCGGTCCGCCGGCTCGACGCTCCACACCGGCGCAACCGAGCCCCCTCGGCCGTCGCCTAGGGCGTCGGCGGCCGTCTGCTGCTAGCGTCCCGGCTCCGGGTTGGGGCATCCAGCCTGCGCTGTCCACAAGCTGTGGACGGGACTGTGGACAAGTGCGGACAAGGGCAAGGTGGCGCAGGTGAGCGACCACGACTCGATGTGGAAAGCAGTGGCCGAGATCCTGCGCGAGCAGGTCTCCGACGCCGTCTGGCTGTCCACGTTTCAGGACGTGCGTGCGCTGCCGGCCGACGGTGGCTATCTGCGCATCGGTGTCCCGAACACCGTGATCCGAGAGCGCATCCTGCACCGCTACCTCCCCTTGGTACGCGACGCTCTCGAAGAGATCGGCGTGGCCAATCCGCAGCTCCTGGTCGACGTCGACATCGAACTCGAGAAGCCCGAGCAGGTGAAGTTCGCAGCAGCCGGTGGTGCCGGCGCCTCCACCGTGGTGAGCGGTCGGTTCGACAGCGCCACCTCCAACACCGGGACCGACGGCAACGAGGCGGCCATGTCAGCCGGGCTCAACCCCCGGTACACCTTCGAGACCTTCGTGAAAGGTCAGTCCAACCAGTTCTCGCTCGCCGCCGCGATGCGGGTGGCCGAGACCCCGGCCCGTTCGTACAACCCGCTCTTCATCTACGGAGCCGCTGGCCTCGGCAAGACCCACCTGCTCCACGCCATCGGGCACTACGTCAACCAGAACTACGGCCATTACGTGGTCCGGTACGTGTCCACCGAGACCTTCCTCAATGAGTACGTCGAGGCCATCCGAACCGGCTCGACCGCCATGTTCAAGCGCCGCTACCGCGACATCGACGTGCTCCTCATCGACGACATCCAGTTCATCGAGGGCAAGGAGGGGCTCCAGGAGGAGTTCTTCCACACGTTCAACGCACTGCACGGCGCCAACAAGCAGATCGTGATCTCGAGCGACCGGATGCCCGACAACATCCCAACGCTCGAGGAACGGCTCCGGGGCCGGTTCCGGTGGGGTCTCATCACCGACATCCAGCCGCCCGACCTGGAAACCCGATTGGCCATCCTCCGGAACAAGTCCGAGCGAGACCACAGTCAGGTTCCGGCCGATGTCCTCGAATTCATCGCTGCCAACATCACCACCAACATCCGTGAGCTCGAAGGCGCCCTCATCCGGGTCACGGCCTACGCCAGTCTCAACCGGATCCCCATTGCGGTCCCGCTGGCCCAACAACTCCTCGGCGACCTCCTCACGGAGGCCACGGCGCGCCCCCGGAGTTCTGAAGAGATGCTCACGGAGATTGCGGCGTACTTCAACCTCCCCATCGACGCCCTGAGGGGCAAGAGCCGGCAACGGGAACTGGTCACGTCGCGGCAGGTCGCCATGTACATCTTCCGCGAGTTGACCGACTTGAGTTACCCCTCGATCGCCCGGCTCTTCGGCGGCCGGGACCACACCACCGTCATTCACGCCGTGGAGAAGGTGCAGCGGCTCATGGCCGAGCGCAAGCAGATCTACGACCAGGTGCACGAGTTGCGCCAGCGGCTCACCACCGGGTGAATGGCGACGACCGCGGAATGAGAGCAGTGGGCAGCCTCACCATCACGAACCACGCGGGGGACAACGCGGGGGACAACCTGACCGCCGCTGTGGACGACGCCGAGTTGTCCACCGGCCCTGCTCATCCGGCCCGGCGAACTGTGGAAACCTGTGCACGGCCACTCACATGGCAGCACGGGTGCTGAGCAGGTCGAATGGCTCAGTGTCCACAATCCACAGCCCTTATTAGCGTTATTACCTGATTCATCACCCACCAGCAGGAGTAAGACGGTGAAGTTCCGATGCGAACGAGATGTCCTTGCCGAGGCACTCGGTGCTGCCAGTCGCGCAGCCACCGGGCGTACCGGACACCTGCCGGTGCTGCAGGGAATCCGTCTTGAACTGAAGGGCGATCGCCTCACGGTCACCGGGAGCGACCTCGAACTCACCGTGCAGCACGAACTGACCGTTGCCGGTCAGGGCGATGGAGGTGTGGTGCTGCCAGCACGCCTCTCGGCCGACATCACGAAGTCGTTCGCCGACGCAAAGGTGGAGATGGCCGCCGAGGATGATGTTGTGGAGGTGAGCGCTGGCCGCTCGCGATTCAGCATTCGCTCACTCGCCTTCGACGACTACCCGCGGCTCGGCGCCCCGGGGGGCAGTTCGGTCACCCTCCCTGCATCCGATTTCGTCGAGGCGTTGCGTCAGGTGGTGCGGGCCGCAAGTACCGACGAACAGAAACTGCAGCTCACCGGTGTGCTCATGGCTGCTGAAGCAACCGGTCTCCGACTGGTCGCCACCGACTCGTACCGGCTCGCCGTGCGCGATCTTCGCGGCACCACCGTGCTCGGAGCGGACCAGAGCGTGTTGGTTCCCGCCCGCGCTCTCCAGGAAGTCATTCGGTTGGCGTCGGGGGCTGAGCAACTCACGCTCCGGCTCAGCGAGCGCGATGCAACGTTCGAAGCCGCGTCAGCCCGGGTGACCACCCGTCTCATCGATCAGCAGTTCCCGAACTACCGCCAGCTCATGCCGGACGCGTACCCGAATCTGCTCACGGTCGACAAAGAGGCGCTTACCGACGCGCTGCGCCGAGTCCGTCTCCTCGCCCGCGACACCATCCCCGTCCGCCTCACGATGGGTGGCGACACGCTTCGGCTCGAGGCCATCAGCAACGACAAGGGAACCGTTACCGAAGAGGTCGATGCCACGTTCTCGGGCGGAGAGATCACCATTGCGTTCAACGCTGAATACCTCGCGTCGGGAATCGATGCCTGCACCGGGGAACAGATCTCCATTGCCACCAAGGCCGAATCCACGCGACCGGCTGTGCTGCGCGGTGTTGGCAGCGACGATTTCTTCTACTTGTTGATGCCGCAGAAGGTGTAGTCGCCACCGGTGATCGTCGGGCGAATCGATCTCAAGGACTTTCGCAACTACACCGAAGCGTCCTTCGTCCTCACTCCCGGGGTGACTGTCGTCGTCGGCCGGAACGGCCAGGGCAAGACCAACCTTGCCGAAGGCCTTGCGTTCCTTGCCACCCTGCAGAGCTTCCGCAGCGTTCCGCCCGAGGCATTGATCCGCAGCCGATGCGAACAGGCCGTCATCCGCGCCGAGGTCGTCCACGACGACGGACGAGTCATCCTCATCGAGGCCGAGCTCAACAGAAACGGACGAAATCGAGTATTTGTGAACCGGCAGCGACTCGTACGCACGCGCGATCTTCTCGGTGTGTTGCGCGTCAGCGTCTTCTCGCCCGACGACCTCTCGCTGGTGAAAGGCGCGCCCGGAGAGCGACGAACATTCCTCGACAACGCGCTCGTGGCACTGTCGCCGAAGCACGATGCGCTCCAGCGCGATCTCGATCGCATCATTCGTCAGCGCAACACCTTGCTGAAACAAGCCGGCGGTCGACTCACCGATGACGTGTCGTTCACGCTCGATGTGTGGGACGCGAAGTTTGCACAGGCTGGGGACGAGTTGGGGACAGCGCGCGCTGCACTCGTCGAGAACATGGGGCCCATGCTTCATTCGGCGTACAGCGCATTGGCCGATCGCGACACACCAGTCGTCGGAACCTACGAGCCAGCGTGGCGGCGCGCCGGACTCGCCGAGGCACTCGCCGCAGCGCGGCTCGACGATGTTCGTCGTGGCGTGAGCACGGTCGGCCCGCACCGCGACGAACTCGATCTCTTCATCCACGACATGCCGGCGCGCACGCATGCGTCGCAGGGCGAGCAACGAACACTCGCCCTCGCACTCCGGATGGCGGTGCATCGACTCATCACCGAGCGCACGGACTCGCCGCCGGTGCTCGTGCTCGACGACGTGCTCTCCGAGTTGGATCCGGTGCGGTCGCGGTCGCTGCTCGAGCATCTGCCCGCGGCGCAGGTGATCCTCACCACGGCGGCAGCGCTCCCGGAGCACGCTCATCCCGACCGGATCCTGCGGATTGCTGCCGGCGTCGTGCTCGACGACGTGGTAGACGACGAGGTGTGAGCATGTTCCGTCGTCGCCACACCGGGCCGGTCCCCCTCGCCGCCGCCCTCGACGAGGTTCTGGCATCGCTCCAACCCCCCGGAGCGGCGCCGACCCCGGCTCGGGTGGTCGGTGGCGTGTTCGCCGGTTGGGAGCGCGCTGTTGGCGCGCAGGTCGCGGCCCATGCCCGCCCGGTCCGCCTCGCGGAGGGAACCCTCCTCGTCGAGGTGGACGAGCCGGGTTGGGCCACCCAACTGCGCTATCTCGAGGACACCGTGCTCCAGCGACTGGCCGAGGTCGGCGGCGAGGGTGTCGTGCGGATCGAGATCCGCGTCCGCCGTCGCTGACCGCCCCCGAAGGGACGAAATCCGATCTCGGGCACCCGCGAGTCACTTTCGCCGAGAAACCCGGCAGTCGGGCTCAATGAGAGCCGAATGAGAGCCGAATCCATCCACCGAGTGGATCCCATCGCGCAGTAGACTTCGCCGGGTCGGATGTTGTCCGTCGGGGTTCGGTGAGCGAGCCGCCCGGGCGGCCACCCCCCAGAAACCCGTGCTGACCAGCACTATTGAGCAGCACATTTGGTGTGTCGAGGAGCAAGATCACGTGACCAGCACCCCCGCCGGGACCGCATCGGCAACCGCACCGTCGGCCGAGTACGACGCAACGGCCATTCAGGTACTCGAGGGGCTCGATCCGGTCCGCAAACGGCCCGGTATGTACATCGGCTCGACCGGCCTCGCGGGTCTCCATCACCTCATCTGGGAAGTTGTCGACAACTCCGTCGACGAGGCCATGGCGGGGTTCTGCACCCGCATCGTGGTCACCCTCACCGCCGAGGGCTCCTGTCGGGTCGAGGACGACGGCCGCGGGATCCCGGTGGACCCGTATCCGAGTGGACCCCACAAGGGCAAGAGCGCCGTTGAAGTGGTACTCACGGTGCTGCACGCCGGCGGCAAGTTCGGTGGCGGGGGCTACAAGGTCTCCGGCGGCCTCCACGGCGTGGGCGTCTCGGTGGTGAACGCTCTCTCGGAGCGGCTCCTCGTCACTGTCGACAAGGGCGGCACCCGGTACGCGCAGGAGTACGCAAAGGGCGGCAAGCCCCAGGGCAAGCTTGCGCCCACGGGTTCCACACCCGCCCGCGGGCGCAGCACTGGAACCACCGTCGAGTTCTGGCCCGACCCCACGGTCTTCGCGGCCGAGGGCACCGAGTTCGTTGCGCGGACGGTGCTCGAGCGCCTGCAGACCATGGCGTTCCTCAACCGGGGCCTCGAGATCGTCTTCGTCGACGAACGCCCGGGGCGCGAGCAAGAAGTCACCTACCTCTACAAGGGCGGCATCGTCGACTTCGTCAAACATCTCAACGCCTCCAAGGAGGCGCTCTTCACCAAGGTTGCCCACTTCGAGTCGGCCGACGACGACGGCCAGATCTGCGATATTGCGCTGCAGTGGAACACGGGGTACTACGAGGGCATCCACGGGTACGCCAACGGCATCTCCACGATCGAGGGCGGGATGCACGTCGAGGGATTCCGCACGGCGCTCACCTCCGTGGTGAACAAGTACGCCCGCGCCGGCAAGACGCCGCTGCTCAAGGAGAAAGACGAGAACCTCACGGGCGAGGACATCCGTGAGGGCCTGACGGGCATTGTCGCGGTGAAGTTGCGCGAACCACAGTTCGAGGGTCAGACCAAGGCCAAGCTCGGCAACGTCAGCATGCGCTCCTTCGTGCAGAAGGTGGTGAACGAGCGTCTGGCGGAGTGGCTCGAGGAGAATCCTACCGAGGCCAACCGAATCGTGAAGAAGGCGATCTCCGCGGCGCAGGCCCGTGTTGCGGCGAAGAACGCACGCAACGCAATCCGGCGCAAGACTGCGCTGGGCGGCGCAGGAATGCCCGACAAGCTGAAGGACTGCGCCACGCGCAACGCGGAGGAAGCTGAGCTCTTCATCGTGGAGGGCGATTCCGCCGGCGGAACCGCGCTCAATGCGCGCGACCCGCGTACGCAGGCCCTGCTCCCGATTCGCGGCAAGATCCTCAACGTCGAGCGCGCCCGCCTCGACAAGATGCTGAAGAACAACGAGATCCAGGCGCTCATCACCGCCATCGGCGGTGGTGTTGGCGAGGAGTTCGACCCGGCGAAGGTCCGCTACCACAAGGTGATCGCACTCTGTGATGCCGACGTCGACGGCAGCCACATCCGAACCCTGTTGCTCACATTCTTCTTCCGCCAGATGAAGCCCCTCGTCGAGAACGGCTACTGCTACATCGCGCAGCCGCCGCTCTACTCCACCGAGATCGGCAAGACCAAGATCTACCTGAAGGACGATGCCGCCAAGGCCGAGTTCCTTGCGCAGAACCCCAATCACAAGAAGGACTTCAGCCGACTGAAGGGTCTTGGTGAGATGGACTGGCAGGAGCTGAAGGAAACCACGATGGACCCCGAGCGGCGCACGCTGCTGCAGGTCACCCTCGAGGAGGCCGCGATCGCCGACGAGATCACGAGCGTGCTCATGGGCGACGACGTGGAGAGCCGCAAGACCTTCATCCAGCAGAACGCCAAAGACGTCCGGTTCCTCGACATCTGAGTCGAGCACCTCCCGAGCGAGAGCACCACCGATGACCGACGACAACGAAACACCCGAGACCGACGACGCCGTCCGGCCGCCCGAGGTACCGCCCGGATCGATCTCCCCCATCGAGATCAACGAGGAGATGGAGCGCTCGTTCCTCGACTACGCCATGTCGGTAATCATGGCGCGTGCACTCCCCGACGTACGCGACGGCCTCAAGCCAGTGCACCGGAGGATCATCTGGGACATGGAGGAGCAGGGGTTCCGGCCGAACCGCAGCTTCGTCAAGTCGGCCCGTGTCACCGGAGACACGATGGCCAAATACCACCCGCACGGCGAGGGAGCCATCTACGACGCGCTGGTCCGCATGGCCCAGCCGTTCTCGTTGCGCCATCCGCTCATCGACTTCCACGGGAACTACGGAAGCCCCGATTTTGGGCCGGCCGCCTCGCGCTACACCGAGTGCAAGCTGCATCCGCTGAGCATGCAGCTTCTCGCCGATATCGACGAGAACACCGTCGACTTCGTCACGAACTATTCCGGCGAGTTCGAGGAGCCCCAGGTGCTCCCTTCGCGGTTCCCGAACTTGCTCGTGAACGGCAGCCAGGGCATTGCGGTGGGGATGGCCACCAACATCCCGCCCCACAATCTCGGCGAGGTGATCGCCGCCACGATTCACCTCATCGACCATCCCGACGCCACCTCCGACGACCTCATGCAGTTCGTGAAGGGCCCCGACTTCCCCACGGGCGGGTTCATCATGGGGCGCTCGGGAATCATCGACGCGTACCGCACCGGGCGCGGCAGCGTGAAGATGCGCGCAAAGGCAACCATCGAGGAAGGGCGTCGCGGCACGTTCCAGATCGTGGTCACCGAAATGCCGTATCAGGTGAGCGGTTCGGCCGTGCTCTCACGGATTCAGGAGCTCGTCGACGGCGGCGAGCTCGACGGGATCGCCGACGCGAACGATTCCTCGGCCAGTGGCAAGACCAAACTCGTCATCACGCTCAAGCGCGACGCCAACGCCAACGTCGTGCTCAACAACCTCTACAAGCTCACCCAGTTACAGACCAGCTTCGGCGTCAACATGGTTGCTCTGGTCGACGGAGTGCCGCGCACCCTGAACCTTGCGCAGATGCTCACGGGGTATGTCTCGCATCAGGTGGAGGTCATCGAGCGCCGCACGCAGTACCGGCTCGACAAGGCCCAGCGCGAACTCCACATCCAAGAGGGCCTGATGAAGGCCCTCAACGTCATCGACGAGGTCATTGCGGCGATTCGCGCCTCGGAGGACCGCGCCGATGCACGGACTCGTCTTCAGGCAGTTCCCTTCGAGTTCAGCGAGACTCAGGCCGAGCACATCCTCGACATGACGCTGGGCCGCCTCACCCGACTTGCCCGCGTCGATATCGAACAGCGCATCGAGGGCCTGCGCGCCGACATCGCGTCGTACGAGGCGATCCTCGCCGACGAGTCCGTGCTCCGCGGCGTGATCAAGAGCGACTTGGCCGCCATCAAGGAGGAATTCGCCCAACAGCGCCGCTGCGAGATCATGCTCGACGCAGGCGAGATGAACCTTGCCGATCTCGTCGACGACAAGGACCTCGTCGTCGTGATGACCCAAGCGGGATACGCCAAGACGGTGGAGGCCGACGCGTTCCGCACACAGGGACGCGGCGGGCGCGGGGTCACCGGGGCGAAGCTCAAGTCCGAGGATCTTGTCAGCCACGTGATCTACACCACGGCGCTTTCGTACCTGTTGCTCTTCTCCAACCGCGGCAAGGTGTACCGCCTTCGTGCCATGGACATCCCCGAGCGCGAGCGCACGGCGAAGGGCACTCCCATCGTGAACCTGCTACCGCTGCAGGCCGGCGAGACCATTCAGGCCATCATCGATACCCGTGACTTCCCGGGTGAGCGATATCTGTTCTTCGTAACGAAGAACGGTCAGGTGAAGAAGACCTCATTCGACGAGTACGACTCATCCCGTCGCGACGGGCTCATTGCGCTCAACCTGCGGGACAACGACGAACTCGTGCGCGTGATCGTGACCGACGGATCGAACGACATCTTGATGGTGTCACGATCGGGCACCACGATCCGCTTCAACGAGGAAGAGGTGCGCGCCATGGGTCGAGCCGCGGCCGGCGTGCGCGGCATGAAGCTCAAGGCGGACGACGAAGTGGTGTCGTGCGATCTCGCACGCGACGATTCTGCGATTCTCATCGTCACGGACGCCGGGTACGGCAAGCGCACCCAGATCGAGCGCTTCAACCGACAGGGTCGCGGCGGCCAGGGAGTCATGGGCATCCGGCTCACGGGCAAGAAGGGCAAGGTCATCGCAGCCTTCATGGTGAGCATTGATGACGAGATCGTTGCCGTGTCGTCCACCGGTGTCACCATCCGCATGGCGGTCCGGGAAATCTCGTCGCAGGGACGTGACGCCACGGGCGTGCGCGTGATGAATCTCGATGCCGGCCAGACCGTGGCATCCGTGGCACCCATCATCTCCAGCGACGAGTGAGCGGTCGCCGTTCGGGCTGCGCCGACACCGGACAAGCAGCAGTGCTTGCCCTCGGCGTGGTTGCCGTGGCCGCAGCTGGTGTGGTCGGAACGGGTGTTCTCGGCGGCGTCGCCAACGACGCTGCCCGTGCGCGCACGGCAGCGGATGCAGCGGCACTCGCCGGGGTGATGGGTGGACGGTCGGGCGCAGCGTCGCTCGCAGCCGCAAACGGCGGGGTGCTGATCCGACTGGTGGAGCGCCGGATCGGCAGCACGAACGAGGTCGTCGTGACAGTCCGAGTCGGTTCTGCCGAGTCGACCGCGCGCGCCACCTCGGCATCGTGAGACTTCACTACGCTCGTCGCCGTGTCCATGAGCGACCCGCCGGTCGACCCTCGCACTGAGTCCGACCCGAGCCGCGATGTTCCGCGACCCAGGCCGCGCTCGGCTCTGCGCGAGACCTGGAGCGATGACGCACAGGTGAATCCCACCGTGCAGGTGCCGGTCACGCCGACCCCACCAGCACCGTCGTGGGCGGGCGGCGTGCCGCCAACCGCTGCGCAACCGCCCGTGCCCCCCGCCTACACCCCAGACCCCTACGCCGATCCGTACGCAGACCGTTACGGCGATCCGTATGCGCCGCCGCAACCGGGGGCATCGGACGTCTTCGATCCGAACGGGTATCCGGCGGATCCGTACGGCGGCGCACCGATCATGCCCGCCGGCTTCGGTACCGGTCGCCCTCGTGTGCGCAAGGTGAGTCGTGTCGTTCGGGCAATCGACACGTGGACCGTGTTCAAGATCTCGCTGATCTTCTACTTGGCGATGTACGTCATCTGTCTGGTTGCGGGTGTGCTCCTCTGGAACGTGGCGCACTCCACCGGAACCATCGACAACATCGCAAGCTTCTTCGAGTCGTTCGGGTGGAAGAGCTTCGAGTTCAAGGGCGGTGAGATCTACCACAACGCGTGGATCCTCGGACTGTTGCTCGTGGTGGGCCTCACGGGGATGAACGTGGTGCTCGCAACGCTGTACAACCTCATCACCGATCTCGTCGGCGGCGTGCGGGTCACCGTGCTGGAGGAAGAGGTCATGCTCCGCCGCCCACCCGGCGCGGGCGAAGAGTCAGGCGATGCCTCGATGCTCGAGGGCGGCGTGAGTCCGGTTGCCCCCGCTCGCTCTCCGCTCACCCGCTGGCGCCGCCGCCGTCGGGCGCTGCGCTAGAGCGGCCGACACCCGGGGAGCGCCCGGGCTCTACACCCCGCTTGCCGTGATCCGATTGCTGCGGCTCGGTCGGTTGAGGGTCGAGCAACGTCGTCGGTATGATCCCATGACCCTGCTGGGGGCTATAGCTCAGTCGGTTAGAGCGCATCCCTGATAAGGATGAGGTCACAAGTTCGATTCTTGTTAGCCCCACCAGTTGCCACGAGGCAGCCACGCTGTGCACGGCCTGCTCCGTCGGAGGCGGTCAACCCGGAGTCCGCTCGACGTCGATATCGCTCGAGTCGCCCGAGTCACCCGAGTCATCGGTACGACGAAGCACCTCAGCCCGTGCCTCGAGCCGGCGGAAGAAGTCGGTCTCGACGATGGTGTTGATCTCCTCGTCCACCTTGCGCTGATCGACGACCACCTCGAGGCGGCGTACCCGTTCCCGGAGGCTCCGCTCGCGCTCCACCACTTCACCGGCCATGCGGCGGAACGCTCGTGCAAGGACCCCGACCTCGTCGCGACGCTTCGCTGCTCGGTCCAGCGACGTCGGATCGAAGCGCGCCTCCTCGAGGGCAAGCGCAGCTCCGGTGATGTCCTGCACCGGCCGAACGATGCGTCGACTGGTGAGCAGCCCAATGGCGAGACCGAGCACGAGTACGAGTGCGCTGAGGAGGACCTGTTTGAGCGCGAGATCGTTGGCGGACTCCACGAGTGCGTTACTCGGTACGGCCGAGACGAGGACCCAGCGGTCGGCGCCCACCGACGAGAGGTCGAAGCGCCACGCTCGCCTCGACTCGCCCAGGCGAGCCTCCACCTCCACGGGCACGATGGTGCCGTCGTCGGGGGCGACTGCGAGGAGTTGTCGGACGAGCGTGTCGTTGCGGGGAGCGGCGAGCTCGTCCACCCGTCGTGCAGGGGGTGCTGCCACCACGGATCCGTCACGGTCGAGCACGAAGAAGAATCCGGTCTCGGTGAAGCGCACCTGCGCCAGCGAGTCGCTCAGCTGGCGTTTGGCGTCCGCCAACTGTTCGGCGGCCGCCGCATCGATGTCGTCGAGGTAGACCCCGGTGCCCACAACCCACTTCCACGGCTCGAAATACGCCACATAGGAGACCTTGGGTGCTGGTTCGGCGGCCCCCATCCGCGTGCCGACATATTCGACGAATCCGGATCCGGGTCCGAGTGCAACCGACTGGAACTCACGGAAGAACGCCTTCCCCGAGGGATCGCGGTAGTCGAGCATGTCACCCCGGAACGTCGGGTTGGGCTCGACGATCGACACCATGTCGGGGGTGAAGGCGAAGAAGTAATCGTCGTTGCCGTACCGGAAGCTGAACAATATGGCCGATGCGCGGGTCTGGGCCGCTTCGAGGGTGAGTTCCCCGGTTCGAGCAGCGCGGTCGAGCTCTGCGAGTGCGGCGAGTTGAGCATCGGTCAGATCCTTCAACTTCTGTTTGCGATCCGCCAGGGCATTGTCCCTGAATTCCCGGATTCCCGAGTCGGCCTGCTCGAGCGTGCGGGCAACCGATTCGTGGACGTTCTTCATCGATTCGTTGTTCCGCCGCCGCTCGTTGGAGCGCTCGGTGGAGGCAACGAATGCAGTCGTGACGATGGCACTCGCCACGAGGAGGCCGATAATGAGCACGGCGATCCGCCACGACAGCGTGGACCAGCGCGTGAAACGTGATGGCCCGATCACGGCTGGGTCCCGAAGGCGCGTCGAAGGGCGTCGGCGACGAGCTCACGGGCACGGGAAGCCTCGATGAGCGCGGGGGCGAGAGCGAAGAACCCATGCATCATGGTGGGGAACACCTCGACATTGACGGCGATCCCTGCCTCTGCGAGGCGAGCGCCGTAGCGAACGCCGTCGTCGCGAACCGGGTCGATGCCGGCGACAACGATGAGTGTCGGGGGTGCGCCGGAAAGGTCGGGTACTGCAAGGGGCGATGCGCGCCAGTCGTCGGCCGGCGCCCGATACTGCTCGTACATCCACTCGAGGTCGGCACGGTTGAAGAGCGGTGCGTCGGCGTGTTCGACGACCGACGGCGACTGCATTTGCGGATCGAGCACGGGGTAGAGCAGCACCTGCAGTACGGCGCGGAGCCATCCCTCGCCCGCTGCAGTCAGCGCGATGACGGTCGCGAGATTTCCTCCGGCCGAGTCACCCATGACGGCGATTCGGCGCGGGTCGCCACCGATCTCGGTGATGTGCTCGATGACCCAGCGCAAGGCGGCGAGCGAGTCATCCACCTGTGCGGGGAACGGATGCTCGGGCGCCAGCCGGTATTCCACGCTCACCACGATGCAGCCGGCCAACTCGACCATCGAAGAACACGTGTTGTCGTAGCTGTCGAGGGTGCCCGAGACCCACGCACCGCCGTGCACGAACACGACGACGGGAAGCGGTTCGTGGCTCGGGTGGTGCTCCGGTCGGTAGATGCGCAGCGCGACTCCCTCACGGACGGCGACGTCCCGTATCGGGTCCGAGGCGCCGCTGGTGTCGTCGTCGCCGAGCAACTGAAAGAGCGCGGCGGAGGCCTCTCCGCCGCGGCGTCGTTGTCCGGTGATGAGGCTCGACCAGCGTTTGCTGCCGTCGGGGGTTTCGCGAACCCGTACATAGCCACCGCGGCGGAGGTCGTCGAGACATTCGGTGACCGTCTCGGGTGAAAGACCCAGCGCGTCGGCGATCGTTGCCGCAGTCGCACCGTCGGTTCTGCTCAGTTGGGCCACCACACCGAGACCCTGGTCGTCGAGCGACCAGGTGCCCGACAACGCAAGTCCGGTTCTGCGTATCTCGGCAACGGTTCGGCCAGCAAATCCTCCGCCCCCAGCCCGCCGAATCCGGTCACAGAGTGCCGCGGCCTGCGGGTCGAGGGTCACCGACGTAGTCTGCCACGGTCCTTCCATCGCCGAGTTTGGTCGAGGTGAGCGTCCGGTGGCTGCCGTTATCTCTGTGCACTCGTTCCGTGGGGGAACCGGTAAGTCGAACACGACGGCCAACGTGGCTGCACTGTTGGCGGCTGACGGCGCTCGGGTGGCGGTCGTGGACACCGATATTCAGAGCCCGGGGATTCATGTGCTGTTCGGTCTTGCCGACACACCGCGGCCGGGTCTGAACGACTACCTCTGGGGAACACACCAGATCACCGAGGTGGCGATCGATGTGACCGATCGCGTGGCGACTCACCGCACCGTGACGGAGCGCGGTGCGCTCTACCTCGTGCGATCGAGCGTGAATGCAACCGACATCGCGCGCGTACTGCACGAGGGGTACGACATCGGTCGACTGCGTGACGGCTTCCGCGATCTCGTGAGTGGTCTGGATCTTGATGTGGTGCTGGTGGACACCCATCCGGGCCTGAATGAGGAGACCCTGCTCTCGATCATGATCAGCGACGCCCTCATCTTGATCCTGCGTCCCGACCGGCAGGACTTCGAGGGAACGGCGGTCACGCTCGGGGTGGCGCGTCGGCTCAAGATTCCCACCGTCTGGCTCGTCTGCAACAAGGTGCCCAGCGGCGTGGACCTCGAGCAGTTCGCCACAGATCTCCACCGGCAGTACGAAACGGCTGCAACGGTGGTGCTGCCACTCTCGGAGGATCTGGTGCACAACGCCTCCGCCGACCTGTTCGGTCTGATCGATCCCGATCATCCGTGGTCCCGGGGAGTCGCCCAGATCGCTGATCGCGTCCGGTCGCTCATCGCCTGAAGCGTTCATGGGTCCGGCCGGTTAGCGTGACGGCCATGAAATTGCTGCGACGGGCCCTCATGGCACTTTCCATGGCGGGGGTCATCGCGGGTGCGCTTCGTGTGCGCGGCAAGGGCGGGATCCCGCCGCGGAACGGTGGTTGGCGGGAGCTGCCGGTCGACCGGTCGGCATGACCGATCTCATTCGCATCATCGGCGTCGGAGCAGTGGGCGCCCGGGTTGCCCGGATCGTCCTCGCCGCTGAACAGTCGGTCGAGGTCGAGGTGGACGATGTCCGGGCCGATCTGGTGACGTCGCTCGTTCCGAGTCTCGGCGCTCGTGCAGCCGCAGTTCGACAGCATCTCGGTACGCGTCACGACGATGATGGTCGCGCCCGGGTACTTGTGCTGGCCCAACCGCGACCGCACGTGGCGCTGGCGACGGCCGCACTCGAGGCGGGGGTCACCGTGGTGTCGGTGTGCGACGACCTCGACGACGTTCGTGACCTCATGGCCCTCGATCGCGTGGCGCGACGTAACTCGGCGTCGTTGGTGGTCGGTGCAGCGATGAGTCCGGGCCTCTCGGGTCTGATTGCACGCCATCTGGCGGGCCGGGTCGACCGGCTCGATGAGATCCACGTAGCGGTGCACGGAACCGGCGGACCCGAATGCGCGATGCAGCATCACCGTGCACTCGGGGGAACGGCGCTCGGCTGGCACGACCGATCGTGGATGGAGCGCCCTGCCGGCAGCGGCCGTGAGCTGGCTTGGTTCCCCGAGCCCCTCGGCGCCAAGGATTGTTATCGCGCCGAGATGGCCGACCCGGTGCTCCTACCGAGGGCGTTCCCCGAGGTGGGTCGCGTCATTGCGCGCATGTCGGCCACACGCCGGGATCGGCTCACGGCGCGCCTGCCCATGCTCACCCCACCGCATCCCGAGGGTGGTCTCGGCGGACTCCGTGTGGAGGCTCGGGGTGAGCGCAATGGCGAACGCGTGGCACTGGTGGCTGGAGTTGCCGAGCGCACGGCCATCGCCGCAGCGCAGGTCGCTGGCGTGTTTGCGCTCGCCGCGATCCAGGGCGAACTCCCCGAGGGACTCGTGATCCCCGGTGACGCTCAGCTGCCCAACGAACTCTTGCTCGACCGATTGACCGCATTCGGACTGTCGCTGCGGGAGTTCGTCGGCACTGACGCGCACACGAGTTGGTGAGCAGGAAACTCGTGCTGCTCCCCGACTGGCTCCCGCCCGGACGCGTGGTGGCGGTTCGGGGTGAGGGAGAAGTGTTCGTGCGCGAACACCGCCATCCCGATCCTGCGGCCACGACGGTGTTGTTGCTCCATGGCTGGACCGCGAGCGCCGATACGCAGTTCCTCTACGCCTATCGAGCGCTGTGCGAGCGGTATCACGTGGTGGCGGTCGACCATCACGGACATGGTCGCGGACGTCGCAGCCGCGAGGCGTTCCGGCTCGAGGGTGCGGCCGACGATGCAGCGGCAGTGTTGAGTGCCCTTGGCGTGCGCTCGGTCATTGCTGTGGGGTATTCGATGGGCGGGCCCATCAGCATGTATCTCGCGCATCGTCACCCCGGTCTCGTCTCTGGCCTTGTGCTCGAGGCAACGGCCCTCGAGTGGAAAGAGCGGCGTTACGAGCGCGCCCGTTGGGCGTTGCTCCCCCTCCTCGGTCCGGTGACGCGCGGGTGGTGGTATGCGCGCACCATCTCCCGCGCCCTGCGCATTGCGGCACGGCACAACCGGGAGATCGAACCGCTCGTCCCGTGGTTGGCGGCCGAGGTGCTCCGCAACGATCCGCTCACGGTGATCTCCGCCGGCCGTGCCCTGAGCGTGCACGACGCTCGGCCGTGGGCGGCGTCGCTCGGGGTGCCCGCTGCATCGGTGGTCACGACCGGCGACCGGCTGGTCCCCCGCGCAAGCAACGTGCTCTCGCGGCCGCTGTGCACGCCGAGGTGTTCGAACTCGATGCCGGCCATCTCGGTGCCATCTCGCACCCCGACGAGTTTGCGCTCGCTACTCGTCGCGCGGTCGACTCAGTGGCTCGTCGGCTGGACGCGGCTGCAGGTCCACCCGCTCGAGCAGCTCAGTGACCCGTCGCAACTCGTCGCTGAGCTGACCGAGTTGATCGCGGAGGTCCTGAGTAGTGACCACGTCGGCGAGAGCGAGCCGCACCGAGGCGATCTCACGGGCGAGGTACTCGGTGTCGGCCTTGGTCCGTGCGTTGATCTCGCGGTCGGTCTCCATCTGAGTGCGGTCGCGCGCCTCCTGGCGGTTCTGGGCGAGGAGGATGAGCGGCGCTGCGTAGGCCGCCTGGGTGGAGAACGCAAGGTTGAGCAGGATGAAGGGATAGGGGTCCCACTGCAGCACGGTGGCCGCTGCATTGATGACGATCCAGAAGAAGACGATGACGCTCTGCCAGACGAGGAAGCGCGCCGTGCCGATGAAACGGGCAATCGCCTCGGAGAAGTTGCCGAATGCGTCGGGGTCGTAGTGGATACCGATCCGCCGACGTCGACGGGGCATAGAGAGCTCAGTACGGCGCTTCACGGCTCGACCCCTCCGTGGGAACGGCCGTCGCCGACTGCGCTCACCTGCCGTCGTCGTTGACGCCACCCAGCGGGCAGCACGCGGTCGAGGACATCGTCGACGGTGACGGCACCGAGCAACTGGCCGTAGTCGTCGCACACGGGGATGGCGAGCAGGTTGTACG
>JAULYZ010000154.1:0-2122 GCA_032117595.1 Acidimicrobiia bacterium | reverse complement strand
GGTCCCTACACCGCCGAGCTCGCCGTACGCACGTCCGATCGCCCGGTGGTTCAGGTGACGGCCGACATCACGACGAACACGACGTGGACGTCGAACAACATCTATCAGCTCACGAAGATCATCTCGGTTGCCAATGGCGCGACCCTGACCGTGCAGGCTGGTACGCGCATCATCGGCGCGCCGATCACCGCTGGTGTTGCGCCGGCCGTGACCGCCCTCATGGTGCTGCGTGGCTCGCGCATCGACGCCGTCGGCACCGCGGCTGCGCCGATCATCTTTACCTCCTCCGCGACTGCCGGCAACCGCTTCCCGGGTGACTGGGGCGGCATCATCTTCGTCGGCAACGCGACGTCGAACCGCACGGGTCGGACCGTCGTCGAAGGCCCGGCTCCAGCGGACACCGTCGGCTGGAACGGCGGCAACCTCGACAACGACAACTCCGGTTCGATGGTCTACACCCGCGTTGAGTTCGCTGGCGCCGCCGCGATCCTCAACGTGGAGCTCAACTCGTACTCGATGTACGCCGTGGGCCGCTCGACGCGGTTTGAGTACAACCAGGCCATCCGTGGCCTCGACGACATGTTCGAATGGTTCGGTGGCACGGTGGACTCGCGCTACCTCGTCTCGTACGAGGCCGGCGACGACCACTTTGATGCGGCCGAAGGGCACCGCGGCCGTCACCAGTTCCTGATTGCGCTGCAGACTGGCCCCCGCGTCTCGCCGCGTCCGGGCAACCCGGGTTCCCTCTCGGGCGAGCAGAACGGCTTTGAAGTGGACGGCTGCGGCTCGGCCGCCGGGACCTGCGCGGGTGGCTTCAGCTCGACCCCGTACTCGATGCCCGTGTTCGCGAACTTCACCGTCATCGGCCCGGGCGCGGGCGTGTTGCCGGTGCGTGCCGGCGGCGACGGCGGCGTCGGCCTCCTCGTCCGTCGTGGCACGGGCGGCGTCTGGATGAACGGTGTGGTTGGCCGTTGGCCGGAAGCGGGTCTCTCGGTGTTCGATACGGAGACCAACGACCGCATCACGTCGGACTCGCTCAACATCCGCAACGTGCTCTTCATCGATAACCCGCGCACCTTCGACGTGGCTGGCGCGACGAATCGCTTCGGCACGTCAGAC
Source organism: Acidimicrobiia bacterium (assembly GCA_032117595.1). GTDB lineage: Bacteria > Actinomycetota > Acidimicrobiia > Acidimicrobiales > Ilumatobacteraceae > WLJO01. The sequence goes on along the minus strand of JAULYZ010000154.1, from coordinate 1,003 downwards.
AAGTTCACGACGGCGAACATCACCAGCTCGACCGACGCGGCGCACACGCTGTTCGTGAACGTGCCGACGGCCGCCACGACGATTGCCAACGGCACGGCAATCGACTGGCGTCCGGCAGCTGGCGCTTCCATCCGCACCGGTGGTACGGGCACGACGCTGCCTGGCCTGGTGGGCAATCGCGTGAACAACTACTTCGGCGGCACGCTGGCCGGCACGACCTATCGCGGCGCGGTTGAGCCCGATGCGGCCTCGCCGTGGTACGCGGGCTGGACCGCGTACTTCCGCAACTAAGCGCGACTCGTAGGTTGAACAGGGGGCCGGGATCGCTTCGGCGGTCCCGGCCCCGCTTCTTTTCCCCGCACCATCCGACTTCTCATGATCGCTCCCTCGCTGACGCGCATCGCCGCCGCGCTTATCACCGCCCTCATCGTGATTGGCTGCGGCGGTGATCGCACCACGTCTGACGCCGACCGTCCCGCGGGAATCGACCCCGCGATGCTCGAGCGCCGTTCTGATGGCATCTGGATCCCATCGCAGGACTCGCTGCGCAAGACACCCGGCTACGTGATTGACAGTGTCTTCACTCCCGAAGAAAACCTGCGGCGCTTTCAGGCGACCGTCGCCGCCCCGGCCAACGCTCGCCTGACTGGCGGAGCGCCAACGACCGATGCGCTCCTGCGGCGCTACTGGGCCCTCCTCTCCACGAGCGACACGCTCGCGATGACTCCGCTCATCGTCTCGCGCGCCGAGTATGCGTATCTCTACTTCCCCGAGAGCATCGAGGCGACGAGCGGCATGCCTCCTGCCGTTGGCTGGGAGTTGATCGTTCGCCAGAGCGGACGTGGGCTCACGCGCGCCCTCTTCCAGGCGCAGCGCAGCCCCTCCACGGTTGTACGCACCCTCTGCTCCGACGAACCGCGCACGATGGGCAAGAGCATCGTCTACGGGCCCTGTGGCGTCGTCATCCGTCGCGATGGCGCCGAGGAGACGCTCTGGATTGCGA
>JAULYZ010000153.1:0-4452 GCA_032117595.1 Acidimicrobiia bacterium | reverse complement strand
CCCTTGAAGGGGTGGCCGCTCGTCATGATGTTCACGTCGACGGGGAACTGGTCGCTCGGCGTCGTGCGGAACGAGTCGAGCTCGGGGAGCTGCCCGACTGTGCCTGCTGCGTCGGTACTGCTCGCCGGAGAACTGGACTCGGTGCTCGACGGCGATGAGTCCGAGCACGCAGCGGCCCCGGCGGCCAGCACGACGAACAGCGCCACGCGCATCGACCTTCGGGGTCGCGGGTGTCGGTACGTCACGGGGTTCCCTCGATGAGTTCCATGATCACCGGCATGATTGCCCCGGCGAGCCGGAGCGATCCAGTGTGGGAGACGTGATCGTGATCCCGGTAGAGCAGCACCCCGCCGGCGACCTGTTCGCACACGTCGGAGCAGAGCACCGGAACCGGATCGACGACCCGGACCATCGGCCGGGTTCGCGTCACCTCCTCGTCTACGGCGAGCACGCCACCGGTACGCGCACGGACCTCGTCGATCGTGAGTCGCTCGCTTTGCGGTGCGGTCCGGCCGCGGAGCGCATCGACAAGGGACACCTCGCCGAAGGGCGTCGTCTTGAAGTCCGGCACGGCCGACACGATGATCACCTTGATGCCTGCGCCGGTGAGTTGGTCGATCAACGCCTCGAGCCCGGTCCGGTACAGCCCGAGCGCCTCGGTCTCGGTGCGTGCCATTCGGCCCGATCGTTCGGCCAGCGTGATACCAACCTCGTCCCCGGAGTTGATCCCCGTGGTGCGGCCGATGGTGTAACTGGCCAGCACCACGACATCGGGCCGTTCCTCGAGCAGCGCACGGAGTGTCTCGTCCTGCCACGGGCCACAGACCCTCGGGTTGTACGCAACGTCGATGAGCATCAGGCAGCCGAGTCGAGCGCGCCCCGTGAGTCGGAGATCGGCGTCGGCGAGCACCTCGGACAGCCCGGAGGAGAGGGCGATTGCGTGCGAGTCGCCGACGAGCACCACGTGCGGTCGGCTGCCGTCCGCCGAAGCGGGCAGCGGCGCCCGCATGTCGCGACGGGTGGCGTAGCGGTCGGTGATCTCAGCCTGCTCCCGAGAGTTGATGCGCAGGCCGATCGTGGAGAGCGCAGCCGGGACGACGATGCACAGGAGCGCCAGACCAAGTGCGCGCAGCCCCACCACGGATCGGCTTCGGCGGATCGGCTCCTCGACAAACCGGTAGCTGAGCCCGGCGACGCCGAGGCTTGCCAGTGCCGTTGCGGCCAGGACGAGCACGCCGTCGCCCCACAGCGCCCGACAGAACACGATGAGCGGCCAGTGCCAGAGGTACCAGCCGTAGCTGAGGTCACCCAGCCTGACCGCCGGGCGCCACGACAGCAGCGCAGCGACGGCGCGTGTGCGCGGCGCTGCGTGGAGCAGGAGAACCGTGCCCAGCACCGGAGCAAGCGATGCGTAGCCGGGAAATGCTGCGCGGTCGTCGAGCAGCGCGCTGGTGAGCACGATTGCGATGAGCCCAACGGCGGCACTTGCCTCTGTCGCCGACCGCCTCGAGCAGAACTCACGAATGGCCTCGCCCCGACGGATCGACGGCGCGGGACCCGTTCGAGGTCGGCTGTTCCACGCAGCAAGGAGTACCCCCGCAGCGAACTCCCAGATTCTTGTCAGCGGCGTGAAGAATGCGAACTGGAGAGGGTTCTCGATGTTCCACGGCACCCAGTTGTGATTGGTGATGCCGATGCTGAGAGCGAGGGACGCGGTGGAGGCCGCAGCGAGGGCGACACAGGTGGCACGGGTGGCGGCGATGCGCCGGCGTCGGAGCAGGAAGAAGACCACGGCGATGAGCAGCGGAAGGGCAAAGTAGAACTGTTCCTCCACCGACAGCGACCAGGTGTGCAGGAACGGGTTCTTCTCGGCGCCCGGGGCGAAGTAGTCGTCGGACGCATCGAGGATCGAGAGGGTCGCGAAGAAGAGCGACGCGGCGCGTCCGGTGCGTGCAGCGGTGCCGAAGCCGGCGCCCACCGGAATGATGACGGCTGCAAGTACGAGCGTCACCACAGAGGTGACCCCGAGTGCGGGGAGCAGCCGTCGTGACCTGCGCGTGAAGAAGGTCCTCAGGGAGACCCCGCCGGTTTCGCGTGCTTCGCGGAGCAGCAGTCCTCCCATGAGGAAACCCGAGATCACGAAGAAGACGTCGACCCCGACGTATCCACCGGGAACGAGATCGATGTGATAGAGCACCACGATCAGCACGGCGAGCGCGCGCATGCCCTGGATGTCGGGCCGGAACCCCGGTGCCGTCACGCCATGACTTGGGGAGCCCGGAGCGGTCACGGCGTCACCGTGGAGATGGAGCGGATCTCGGCGAGTACGGCCTCCGCAAGACGAATCGCCCCGGCGTGCGCCACATGGGAGTGGTCTCGGTACACCACCGTTGAGTTCTCGACCTGTTGGCACACGGTGCTGCACAGCACCGGCACCGGATCGATGACGCGGAAGGCCGGGTTCGTTGTGGCGATGCGCGACTCGATGTCCAGGATCCCACCGGTTCGCTGACGTATCTCCTCGATGGTGCGCTGTTCGTTGGTGGGGGTGTCGCGTCCCGTCAGCACATCGAAGGCAGAGACGTGGTCGAACGGGGTGGTCCAGAAATCCGGCACGCTCGAGATCAGGATGATGGTGATGCCTGCATCGGTGAGGCGTTCGACCGCATCGGAGAGCCCCTTGTCGTAGAGCTCGAGCGCCTCGGCCTCGGTGCGGGCCCGCCGTCCGCTGTATGCAGTGAGCGGGATCGGCCGGCGCTTCCCGGCGATGATTTCGGTGGTGCGCGCAACGGTGTACCCGGCCATCACCACGACGTCGGGCGGGTCGTCGAGAAGAGCGCGCATCGTCCGTTCCTGCCAGGACCGGCACGAAGTGAGATTGCTCGAGACCCCGACGAGGAACTGACAGCCGGTTCTCGTGAGCCGTCGCAGGTGGATGCCCGCCTCGTCGAACAGTGGGGCGAGAGCCGGGATCAGGACCCGGGCATGGGAGTCGCCCACCAGCGTCACCCTCAGCCTTCCGTCGTCGGTGCTGGGGGTGGCGGGCGGATCGGGACGGCGAAGGTCGTACCTGCGGTTGAGACGGTCCTCGGCCGTGCGCCCGATGCGGTCCCCGACGAGGGAGACGGCCACGGGGATGAGAATGCAGCAGACGGCAAGCGCTACGGCGCGGCGTCCGACGATTCGTTGGTCGCGTCGGAAGCGCTCCTCGACGAACCGATAGCTCACCGCTGCGAGCCCGAGGCTGACGAGAGCGGCCCCGACGAGTGGGGCCACTGCGTCACCCCAGATCGCTCTGGTGAACACGATGATCGGCCAGTGCCAGAGGTACCAGCCATAGCTCAGGTCGCCGAGGACGACGGCGGGTCGGGAGGAGAGGAGCGCGCCGACACCAGCAGCTCGGGGTGCGGCAGCCAGCAGAAGGACCGTCCCGAGCACCGGGATGAGCGCGGCGGCACCGGGGAACGGTGTGGTGTCGTCGAGGAGAACAGTGGGAACAACGATCGCCGCCGCCCCGGCGAGCGCTCCAAGAGTGTTGACGACGCGCTGTCGTGCCGGGTCAGCAGGCGCGCTGCGGGCTGGTCGTCGCATGAGCCACGCAGCGAGCAGGATTCCTGCGGCGAACTCCCACACCCGGGTGAGCGGACTGAAGAACGAGAAGTCCCGGAGGCGCGAGATGCCCCCGATGTCGAACCCGTCGATGAAGGCGATGCTGAGCGCGAGTGAGACGATGCCCGCTGCTGCAATCACCCCGACCAGCGTTCGCCGTGCGACGAGTCGACGTCGACCGAGGAGCACGAACACTGCGGCGACCACGAGCGGGAAGGCGAAGTAGAACTGTTCCTCCACCGACAGCGACCAGGTGTGGAGCAGCGGGTTGCGCTCCGCAATCGGGGCGAAGTAGTCGCCACTCAACTGGAAGAGGCGGACGTTTGCGATGAACAACGACGTGCCGGTCGCTGTCTGGTTCGCCGTGCGGAAGTCGCCCCGCGCTGGTGCCACGAAGAACGCGATCACGAGCGTTGCCAGCACTGTCACGGCGAGTGCGGGGAGCAGCCGCCGGGACCTGCGCGTGAAAAAGTTCCTCAGCGAGACCCTCCCGGTCTCGTCGGCCTCGCGCAGCAGCAGTCCTCCCATGAGGAAGCCGGAGATCACGAAGAAGGCGTCAACGCCGACGTATCCGCCGGGTACGAGATCGATGTGGTAGAGCACGACGATGAGCACCGCGAGAGCGCGCATGCCCTGGATGTCGGCGCGGAATCGCGGTGCGATCGATCCGGCCGACATCGTGTCGGCGTCGTGTGTCATTGCCCGGGGATCCCGTCGGGGTCGAAAGCAGGTGGCATCTCCATGGCCGAGCGCTGGTCCACCAGAGCGCGATTGGGGATGGTGATGAAGCCTCGCTCCGGCCGGTCGAGGTCGAAGGACACGAACAGGATGAGCGCCACGACC
>JAULYZ010000152.1:0-2152 GCA_032117595.1 Acidimicrobiia bacterium | reverse complement strand
TCCGTTCACAGCGCACCCGAAGATCTGCCCCACCACCGGCGAGATGCTTGCGTTCGGCTACTCCTTCCTCGAGCCCTACCTCACCTACCTCCGGGTGTCTGCATCCGGCGAACTCGTGCAGGTGGAGCCCATCACCGTCGGCGGCCCCACGATGGTCCACGACTTCAACGTCACCCAGAACCATGTGGTGTTCATGGACCTCCCGGCGGTGTTCAACCTCGAGGCGGCCATGCGGGGTGACATGCCCATTGCATGGGACGACAACTACCCGGCACGCCTCGGCGTGATGCCCCGCACCGGCACGGATGCCGATGTGAAGTGGTACGACATCAATCCCTGCTACGTCTTCCACCCGATGAACTCCTACGAGGACGGCACCAAGATCGTGCTCGACCTTGCCCGCTTCCCGTACATGTGGCGCAACGGCGGGATGGACTTCCCGGAGCCGACACTGTGGCGCTTCACGATCGACACCGTGAGCGGCAAGGTGCACGAGGAGCAGATCGACGACCGTCCGGCCGAGTTCCCGCGCGTGGCCGATGCCAACGTGGGCCGCCCACACCGCTTCGGCTACATGATGGGCTTCAACACCGGTAACCCGGATCAGCCCGAACTCGCCGAGGGCGCCATCATCAAGTACGACCGGACCAAGGGCACCAAGTCCACCATCAACCTGGGTCGTGGTCGGGTCGGCGGCGAGCCCGTCTTCGCCCCTGCTGCGGGCGCAAAGAACGAGGACGACGGCTACCTGATGACGTTCGTCTACGACGCTGCGAAGAACGCCAGTGAGTACGTGGTCTTCGATGCCGTGACGATGAGCAGTGAGCCCCTCGCTCGCGTGGAGCTCCCGCGTGTGCCCTCGGGCTTCCACGGCAGTTGGGTCCCGGCCTCGGTCGCCGACTGAGCCGACACCAACCGTCCTCCGGGTCGAGCATCCCGGACATCCCGGGCGCCGCAGCGGTCTGACTGGGTCAGGCGCGGCGCGGGCCGGGCCGGAAGCGGACCGGTACCGAGTTGAGGCCGAGCACGAAGTTGCCGCGTCGGCGCGGCTGCGGGCCCGGATCGACGAGTTGTAGGTCATCGAGTCGCGCCAGCAGTTCCTCGAAGAGCACCCGCAACTCGAGCCGGGCGAGCGGCGCCCCGAGGCAGTGGTGTCGGCCGTAGGCACCGAAGGCGAAGTGCTCGTTCGGCGTGCGGGTGATGTCGAACTGCTCGGGACGGTCGAACACCGTCTCGTCACGATTCGCCGAGGGATAGAGGAGCAGGATCCGGTCGCCCTCGCGGATCTGCTGACCGTTCACCACAACGTCGGTCGTGGCCGTGCGGTTCATGTTCCGCACCGGGGTGACCCAGCGCAGCATCTCCTCGATGGCACCCGGGAGCAGTTCGGGTTCGCGGCGCAGGCGCTCGAGTTGATCCGGGTGGCGCAGCAGCGCCTCGACCCCGCCCGAGATCACGTGGCGCGTGGTCTCGTCGCCCCCCACGAGCACGAGCATGGTCTCCATCACGAGATCTGCATCGGTGAACGGGCCCTCATCGTCGCGTGAGTTGACGATGAGGCTCACGAGGTCGTCGCCGTCGCCGCCACGGCGCTGCTCCACGTGTCCCATGATGTATCCCCAGTACTCGCGCACCGCCTGCTCCACCTCGGAGCGGATGGCCTCGCCGCCGGTGGCGAAGAGGTCCGACCAGTGGAGCAATTGGTGGTAGTCGGAGTCGGGCAGGCCCATCAGTTCGCCGATCATGTACATCGGGAGGGGAGTCGCGATGTCGGCGACGATGTCGCACTCGCCGCGCTCGATCACCGAGTCGATGAGTTCGGTGACGCGTCGGCGGAGGAACGGCTCGTGGTCGGCGACGCGCCGGAGGCTGAAGCCGGCGCTGATGACGCGTCGGCGACGGGTGTGCTCGGGCGGGTCGAAGTTGATCATCGACGGCACGGCACTCTCGGGCCGCGAACCCTTGCCGGAGCAGAAGGTGTGCCAGTCGCGACTCATCATCGAGACGAGTTCGTGGCTGCTGGCGCCCCAGATGCCCGTGGAGTCGTCCCAGTAGAGGGGCGCATTGGACCGCATCCACGCCGTGAGTTCGTCGAAGCGGTCGTAGAAGTCGGGTGAGAGCAACTGGATCTCGGGGCGTGTGGGGTGCGTCG
>JAULYZ010000151.1:0-27033 GCA_032117595.1 Acidimicrobiia bacterium | reverse complement strand
TGCCGGCTGAGCGCAGTGCCCTGCGCTCGTCGAGCAGCACGATGAAGTAGTCCTCGAGCTCTTTGCGGTTCTTCTCGTAGATGGTCCGGTCGATCTGGCCCATTCCCGCAACCTGGATGTCGCTCCAGTACTTGAATTGATCCTTCATCTCCTCGGGCACACCGAGGATCCGGGCGATGGTGATCACGGGGAGCGGGCACGCAAAGTCGTCATGAAGCTCCGCCGTGCGCGTACCGGTGGCCTCCATCTGATCGACGAGTTCGTCGGCAAGACGCTCGATCCACGGCTCCATGCGCTCGACCACTCGCGGTGTGAAGGCCTGGAGGACCATTCGGCGGAACATCGTGTGCTGGGGCGGGTCGCTCAGCATCCCGTGAGGTGGTGTGCGATGTGGGCTCTGGCCCCAGTGGCTGCTGTACGTCTCGATATCGCGCAAGGCGTCGAGCACGTCGCTGTAGCGAGCAAGCGAGTAGAAGTCGAATCCATGCCCCTCGAAGTGGTGCACGGGGCACTCGCGCACGAGTTGGCTGTGCGCAGTGCCCGGATCGGCCATCTCCTTCGGCCCGAACGGGTTGTAGTCGACTGCCTTTGCTGGATTCCCCGTGTTCCCCATGGGCGCATTCTGCCCGATGAGCCCCTCCACGTGCCCATCGACCAGTACGAGGCCGTCGCCGAACCATCCGGGTGCTAGACCAACGCTGTGGCGCTCTGGCTGGTCGTCGTGCTCATCGTGCTGGCAGCCGTGGTCGTCGTGATCGGAGCGCTGATGACGGTGTCGTTCCTCTCCGTTCGGCGGGCCGACCGCGACCCGTCACTGATCGGTGCCTCGCACTCCACGGTTGCCAACTGCGTGACGGTGACGGGCACCGATCGAACGGTCACGGGGACTGGGACCCTCGCGCTCTTCGACGACGAGGTGCGTTTCGTCATCGCCGCCCCACGCTGCGAACTGCGGATCCCCCGGCGTCGTCTCGCCGTCACGCTCGAGACGCGATCAGGCTCGGAGCGCGCGCGGAAGTCAACGGATGACTCGGCCCTCGTCCTCCGGTGGAACGACGGCGGGCAGAAGTGCTCTGCGGAATTCCTGGTCCCTGACCCCGCCGCATGGCGATCGGTCCTGTTGCGCTAGGCGGCGGTCAGGAACCGCGGTTCGTCCGGTACCACGCAATGAGAGCTGCGGTTGACGAGTCGTGCTGCGACCGCACGGACGCAGCACCCGGACCGAACTCCGCTGAAATCTGCAGTGCGAGTGTCTTGCCGAGCTCCACGCCCCACTGGTCGAAGGAGTTCACGCCCCACAGCACTCCCTGCACCATGACGAGGTGTTCGTACAGGGCAACGAGCTCACCGAGCACGCGGGGCGTCAGCCGCTCGGCGACGATCACCGTGCTCGGACGGTTTCCGGCGAAGGTCCGGTGGGGCACCAGAGGGTCGGCGGTTCCTTCGGCCCGCACCTCGTCCGCCGTCCTCCCCCGAGCAAGCGCCTCGGACTGAGCGATGAGGTTGGCGATGAGCAGGTCCTGATGGCGCTGGGGTCCGGCGTTGGCCCGCGCAAAACCGATGAGGTCAACCGGGATCACCGCGGTGCCCTGATGGAGCAACTGGAAGAAGGCGTGCTGACCGTTGGTGCCCGGCTCGCCCCACACGATGGGTGCAGTGTCGCCCAGCACGGGTGACCCGTCGGCACGGACCGACTTCCCGTTGCTCTCCATCTCGAGTTGCTGGAGGTAGGCGGGGAACCGGCGCAGCTCGTGCGAGTACGGGAGCACTGCCTTCGAAGCGAGGCCACACACATTCCGGTACCAGACCCCGATGAGCCCCATGAGCACGGGCACGTTCTCGCGAAGCGGCTTCGACACAAAGTGCTCATCCACTGCATGCATTCCGCCAAGCAGTTCCTCGAAGCGGTCGGGGCCGATGGCAATCATCAGCGAGAGCCCGATGGCAGAGTCGAGCGAGAAGCGTCCGCCCACCCAGTCCCAGAAGCCGAACATATTTGCAGCATCGATCCCGAAGGCCTCGACGGCCGGTCGGTTCGTCGACACCGCGACAAAGTGACGGGAGACAGCGGCCTCGTCGCCCCCGAGCGACGACACCAACCAGTCGCGCGCGGCCTCGGCGTTGGCGAGCGTCTCCACCGTGGTGAACGTCTTTGAGGAGACCACGAAAAGCGTTGTCTCTGGGTCGAGACCATCGAGCGCAGACAGGAGGTCGACCGCGTCCACGTTCGAGACGAAGCGACACGAGGGGCCGTCGGCGAATGCGCGCAAGGCCTCATAGGCCATCGCCGGACCGAGATCGCTGCCGCCGATCCCGATGTTGACGACGTTTCGGATCGGCTTGCCCGTGTGCCCGAGGTGCCGACCGGACCGGACCGCATCGGAGAAGGCCGCCATTCGACGGAGGACCGCATGAACGTCGGGCACCACATTGCGCCCGTCCACCTCGATGATCGCCGTCGCCGGTGCGCGCAGCGCTGTGTGCAGCGCCGCCCTCCCCTCGGTGATGTTCACGACCCGGCCAGCAAACATGTCGCTGCGCCGTTGCTCGAGTTCGCAGGCAGACGCCAGGTCGACGAGTGCATCGATCACACCGTCGTCGACCCAGTTCTTCGACAGGTCGACGGTGAGGTCGGCACATCGCAGCGTGTAGCGCGACGCCCGGTCCGGGTCGTCGGCGAAGAGCGTCCGCAACGGAGCGGGCCGGGCGATCCCTGCGAGTCGCGCCCAAGCCTGCGCTGCGCTCACTGCCTCACCGCCGGGCGTACCGCCGCTGGAGGAACTCGATGACGGCATTGGTGAATGCGTCGTTCTTGTCTCCCGCAACCATGTGTCCGGCGCCCGCGACATCGACGAACTCCGAGTGGGGAGCCAGTTCGAGGAAGTCGCGCACTCCCTCCTCGGAGAGCAGGTCGCTCTGCCTGCCGCGCACGAGCAGCGTCGGGAAGTCGAGCCGCCGCGCGTAGTCGGCGAGACGGCCCTCGTGCCGCGCCGCACGCCGACTCTCGATGTCGGCGATCCAGGCCGGATCCCAGTGCCAGCGATACCGACCGTCCTCGTGCAGACGGAGATTCTTTGCGAGCCCGCTGGTGTCCTTGGGGCGCGGCCGGTGCGGCAGGTACTCGGCAATCACATCGGCGGCTTCCTCGAGCGAGGCAAAGCCGTCGGGTCGAGCGGCCATGAACCCGATGATCTTGTCCGAGCCCTCCATCTCCACCTTCGGGGCAATGTCCACCAGCACGATGGCCGACATCGCGGGCGACAAACCCTCCTCGATCCGAGAACCCGCAGTGACGAGTGCGGCCATGCCCCCGAGCGAGGCACCCACCACCGCAGGTGATCCGAGTTCGTCGCACCATGCCTCCACATCGGCGCGGAAAAACGGCCAGTCGTACTGCCCGTTGGGGTCCCACCCGCTGTCGCCGTGACCCCGATGATCGGCGCTCACGGCATAGAACCCGGCGTCAGCGAGGTCCTGAGCAGTGCTCCGCCATGAGTGACGCGTCTGACCACCGCCGTGCAGAAGCAGCACGGCCGACGCGGACGGTTCCCCGTACGCGTCGGCGACGAGCCGTACCCCATTGCCCCCGACGACGGTGATCTGGCGCATCGATCAGCCGCCGGATACCTCGGAGACCTTCTTCTTGCCCGCCGAGATCCACGGCATCATCGAGCGGAGTTCGGAGCCGACCTTCTCGATCGGGTGCTCGCGGCCCGCTGCGCGCAACGCATTGAAGTTCGCGCGACCCGCCTCGCTCTCGGCGATCCACTCCTTGGCGAACTTGCCGGTCTGGATCTCCTTGAGGATCTTCTGCATGGTCTTCTTGGTGGCCGGCGTGATGACGCGAGGTCCGCGCGTCACGTCGCCGTACTCCGCAGTGTCGGAGATCGAGTAGCGCATACCGGCGATCCCCTCCTCGTACATGAGGTCGACGATGAGCTTCACCTCGTGGAGGCACTCGAAGTAGGCCATCTCCGGCTGGTAGCCAGCCTCGACGAGGGTCTCGAAGCCCGCCTGGATGAGCGAGGTGAGGCCGCCGCAGAGCACCACCTGCTCACCGAAGAGATCGGTCTCGGTCTCCTCGGCGAACGTGGTCTCGATCACGCCGGCGCGGGTACCGCCGATCGCATCGGCGTAGGAGAGCGCCAGTGCGCGCGCCTGACCGCTCGCGTCCTGTTCGATGGCGATGAGCGCCGGAACGCCGCCGCCCTCGGTGTAGGTACGACGCACAAGGTGCCCCGGGCCCTTCGGCGCAATCATGATCACGTCAACCGACTTCGACGGCTTGATGCGCTTGAAACGGATGTTGAAGCCGTGCGCGAACGCAATGGCCTTGCCCTTGCGCATGTGCGGCTTGATGAACTCGTCGTAGGTGGCCTTCTGCTCCGTGTCGGGCATCGTGAGCATGATCACGTTGGCCCACTTTGCGGCCTCGGCGATACCCATCACCTTGAGACCCGCCGCCTCGGCCTTGGCCTTCGACGACGAACCCTCACGCAGGCCCACCACCACATCGACGCCCGAGTCCTTCAGATTGAGGGCATGGGCATGTCCCTGGGATCCGTATCCGATGATGGCCACCTTGCGGCCACGGATGATGGAGGGGTCTGCATCCTTCTCGTAATACACCTTGGCTGCCATGTGAGCTGCCGTCCTTTCCGTGAGTCGGCCTCAGCCGATGTTTCCCTTGACGGCGCTCTTGCGCACATCACGATCGAGTTTCGGTAGCGCGATCCGGCCCGTGCGCTGAAGCTCCACGATGCCATACGGACGCAGGAGGTCCTCAAAATCGTCGAGTTTGTCGGGGTGACCCTCGAGCGAGACCGTCACGGCCTCGGCCCCGACGGCCACGATCTTGCTGTCGAAGATCTGGGCGAGTTCCACGATCTGGCCGCGGTCGTTCGCCGCCGCCCGGACCGTGGCGAGGAGGAGCTCTCGCTCCACCGAGGAGCGCGGGTCCAGTTCGCTGATCTTGATGACCTCGACCAGCTTGAACAACTGCTTCACGATCTGCTCGAGCGGCGTGGTCTCGACGTCGACGACGATGGTGATGCGGGACATCGACTCCTCCTCGGCCGGGGCGACGGCCAGGGAGAAGATGTTGAACCCACGACGGGCGAAGAGCGACGCCACGCGCGCAAGCACCCCGGGCCGGTTCTCCACGAGCACCGAGAGGATGTGGTGGTGCGGTCGGGCGCTCATGCGAGGAACCTCCGGGCCGCCGCCTGCGACGGGGGCAGGACGACATCGTCGTTGCTCTGGCCAGCAGGAACCATCGGGAACACCTTCTCGCGCTCGTCGACGCGGAAGTCGACCACGACCGGGCGGTCGTCGATCGAGTTCGCCTTCTCGATGGCCGGCTCCACTTCCTCGGGAGACTCCACGCGGATACCGACACAGCCCATGGCCTCGGCCCACTTCACGAAGTCGGGGAGCTCGGGCGACAGGTAGACCTCGCTGTAGCGCTCCTCGTAGAACATCTCCTGCCACTGGCGGACCATGCCGAGGTACGAGTTGTTGAGGATGCCCACCTTGATCGGGATGCGCTCGACGGTTGCCGTCACGAGCTCCTGGGCCGTCATCTGGAAACAGCCATCGCCGTCGATGGCCCACACCGTGCGGTCAGGACGTCCCACCTTTGCACCGATGGCTGCGGGGACCGAGAAGCCCATCGTCCCGAGACCGCCCGAGTTCACCCAGGTGTAGGGCTCGTCGAACCGCCAGTACTGCGACGACCACATCTGGTGCTGGCCGACTCCCGACACGAGGATGGTTCCGTCGGGAGCGTGGTCGCGGAGCTGCTCGAGGCAGTACTGCGGCTTCAACGCGTCGCCGGGCAGGCTCGACTCGTAGGTGAGCGGGAACTGCTCGCGCCAGCCCGAGACCCGGCTGCGCCACGGCGCCACATCGGCCTGGCTCTCGCCGCCATTCAGGAGATCCTTGATGGCCCGCACGATCTCCTCGATGACCGAACGGCAGTCGCCGACGATCGGCACATCCGGACGACGCACCTTGCCCTGTTCGGCGGGATCGATGTCGACGTGGATGATCTTGGCCTCGGGCGCGAACGCAGCGACCTTGCCCGTGATCCGGTCGTCGAAACGGGCCCCGAGGGCGATGAGCAGATCGCTCTTCTGCATCGCCGTGATGGCAGTGGCATTGCCGTGCATGCCCGGCATCCCGAGGCAGAGCGGGTGGGAATCGGGGAACGCTCCCCGGGCCATCAGCGTGGTGACCACAGGAATCTGGGTGAGCTCGGCGAGTTCGCGCAGCGCCTCGGCCGCACGCGCCTTGAGGATGCCGCCGCCCACGTACAGCACCGGACGCTCCGACGCGAGGATGAGGCGGGCTGCCTCCTTGATCATCTTGGGGTGACCCTTGGTGCTCGGGCGGTAGCCGGGGAGTGAGTCGATGACCTCGGCGTCGGTGGGCCAGTACCACTCCATCGAGTTCTGCAGCACGTCCTTGGGGACGTCGATCAGCACCGGGCCGGGGCGGCCCGTGGTGGCCAGGTAGAACGCCTGGCGGACAGCGAGGGGCAGGTCCTGGGCCCGCATGACGAGTTCGTTGTGCTTGGTGACGCTGCGGGTGATGCCCACGGTGTCGCACTCCTGGAAGGCGTCGGTGCCGATCGCCGTGGTGGGCACCTGACCCGTGATGGCCACCATGGGGATCGAGTCCATGTAGGCGTCGCAGAGCGGGGTGACGAGGTTCGTGGCCGCCGGGCCCGAGGTCACCATGGCCACGCCCGGACGACCGGTGACGTGGGCGTAGCCCTCGGCCATGTGGCCGGCGCCCTGCTCGTGACGGACGAGCACGTGGCGGATGCTCGAGTCGAGCAGCGGGTCGTACGCGGGCAGGATGCACCCACCGGGCAGGCCGAACATCACTTCGACGTTCTCCATCTCCAGTGCCTTGATGAGTGCTTGGGCTCCGGTGATCTTCACGGACCTCTCCTTTTCCTTCTCTGACGTGTCTTCTGTGTCTTCTGTGGCTTGGGCTGCTCGAACCCTCAGGTCTCGAGGGTGATGTGTTGCGGGTTGGTGGACGGGCGAACGGTACGGGGCGGAAAAAACAATCGACCTCCCGGACGGGAGGTCGGAACGGCGCGCGGCGGAGGGCCGCAGCGCCTAGCGCACTACTACGAGGCCGGAGTGGAACTCGGTGGGCGTCTTCATGGAACCAAGAGTCTGCCAACTCCGTCGGCCCGTGGCAACCCTTTCTTGCTCCGACCGGACTGGTCCGCGTACGCCGACCGACCGGTGGAGGGCCACGGCAGCCCTGTTCGCGACGTCGCCAACGCAGGCCGCCCGGGTGCCGGTCAGGCTCCGGGGTCGGTTCCGTCGGTAGTCTTCATCCGCTCACGGGAGCAGCCGTCGGCCAGACCGGTCGGGGCTCACAAAGCGAGGTCAATCCGTGTCCAGTGCTCCTCCGTCCCCCACCATCGCCCCGGCCGAGGGCAAGCTCGGCGTGCTCACGGTCGGCCTCGGTGCCGTGGCCTCGACCTTGATCGCCGGCGTCGAACTGGTGAAGCGCGGACTCGCCGAGCCGGTGGGATCACTCGCCGAGATGGGCCACATCCGGCTCGGGAAGCGCACCGACGGACGCTCGCCGCTCATCAAGGATTTCGTCCCGCTCGCCCGTCTCGAGGACATCGTCTGGGGGGCCTGGGACCCGTTCCCGGACGACTGCTACGTGGCCGCCCAGCGCGCCGGTGTTCTGGAGGGGAGCCGGCACATCGAGGGCATCGCCGAATCGCTGCGGGCGGTGCGCCCGATGCCTGCTGCGTTCGACCGGCACTACTGCAAGAACATCAGTGCCGACAACACGATGGGCACCGTCGACAAGCGCACGATGCTGAATCGCATCCGCGAAGACATCCAGCGGTTCCGCGAGCAGCACGGCCTGTCCCGCGTCGTGATGATGTGGTGCGGCTCCACGGAGATTTTCATCGAGCCGGGCCCCGCACACATGGACCTCGACTCCTTCGAGAAGGCGATCGACGCCAACGATCCGTCAATCGCTCCCTCGATGCTCTACGCCTACGCCGCAATCCTCGAGGGCGTGCCGTTCAACAACGGTGCACCCAACCTTGCGGTGGACACCCCCGTGTTGCGCAAGCTCGCCGTCGACCTGAACGTGCCGATCTCCGGCAAGGACTTCAAGACGGGTCAAACCCTCGTGAAGACGGTCATCGGGCCGATGCTCAAGGCCCGCATGCTCGGCCTGTCGGGCTGGTACTCCACGAACATCCTCGGCAACCGTGACGGCGAAGTCCTCGACGACCCGGAGAACTTCAAGACCAAGGAAGAGTCCAAGCTCGGTGTGCTCGAGAACATCCTCGAGCCCGAGAAGTACCCCTCGCTCTACGGCGACGTGTACCACAAGGTCCGCATCAACTACTACCCGCCCCGCGGCGACAACAAGGAGGGCTGGGACAACATCGACATCTTCGGCTGGCTCGGCTACCCGATGCAGCTGAAGATCGACTTCCTGTGCCGCGACTCCATCCTCGCTGCGCCGCTCGCGCTCGACCTCATCCTGTTCGCCGACCTCGCGCAGCGCGCCGGTCTCGGCGGTATCCAGGAGTGGCTCTCCTTCTACTACAAGAGCCCGCAGACGCCCCCCGGGCTGTATCCGGAGCACGACCTCTTCATTCAGCACACCAAGCTGAAGAACACCCTTCGGTGGATGATGGGCGAGGAGCAGATCACGCACCTCGGCCGCGACTACTACGAAGGCGAATGACGGGTCCACGGGAGTAGTCCCGTGGCACGCCATTGCACCCACCAGCGGTTCACCCATACCGCCAGCCAAGCAAGCAAACCGCCGGCGAGGCAGTCGAGGATGTAGTGCTCGCCGCCGTACACCAGCGTGAAGAGCATGGCGCCGGGGTAGACCACCAGGAGTACTCGCACCCACACGTTTGACGTGCGCCAGAAGAACGCCGATACCAGCACGCTGAACGCCATGTGCAACGACGGCATCGCTGCCACGAGGTTCGTGAGCGACTGGCCCTTGTTCCAGAGGCGGTCGGCGAAGTCGAGGTGGAGATAGCGAAGCGCCCGCGTGCCCGGCCGGTCGACGTCGTCCATGAGTTCGAAGCGTCCCGCCATCCACGGTGGTGCCGTCGGGTACACGAGGTAGCCGGCGACACCGAGTGTGATGAGGGTGATGAGCGAGCGGGTCCACTCCACCCAACGCGCACGGTTCCGGATCCACATGACGAGTGCCACGACGTAGACCGTGATGAAGTGCGTGAGGTAGGTGAACGCGGTGATCACCTCCCAGCCCGGTGGGTTCCGGTTGTTCGAGCTGTAGAGCTGCTCCTGCAACCAGACCGTCGGCAGCTTGCCGAAGAACAACGCCTTCTCGGCCGTGATGACCCGACTCGCATTGTGCACCGCCTGCGAGGGCACCTCTGACGCCGTGGTGGGGATCACCACAGGGTTGCCCCAGATGTTGTCGACTGCACCACGGCTGTAGTCGTAGAGCACGAAGCAGAGACCGAAACCGCCCCAGCCCACGACGGCCATCAGCACCTCACGGCGATCGCGTCCGAGCGACCACACCACCGCTCCGACGAGCAGCCACCCGAGGAGCTGTTCGCGCTCCAGGGGGAAACCCTTCGACGCCCATGGCATCCCGTAGCGGTACTGAAAAAGCGCCGCCAGCACATAGGCGAGCTCGAGTGCCCAACGTCCCATGCGCCAGCGATCGGCGAGGAGCACCTCGATGCGGCCCGGACGCTCGCCGCCTGCGACCGGGGTCCGGTCGTCATCGACCGGGAGAACCTCGTCGGTGATCACCGCTGCACCTGCGCGGTCACCGTTGCTGTCCGTGCATCACGAGACGTTGGTGATGGCCCCGGTCTCGGCGCCGCGCACGAGCTTTGCGTACTTGCCGAGGACCCCCGAGGTGTAACGGGGCGGGTTGGGCTTCCAGCCCTGACGGCGCTTGGAGAGTTCGGCCTCGTCGACGAGGAGGTCGAGCCGCTTGGTGGGGACATCGATACGGATACGGTCGCCGTCCTTCACGAACGCAATCGGACCCCCATCGGTGGCTTCGGGGGCCACGTGACCGATGCAGAACCCCCACGTGCCGCCGCTGAACCGGCCGTCGGTGATGAGCGCACAGTCGGCGCCGCGACCAGCACCCTTGAGCGCGCCGGTGATGGCGAGCATCTCGCGCATTCCAGGACCACCCTTGGGGCCCTCGTACCTGATGACGAGCACCGTGCCCGGTTGGATCCGTCCTGCGAGGATCTCTTCCATCGCGAACTCCTCGCCGTCGAAGACGCGCGCCGCGCCCTCGAAGGAGCGCTGCTCGTGGCTGAGCCCGGCGACCTTGACGACCGAGCCGTTCGGGGCGAGCGAACCGGTGAGCACGTTGATCCCGCCCTCGACATCGATCGGGCGGTCGACGGGATACACCACCACGCCGTCCGGAGCAGGTGGATCAATCTCGCGGAGGTTCTCGGCCATCGTGCGGCCCGTGACGGTGAGCACGTCGCCGTGCAGCAGTCCGGCGTCGAGCAGGTGCTTGAGGACGACCGGCACACCACCGATACGGTCGAGGTCGGTCATGTGGAACTTGCCGCCGGGCTTCATGTCGGCGATGTGTGGCACGCGGGCAGCAACCCGGTTGAAGTCCTCGAGCTCGAGGTGCACGCCGGCCTCGTGAGCGATGGCGAGCAGGTGCAGCACAGCGTTGGTGGAACCGCCGAGCGCCGACGTGACCGCAACGGCGTTCTCGAACGCCTGCTTGGTGAGGATCATCCGGGGCGTGATGCCGAGCCGCAGCATGTTCACCACCGCCTCGCCTGCACGCCGCGCGTCGTCTTCGCGACGACGGTCGACGGCGGGCGGCGATGCGGAGCCGGGGAGGCTCAGACCGAGTGCTTCGGCGATCGACGACATGGTGTTCGCCGTGAACATGCCGCCGCACGCACCCTCCCCGGGGCATGCCTTGCGCTCGATCTCGCCGAGTTCCTCCTCGGTGATGTGCCCGAGCGCGCAGGCGCCAACTGCCTCGAAGACGCTCGTGATGTCGAGCGCCTTGCCGTTGTGGTTCCCCGGGAGAATCGAACCGTTGTAGACGAACACACTCGGCAGGTCGAGACGCGCTGCCGCCATGAGCATCGCCGGAATGCTCTTGTCGCAGCCGGCGAGCCCGATGAAACCGTCGAGCCGTTCGGCGTGCATGACGCATTCGACGGAATCGGTGATGATCTCACGGCTCACGAGCGAGGCGCGCATGCCCTCGTGGCCCATCGAGATTCCGTCCGAGACGGTGATGGTGCCGAACTCCATGGGGAACCCGCCTGCGGACCGAACACCTTCCTTCGCTCGATCGGCGAGCCGGCGCAGCGTGACGTTGCACGGCGTCACCTCGTTCCATGCGTTGGCGATTCCGATCTGGGGCTTGACCCAGTCGTCGTCGGTCATGCCGACGGCACGCAGCATCGCCCGCGCCGGGGCCTTCTGCATCCCAGTGGTCACATCGTGCGACCGGGGCTTCATGTTCACGGGGGTTCCGTCGGGAGTCGACATGAGTCCGAACTTATCGCTCGTGACGGTGCCGCCGGGTGGCGACCCGCACATCACCGCAGGTTCCCGACTTGGCACACCCGTCCTGCAGCCCATCGATGACCGAGTGCTGCACTGACACGTTGGGCCAGAACGTGTGATCTAGCGTCCTCGGTGATGCACCAGTCGGCCCGCCACCTCGTGCTTGCGACGACCTGTTCGGTGGCGTTGCTGGTGGTTGCCGTCGGCTGCACCGACGGCAGCGGCGGGAGCGAATCGGCTGCAACTGCGCCGCGAGCGACGGCACTCGACCTCACAACCCCCTCCTCCGAACCGTCCACCACCCCGCTGCCCACCGCCTACCCAACGATGCCGGTGGTGACCGCCGTGCCCCCGTACTGGACGCCCGTGGGGTGGAGCGTGGAGCGCGTGCAGCAGTACCTCGGCCTCGTCAGTGCCGCGCTCAGCGAACTCGGCGCCGAGCACACGATGAACGGGAGCGCGGGCAGCGCAACGCTCGACAACGGCACCCAGGTGGATCTCACGCTCCTCGCTGCACAGCTCACCACGGTGTCCGACGCCGCATGGCAGTCCGCGATCGCGACCTACCTCGAGTCGATCCTGAGCCCGGGCCAGACCAGTGCTGCACTCACCTTCGAGAACGCCGAACCGCTGCTCCGGGTTCGTGTCGGCACGATCACCTCGCTCGGCCTCTCGCTCGAGCAGGTCGTGGCCCAGCCGATCATCGGGGATCTCGTGGTAGCGGCAGTCGTGCAGGGCGCGAGTGCAGTGACCTACATCTCGCCGGCGCAGGCGGCGCGATGGGGCCGTACGCCGTACGACATCCTCGCCCTCGCCATCAACCAGACGATGAACCGTCCGTTGACATCGCAGCGCTCGGGCCTGTTCATGACCGTTCGCAACGATCAGTACGCCGCTGCGCGTCTCCTCGATCCGACCCGGGTCATGGGTGGTTCGCCGCTCCACGGCTTCGTCATTGCGATCCCGAACTCGGATCGCTTCTACGCCGTTTCGGTGAACGGCACACTGTCGCCGACGACCATTGCGGACCTGGCGCTCCAGGCCACTGCCGACTTCACCAACCGAGAGAACCCCGCAAGCCCCGATCTCTACTGGTGGCGCGACGGCGTCTTTGTCTCCATGCCGATCCTCGGCGGGCAGGTCGAACTCCCCACTGATCTGCGCGCTGTGATCGCCGCCGAGTAACGCCCGGCGACCGGCAGTCAGTACCCGCTGTCAGCGACCGGTGTTGAGCGCGTCGAGGCGTGCTCCCAACTGATCGATGGACCAGACCTCCTGGTCCTCGCCGATCACCGTCGAGCCGTCGTCGAGCGTCCACTCCACCATGCTCATCCAGGCAAACGAGCCGGGTGTCGCCCAGTTCGCGTATCGATTGAGGCATCGGCCCGTTGCAGTGGTGGTGCGCCCCGACTCATCGGTGACCCGCACCTCGAGCGCGGTGGGATAGCCCCGCTCCCGAGTCACCACCCGCCGGGCGGAGTCCACCAACCGTGAACCGATTCCGTCGCGCACGAGGTACCCGGTGAAGACACCCGCCTGGAACGCTCCGACATTGCCATCGAGCGCAGTGAGGAGCAGGAACTGCGAGCCGGCGCCGCCGATGCCGTACGTATAGCCAGTACCGCGACCCCCACGGTCGTCGGGCCGCGGCGACCAGGTGCGATCGCGCATCCCCATGCAGTCGATGTCGATCGTCTCGCCCCGCAACACGAGGGTCCCGCGCACGGCGCACGGCTGGTCGAGATGACCGCCATGTCGTGACTTCGACGCCAGCCACGGCTCCCGGAGGCCGTTGAAGTCGAGGTCGAAGCGTGTCCCCTGCTGGTCGTCATAACGGACCCGGTACCGCATGAGCGGCTCCACCACGTCGTAGCGCAGGCCCTCGAGCTCGAGATGCGCAAGGTCGGTGGAAGGCATGGCGAGGTGCCAGAGGAACCGCTGGTACGGGATCGCCCACGGCTCGCACGCAGCGCCGTCCCAGATGTAGACGGCGAGAGAACAGACACCGAGATTCGGCCGGAACAGTGGATAGATCGTCGCCGAGAGGTTGCGACCCGGCTGGTCGAAGGAGAACCAGCAGGTCTCGGTCCACCAACGGTCGTCGTTCGCAGGTGGATGGAATGAGTCGTCGGCTGGGGTCAGGTGCTCCACATGAGCGAGACTATTCCGGCCCGCCGGAGCACTGCGAGGGGCCGTCCGTCAGGGGGGAAACATGGACGAAGGCGCAACGCGCGAATGGATCGGCCGCAAGATGCGGTCTGGGGTGTCGTCGTGGACCCGTGTCGCGAGCGGAGCAAGCCGCGCGACCGTCATCGTCGGTCTCGACGACGGTCGTGAGGTGGTGGCGCGGATCGACACGGGCGACGGGCCGATGGCGGGTACCGAACTCACGCTGGCGCGCGAGGGGACGATGTACCGCGCGCTCGCAGGCGAGCGAGTCCGCATGCCGCAGTGCCATGCGGTCAGCGACGATGGCACCGTGCTGCTGCTCGAGCGTGCGCCCGGCGTGCACGACTACGCAGAGGTTGCGCAGGCCGACAAACACCGCATCTACTCCGACTATCTCGACGCCCTCGCCGAACTGCATACGGTGGACACGGCGCGACTGGAACTTCCGGGCTTTGCGCGGCCTGCAACGGCGACCGATCACGCAATCATGGAGCTCGACCTCTGGGAGCGGATCCTTGACCAGCGCACGAAACAACCGTGGTCACTCGTGCGCTTCGCCTTTGCGGTACTGCGCAGACACGCGCCGAGGTCGGTGTCGCGCACGGTGGTGTGCCACGGCGACGTCGGCCCGGGGAACTTCCTGCACGACGGCTCGAGGGTGACCGCGATGCTCGACTGGGAGTTCTCCCACCTCGGTGACCCGATGGACGACCTTGGTTGGTGGCTCTTCCGCGGCCACGACATCAACGGCGACTGCGGCGACCTCGACGCACAGCTTGCGCAGTGGGAGCGCTCCACCGGCATCGCCGTGGACCGCTCGTCGATCGCGTACTACCGGGTCTTCGTCATGCTGCGTTGGCTCGTGAGCGTTGCCGCAGTCGTCGACACCGGCGGCGCCGGCATGGACCGGTCCGTGCACCATTTGCTCGTGCCGACGCTCGGTGTGCTGCTCCCCCGCGGACTCGCCGAGGTGATGGGCCACGACCTACCAGTCGCACCACCGGCGCCCGACGCCGTAGAACCCCTCGGCGCAGCCGCTGCCGAGGCCGCAATGTCCGATGTCATGACGGTGCTGATGCCCGCTGCAACCGACCCCGAATCGAAGCGGCGCCTCGGCGCGTCGGTGGCCTACCTCAGTCACCTCATGTCGATCGACCGAGTCGGTCCGGCGGTGCGCGCCGAGTTGCACGACGCCGCCGCGTCGCTGCTCGGCTCATCTCGATCCTCACTTGCCGAGGCCGACACCGCCGTGACAGAACGACTCGGGACGCTCGGCGACACGGCACTGCTCGAGTACTTCTGGAGGGCAGGCCACGCACGCGCGGCACTGTGGCCGCTCGTCCAGGGCCGCACTGCGCAGCCGCTCACGCCGATCCTCCGGTGACGAGGTGCTCAACCCGGCTGGTCTGACCATCAGACCATCGACCCTCGTTTGCTAGGGTCGCCCACATGACGTACCCGAACACGCTCATCTTCGTGGACCTGCCCTCCGACGACCCTGAGGCATCGGCCAAGTTCTACGCCGAGGTGTTCGGCTGGGAGGTGGAGCCCCGGCCCGCCGGCGTGTTCCACCGCATCGTTCCCGGCCAGAACTTCCAGATCGACGACGACGGCACCCAGGGCCCGACCGGCAACCTCCACATGGGCATCTTCAACGTGAAGAACGCCCGCCCGCACCCGAATCCGGCAGGCGCCGAGCCCCGCACGCTCAGTCGCTCCGGCCACACGGCCCGGATCTGGATCCTGGTGAGCGAGGACGACACCCAAGACCGGATCCTCGACACCGCCGAGCGCCTCGGCGCCAAGATCCTCTGGCGGAACCACTATTGGAAGGAATTCAACGGGTACAACGGCGCCTTCCTCGACCCGTGGGGCAACACCTTGATCCTCTGGAGCAAGGGCGGAAACGATCCCCAGATCCCGGCGAGCTTCACCCGTGAGTGACCCCGCCGACCACTACGTCGTCCACCCGCCGGCCTGGCGCTGGACCCACATTGCGCTCCCGAGCGCCGACATCGACGCCTCGGTCTCGTGGTACGAGAAGCACACACCCCTGCGCCTGCTCGACCGGCGAGAGGATGCCGACGGGTACGGGGCCTGGCTCGGTCACCCCGATAATGGCGACAAGCCGTTCATCCTCGTGCTGGTGAGCTTCTTCAAGGATCAGGGCAAGGGCCCGATGCCCATCATGGCCCCCTTTGCCCACATCGGCATCGAGGTCACCAGCCGGGCCGAGATCGAGCAGATCGCCGCCAGCGCCGAGCGGGATGGCTGCCTGATGTGGCCGCCCACGCAGATGCCGCCGCCCATCGGCTACATCTGCGCCCTCAAGGACCCCGACGGCAACGTGATCGAGTTCTCCTACGACCAGGGCGTCTACGCCAAGGCCCAAGAGGTCTGGGGCGCCTCGGCGTGACACCCGGCGAGGTGGCCCGGGGATACCTCGCCGCCTTTGCGAGCGGCGACCCCGAGACGGTCGCCGCGTGGGTCACCGACGATTTCGTCAACGAGCACACTGCTGCCCTCGGGAGCAGCTGCAGCGGCAAGTCTGAGTACCTCCGACGCCTGCCGGGGTTCCTCGCCTCGATGCCCGGGCTGCGCTACGAGGTCGAGGACGCGATCGAGGAGGGCAGCCGGGTGGCCGCCGCCTACACCTTGCGCACCACGGTGAACGACCGACCGATCGCCGTTCGGGGTCTCATGCGCTTCGAGGTCCGGGGTGACCGGATTGCGCGACGGGTCGATTACTGGGATTCGCTCGTCTTCTTGCGCCAAGCAGGCCTCGCCGACTGACCGAACGCACCTGAGGGGGCGGCCTGCCGGGTTCGGGTCTGCCCGTCGCCGCACGTCGACGCGAACCCGTGCGACCCCGAATCTTCACAGTGGTGGGTGCCCCGCCCAGCGGTACGACCGGGTAAGTTTCCCGGAGCGGAATGGTCTGACCATCAGACCGACCCAACACACGGGGAGAACCACACACCAATGTCCAGGACCACGAAACACCGCACCGCGCGGGTCCTCGCCGGTCTCGCTGCCGTGTCGCTGATTGCGGCCGCCTGCAGCGATGACGACGAGGCCTCACCGGCCAGCACCGAGGCACCGGCCAGCACTGAAGCACCGGCCAGCACCGAGGCACCCGCAACCACGGGCGCTCCGGCAGTCAACCTCGACTCCAACGGTGACGGCAAGGTGCGCTTCGGCATCGCTGCCGCAGGCCCTGCCGACGACGGCGCCTACTACCAGGCCGTTGTCGACGCAGCAAAGCAACTGTCGGTGGAGAACGGCTATGAGGAGCCGATCGTCGTCGAGAAGATCGAGGCAGCCGACGCCGCTACGGCCATCGGTGACCTTGCCGAGCAGGGCGTCGACGTGATCATCGTCGGAGCGTCCGAGATCGCCGAGCCGCTCCCTGCGCTCATCGAGAAGTACCCGAACATCTTCTGGTACTGCAACTGTGGCGCTGGCTTCCCGGCCAACCCCGGTCTCTCGCAGAGCACCGACGACGGTGGCGAGGTCGGCCTCACCGCCGGCTACGCAACCGGCCTCAAGCTCAAGGAGAAGGGCGGCGAGTCGGTCGTCTTCATCGGCTGCTGCGACCTCGGCTTCGAGAAGCAGCACTACCTGGCCTTCGAGCTCGGACTCAAACTCGTCGACCCGGCCTACAAGATGACGTACGTGCCCAGCGGTGCGTTCCCGTTCGACTTCGACAACACCGCCAACGCGACTGCTGCGCTGCAGACCGCGATCGACGGTGGCGCCGATGCGGTGTACCCGTACCTGGGCGGAGCACACCGTCCGGTGGTGCAGTTCGCGAACGAGAAGGGCGTCATCGTGATGAGCGCCGGCGCATCGAACGTGTGCGAGGCCACTGAAACCCTCAAGTACGACATCGCCGTCCGCTTCGACGGTGGCGACTACGTGAGGGCCGTCATGGGCGCCATCATCGCCGGCACCTTCAAGGAAGGTGACACCAAGCAGTTCAAGGTCGGCGTCGACCCGGAGCCGGGCGCAAAGATCTGCAACGCAACTGCCGATGAGCAGACCGCCATGGACGACATCTACAAGCGTGTCGCAGCAGGTGAGTTCGCCGCACAGCTCGGCGAGATCGCCGGCAAGGCCTACGCCTCCTGATTGTCCTCTGTGACAGAACCACGTAATTCCGACGCGGGCGGGGGGCACGGCTCCCCGCCCGCTGTCGAACTGATCAACATCACCAAGCGCTTCGGCCAGGTGGTTGCGTGCGACCGGGTGAACGTCGCGCTCCGCCGCGGTCGAATTCACGGAGTGCTCGGTGAGAACGGGGCCGGCAAGTCCACCTTGATGAAGGTGCTCATCGGTCTCGTGATCCCCGATGCCGGCGAGGTCCGCCTCGACGGTGTCACCACCCAGATCGCCGATCCCGTACAGGCAGCGAACTGCGGGATCGCCATGGTTCACCAACACTTCAGCCTCGTCGAGGCACTCACGGTCTGGGAGAACGTCGCCCTCGGCGACGTCGGCCGCCTCGACCCGAAGCGGATCCGGGCACGGGTCGCGGAGATCAGCGAGCAGTACGGCCTCGAGATCAACCCGAACGACCGGATCGCCGATCTCCCCGCAGGCATGCGCCAGCGGGTCGAGATCATCAAGTGCCTGCGACGCGACCCCGATGTACTCGTCTTCGACGAGCCCACCTCGGTACTCACGCCTGCCGAGTCCGAGTTCTTGTTCTCTGCGCTCCGGCGCGTCGTGGAGGTCGAGGGCAAGGCCGTTGCCCTCGTGAGCCACAAACTGCCCGAGATCCTCTCGGCAACCGACGACATCACCATCATGCGCGACGGTCGCGTGGTGGAGTCCCGCCCTACTGCAGGCAGTGCGGCGAACGAACTGGCCCGCGCCATGGTGGGACGAGAAGTAACCCTGCGCGGGGAGCACGCCGCGTTCGGCGTCCCCGACACCGCCGACGTCCACGCTCACGGCCCGGCGCACGATCACTAGGTACGCCCGAACGCCGTGCTCACCATTACCGATGCCTGCGTTACCGCGCGCGACGGCCGGGTCTTGCTCGACCACCTCAGCCTCGACGTGCACCCCGGCGAGATCGTCGGCATTGCAGGCGTGGAGGGCAACGGCCAGCGCACACTCGGCGACGTTCTGTCCAGCCTCATCGCTCTCGACTCCGGCACCGTTGAGGTGGCCGGGCGGGCGATCTCCACAGGGACTGCCGGCGCAATGTCACGTGCCGGTGTTGCCGTCATCCCCGAGGACCGCCACGACTCCGGTTGTGTGCTGGGTTTCTCGGTTGCCGAGAACCTCTTCCTCGCCGATCCCAGCCGGGTCGCTGCAAGAGGCTTCATGAGCAAGGCGGAGATGCGCCGCCAGGCGACGGCGCTCATCGAACGCTTCTCCATCAGTTGCACCGGCCCCGACGCACCGATGTGGTCGCTGTCCGGCGGCAACCAGCAGCGCGTCGTGCTGGCGCGGGAACTGTCCCACGCACCGCAGGTACTCGTTGCCGCACAGCCCACGCGCGGACTCGACGTCGGCGCCATCGAGTACATGTCGGGTCAGTTGCGCAACATCGCCGAAGAAGGTGTCGGTGTGCTGCTCATCTCCACCGAACTCGAGGAGATCCTCGACCTCTCGGACCGGATCCTCGTGATCTCCAAGGGGCGCATCGTGGGCGAGATGGCCCGTGACCGGGTCGACCTCGATCAACTGGGCCTGATGATGGGCGGCGCCAGTGTCTGACGTTCCGGCAGCCTCGCCCGATCCGGTGGCCGCGCCGGCCGTGACCACCGAACCCCAGCCCCCGGCAGTGCGGTCGCGCCGTATCGAGGCAGCAGAGATCGTTGGCCTGTACGCAGTGTGCCTCTTCGTCGCGCTCGCCGTGTCGGCCATCCTCGTGGTCTCCACCGGCGGATCGTGGACCGATGTGTACACCGCGATGTTCGACGGGAGTATTCGCCGACCCGGGCGCATCGGGCTCACCCTCGGGTTCGCGGCGCCCATCCTCCTTGTGGGTCTCGGCACGATCGTGAGCGGTCGCGCCGGCCTCGTGAACATCGGGCAAGAGGGGCAGTTGGTGATCGGCGCAAGTGTCGCCACCTATGCCGCCGTGCGACTCGGTGGCCCTGGACCCATCGCCCTCCTCGTTGCCCTGCTCGCTGGTATCGCCGGCGGCGCTCTCTGGGCCGGCATCGCCGGTGCACTTCGCTACTGGTACAAGGTGCCCGAGGTGCTCACCACGCTGCTGCTCGGAGCCGTAGCAGCGAACCTCATGGGCTGGGGACTGCGCAATCAGTGGTTGCTGCTCGCTCCGTCGGCTGGGCGGGCCAACCGGAACCAGGTGAGCGAGGTGCTCGACTCCGACACCCGGATCCCGCGGGTGCGCATCTTCGGCAACGAGTTCCCCATCAGTGTGTTCGCCGCCATCCTGCTTGCGATTGCGCTCTCCCTCGTGCTCGCACGGAGCATCGTCGGGTTCCGGCTCCGGATGCTCGGCAACAACTCCCGCACTGCCCAGCGCGCCGGCGTCTCCGAGAAGCGCTACGGCTTCGCAGCAATGCTCGCCTCCGGTGGTTTCGCCGGGCTGGCGGGCGGCGTGATGCTCGCAGGCGGCGATTTCGGCAGTTACCAACTCGTGGCGAACTTCGGGGCAGGCATCGGTTTCGCCGGTCTCCTCGCGGCACTGGTTGCCAACCAACGCGCGCTCGTGCTCATCTTCGTAGCGTTCGTCTTCGGCGCTCTGCGCAGCGGCTCCGGATTCCTGCGCGCCACGGGCGTATCGGCCCGGATCTCCGACGTGGTCCAGAGCATGATCGTGCTGGCGCTCCTGCTCCCGCCCGCCATCTTGTACATCCGTGCCCGACGCCGGGCACTCGCCGCGACGAGCTCGAGGACCTGACATGGGCGACTTCTGGAGTGCCGTTGCCGACGTCGCCACCAACGAGAGCGCGTATCGAAACGCGATCATTGCCGCAGTGGTGCTGCTCTTCGCGGCGTCCGGCGAACTCGCCGCAGAGAAGGCCGGCACCATCAACATCTCGGTCGAGGGCATGATGCTCGCTGGCGCCTTCGCCGGTGCCGTCGGCCAGGAACAAACCGGATCCGTGCTGCTGGCGCTGCTCATTGCCGCGCTGGCCGGCCTCATCGTTGCGCTCGTGCAGGCGAACATGAGCCACCGCCTGTCGGCCGACCAATTCGTGGTCGGACTCGTGCTCAACACCCTCGTGCTCGGCGTGGTCGGCTTCCTTGCTGGTTCGAACGAACCGGACACCAACCTCGTGTCCCGGTGGAAGGTTCCCGGGCTCGGCGACATCCCCATCATCGGCCCGGCACTCTTCGACCAGCCGTGGGTGCTCTACCTCGTGTATCCGGTCGTGCCCTTCACCTGGTGGCTGCTGTACCGAACACGCTGGGGGCTCGAGGTCCGCGCGGTGGGCGAGGACCCCAATGCTGCCGACGTCTCGGGCCTCCACGTGAACAAGCTCCGACGCCAGACGATCTACCTCACCGGACTGCTCAGCGGAATCGGCGGCGCGTACTTCCTCTTCGCCCGCTCGGGCCGCTTCGAGGACTCCCTCATCGGTGGGCGCGGATACATCGCGATCGCCGCAGTGATCTTCGGCGGATGGACGCTGAAGGGATCAGTGCTCGGGTGTGTGGTCTTCGGGCTCGTGGGTTCTTTCGCCCTCACGATCCCGGGCCTGGGCTACAAGGGAATCGACTCGTCCTTCCTCGCCATGGCACCCAGCCTCGTCACCGTGATCGCCATGGCCCTGTTTGCGAAGCGGGTCCGTCAGCCTGCCGCGCTCGCACGGCCGTTCATCCGCGGCCTCAAGTAGCGCGTCACTCAACACATCGGGGGACCGACATG
The DNA here is from genome assembly GCA_032117595.1 of Acidimicrobiia bacterium. Taxonomy (GTDB): domain Bacteria; phylum Actinomycetota; class Acidimicrobiia; order Acidimicrobiales; family Ilumatobacteraceae; genus WLJO01. Next base: position 5,436 of record JAULYZ010000151.1, on the reverse strand, counting down.
AAAGCAGTGCTCTATCACCAGCCCGGCGGCGCCGAGGTCCTGCAGTACACCGACGTCGCCGACCCCGAGCCCGGTGTCGACGACGTCGTCGTTCGGGTCGGTGCCTGCGCGCTCAACCGTCTCGACGTCGTGCAGCGCAATGGCTGGTTCCAGATGCCCGGTTTCAGCTACCCGCACATCGCCGGCATGGACATCGCAGGAACCATCGTCTCCGTCGGCGCAAAGGTCACTTCCGTGAAGGTGGGAGACCGCGTGGTGGTGGACCCGTCGATGTCGGGTGTTCCCGGGGGGTCGAAACTTGCGGGCCGGGGCGACCTCTATGGCGAACTCGGGGTGCTGGGCGCCACCGAGCACGGTGGGTACGCCGAACTGTGCCTCGTCCCCAGCACACACGTGTACCGGATCCCCGATTCCATGACGGTCGAGCACGCAGCAACCTTTCCCACGTGCTGGCTCACGGCAGCCCATGCACTGTTCGACGTCGGCGGCCTGCAGGCCGGCGAGTCGGTGCTCATCCATGCAGCCGGGTCGGGGGTTTCCGTTGCCGGTATTCAGCTCGCGAAGCACGCCGGCGCAACGGTCTTCGCCACCGCCGGCACCGACGACAAGTGCGAGCGAGCGCTCAGCCTCGGTGCTGATCACGTGCTCAACAACCGCACCGGCGATGTCGCCGGATGGGTGCGGGGACTCACTCATGGGGCCGGGGTGCGCATGGTCTTCGACCACGTGGGTACGGCACTGTTCGGCCCGTCGCTGTTCGCCCTCGGGGTGAAGGGACGCCTCGTCAACTGCGGTAACTCGTCCGGCGACACCGCAACGATCCCGTCCCTCGGCTACGTGTTCCACTCGGGCATCTCGATCATCGGGTCCGACCCCTACCGTCCCGAGGAGTTCGGCCCCGTCTGGGACACCTTCTGCAGCGCAGGCTTCCCGGCGATCATCGACTCGGAGTTTCCGCTCCGCGAGGCAGGTGCTGCCCAGGAGAAACTCGCGAGTAACGACGTCTTCGGGAAGATCCTGCTGCGTCCCTGAGCCCGCCTCCCCAAGGAGCGCAGATGCAACTCATCATCAACGGTGGCGATGTCGTCACCATGAACCCCACGCGTGATGTGCTGCTCGGTGGGTCGGTGGTCGTCACCGATGACCTCATCACGGCAGTCGGCAGCACCGCAGAGCTCACTGCGCAGTATCCGAGCGCCACGGTGGTGGATGCACGCGGATGCGTTGTCACGCCGGGAATGGTGAATGCGCACCAGCACTTCACCGGCGACCCGCTCGTCCGCAGTTGCATCCCCGACCAGCTCGCTCCCGGCGTGAGCATCTTCGGCTGGTCGGTCCCGCTCCACAGCGAGCACACCGCGGAGGACGACGAGGTCTCGGCGATGGTCTGTGCAGTCGAGTCGCTCCAGAACGGCGTGACGACGGTGGTCGAGGCCGGAACGGTGGCACATCCACGGTCCGTCGCGCGTGGCATGGGGCAGTGCGGGCTGCGCGGCACTATCGGCACGTGGGGCTGGGACATCGAGGTTGGCCCGTTCGTCGGGACGGTGAGCGAGGTGCTCGACCGTCAGCGCGCCGTACTCGACGCCTTCCCGCGCGGCGGGCTCGTGGAGGGTTGGGTCACCCTCGTGGGCCACGATCTCGCGTCCGACGAATTGCTCGTTGGTGCAAGCGAACTCGCCCGACAGCGCGGCACCAACATGACGATGCACCTCTCGCCCACCTCGTCGGACCCCGAGCGCTACCTCGAGAGAACCGGCCGCCGCCCCGTGGTGCACCTCGATCACCTCGGTGTGCTGGGTCGGCACCTCCTGCTGGCGCACGGTGTGTGGCTCGATGATTCCGAGGTCGACCTCGTGCTCTCGAGCGGTACGGCCATTGCGTACTGCCCGTGGGCATACCTACGGCTCGGGCAGGGAGTCACGCGCGCGGGGCGTCACGCCGAGATCGTCGAACGTGGTGGACGGGTGGCGCTCGGCTGCGACGCATCGAATGCCGGTGACACCGCCGACATCCTGCGCGCTGCAGCGGCAGCGGCCGGAATCGCCAAGGATGCCCGCCTCGCACCCGAGCGCTTCGGTGCCCATGAGGCATTCGAACTCGCCACCATCGCCGGGGCCGCAGCCATCGGGATGGACGATCAGATCGGATCGCTCGAGCCGGGCAAGCAGGCCGACCTCGTCGTCCACCGCACCGACGGCTGGGGCTGGATGCCGCGCGGCGACGTGGGCCTGCAACTCGTCTGGGGAACCGACGGTCGTTCGGTGCGCGACGTCTTCGTCGCCGGCCGACAGGTGATCCGAGACGGTCGCTGCACCACCATCGATACCGATGCGCTATGGCGCGCTGCGAGCGAGCGTCAGCAATCGTTGCTCGGGCGGGCCGGCATCACGGTGCCGCACCGATGGCCACAGATCGACGCCCGCTGACGGCGCTGAGCGCCGTGCGGCGCGTCAGGCCGAGCGTTCCTCGACCAACTTGAGCGGACGCCGTGCCGAGGGCCAGTGGCGGCGGTAGCGCTGGATGAGCCAGCGGTTGAACTGCACATGGCTCTCCTCCTGCCACGAGTACCGACCACGGGCAGCGAACCGCGAGTTCATCCCGCGCTGCACCTTGGTGGTCGCATCCTGGTCCTGTGCCACGAACACCTGCACGCCGGCGTCACTCATCTTCAGCAGGTGGTCGAACATCGGGTGCTCGAGCGCCGACGGGTGGAAGAGATACCCGATCTCGACATCGATTGTGTTCGGGGTCTTGGGGCGGATGATGAAGAAGAACGCCTGATCGGGCGCAGTGCCGAAGCAGAGGGTGGGCGGCATGAGGGCGAACGTGCTGCGCCACCGCTCTTCCTCGGTGAGGCCCGGGAAGATCGGCATCAGTGCCTTGGTGGTGGCGTTGAAGCCACCATCGATGTGGATGTAGCCGTTGGTGCGGAACACCACATTCGACGAATCGTCCCACGGCACCGGGAAGGCGGCGAGTTCGCTCGGGCAGAAGTCCTGGATGGTGTGGTGCAACTTGTTCGCGTGGTAACCGTCGTTGAAGTTCTCGAACATCACCTTCCAGTTCCACGGCATGTCGGTGAGCGTGAAGGTGCCGGGACACACGGTGTTCTCGATGTCGTAGTTGGTGAGGAAGGGTTCGTACCGCGAGAGCGTCGGGGCGAGCGGAGACGCGTTCTGGTCGAAGTTGATGAAGATGAACCCCTGCCAGAGCTCGACCTTCACGTCCGGGAGCGGGAATCGCTTCTTGTCGAAGCCCGTCGTGCGATCCATCGCAGGCGTGGCCACAAGACGGCCGTCAAGGCCATACGTCCACATGTGGTATGGGCACACGAAGTGCTTGCAGTTGCCGTCACCCTCCACCACCTGCATGCCGCGGTGCTGGCAGATTGCCGAGAAGGCCCGGATCACACCGTCGTTTCCCCGGGCAACGATGAGTTCCTCGTCGTTCATCCGGGTGGTGAAGTAGTCGCCGTTGTTGGGGATCCGGCTCGCGCGACCCACACAGAGCCACTCGTGGTCGAAGAGGGCCCGCTTCTCGAATTCGAGGAACTCCTCGCTGGTGTAGATCACCGGAGGCATGGTCTCGGCCGTGGTGACGTCGGTGATAGAGGAGTCGAAGCTGGCAAGCAGTTCGTCGGTGAGGATCGTCACTGGAGGACCTTTCTGTGGATTCTGGGGACTGGGCTCAGGAGGCAGCGGCGCCGGCCGCAGCCTCGCCGTAGCCACCGCCGCCCGGGAGGTCGAGGCGAACGACATCGCCCGGCTTGAGGGTGACACGCGCCTGGGTGCGGATCGGCTCGCCGTTCACCGTGAACGATCCGGCTTCGCCGGGCTCACCGCCGAAGATTCCCTGCGGCGGCTCCTGCAAACGTGACGTGACGGCGTTGAGTTGCCAGGCGCGGGTGGTGTCGACGGTGAACTCGATGGTCTGACCGAGACCACCGATCTGTGCGCCGCGACCACCCGAACCGGGGCGCAGCGCCTTGCGCATGAAACGGATCGGTGCCGAGGCCTCGACCACCTCCACGGGAACTGCTGCGACGCCCGTGGGGTACGAGCAGGCGTTGAGGCCGGGCTTGCTCGCTCGAGCACCGACGCCACCGGCGTAGGTGAACATCGCCGTGATGAACGGACGCCCATCGTCGTGGTTGCCGCTCACCTGCATGGTCCACACGGCACCGGAACCCTCGGCCATTGCCTGCTCGGGGCGGATCTGTGCGAGCGCCTTGAGCAAGGCGTTCGGGAGGAACATGCCCACCACATGCCGTGCGGTGCACGGCTGCGGCGACACAGCGTTCACGATGGAGCCAACGGGTGCCTCCACCAGGATCGGAGCGAGACTGCCGTGGTTGTTGGGTAGGTCGGGGTTCAGCACCGAGCGCACGGTGAAGGTGGTGTAGGCGTGGGTGTAGTTCTTCACCACATTGATGCCGTAGGGGCTCGCTCCCGAGGAGCCTGCGTAGTCCACGAGGATCTCGCCCTTGGCGGGGTCGACGGTGACGGCGCAGTTGATGTCGATGGTGCTGCCGTCGGCGAGGTCGAGTACTGCGCTGGCCCGATACGTACCACCGGGCAGTTGCCGGATGCTCGCGCGGGTTGCTGCCTCGGAACGGGTGATGATCTCGTCGGCGAGATCCTCGATGTCGTCGAGGTGGTGGGTATCGCAGAGGCTGCGCAGGCGCTGTGCTCCGACCTCGCCCGACGCCATCTGTGCATGGAGGTCGCCTGCCATGTGATCGGGCTGACGAACGTTCGAGAGGATGAATCGCCACACGTCGGCGTTGCGCTCACCCTTGATCATCAGGCGGCAGATGGGGATCCAGAGACCCTCCTCGAACACGTCGCGGGCACCCGCACCGATGCCATAACCGCCGACGTCGGTGTGGTGGATCGTGGACCCGAAGAACGCGATCACCCTGCCGTTGCGGAACACCGGGTAGAGCACGGTGACGTCGAGCAACTGACCCGCTGTCTTGTACGGATCGTTGGTGATGAGGACATCGCCCTCCGACAGTGAGTCGGGCGGGTACTCCTCGAGGATCGCGCTGGCGGCGCGGGCGAGCGAGTTGATGTGACCAGGTGTCCCCGTGACCGCCTGTGCAACCATTCGGCCACGACGGTCGAAGACCGCATTCGCGAGGTCACCGGCCTCGCGCACGATCGGCGAGAACGCCGCTCGCTGCAGCGCTCGCGCCTGCTCATTCACCGTGGCAATCAGCGACTGCCACAGCACCTCGAGTTCGATGGAGTCGAACGTCCGTGCCATCTATGAGTTCCTCCGATCAGCGATGAGCGAGCCGTCGGGAGCGACCGTCACGGTCCATCCCGGGCGGATAACAGCAGTGGTCTCTCGTTCCTCGACGATGCACGGACCGTCGAAGGTCTGGCCCACGCCGAGGGTCTCACGCCGGTACACCGGCGTGTCGACCGC
>JAULYZ010000150.1:0-18045 GCA_032117595.1 Acidimicrobiia bacterium | reverse complement strand
GGGGCGGGAGTCACCGTCGCTGCGTGGTCTCGCGCTGGCCGGCTTTCTCGGCGCGAGCGCGTTCTCGGTGAAACAGAGCGGCCTCGACGCAATCGGGGCCGGGATCGTGTGTGTTGCGGCGATCTGTATCTGGGGCTCGTGGTCGCGCCGTGACCGGATGCTCGCCGGGCCGAGCTTCGCTGCAGGGTTCGCCCTACCGATCCTGCTGATGGCGCTCCACGGTGCGCTCACGGGATGGGACCGTTGGTGGTACGCGATGTACGGGTACCGAGCCGATCAGCGCAGCGCGATCCGGAACGCCGATTGGGAGCGCTTCGACCAGACATCGGGCGTGCTCATGCCGATACTGCTGCCTGGCATCACGGTGACCGTGATCATCGCTGCATGGCTGCTGTGGCGCCGTAGGTTTCCTGCCTCGGCGCTGTTCGGCACGTGGTGGGCGCTCGCGATCTTTGCGTTCGTGCTCGGTGGGCAGTTTTTCTTCCACTACTGGGTGATCCTCGGTTTCCCGCTCGGGACAGCACTCGGTGCGGTCCTCTCGCAGGTACCGAGTCGGTGGTGGCGCGCCGCATTGTTTGTCGTGGCGATGTGGAGCCCATTGGTGAACACCGTGCGCGCCATCGACCTGCCCGAGAGCCGGGTGGGGCCGGTTCTGTCGGGTGACGGTCGCCTCGTGGCGAGCGAACGGATCGGCGCATGGTTCGAGCAACGCCGCCAACCCGGCGACGAGATCCTTGCTCTGTGTGCTAGCGCGGCGCTGTACGGCAACGTGTCCACGGACCCTCCGTACCCGTACCTGTGGTTCGCACTCATCCCGCAGGTGCCGGGCGCGCGTGATCGGTTGATCGCGCTCATGGAGAGCGATGACTCGCCCGCGTATGTCGCGCTCTTCCAGCAGGCGCGACTCTGCGATCCGGCGGGGCGCATCGACCGTGTGCTCACGAGTCGCTACCGGGTGGCCGAGACCGTGAGTGGCATTGCGGTATACCGGCGCCTCGAGAGGCAGGGGTAGTCTTGCAATCCGTGCCCGAAGCATCCGTCTCAGCGATGTCGTGGCTGCGCCGTGTGCACTGGTTCGTGCCCGCCGCTGTCGTGGTGGTGGTGATGCATGCTCGCTTCCTGTTCATGCCGCTCACGGCTGACGAGGGCGGTTTCATGGCGGTGGCGCGCTGGTGGCGACAGGGAGACACCCTCTACGACGAGGTGTTCACGGATCGTCCCCAGGGAATGTTCGTGGTGTTCGGTCTGCTGGACCTGCTCGGTCTCGACAACCCGTTCGGTATCCGGCTCCTCGCCATCCTGTTCGCCTTCATGGGTGTCGCCGCCTGCGGCGTGATCGTCGCCCGCCTCGCAGGGCCCGACGCAGCCCGTCTCGGGGCGATGTTGGTGGCGGTGATCTCGAGCGTGCCGAAGTACCAGGGGTACGTCGCCAACGGCGAGCTGCTCAGTTGTGCGCCCGGTGCGGTGTCGCTCGCGTTCATCCTCGGCGCCGTCTGGAAACAGGACCACCCTCGGCTCCGACTCCTCGCAGCGGGTGGGTTCTTCGGCATCGTCGGACTCTCGATGAAGCAGACCGGGTTCGACGCCTTCATCACCGGGGTCATCGTGCTCGTGGTGCTCGTCGCCCGGCGTCATTGGACGGCACGCGAGCGCTGGCTCTCGATGGGTTCGCTCGCAGCGGGGGCTGCCCTCCCGGCACTGGCGATGCTGGTGCACGCCCTTGCGACCGTGGGCTGGTCGCGGTGGTGGTACGCGATCTTCGAGTACCGGACGTCCACGCGCAGCGGTGCTGCAGATGCCGATTGGGGGCGGCTCTGGAGAACGGGCCGCGGTGCTGCATCGGTACTGGTCCTCGTGGTGGTGATCTGCGCGGCGCTCGCCGTCTGGCACGCGCGCCGCAGGAACTGGTCGGTGCTCGCGGTGCTCGCGTGCTGGAGCACGCTCTCGCTGCTCGGGTTCCTTGCCGGTGGTCAGTTCTACGAGCACTACTGGGTGATCCTGACCTTCCCGCTCGGCACCGTTGCGGCGGTGCTGCTCGCCGACGTCAGGGTTCCCCGGCTCCGCATGGCACTGCTCGCCGGCGTGCTCGTGCTCCCCGTCGCCATGTCGGTTCGGACCACCCAGCGCTCGTTGGACCGCTACGGGGCACCGATCATCGAGCCCCGCCTGGAGACGAACGAGATGGTGCGCGACTGGTACCGGGACAACCACAATCCGGGTGATGAACTCGTGGCGCTGTGCTCGAGCCCTGCGCTCTACTACGACGGCTTCATCCCGACGCCGTACAAGTACCTGTGGCCCGCCGACATCGTGTACGTACCGGGCGCGCAAGAGCAATTGCTCGACCTCCTCACTGGTGACCGTGCCCCGCGCTATGTCGCTACGTACGTGCTCGACGACCGCTGTGACCCCGATGGCTGGATCCCGCCGGTGCTTGACGCCCGCTACCGGGAGGTCGCCGCCTTCCTCGAGGGCGACGAGAACGAGGTCCGGGTGCTCGAACTCGTTCCAGGGTCCACCGTCGAGGGCTGATCCGTTCGGGTTCGCCGTCTCGCGGGTTCTCTACCCGAGCGATCTGCTGCGCACGTACTCGCCGAGTCCCTTGGCCTGCACATCGAAGGCTGTGGTGGACGCAACGCCCTCACCGAGGTAGCCGACGATCACGAAGTTGAGCGCGCGCAGGTTGGGGAACTCGTAGCGCCGCACCTCGAGCCCGGCAGCCTCGGGCAGGAGCGAGACGAGTCGCTCGGCCGTGAGCGACTCGCGCAGCCAGGCATAGTCGGCGTCGTCGGTGGCCCACAGTCCGACGTTCGCGTTGCCACCCTTGTCGCCTGAGCGTGCGCCGAAACGCTCGCCGATCGGGTGGCCCCGCTCGGGTGGCCTCGGTGCAGCGGCCGGCGGCGATGGCGGAACAATCGGCGTGGTGCCGGTCGGAGCTGTGGGTGATGGTGGGACGTGCAGGCGCCGCCCGTCGGCGAGCACGACCGTGTGGTCGACCTCCTCGGCAGGGACGAGTGCCGGCCAGTAGACGCCGTACGCCTGTGCATCCGAGGGTCCTCCGGTGCCGAAGAATCCCGGGATGCTGGCGAGCGACAGCTCCACTGCGGCGCTCGAGAACGCGCGTCCCACCTTTCGCTCATCGGGATCCTTCACCGTGATGTGGAGGCGTCCGGTGGCCTGCTCCTGGGTGGGCGCGCCCTGCGGTGCGGGCACGAAGCGCACGTCGGCGTGGGCGAAGCGTTCGCGCCCGCCGAGGCGCACGAACAACTGCTCGGTGAGCCATGCCGCCTTCGCCTCCTGGTCGAGCCCGGTGAGGCAGAACGTCATCCGGTTGCGGAAGCCGCCCTCGTAGTTGATGCAGACCTTGGTGGTGGGCGGGGCAGGTTCGCCGCGCGTGCCGCTGATCCGCACGCGGTCGGGGCCGATCTGCTCGAGCATCATCGTGTCGAAGCGTGCGACCACATCGGGGTTCAGGTAACCCGGCCCCGCAATCTCATAGAGCACCTGGGCAGTCACGGTCCCCACCGACACCAGTCCGCCGGTTCCCTCGTGCTTGGTGATGACTGCAGATCCGTCGTGGTCCACCTCGGCGATGGGGAACCCCAGTGGCCTCGCCGGTTCGGGGATCTCGCGGAAGAACGAGTAGTTGCCCCCGGTCGTCTGCGCGCCGCACTCGATCACGTGGCCGGCAGCGACGGCGCCGGCAAGGCGGTCCCAGTCCGTGCGTGCCCACCCCCACCACCATGCAGCCGGCCCCACCACCACCGAGGCGTCGGTGACACGCGGGCACACCACGATGTCGGCGCCCGCCCCGAGCGCCTCGACGATTCCCCATGCCCCGAGGTATGCGTTCGCCGAGATGGCATCCACCTCGAAGGGTGCACCCGTGTCGAGATGGGTGAGGTGCGGCCGCAGGCCGTCGATGCGGTCCATGAGGTCGTCGCCCTCGATGTGGGCAACGTTGACGCTGAGGCCGAGTCGGTCGGCGATCTCCCGCACCCGGTCGGCGCAGCCGGCCGGGTTGAGGCCGCCGGCATTCGTGACCACCTTGATGCCGCGGTCGACGCACGTGCCGAGGACCTGGTCCATCTGGGTGAGGAACGTGGTGGCATACCCGGCCTCGGCGTTGCGCCGCCTCGCCTTGTGGAGGATGAGCATGGTGAGCTCGGCGAGCCAGTCGCCCGTGAGCACGTCGATCGGGCCGCCCTCCACCATCTCGCGCGCCGCCGAGATCCGGTCGCCGTAGAAGCCCGAGCAGTTGGCGATGCGGACCGGTCGGGTGCGGCGCTCGACGGTCACGGGGTGCTGTCCAGTGTGAGCAGCGACTGACCGGTGGTGACCTGGTCGCCAGCGGCAACGAGCAACGCCACCACCGTTCCAGCGCCCGGCGACACCACCTGGTGCTCCATCTTCATGGCCTCGAGCACCACGAGCGGCTGGCCGGCAGCAACGGACTCGCCTGCGCCGACGAGGACGCGCAGCACCGAGCCGGGCATCGGTGCAACGAGCGAGCCCGATGCGCCCGCGGAGTCGGGGAGCCCGAAGCGTTCGACGAGCCTGAACGTGCACGGTCCCGCTGGGCTGTCGACATCGATGCGCACGTCGTTGCCCGGGGAGCCCGGCGATGCAGCGACTCGGTGCACCGTTGTCACCCCGTCGACCGTGAGCGACACCGCACCCACCGAGATCGACTCGACGGACACGGCGGCTGGTGCTCCGTCGACAGAGAGCGATGCAACTCGGCCGGAGCGGTCGAAGCGGTAGCCGATGTCGATGCGCCGTCCGCCCGTGGTGTCGAGGCTGACCACCTGCTCGTGCGCCGGAACGTTGCGCCAACCCGACGGAACTCCGGGCAGCACGGCGGTGGTTGCGCGGCGCTCGGCCTGCAGGGCGAGCGCCGCTGCAACCGCTGCGGGTACGGGATCGCCGACGAGGGACTCGGTGCACGGGTGGCGATCAAGAAAGCCGGTGTCGACGCGCCCGGCGAGGAACTCGGGGTGCTCCAGCACGTTGACGAGCTGTTCGCGATTGGTGGTGAGGCCGTGGATGCGTGCCGTGCGCATGGCGCGTGCGAGCAGACGTGCGGCGCCGTCGCGGGTCGGCGCCCAAGCGATCACTTTGGCGAGCATCGAGTCGTAGTACGGCGGCACCGCTGAGCCGTCGGCCACGCCGGTGTCCACGCGCAGGTTCGGGACATCGTCGAACGCAAAGCGGTCGATGGTTCCGGTCTGTGGGAGGTAGCCCAGGGCGGGGTCCTCGGCACACAGGCGCACCTCGATGGCATGGCCGCGCTGCACGGGGTCGAGTGCAGCGGCCGGGAGTGGTGCACCCTCGGCAACGGAGATCTGGAGTGCGACGAGGTCGAGTCCTGTGACGAGTTCGGTGACCGGATGCTCGACCTGCAGACGCGTGTTCATCTCGAGGAAGTAGAACTCGCCCTCGGGGGTGAGCAGGAACTCGACGGTGCCCGCACCCACGTAGTCGACCGAGCGTGCTGCGGCGACCGCGGCGGCCCCCATTCGTTCGCGCAGCAGCGGTGTGAAGTCCGGGGCCGGGGACTCCTCCACGATCTTCTGGTGGCGGCGCTGGATCGAGCAGTCGCGCTCGAACAGCGACACGCAGTTGCCGTGGGTGTCGGCGAACACCTGGATCTCCACGTGTCGTCCGCGCTCCACGTACCGCTCGACGAACACGGTCCCGTCGCCGAAGGCTGCCTCGGCCTCGCGTTCGGCGGCTGCGATGGCCGCATCGAGCTCCGCGGCGCTGCGGACGATGCGCATGCCGCGACCACCTCCGCCCGCCGACGCCTTGACCAGTGCGGGGAAACCAGCCTCGGGCCCCTCGGGGAGCACCGGCACGCCTGCCTCGCGCATGAGGCGCTTGGACTCCACCTTCGAGCCCATCGCCGCGATGGCTGCAGGCGGTGGCCCGACCCAGATCAGGCCGGCATCACCGACCGCGCGGGCGAACGCAGCGTTCTCGGCGAGGAACCCGTATCCGGGGTGCACCGCATCTGCGCCCGAGGCGATAGCGGCCTGCACGATGAGGTCGGCCCGCAGGTACGTGTCGGCAGGCGCCGTGCCCCCGAGCCGGACGCGCACGGCTGCCTCGCGCGCGTAGAGGGCATCGGTGTCGGCGTCGCTGTGCACGGCGACTGCCTCGATGCCGAGGGATCTGCACGACGAGGCGATGCGGCGCGCGATCTCCCCGCGGTTCGCGATGAGCAGGCGCGTGATCGCTCGGTTCCCCACGACGGAGACACTAGACCGACCACAGCGGGACGACCGCTGTGCAAGAGTGTGCAGATGGTCGAGATCCACGGAACGTGTTCGGATCGCTTCGCAGGTGTGCGCGAAGCCTTCGCAGCGAACTTCGAGCGAGGCTTCGAGCGCGGGGCGAGTGTGTGCGTCGTGTTGGACGGCCGTACCGAGGTGGACCTCTGGGCGGGTCACGCCGACATGGAGCGCACGGTGCCGTGGGGCGCCGACACCATCATCAACGTCTGGTCCACCACCAAGACGATGATGGCCATCAGCTGTCTGCTGCTCATCGACCGGGGTGTGCTCGACCCCTCGGCGCCGGTCGCCAAGTACTGGCCCGAGTTCGCGGCGAACGGCAAGGAGGGTGTGCTCGTCAGCCACTTCCTCTCGCACTCCGCGGGGCTCTCGGGGTGGCAGGAACCGGTCACCGAGGCCGATCTGTGGGACCACGAGAAGTGCGCCGCGCTCCTTGCTGCACAGGCACCGTGGTGGGCGCCGGGCACGCAGTCCGGCTATCACGCGGTGAGCCAGGGCTATCTCATCGGTGAGCTCGTACGCCGTGTCACCGGGCAGTCGCTCGGCACCTTCTTCGCGAACGAGCTGGCCGGGCCGCTCGTCGCCGACTTTCACATCGGCACCCCGGCGTCGTGCGACGCCCGGGTGGCTCTCGTGATCCCCGCCGAGGCGGGTCTGCCCCCGGAGTTGGACCCGACCAGTGTTGCTGCACGTACGTTCCTCAACCCGCCCATGGACGCCCGCATGTCGCACACCGTGGAGTGGCGTCGCTGCGAGAGCGCTGCGGCGAACGGTCACGGGAATGCGCGCTCGGTGGCGCGTGTGCAGTCGCTGCTCTCGCACGGCGGCATGCTCGACGGCAAGCGATTCCTCTCGGAGGCAACATGCCGCCGCGTGCTCGAGGAGCAGAGCCACGGACCCGATCTCGTGCTCGGTGTGCCGGTGCGCTTCGGTCTCGGCTACGGCTTGGCGTCGACGGATATGCCGATCGGGGGTCCGGGATCGTGCTTCTGGGGCGGCTGGGGCGGGTCGCTGTGCGTCAACGACCTCGACCACCGCGTGACATTCGCCTATGTGATGAACCGCATGGGTGACGGCACGCTCGGCGACGACCGCGGGGCGAGCCTGCTGCTCGCCTCGTACGCAGCGCTCGCTTCCTGAATGGGGCGCGATGCGCGTTCCTGAGGTGTCGGTGGTGATCCCGACGGGTGGTGATGGCTTGTTGCTGTCCGAGCAGTTGGGTGCGCTGGCGGCTCAGGGCGACGAGATGGGGTTCGAGGTGGTGGTGGTGGCGAACCGGAGTCGTCTCGATCTGGAGGTGTTGCAGCGCGAGTGGGGGAGTCGTCTGGATCTGGTGGTGGTGCGGGCCGATGAGCGTGCTGGTGCGGGGTATGCGCGTAATCGTGGGGTGGAGCGGGCGCGTGGTTCGGTGTTGTTGTTCGTGGACGATGATGATGTGGTGGCGCCGGGGTATGTGGCGGCGATGTGCCGTGCGCTCGTTGAGGCTCCTGCGGTTGCGGCACGTATTGATGTGGAGCGACTCAACGAGGACTGGCGGCGCGACGTGCGCAGCGTTGCGCAGGTGTCGGGTCTCGGCCGGACCGCTCAGGCCCCCACCGCCTATGGTGCGACACTCGGTGTGCACCGTTCGGTGTTCGACGAGGTCGGTCCGTTCGCAGAGGCGTTCGATGGCCTCGCAGCAGAGGACATCGAGTGGTGCCTCCGGCTCGCGGCCAAAGGTCACGAACTCGTCTTCGTGCCCGACGCCGTGGTTCAGTACCGTTTCCGCGTCGGCGTCCGCTCGCTGTGGGGCCAAGGTGTCCGGTATGGCCGAGGCGCTGAGATCGTCGAACCCAAATGGGATGGCTGGTTTGGCTGGCTGCGCTCGCTGGCCGGGCCGCTTCGCCTGATGATCCTCGGCCGGGACCGCGGGATGCGTCGGCGCGGGGTGTTCCTGCTCGGCCGACGCGTGGGCCGGGCAAGGCAACACCGTCACGGACACGAGGTGGTCAGCCCGTGAGCGAAACGCGCGTTCCTGAGGTGTCGGTGGTGATCCCGACGGGTGGTGATGGCTTGTTGCTGTGCGAGCAGTTGGGTGCGCTGGCGGCTCAGGGCGACGAGATGGGGTTCGAGGTGGTGGTGGTGGCGAACCGGAGTCGTCTCGATCTGGAGGTGTTGCAGCGCGAGTGGGGGAGTCGTCTGGATCTGGTGGTGGTGCGGGCCGATGAGCGTGCTGGTGCGGGGTATGCGCGTAATCGTGGGGTGGAGCGGGCGCGTGGTTCGGTGTTGTTGTTCGTGGACGATGATGATGTGGTGGCGCCGGGGTATGTGGCGGCGATGTGCCGTGCGCTCGTTGAGGCTCCTGCGGTTGCGGCACGTATTGATGTGGAGCGGCTCAACGAGGACTGGCAGCGCGACGTGCGCCCGTCGTCGCAGGACTCGGGCCTGGCGAGGACGCACGGCGTTGCGGTTGCGGGCGGCGGGACACTCGGTGTGCGCCGTTCGGTGTTCGACGAGGTCGGTCCGTTCGCAGAGGCGTTCGATGGCCTCGCAGCAGAGGACACTGAGTGGTGCCTCCGGCTCGCAGCACGGGGCCATCAACTGGCCTTTGCGCCCGACGCCGTGATGCATTGCCGGATTCGCGTCGGGGTTCGTGCGATCTGGGGGCAGGCCGTTCGATCCGGGTGCGGTGAGGAACTCGTGTCGCCGGCGTGGGATGGCTGGCGGGGTTGGCTGCGCTCGCTGGCCGGGCCCGTGCGGTTGATGATCTTCGGCCGTAGCCGTGGGATGCGTCGCCGTGGGTTGTTCCTGCTCGGTCGACGCGTGGGTCGAGCGCAGCAACGATGCACGGGTGCACGACGTGTCAATGGCCGTTCGGGACGATGAACTGCTCAGGCCCCGGGCTCGAAGGTGCGGCCCAGCCGACCGGCCCAGCCATCGCGTAGTGCTCGCACCAGAAGTCGCGTGAGAGGCAGGCGATCGCTGGTCGGGCACTCTCGGAGGCGACCGAGGGCAGTGCGAGCCCCGACGCGGACGGCCACACCGTCGGTCGAGTAACGGCGCATCAGATGAACGAGATTCCTCACCGTGTAGAACGCCCGCCATGTCGCCCACTGTCGCCCGACCTTGGGGATTACGGCGTCGAGATCATGGTGGTACCGGAAGTGACCGTCCCGGTACAGGCTGTGTCCCGAATCGCGCAGCGCAAGCCCGATGTCGAGTTCCTCGAAGCCCCAGAACAGCTCCGGTAGCGGGACCCGAGAGCGCCGAAGTGCCGCAGTGGAGTAGATCGGTAGTTGGTTCGACCCGATCCAGTCGACGGAGAGCATCCTCGAGTCCGATGCCGCTACGGCCCGTTGGGATCGCCCCGACCGCCGGTCGAAGGTGGACCCCGCCATGCCAACTGCAGCGCATGCCGGATCCACGTGACGCGCGTCGACCAAGAACTGGACGAGCTGCTCGACATAGTCGGACCCAGTCGGCGGGTCGTCGTCGTCGAGCAGCATGACCCACTCGATGTCGATGGGGAGTTGAGTGAGACCGTGGCAGATCCCTCCGGCAGGCCCGGTGTTCTCGCCTGGGCAGAAGTAGATGACGTGATCTCGGCCGCCCACCACTGATTCGGCCGATCGAGACGGATCGTTGTCAACGACTATCAGTGGGAACAACCGGTACGTCTGCTGGTCGAGTGCGTCGAGCATGACCGCCAGCTCTGCTGGTCGCCGGTAGGTGAGAAGGATCGCCGCAACCTCGGGGGATCGGTCCGGCTCGGCGCTGTCGCCAGCTGACTCTCGGTCCGTCACAGGGTCGATGGTAGACGGGCCGCTACATGCGGAACACGCCGTAGCCGCGCTGGCCAGCGACCTCATTGGTGTGCACTGCGGACAGGCACATGCCGAGTGCAGTCCGGGTATCGCGCGGGTCGAGCAACCCGTCGTCGTAGAGGCGACCTGTCATGAACAGAGCGAGCGACTCGCGCTCGATCTGTTCCTCGACGGCAGCGCGCATCGCAGCGTCTGCCTCGTCGTCGAACGGCTTGCCCATCGAGGCAGCCGACTCGCGTGCCACGATCGACATCACCCCGGCGAGCTGAGCCGGGCCCATCACCGCCGTCTTGGCATTCGGCCAGGTGAAGAGCATCCGCGGACCGTAGGCGCGTCCGCACATGCCGTAGTTGCCCGCCCCGTAGGAGGCAGCGAGGTTCACCGTGAGGTGCGGCACGCGCGAGTTGGTGACCGCGTTGATCATCTTCGCGCCGTCCTTGATGATGCCCCGTTGCTCGAAGTCGCGCCCCACCATGTAGCCGGTGGTGTTCTGCAGGAACACCAGTGGTGTGTCGGACTGGTTGGCGAGCTGGATGAACTGGGCTGCCTTCTCGGACTCCTCGTTGAAGAGCACACCGTGGTGGTTGGCGAGCACACCGACGGGGTAGCCCATGATCTCGCAGAAGCCGGTGACGAGCGACGTGCCGTACAGCGGCTTGAACTCGTCGAAGTCGGAGTCGTCGACGAGTCGGGCGAGCACATCACGCGGGTCGAACGGCACGCGCAGGTCCGACGACGGGATGCCGAGCAGTTGTTCGGGGTCGTGCCGTGGCGGGGTGCCGGGTCCGCGCGGTCCGGGGCCGAGCTTGCGGTGG
This sequence comes from Acidimicrobiia bacterium, assembly GCA_032117595.1. Classification (GTDB taxonomy): domain Bacteria; phylum Actinomycetota; class Acidimicrobiia; order Acidimicrobiales; family Ilumatobacteraceae; genus WLJO01. Next base: position 7,131 of record JAULYZ010000150.1, on the reverse strand, counting down.
CCGAGGCGTCGCACGATCTGGCGCCCGAGGCGGATTGCATCGCGTTCGTCGACCGCGAAGTAGTCGGCAAGCCCGCTCACGCGTGCGTGCATGTCGGCACCGCCGAGCGACTCGTCGTCGCTCTCCTCCCCGGTAGCCATCCGCACGAGCGGAGGACCGCCGAGGAACACCTTCGATCTGCCGTCGATCATCACGACGTAGTCGCTCATGCCGGGGACGTAGGCACCGCCGGCCGTGGAGTTCCCGAACACGAGCGCCACCGTGGGAACACCCATCGCCGAGAGTTCGGTGATGTTGTAGAAGCTGCGCCCGCCCGGGATGAAGATCTCCGACTGCGTGGGAAGATCGGCGCCGCCGGACTCCACGAGGTTGATGAGCGGCAGCCGGTTCTCCCGGGCGATCTCCATGGCCCGCAGGTTCTTCTTCAGGCCGATCGGGTTCGTGGAACCGCCACGCGTGGTGGGGTCGTTGGCGATGATCACGCACTCGCGCCCCTCCACCACGCCGATACCGGTGACGAGGCTCGCACCCACGGGGAAGCTCGTGCCCCACGCAGCGAGCGGCGACAGCTCGAGGAAGGGTGAATCCCGGTCGACGAGGAGCTCGATGCGCTCGCGTGCGAGCAGTTTGCCGCGCTTGCGGTGGCGCTCGACGTACTGCGGGCCGCCGCCTGCGAGCACGGTGGCGAGCAGTTCGTCGTGCTGCTCGAGCAGCGCAACCATCGCTGCGCGGTTGGCGCGGTAGGCGTCGGAGCGCTCGTCGATGCGGTCGGGCAGGATCGGCACCGCTCAGCGCTCCTCGTTCCAGCGGGGGAGCCGCTTCTCGAGGAACGAACGCATACCCTCCTGCCCCTCGTCGGAGCGGAACAGCGAATCCGAGAACGACGACATCTCGGCGAGAGCATCCTCGAACAGTTGCGACTGATCGCGGTGGAGGAGTTGCTTGGTGGCGGCCACTGCGATGGGTCCACCCCTGCGCACACCGTCGCACAGGCGTGCCACCTCGGCACCGACATCGTCGGTCACGTGGGTGACGAGGCCGATGCGCCGGGCCTCGTGAGCATCGAAGCGCTCGCCGGTGAGGAAGGGCGCAGCGATGGCAGACCACCCGACGCGGCGCAGGATGGGGATCGAGATGATGGCGGGCGCCACGCCGATCCGCACCTCGGTGAAGGCGAAGTCGACATCGGGCTGCACGACCACGAGGTCGCAGCTCGCCATGAGGCCGATTCCCCCGGCGCGTGCCGGGCCACGCACCGCCGCAATCGTTGGCTGGGAGGCGTCGCGCAGCCGGGACATGGCCTGCGCCATGCGGTTGGGTCCCGATGCCGTGACCGGCGTGCCGGTGGTGGTGCGCTCGCGCAGGTCGGCACCCGCGCAGAACGCCGGCGGTACGTGGTCGAGCACGATCACGCGCACGTCGGGCTGCTCGGCGCGGTCGAGCGCAGTGTGCAGGTCCTCGACCAAGCGGCTCGACAGTGCGTTGCGGTTGTCGGGTGAATCAAGGGTCACCGTGGCGACACCACGGTCGACGGCGACCCTGACCAGTGCATTCCCCACGTCGGGGACACTAGTGGTCGTGGCACTAGGGTGCGGACGTGTCCTCCGCAGTCGCCGCGCGCATGGCCGAGATCGCGACCGCATGGCTCGACGAGCTCGATGCCGACCAGCGCCGTCTCGGTTCGTGGTCGTTCCCGGCCGACGACGAGCGGCGACTGTGGTTCTACACGCCCACCGATCACGGCGGCCTCCCGCTCCGCGCCATGAACGGGCGCCAGCAGCGCCTCGCCATGCAATTGCTCGCGTCGGGACTCTCCCGTGCCGGCTACATCACGGTGTCCACCATCATGGGGCTCGAGAACATCCTCGATCTGCAGGAGGGCTTCCGCCTCAACGTGGGCGGTCGTGAGCGCGGGCGCGACCCCGAGATGTACTACGTGCGCGTCTTCGGCACACCGGGCCCCGACACCACCTGGTCGTGGCGCTTCGGTGGTCACCACGTGAGCATCAATCACCTCGTGGTGAACGGCGTGCTTGCCGCCACCACGCCGTGCTTCCTCGGTGCCGATCCGGCCGACAGCCATGTGCTCGGTGGTCACGTGCTGCGGCCGCTCGCCGCGGTGGAGGACCTCGGACGCGAGCTCGTGCGCTCGCTCGACGGCGAGGCACTGCACCGTGCCGTCATCAGCCCGCGGGCGCCGCTCGACATCGTGGGCAGCAACCGCCCCGAGGTGCGTGCCGGCGATGCCCCGCGCAACCTCGCCGAGATCTGGCGCACGCCGTTCCCGCCCGAGGTGACCGACGCCCTCGTGAAGCGCACGCGTGCCGAGGAGGCACAGATCGGCTTCGGACCCGAGCACGTCGGGCTCCTGCGCCTCGCCGATGCGCCGGCCGGTGTCCCGGCGTCGTCGCTCACGCCCGCCAGCCGTGAGGTGCTGCGCGCCCTGCTCGACACCTACACCGGGCGGATGCCCGATGAGGTCGCCGAGTCGGAGGCCGCGAAGTATTCGGGCGAGGGCCTCGATCACCTCCACTTCGCGTGGGCAGGTGGTGTGGAGCGCGGCGAGCCGCACTACTACCGCATCACCGGAACGCGGCTCCTCGTGGAGTACGACAATGCGCAGAACAACGTCAACCACATCCACTCGGTGTGGCGCGACCCGCTCGGCGACTTCGGCATGGACGTGCTCGGACACCACCTGCGCCACCACCACTGACCGCGGCAGCGGGCGCGCCCCGGCTCCCGACCCGGGTACAGAACGCGGTTCCGGCGGGTGCCTCGCCCGGGACCGCACCCCCCGGGCGTGACTAGTGTTTCGGTCATGGAGAGCACGTTCTGCGACAAGGCGGTCCTCAAGCACTACTGGTACCCCGTGGCGCGCACGGTGGACATCCTCGGCGAACCGGTGCCGGTGAAGGTGCTGGGCGAGGAGTTCGTGCTGTGGCGCAACGCCGATGGAGGTGTGAGCGCAGCACGCGACCGCTGCCCGCACCGAGAGTCCCCGCTGTCGCCCGGTCAGGTGAAGAACGGCTGTCTCGAGTGCCCCTATCACGGTTGGCAGTTCGACGGCAGCGGCCAGTGCGTGCTCGTTCCCTCGGCGGCCCCGGGAACCCCGGTGCCGCCGCGCGCGCACCTCGTCCCCGTGGAGGTCGCCGATCGCTACGGGCTCGTGTGGCTGTGCCCCGGCAAGCCCAAGGCAGACATCCCCAAGATCGTCGAGGACGACGACCCGGCCTACCGCCGCATCAACACCCCGGTCGAGCTCTGGAAGACCTCGGCGGGTCGCCTCACCGACAACTTCTGCGATCTGTCGCACTTCCCGTTCGTGCACACGGCCACGTTCGGCCGCTCGCAGGACACCGTGGTGCAGCAGGTGAGCCTCGATCGTCTCGACGACGATTTCTACGGCTTCGGCTACGAGGTGGACGCGAACAACAAGAACCTCGGTGCCCTCGTGACCGGCCAGGGGGATTCGGTGGTGCACCGCCGCATGACGACGGGCTTCAACCTGCCGTTCACGGTGCGCAGCACGATCCACTACCACACCGGCCTCAACCACATCCTGCTGCTGTGCTCCACGCCGGTGGACGACGTCAACTCGTACTTCACCTTCGTGGTGTGGCGCAACGACGACTTCTCGGTGTCGGCCGAGGAGATCATCCGTTTCGACATGGCGATCGGCGCCGAGGACAAGCGCATGCTCGAGCGTGTGCCCGGTGTGCTGCCGCTCGATCAGACCACGCTGGTGAGCGTGCAGGCCGACCGTTGCAGCACCGAGTGGCGGCGTCAGTTGCGCGAACTGCTCTCGCAGTAGGTCGCTTTCGGTATCTGCATCAAGACAGTCAATGCGTGCCGGGTCGGGGGGCTCACGCGCTTGAGCGGAGGGCGACCGCTTATCGCACGTCGTTGTCGAGGAAGTACGGTCTCAGCAGGTCCTCCATCTGGTACCAGCCATTGGACAGAGAGCGGAGGTGTTCCGCAGCGAAGATCGCTCCGTTCCCGAATGCTTCCCGCGAGATGCTCTCGTGCCGGAGTCGCACGGTCTGGAACGGAAATCCGAAGATCACCTCGTGGTTGCCGATGATTCCACCGGCGCGAACCGACTTGATCTCCGCTTGCGGGACACCGAGTTCGTTCGCAATTCGCATCGCCGTACCTGACACCCCGGCCTTGTCCCGGAAGTGTTCCTCGACAATCTGAACGTCGAGATGCGGCGAGATCCGCTGGAGCACCCGCCCGGCCAGCATCAGGAAGTTGATTCCCAGGGTGATGTTCGGCGACCACAGAACGGGTGTCTTGTCGGCGAGGCGCCGCAGACGGACAAGGGTTGACTCCGAGTAATGAGAGATGGCGGAGACGATGGCGATGTTCCGTTCCGCTGCCGCCTGACCGTAGTAGTCGATTCCGTCTGGTGCGGAGAAGTCGATGATGGCGTCCACCGGAAAGCGATCGAGGAGGTCCCCGGCGTCGAATTCGTGACGGCTATAGATCAGGCCCGGCTCTGCCGAGTCGATTCCGAGGAACTCGGGAACTGAGCGGTGTTCGAGCCGCCGTGAATCCCGGACCACCCACTCGAGCTGGGTATCCGTGTTCTCAAGAATCACGGTTGCTACGGACTTACCGGTTCGCCCGAATCCAATGACCCCGACTCGCATATCAACCTCCGCTCCTCAGCCGGACCTTCGGTCGGAATTCCGAACGGCGAGCGCGACGCTAGGAGGCCTCAAAGTCGTTCTGGGACGAATCCTCGTGTCAGCGGGAGATTGTTACGCCCCTGTTACATCGATGTCATCATTCGCGCGCCAAGCGCGAACGGACGCGACCTCGCTCGGCATGATCGGACGCACGGAAGGTTCCGCAGCTCTCAGACTGCGAGCGCGCTGCGGCGCGCCTCGAGGATGGCCTCGTGCACGGTGCGCGGTGCCACGCAGTCGCCCGCCCGCAGCATTCCCGCAGCGAGCGGTGGTGCCGGCAGGCGGAAGCCGCAGTCGACCACCGCAACACAGTCCACGCGCCGCAGGCCAGCACCGAATCGGTCCTCGAGCACCACGTGATCGGTGTGTGCCTCTCGCAGGAGGCTGCGCCGCTCGATGTGCACGCCGCGCTGCTGGAGTCGCACATTGGCCGGTGCGAGGTCTCCGGTACGGGCGAGTTCGTTGGCGGCGATGTTGTCCTGGGTGACCAGCACCGCCCGTTCGCCGAGCTCCTCGGCAAGCGCCACCGCAATGGGACCACCGATGGGGTCGTAGAGCACCACGGGCCCCTCGGCGGGAAGGTGTGCTGCACCCGAGCGCACTGCCGCAACATCGAGAATCACCGGTGCGCCCACGAGAGCGAACGGTCGCCCGCCGGCAATCGAGCCCGTGCACTGGATCACGGCATCGGGTCGCGCATGGCCCTCATCGCCACGAGCGCCGGCGCCACCAGCACTGGGATCCCACTCGGTGCTGGTCTCGATGGTGACCCCTGCGTGGGCGCACTCGGCCACCAACCAGTCCACCAACGCACCCGCCGGCCCGGCGGTGCGCGCATTGCCGCCGAGGTGTGCGCTGCGCTCGACGAGTCGCACGCGGTGGCCGCGCAGCGCTGCGATCCGCGCCGCCTCGAGCCCGGCGGGCCCACCACCCACCACGAGCACGGATCGGGGACGCGCCGAACGGGTGGTCCAGTCGGGGTCCTCGGTCTCGCGGCCGGTCGTCGGCTCGCCCACGCAGGTGATGATGGGGTTGCGCGCATCGCGCACCTGACACGTCTGGTTGCAGCGCGTGCACGGGCGGATTCGGTCGAGTGCGCCCGAGCCGAGCTTGCTCAACAGGTCGGGGTCGGCCAGCTGTGCTCGGGTCATCTCCACGCCGTCGCACACACCGTCGCTCACGGCCCACTCGGCCTGTCCGGCGTCGATCACCGAGCCCTGCAGGTACACCGGCACGCCCACTGCAGCGCGCACGGCGCGGCACGTGTCGATGTTGAACCCAGTGGGTTCGTGGAAGTCGGGTCGGGTCTTCTCGGCCGAGAAGATCGAGCCGCGCACCACGACGAGATAGTCGACACCGGCTGCACACAGTTCGGCCGCGATGCCCGGTGCCATCTCGGGGGTGATGCCCGCCCACGGCGCGAGCTCGTCGCAGCACAGGCGCAGGCCGAGCACCGAACCGGCACCGATGGCCGAGCGGACGGTAGTGATCACCTCGCGGGCGAAGCGAAGCCGGTCGGCGCCCCACTCGTCGCCGCGGTGGTTGGTGAGCCCCGACAGGAACTGGCGCACGAGGCTGTGCTGGCCGGCATTGACCTCCACGCCTGCGCACCCGCTGCCCACCGCCAGCGCAGCCGCAGCACCGAAGCCGTCGATGACGGCGCGGATGTCGTGTTCCTCCATCCACTTGGGAACCTCGCGGCTGTTCACCTCGGGCACGCGAGACGGTGCGAGCAGTGGCGCCTGGCTGAACGCCGACGAACCCTGTCCGCCGGCATGGTCGAGCGACGCCACCACGGCTGCGCCGAGGGGTGCGCACGCATCCACGATGGAACGCCACCCTGCTGCACAGCGCTCGGCGAGCGGCATGCGCTCGAGGGGCCAGTCGCTCGGGTGCACACTTGCACCCTCGGTGACGATGAGTGCACAGCCGCCACGGGCGCGCCAAGCGTAGAACGCTGTGTGCCGTTCGGTGAACTCGCGGTTGTCGTTGCCGAGGTTGGTGACGATCGGCCCGAACATCACGCGGTTGGCCACCCGCAGCGGGCCGAGGTCGAGCGGCTGCAGCAGGGTCATGCGTGCTCGATGGCCGAGAGCGTGATGCTGCCGAGGGCCGGTGCGATGTTGGTGATGAGCGAGGCGGTGCTGTTGATACCCGTCAGGTACGTACGCATGAACGCAACGGTGTAGTGGCCGAGCAGCTTCATCACCAACACCGGGTCGGTGACACCGGCGAGGCAACCGTCCTGGGCGAGGTCGACGAACTGGCCGGAGCGGCGGTCTTCCTGGCCAGCGACGCCTCGCGTTTCGTCAACGGCCACATCCTCTACGTGGACGGCGGCGTCACCGCCTCGGTGTGAAAGTGACCACCCCCCAGCGCACCTTGTTCGCCACACCCTGGTTGGGCCGCAGCCTTCCTGGGGGCGGCCCGGCGGAAA
>JAULYZ010000149.1:3406-10086 GCA_032117595.1 Acidimicrobiia bacterium | reverse complement strand
AGGCGGCGAGCACCTTGTGGCGCCCCGTGTGAACGCGCGCCATCTTGATGGCGTTCTCGGTGGCCTCTGCGCCGCCGTTGGTGAAGAACACCATGTTGAGGTCGCCGGGGGCGACCTCGGCAATGAGACGGGCAGCCTCGCCGCGCTCGGCGTTCGCGTGGAACGGTGCGATCGTGCACAGGCGCGCTGCTTGTTCCTGGATGGCCTTCACCAGCTTGGGGTGCTGGTGGCCGATGTTCACGTTGACGAGCTGGCTCGAGAAGTCGAGGTACCGCTTGCCGTCCTCGTCCCACATCCACGAGCCCTCGGCGCCGGCGATCACGATGGGGTTGATGAGTGACTGCGCTGCCCACGAGTGGAACACGTGGGTGCGGTCATCGTGCTTGGCCTGAGACGGTCGTGCCTCGACGCTGGTCATGTCGTCCTCCGGAGCGGGGATCGCGCGGGTGCGCTTCGCACAACGTACCCGCACCGGGTGGCGGCCCCCGAGGCGGGACAACGATGGGCTGTGTGGTCGCTGGTTCCCGCCGGGGACCGGTGGTTCCCGGCGACTACCGGTTCTGGGGGAAACCGAGGTCGACTCGACTGGTGGCGGGATCGGGCCAACGTGAGGTGACCACCTTGGCGCGCGTACAGAAGTTGATGCCCTCGGGTCCGTAGATGTGGGTGTCGCCGAACAGGCTCGCCTTCCAGCCGCCGAAGCTGTAATAGGCAACTGGGACGGGAATGGGCACGTTGATGCCCACCATGCCCACGTTGACCTCCGACTGGAAGCGTCGTGCAGCGCCGCCGTCACGGGTGAAGATCGCCGTGCCGTTCCCGAAGGGGTTGTCGTTCACCAGCGCCAGTGCATCGGCGTAGGTGTCGACACGCACGACGCAGAGCACGGGGCCGAAGATCTCGTCGTCGTAGCACGCCATACCGGGACGCACGCGGTCGAGGAGGCTGGGCCCGACGAAGAAGCCCGATGCGGGCACGCCCGTGCGACCGTCGACCACGACGGTGGCGCCCTCGTCCGCAGCACGTGCGAGGTAGCCCGCCACCCGGTCGCGGTGCTCGGCGGTGATGAGTGGTCCCATCTCGCTCCCCGGGTCCGATGCCGGGCCGACCGTGATGGCAGGAATGCGTGCAGCAATGCGCTGCACGAGGTCGTCGGCGATGCTGCCGATGGCCACCACGACGCTCACGGCCATGCAGCGCTCTCCTGCCGAGCCGTACGCCGCGCTTACGGCTGCATCGGCGGCCTGGTCGAGATCGGCGTCGGGGAGGACGAGTAGGTGATTCTTCGCGCCACCGAGTGCCTGCACGCGCTTGGCATGGTGTGTGCCGGTCTCGTAGACGTGGTGCGCCACGGGGGTGGATCCCACGAAGGACACTGCGGCGATGTCGGGGTGCTCGAGGATCCGGTCGACTGCGGTTCGGTCACCCATCACCACGTTGAGACAGCCGTCGGGGAGCCCTGCCTGTTTCAAGAGATCGGCGAGCAGCAGCGAGGCCGATGGGTCGCGCTCGCTGGGCTTGAGCACGAAGGTGTTGCCGCACGCGAGCGCCGTGGCGAACATCCACATCGGCACCATCGCCGGGAAGTTGAACGGTGTGATGCCTGCCATCACGCCGAGCGGCTGGCGCAGCGAGTACACGTCGACGCCGTTCGCGGCCTGTTCGCTGTAGCCGCCCTTCAGCATCGTGGGGACGCCGCAGGCGAACTCGACGTTCTCGAGCCCGCGTGCAACCTCGCCGAGCGCATCGGCAAGCACCTTGCCGTGCTCGAGGCTGATGATCGAGGCGATCTCCTTGCGGTTGGCGTCGATGAGTTCGCGCAGGCGGAACATCACCTCGGCGCGCCGCGCGAGGCTGGTGCTGCGCCATTCCGGGAGTGCGGCCAGCGCGCTGCGCACGGCGGCGTCCACCTCGGTCGAACTTGCGAGGTGGACCTCGGCTTGTGCCTCGCCGGTGGCCGGGTTCCACACCGTGGCGGTGCGGCCCGATGAGCCCTCCACCATTCGTCCGTCGATCCAGTGGCCGATTCGCCTCACGTTGGTTGCCCTCCCCGGGCGTTGTGCTCCCTCGTCTGCAGCATGGCACGCAGCGACGCAGGTCGTGCCGTCGTGCCGGTCTGCGGCGCCGTCACATCTCGGGCCGGAAGACCGCCTCGTTGGACCCGCAGAGGGCCGCATCGAGTTCGTCGACGCTCCAGGAATCCTGGCGCCTCACCCAGGTCTCCTTCGGGTGCTGCCAGAGCGCAAGCTTGCGCCCGTTGAAGGTCACGAGCTGGCTGCGCAGGTCGGCGGCTCGATCGCTGCAGAGGTACACCACCACCGGAGCGATGGTCTCGGGAGTGCCGAATCCCATCTCGGCCGGTGTCGGTACCCGCTTGCCGGACTCTTCGGCCCGCTTGCGTGCCTGTTCGAAGACCACCTGGGTCATGTCGGTCTCTCCGATGGGCCAGAGCGCGTTGGTGCGGATGTTGAACCGGCTGAGCTCGACGTCCCACGCATAGAGCATCCCCATGACCCCCGCCTTCGAGGCGGCGTAGTTGGTCTGTCCCACGGAGCCGACGAATGCAGAGCCGGAGATGACCTGCAGCAGGAGGCCCCCCGTGGTCTTCATGGCCCGTGCAGCGTGACGGCTCACCGACCACGTGCCGCGCAGGTTCACCGCAACCACCTCGTCGAACTCCTCGGGCGTCATGTTCATGAGGGTGCGGTCGCGCACGATGCCGGCATTGTTGACCGCCGCGTCGATGCCGCCGTACCGCTCCACGCAGGTGCTCACGAGTCGCTCGGCCACGGCGTCGTCGGCGACGCTCCCCACGACTGCATCGGCGGTGCCACCCGCCGAACGGATGGCCTCGACGACCTCCTCGGCGAGGGCCGCATTGGTGCCGTTCACGACCAGGCGTGCTCCTGCGGCGCCGAGCGCGAGCGCAAACCCGCGCCCGAGCCCGCGCGTTGCGCCCGTGACCACGATGCGCTTCCCCTCGAGTTCACCCATGACTGTGCCTCCCCGTTCCGGCCCCGCACGGACTGTAGTGCGGGCCTCGACAGCGCCGATTGCCACGGTTCGGGTCAGTGCCACCATGAGGCAATGACGCCCCGCACGGAGCCGGACGCCACCGCGAACGGCGGTGGCGCAGTGAGCAGCGTGCATTGAGTACCGTGAGCCGCTGTATGCGTCGGGTCGGTGCGGTGTTGTTCGCTGCCGCAGTCGTGGCCGGTTCGCTCGTTCTCCCCGGCCCGCTCAACACGGCTGCGTCGGCTCGTCCCGCCGACGTGTGGTCGCGTATCCCCACCACGGACCCGGTGGTCTTCATCACCATCGACGACGGGTTCTCGGCAACTCCCGCCGCCGAGCGCCAGTTGGGGATGCTGGCGTGGCCCATCGTCAACTTCTTGACCTCGGGCGCCCTCGCAGCCAACTACGACTACTTCCGGGACCTCACTCCCTGGGTGCTCTTCGGGACGCACACCCGTCACCACCGAAAGCTCACCGAACTCGATGAGGCGGGCCAGCGGGCAGAGATCTGTGGTGGCGCCGACGACACCGAGGCAATCGTCGGCGTACGACCGGTCTGGTTCCGTCCTCCCGGCGGCAACTACGACGACGAGACGCTGCAGGTGGCGGGCTCGTGCGGCATTCGGGCCCTGCTCATGTGGCGGGTCACGGTGAACGGCACGACGGTCCGTACCTGGGGCGGCCCCATCCGTCGGGGCGACATCATCCTGCTGCACTACCGCAAGGATCTTGCCGAGAGCCTGCGGGCCCTCCAGAAGGAACTCGATGCCGTGGGTCTGTACCCCGCTCAGCTCGAGCACTACCTCCGGTTCCCTGCGGCCCCGCGTTCGACGCGACGGGTCTCGAGCGGCGATGATGGGTGCACGACGATGTGGTGGCCCCCGCTGGTGGGCTACCCGTACTGCTAGGGGGAAGCACATGGCCTGGGATTTTCAGACCGAGCCCGAGTTCCAGGAGAAGCTCGACTGGATGGAGACCTTCGTGCGGGAGGAGATCTTCCCGCTCGAGACCCTCGCTGAGCACTGGCGCTCCGACAAGGGGCGCGCACAGTTCAAGCGCATCACCGACCCGCTCAAGGAGCAGGTGAAGCGTCAGGGGCTGTGGGCTGCACACCTTCCGCCCGACATGGGGGGCCTCGGCTTCGGCCAGGTCAAGCTCGGCCTGATGCACGAGATCCTCGGCCAGACCCAGTACGGCCCGTCGATCTTCGGCAACAACGCGCCCGACTCGGGCAACGCCGAGCTCATTGCGGTGGGTGGGACCCCGCAGCAGAAGAAGCAGTGGATGGAGCCGTTGCTCGAGGGCAAGATCCGCTCCTGCTTCTCGATGACCGAGCCCGGCGCAGGCGCAGACCCCACGCTGCTCAGCACCAACGCAGTGCTCGACGGCGACGAGTGGGTGATCAACGGCCACAAGTGGTTCTCCTCGAACGCCTCGGTCAGCGATTTTCTCCTCGTGATGGCGCGCACGGGCGATGCAGACATCAGCGCGTACAAGGCGTTCTCGATGTTCATCGTGCCCACCAAGACCAAGGGCGTGAACATCCTGCGCGACGTGCCCACGATGGGTGAGCCCGATCACCGCACCGGTGAGCCCGGCGGCCACGCCGAGATCATCTACGACAACGTCCGTGTTCCCTTCGACGCAATCATCGGCGGCAAGGACGGCATCGGGCAGGGCTTCGCCCTTGCCCAGAAGCGCCTCGGGCCGGGCCGTATCCACCACGCCATGCGCTGGCTCGGCCAGAGCCGCCGTGCGTTCGACATCATGTGCGAGCGTGCGTTGTCGCGGTACACCCACGGTTCGCTGCTCGCCGACAAGCAGATGATCCAGGACTACATCGCAGAGAGCTACGCCGAGCGCCAGGCCGCACGGCTGCTCACGCTGCAGGCTGCGTGGAAGATGGACCAGTTGCATGCTGCCGGCAAGCACTACAGCGATGCCCGAATCGAGATCGGTGTCATCAAGTTCTGGGGCGCAAAGGTGCTCTACAACGTGATCGACCGCGCCATTCAGGTGCACGGGTCGCTCGGCTACACCACCGACCTCCCGCTCGAGTCGATGTATCGGCACGCCCGCGCTGCGCGCATCTACGACGGCCCGGACGAGGTGCACAAGGTCACCGTGGCCCGACAGGTGCTGAAGGACTACCGCCCGCACGAGGTTCCGAGTGAGCACGTGCCGACGCGTCGCAAGGCAGCAGTCGACAAGTTCGCCGAGTACCTCGAGGGCGTCGACGCCGCCTGACCGGCGACGTGCCGTTGATGTCGCCTATCCGGCGACTTTGCCACTGTCGCTGGCGGACTGGATGGTTGCCTCGCCGATCGCCTCGAGCAGGGTGTCTGCGTCAACGCCATCGGGCAGGGTGATCGCGCGGTCGAGAGCGTCGACCTCGAACAGATAGTTGTGGGTCGCGCCCGCCGGTGGGCATGGTCCGAAATAGCCGATGCTCCCGTTGGAGTTCTTGGCTTGGATGGCTCCCTCGGGCACCTCGCCCTCGGCGATGCCGCCCGACTCGGGTCGCAACCCTGCGATGGCCCAGTGGGTGAAGTTCTCGGCCTCGAGGTCGATCACCTGGATGGCGACCTCAACGGTTCCCTCGGGGAGGTTCTCCCACGTGATGGGCGGCGACACGTTGGCGGCTGCGCAGGTGTACTTCGCGGGAATCGGCCCGTCGCTGGTGAACGGCACCGTCATCGACATGCCGAAGTCACCCTCCTCGACGTACTCCTCGCCCTCGCCCGGCAGGGTGTCGTCGAATCCGACATCGTCGATGGTGTCCTCGGGAACGGACTCTTTGATGATGGACTCGTTGTTGTTGTTCGACGGGGCGAGGCCACGGCCGTCGCTGGCGCAGGCTGCGCCGACGCCGAGCAGAAGGGCAGCGAGGACAAGTGGTGTTCGGCGCATCAGGGGCAGATTAGGTGCTGGCCCCCGCCCGAAGGTCGGCACGGAGCACATCGTCGTCGCCGCTAACCTCGCCCCGATGCCGGCCGAAGCCCCGTTGTGCGTGCTCACTGTCCACGCCCACCCCGACGACGAAGCCTCCAAGGGAGCGCCGACACTCGCTCGGTACAAGGCCGAAGGTGTCCGCACCGTCCTCGTGTGCTGCACCGGGGGCGAGGAGGGCGATCTGCAGAACCCGTCGCTGCGCGAGCCGGGCGGCCCGTTCCACGGCCTCGACACCGATCAGGAGAAGCAGCAACTCGCAGCGCTGCGCCCACTCGAACTGGCCGAGTCCGCGCGCATCATCGGCTTCGACGAGGTCGTGATGCTCGGCTACCGGGATTCGGGCATGAAGGACTCGCCCGCGAACGAGCACCCCGAATGCTTCCACCGGGCTGACCTTGATGAGGCGGTCGGTCGTCTCGTCGAGGTCGTACGGCGCGAGCGCCCCCACGTGTTCATCACCTATTCCGACGACCAGCGCGGGTACCCGCACCCCGATCATGTGCGAGTGCACGATGCGTCGGTGCTCGCGTTCGAGCGTGCGGGAGATCCGGCTTGGTACGCCGGTGCCGGTGAGCCGTGGCAGCCGCTCAAGATGTACTACTCGGTGTGGTCCAAGGCCCGACTCCTGGCGGTGCACGAGGCGATGATCCGTCTGCGCGGCTCGTCGCCGTTCGAGCAGGCGTGGCTCGACCGGCCGGGTCAGGACCATCGCA
>JAULYZ010000149.1:0-3396 GCA_032117595.1 Acidimicrobiia bacterium | reverse complement strand
TCTCCACGTCGCCGACTTCCTCTGGGCCCGCTCGGGAGCACTCCGAGCACACGCAACGCAGGTGAACCCGGCCGAGCCGTGGTGGTTCGGCCTGACCGACGACGAGCTCGCCGAGGTGTACCCGTGGGAGGACTGGGTGCTGGCGCGCTCCCATGTGGGCCTGCCCGAGCCCGGTGTGCACGAGGACGATCTCTTCTCCGGGATCCGCGAGTGGGCGGTGCTGCGGTGACGTACACGGTGCAGTACCGGGTGGCGCTCGGGAAGAAGCAGGAAGCAGTCGAGGGTCCCGACGATGCCGACGTCATGATCGCCGTCGATGCCAAGGACGCGCTCCTCGATCCCTCGGTGGCGTACATGCTGGGTCGCCTCAAGGCGGTCGGTCACACGGGTGCACTGTTCGACGTGCTGTCGAGCGGCGAGGCCGCCGACGCACTGCGCCGCCTCACGCCGACCGCATGACCTCGCGCAGCTCGCGGTAGCCGATGAGCCGTGCGCCCGCAGCGTCGAGCGCCTCGCGCAGCAAGGCCGCGTCGTCGACGATGAGGCGGTAGTCGTCGATCCAGTGCTCGGCATCGTCGGAGATGGCGCGCACCTCGGGAGTGTCGATCACGGGCTGGATGTGGATCTCGGTGACACCGGGCTCGAGGCGTGAGAGCGCATCGAGGACTCGGTCGCGGCTGCCGGGGCGCCAGTCGTGGTCGAACCAATCGGGGAACACGACGCCGTCGTCGGCGGCGAGACGCCGGAACGGGAACCCTGCTTGCTCGTTGGAGACCGTGGAGGGCAGTCGGATGGGGAGACGGAACTCCACGGCGAGGTCGAGGTAGATGTCGAAGAACTCGGGTCGCAGCGTGATCGAGGTGAGGTGCGGTGCGAGGTGGGTGACGTCGATGCCCCAGACGATGGCGCGCTCGATCTGGGCGCGGCACTCGCGGCGGACCTCCTCGGCATCGGCGTGCTCCCAGAGATCGTCGATGGTGGCCGGGAACCCGCCAGCGCCCGAGAGCAGCGACGGTGCTTGGGTAATCGGACCCCACCGGTAGTGCGGGTGCTCGGAGTTCAGTGTGAGGTGCACGCCGATGTCGTCGCCCCGGTACAGCTCTGCGGCGTGTCGGGCCCAGGGGGCCGGAACCATGAGGGAGGCACACGTAGCGAGCCCCTCGCGCAGCGCCGCGTACACACCGAGGTTTGCAGCATGCGAACTGCCGAGGTCGTCGCAGCTGATGATGACGAGACGCTCGTCAGCCGGGTACCCGAGTCGCTCAGCGAGGCTGGTCACGTCGCGACCTTACCGGGGGCATGCCGACCACAGGCCACGACGCTGCTGCGCCGCCCGGATCGCTGCTCGGCGGAAACCGTCGGCATGAACCGTGTTCGGCTCGATGCGCAGCGGCACGGCGTAGCCGGCCTCGATGAGTGCATGGTTCACCATCGTGCCGTCCGTGGTGAGATACACGTAACCGAGCAGGCGGCCATAGTCGTCGCGAGGCTCGATGTCGCGCTCGACACGGACGCGGGTGCCGGGTCCCAGCAGCCTCGCAGTGAACGCCTTTGCCTCGGGGCCAAAGCACTCCACGCCCCGGCGCGGATCCACGGTCTCGGGGGTGTTCACGCCGATGAGGCGCACCCGTGTGCGCCGTTGCCCGATCCGTAGGTCGACGGTGTCGCCGTCGACGACGCCGACCACGACAGCGTTCGGTTCGAGCACCGTTGGTGCTGCACCGGCTTCCCCGGTCCGGCCGTCGGAGGTGGCCGCTGTGTCGCCCCGAACGGTGCTTGCTCGCCACAGCGTGCCGGCCGGGCCGAGCAACGTCGTCAACCCGAGGGCGATCAGCGCCGTCACCCGTGTGGTGCGTCGTCGCCGTTGCAGGTTCCGTGCACTGCGCCGCATCGTGCCGTTCTACAGTCGAGCAATGGGCGCATCGCCGTTGCGAACGATCTGGTGGGAGTCCGGTGACGCGGATGCCGCGGTCACAGTGATCGACCAGCGTGTCCTCCCTCACGAGCTCTGCATCGACACCTGGCGGACGGTGGACGACGCAGCGGGTGGCATCGCCGACATGACCGTGCGCGGGGCGCCACTGATCGGGGTAGCGGCTGCCCACGGCATGGCGCTCGCCGCCCGGGTTGACGCATCGAATGAGGCGCTCGCACGGGCGGCTTCGTTGCTGTGCTCGACGAGACCTACCGCTGTGAACCTTCGCTGGGCCGCAGACCGGTGCCTCGAGCACGCAGCGACGTTCGCAGAGTCGCAGCGGCCGGATGCACTGCGCAACTTCGCGCAGCACCTCGCCGACGATGACGCCGAACAGTGTCGGCGAATCGGTGAGGGCGGACAACGGGTGATCCACGGGCTCGCTCGACGACTCGGTCGCACCGTGAACGTGCTCACACACTGCAATGCGGGTCGACTTGCCTGTGTGGAGTACGGAACGGCAACCGCACCGGTGTACCTGGCGCACGCTGCAGGGATCGACGTGCACGTGTGGGTCAGCGAGACCCGGCCGCGCAACCAAGGGGCAGCGCTCACGGCGTGGGAGCTCGGCGATGCCGGAGTGCCGCATACCTTGGTGGTGGACAATGCTGCGGGGCACCTGCTCGCCAACGGCATGGTGGACCTCGTGATCGTCGGCGCTGACCGTGTTGCAGCCAACGGCGATACGGCCAACAAGATCGGGACGAGCCTGAAGGCGTATGCGGCCGCACACTCGGCGGTGCCGTTCTATGTGGCGATCCCGTGGTCGACCTTCGACGCTGCGTGTCCCGATGGCTCGTCGATCCCGATCGAGGAGCGCAGCCCCGCTGAGGTGCTCGAGGTGAACGGCAGACCCGTGGCGCCGGCGGGAACCACAGCGCGCAACTGGGGCTTCGACGTCACACCGGCCCGCTTCGTCACGGGCTTCTTCACCCCCGACGGTGTCATCGACGCAGCGTCGCTGGCCGACAGTGCCGCTGCGAGCGGTCGGTCCTGACGAACTGCGGCTCGTTCGCTGTGGTGGTGTCTCAGGCGGTCGGCGCTGCGGGTGCTGTCGTCGAGCTGGACGTCGTGGAGCTCGACGTCGCAGAAGTGGATGTCGTGGTGGTGGGTGCTGTGACACGCACGTACGCACAACCGAGTCGTCGCACGGAGAGACCGCTGCCGACACCGATGCCGTCGACGCAGACGCGGTAGCGGCCCCGCGCAAGGGGGACCGTGACGTCGGCACCGTGGAACGGTCCGTTGCCCGGGTACGCAGCGCCGACAGCGGTGTTCTCGGTGTTGGCGAGGGCCACCGCCTTCGTTCGGCCGTTCACGACGACCCGAATCCGGATCGGCAGGCTCGTCTCGGGGTCGAGTGCCCACCCCCGCACGCGTACGGTGCCCGGATCACCGGGAGTGATGCGCCACCGGCCAAT
>JAULYZ010000148.1:0-8976 GCA_032117595.1 Acidimicrobiia bacterium | reverse complement strand
ACTCGGCGCCGCAGCGTCTGCACTGGCGCTCAACGCGATCCCGATCGATCGCGAAGCCGTGGGTCGCAAGTCGTCAGAGTTGGCGCGAGAACTCCTCGAGGACGGCTGGAGCCTCCTGTTGTTCCCGGAGGGCGGCCGCTCGCCGGACGGCTGGGGACAACCGTTCAAGGGTGGGGCTGCGTACCTCTCGGCGCGGACAGGCGCTCCGATCGTGCCGGTGTTCATCGACGGCGCAGGCGCGATCTTCGGCAAGGGGATGAAGCGGCCCAAGCCGGGACGGACCAAAGTGGTGTTCGGCCACCCGATCCACCCGATCGAGTCCGAGAACACCCGGCGCTTCAACGAACGGGTGGAACGGGCCGTGACCGAACTCGGCGACGAGGCGATCACCGACTGGTGGAGTGCGCGCCAGCGGGCTGCACAACGGGCAAATCCGTCGCTCACCGGACCGGAGTACACGGGATGGCGACGTCAGTGGGCGCTGTCGGAGCAACGCAAACTCGGCAAGGCCGGAGAGCGCCGCCGCCAGAAGCGCACCTGGCCCCCGCTCCCCTAACCCCCGATTTCGCGTTCTGACGGGCCGAGAGTCAGCAATGGCTGACTTTTCGTTGCCCGAAACGAGGGAACGGTCAGGCCGGGCGGAGGATCGAGCGGGCGTGGTCGATGTCCTGCTTCAGCTGGGCAACCAACGCATCGATCCCGTCGAACTTGCGCTCGCCGCGCAGGAAGTTGGTGAAGCGCACCTGGGCGCGCTCGCCGTAGAGGTCACCCTCGAAGTCGATGAGGTGTGCCTCGAGCAACGACACATCGGCGTGCTCGTAGAAGGTGGGCCGCCTGCCGAGGTTCATCGCACACGCGTGAACGTCGCCATTCTGGCGGATGTACCAACCGGCATACACACCATCGGCCGGCAGGCAGATGTTCTTCGGCACCTCGACATTCGCCGTCGGGAACCCGAGCAAACGGCCTCGCTGATCACCCTTCACCACGACGCCTCGCACCTCGAACGGGCGGCCGAGCAGGTTGGTCGCTGTCTCGACGTTGCCACCTGCGAGTGCGCGGCGGATTGCGGTCGAGGACACCGGCTCACCGACGCCGTCGGGGCGGTCGATGAGGTCGACCGGGAACACCTCGAAGTCGTACCGCGCGCCGAGCTGTCGGAGGAGCGAAACATTCCCCTCGCGACGGTGACCGAAGTGGAAGTCCTCGCCCACCACAACGGCAGAGGTCCCGAGTACATCCACGAGCACCTTGCGCACGAAGTCCTCGGCGGTCTCGCGCTGGCGCTCCTCGTCGAAGCCGACCACGAGCGTTGCGTCGATTCCAGTGCTCTCGAGTAGTTCGAGACGCTGGCCCGCATCGCTCAGCAACTTTGGCGCCGACTCGGGCCGCACCACCGACGCCGGGTGACGGTCGAACGTGACGACGACCGACTTTGCGCCCGACTGTGCGGCACGCTCCCGCACCTGCTCGATGACGGCACGGTGTCCGACATGCACACCGTCGTAGGCCCCAATGGTGATCACGGAACGCTGGCCCGGCCAGGGTGCTGCGGAGGCATTAGTTAGAATCTGCACGGCTCAAAACGCTACCGGGGCACGTACGTGTCAGAGGCCGATGACCACCGCCGGCTTGGCCATCCCCTCGCCGTGTGCCTCGTACACGGCCAGTACCTCGCCGCCGGTGCCGACCACTGCCCAGGGTCCGTCGCCCTCCCAGCGGGGGAGCACCCGACCATTGCGCACCATGGCGGCCGTGTCGTCGTCGACGACCACCTCCGCCATACCTCGCAGCGCGTCCCGGGCTGGGCGCAGCGGTGCCACCTCAGGCGGCGCCGCCTCATCGACGGTGAATCCGCCCGAGGCCACACGACGGAGGTTGCGCAGATGCGCCCCACCACCGAGCAAGCGGCCGAGATCGGCAGCGAGCATTCGCACATACGTACCCGATGAACAGGTCACGTCGATGAGGAACACACCGGGCTCGGCACCTGCATCGACATCGAATCGGGAGACCGTCACTGGCCGCGGTGCCCGCTCGACCTCGACACCCTCGCGTGCCAGCTCGTGGAGACGCCGTCCGTCGACCTTGATCGCCGACACCATCGGCGGAATCTGCAGGATGTTGCCGACGAGGTGCTGGGACACAGCGGCTCGGACATCGTCGAGCGTGACACCACCCATGTCGTGACGAGCGGTGATCTCACCATCGGCATCGAGCGTGTTGGTCTCGATGCCAAGCACCACCTCGGCGGTGTACCGCTTGGTGTGCCCGACGAGGAAGGTGAGCAGGCGGGTGGCGTTCCCCACACCGATGAGCAGCACTCCAGTGGCGCTGGGGTCGAGCGTTCCCGCATGGCCGACACGACGCTCACCCAGACGACGACGAACCAGCGCAACGCAGTCGTGGCTTGTCATCCCCCGGGGTTTGTCGACCACGAGGAACCCGTGGACGGTCGGTGGCCGCCGCCGGCTCACTCGTCGGGGCTCGGCTCGGGCCGGGGTGGCGTGGGGTGTTCGCGCAGGATCTGATCGATCCGCTCGGCCGCCCGGATCACCTCGTCGGGCCGGAACTCGAGGATCGGGGTCTTGCGCGCACGCACCTGGCGACCGACTGCGCTCTGCAGGCGCTTGCGGTTCTCCCCCAGCGCCTCGACGATGTCGGCATCACCATCGGGCCCACGCATCGAGTCGAAGAACACCACGGCATGGTTCATCTCCGAGTCGACGTCGATCTGGGTGATGCTCACCCACTCGAGCCGGTCGTCGTCGATCTGGGCCAGCTCCTCGGCAAGAACCTCGCGGAGCAACTCGTTGAGACGCGCAGAACGCGGGTACCGGTGCGAACTCGACGATGGACGACGCTGACGTGACATAGCGCTCCCGTCAGACGCGAGCGACTTCCCGCTCGTCGAACGTTTCGATGAGGTCGCCCTGCTTGAGGTCGGTGAAGTCCGAGAGGCCCACGCCGCACTCGAAGCCCTCGCGAACCTCGCGCGCATCCTCCTTGAATCGCTTCAGGGAAGTGATGGAGCCCTTCCAGATGATGACGCCGTCGCGCAGGAAGCGCACCTTCGAGCCGCGAGTGATGACACCCGAGCGCACGAGGCAACCGGCCACCGGACCCACACGCGGAATGCGGAAGACCTCGCGCACTTCGGCCTCACCCGTGACGACTTCCTCGAACTCGGGGGCAAGCAGACCGAGCATTGCCCGCTCGATGTCCTCGAGCAGTTTGTAGATGATTTCGTAGGTACGGATGTCGACGCCCTCGGAGACGGCGATCTCACGGGCCTTGCGGTCGGGACGAACGTTGAAACCGATGATGGTGGCGTTCGTGGCCGAGGCGAGAGCGATGTCGTTCTCGGTGATGCCGCCGACGGCTCGATGCACGAAGGCAAGCTTCACCTCATCTCGCTCGAGCTTGCGGAGCGACTCGGTGACTGCCTCGAGCGAACCGTGCACATCGGCCTTCACGAGCAGGTTCAGCGTTGCCACCTCGCCCGCCTGGATCTGGCTGAAGATGTCCTCGAGCTTTACGCCCTTCTGGACACGCGCATCACCGCGCTGGTTCACGAGTCGACTGCGCTGCTCGCGGGCTTCGGCGACGGTACGCGCAGTGCGGTCGTCGGGCGCTACACGGAACTCGTCGCCAGCACCGGGCACGGTCGACAGACCGAGCACCTGCACAGGAGTGGACGGCCCGGCCTCCTTGATCTGACGACCTTGGTCATCGATCATCGCCCGGACACGTCCCCACGCCGCTCCGGCAACGATGGGGTCGCCGACCCGCAGCGTTCCCTTGTCGACCAGCACGGTTGCCACCGGACCGCGACCCACGTCGAGGTTGGCCTCGAGCACGATGCCCTTGGCGCGGCCCGTGGGATTGGCCGTGAGCTCCTCGAGTTCGGCGACCACGAGCAGCTGCGAGAGCAGGTCGTCGATGCCGAGGTTCTGCGCAGCAGCCATCTGGACGGTGATGGTGTCGCCGCCCCAGACCTCGGGAACCAGCTCGTACTCGGAGAGCTGCGCCATGACGCGGTCGACGTCGGCGTTCTCCTTGTCGATCTTGTTGATGGCCACGATGATCGGCACTTCGGCCGACTTTGCGTGATTGATGGCCTCGACCGTCTGGGGCATCACGCCGTCGTCGGCCGCCACCATGAGCACCACGATGTCGGTGACCTGCGCGCCACGGGCTCGCATCTTGGTGAACGCCGCGTGACCCGGGGTGTCGATGAAGGTGATCTGGCCGTCCGCGTGATCGACCTTGTAGGCGCCGATGTGCTGAGTGATGCCACCGGCCTCACCGGCAACCACATTCGCGTTACGGATCTTGTCGAGCAGCGTCGTCTTGCCGTGGTCGACGTGACCCATCACGGTGACCACCGGCGGGCGCAACTGCTGGAGTTCCTCGATCTCGTCGTCGCTGTCGTCGAACAGCGCCTGGAGCTCCATTTCCTCCTGCTGGCCCGGGTCGACCAAGAGGATCTCGGCGCCGATCTCCAGCGCGAACAGTTCCATCTGCTCGTCGCTGAGAGTCATCGTGGCCGTGACCATCTCGCCGTTCTTCAGCAGGAATCGCACAACGTCTGCAGCAGTGCGGTTCACGCGTGGCGCGAACTCCTGCGCAGACGCACCGCGCTCGATGACGACAATGCCCTCGGGCACCGGCGCATCATCACGCGTGTAGTTCGTGGCGAGATGCGGCTGCAGCTCTTCCATGTCGCGGCGACGACGTCCACCACGCTTCTTCGGCGCACGCCGTTGACCGCTCGGACGACCGCCACCGCCGGGACGCCCGGCACCGGGTCCACCGGGCCCACCCGGGCCACCGGGACCGCCGGGTCCACCGGGACGCGGACCACCGAACCCACCCGGACGCGGACCACCGGGTCCGCCAGGACGCGGACCACCGAACCCACCCGGACGCGGACCACCGGGTCCGCCGGGACGCGGACCACCGAACCCACCCGGACGCGGACCACCCGGACCACCGGGTCGAGCGCCAGGGGCACCGGGACGCGGACCGCCACCGGGAGGCGGCGGGATCGGACGACCCGAGGGCGACATCGGACGACCGCCACCGGGAGGCGGCGGGATCGGACGACCCGAGGGCGACATCGGACGACCGCCGCCGGGGGGCGGCGGGATCGGACGACCAGCAGGCGGAGCACCAGCGGGCCGCGCGCCCGCTGCGGGCGGGGCTGCGGGCGGACGGGGTGCACCGGCGGGCGGCACTGCGCGACCCGCAACCGGCGGAACTGCCGGGCGCGGAGCCTCGGGTGCGGGACGGGTGCTCTTGATGACGCGCGACTCGCCGCCCTCGGAGGCGGGCGGCGTCGACGGCGCAGCGGACGGCTCGGCCTCGGGAGCGGGAGCGACGGTTGCAGCAGGAGCCACCGGGTCAGGCGCGGGCGCAACGACGGGGGCCGGGGCAGCGACGACGGGAACCGAGACGTCCGGGGCGGGCGCAACAGGTGCCTCCACAACGGGCACCTCGACGACCGGGGCCGGAGCGGGCGCTGTCTCGGCAACGTCGGACGAGTCCTCGCCAGCGCCCTTGGCCGCCTTCTTCGACGGCGCCTTGGTGGCCTTGGTGGCCTTGACCGGCTTGGGCTCCTCGGGCTGCTCGGGCCGCGTGAGGCCATCGCGCTCGGCGCGACGACGGATCCGGTCGGCCTGGGCCTCCTGGATACCCGAGGAGATGTTCTTCACCGGGACGCCCATCGCGACCGCGAGGTCGAGCGCCTCCTTGTTCGTCATCCCGAGCTCTTTGGCGAGCTCATGCAGCCGGATGTTCTTCGTCGGCACGTTCTCGGATCAGCCTTTCGTCCCTGCGGCGCGGCCCACGGGGTCGGCAACGCGCCATTGTTCCATGTCGCCGCATTGCTGCTGCGGCACTGTCTCGCCCGCAGCACGCACCTGGGGGTGGACCGCTAGTTGTTCGCTCAGTGCACGGATCGCCGATGGCTCCACCGTGCAGCGCCATGCCCGGTTGAAGGCTCGCCGTGCCGTCGCCGCGTCGAGACAGGCGCTCGAGCCCTCGCACAACCATGCACCGCGACCACCCACGCGTGCAGCGTCGCCTCCACACACCACCGAGCGGTCGGGACGGATGCGACACCGCACCAAGTGCGCGGCAGGTCGTACCTGTCGACACCCGATGCACGTGCGCTGCGGTGCGGACATCTCAGGCATCGGCCCCCGACGTGTCGGCGGCACCCGAGCTCGCGCGCTCCCACTCCTCGCGGCTCATGACCGAGCCGTCCGAGGCATGCCACTCCTGTGCGCCCGTCTCGGGATTCTCCACCCACTGACCCTCGGCGTAACCGCCCACCGGCTCGTCGTAGGAGATGCCGGCGGCCTCATCGGCGAGTTGCTGCTCGCTCTTGATGTCGATGGCCCAACCCGTGAGTCGCGATGCGAGGCGGGCGTTCTGGCCTTCCTTGCCGATGGCGAGCGACAACTGGAAGTCGGGGACGATGACCTCGGCTCGGCCGGTGGTCTCGTCGCAACGAACCTCTTTCACCTTTGCCGGTGAGAGTGCCTTGGCGATGAAGTCCTGCTGGTCGTCACTGAACGGCACGATGTCGATCTTCTCGCCACGCAGTTCGTTGACCACCATGCGGACCCGCGCACCACGCGCCCCCACACAGGCACCCACCGGATCGACGTTGTGGTCGTTGGACCACACGGCGATCTTCGTGCGGTGCCCTGGTTCACGCGCGCATGCCTTGATCTCGACGATTCCGTCGGCGATCTCGGGGACCTCGAGCTCGAACAGGCGCTTGATGAGGCCCGGGTGTGTCCGGCTCACCACGATCTGGGGGCCTTTCGCTGTCTTGCGGACCTCGACGATGTACGCCTTCACCCGGTCGCCGGGCTGCGGCCGCTCGAACGGAACCTGCTCGGCCTGGGGCATGAGTGCCTCGACCTTGCCGAGATCGAGCAGGGTGTACCTGCTGTCGGTCTGCTGGATGATGCCGGTGACGATGTCGCCCTCGCGGTTCGCGTACTCCTCGAACTTGCGGTCGCGCTCGGCCTCCCGGATGCGCTGACCCATCACCTGGCGGAACGTCGTGGCAGCGATTCGACCCAACTCCTCTTTCTGCGGGGTGTCGTCGCGCTCGTTGACGAGATTGCCGTCCTCGTCCACGTCGTAGGCGGTGAAACGGAACTCGAAGGTGTCGGGGTTCATCTCCACGACCACCTCGTCAGCAGCGCCGGGGCGCTTCTTGTAGGCGGTTGCGAGCGCATCGACGAGCACGTGGAGCAACGTGTCGACGGAAATGCCTTTCTCGGCGGCGAGAACCCGGATGGCCTCGGCCATATCGAGATTGCTCATGCGGAGACCTCCATCGTCGGGGTGTCGGGCTTGTTGGATGTGCCGGATTTCTTCGAGGGTCCGGACTTGCGTGCGTCACCCGGGGTGCGGGTGCCGCCCTTGGGCGATTCCTGCCAGACGAACACGGTTCGGGCGCGGTCGATCTGGTCGTACGGAATGGTTCGGTCGTCGTGGGGTGCCTCGTCGCTGCGGACGGTGACGCCGTGGTCGTCGGCCGCAACGAGTACGCCCTGCACGCGACGGGACTCATTGGTGACGTCACGCAGGCGCACGTTCACGGTGGCCCCAATCACGCGGGTGAAGTGATCCGGGCGCCGAAGGGCACGTTCGATGCCGGGGCTCGACACCTCGAGGGTGTACTTGCCGGGCACGGGATCGCTGTGGTCGAACTCGCGGTTGATGAGTCGAGTGGCGAGGGCGAGGGCCTCGAGGTCGACACCGCCGGGCTTGTCGACGGTGATCTTCAGCAGTCCGGCGCCGAAATCGATGTCGTAGAGGTCGAGACCGAGATCGGCCAGAATCGGGCTCACGAGTGCAGTGACGCGCGCGATTGCGGGGCTGTCGACCATCTCGTTCACCTCTTTCTGCAATTGTCGAAACCGTACGCCTGACCCTCACCCGCCCACGGACCACGGCCCGTAAGCGAGAACGGCGCGGGCCAAGGCCCACGCCGTTCCGAGCGAACGTCAATAGCGTCTCTTGATGATAGCGGCCAAACCGTAGGCTGAAACCGTGATCGGCCTCACCGGTGCCCCCCAGCACTACGCGTGGGGCTCGGAGTCGGCGATCCCCTTCGCGATCGGATGCGAGCCCGATGGGCGACCCTGGGCCGAGCTCTGGTGGGGGACCCATCCCGGTGGGCGGACCCTCGCCGCCGCCGGGCATGGAGGCCTTGTTCCCCTCGTCGATGTGGCAGGCCGGCTCCCCTTCCTCGTGAAACTCCTCGCCGCCGCCGCACCCCTCTCGCTGCAGGCCCACCCCACGGCGGAGCAGGCCCGGGTCGGCTTTGCGCGGGAGGAGCGGCTCGGAATCCCACCCACGGCGCCCGAGCGCGTGTACCGAGACCCGTACCCCAAGCCCGAACTGATCATTGCGATCACCCCGTTCTCGGCGCTCTGCGGTTTCCGTCCGGCTCACGAACTGATCGCCGACTTTCGCCGCGCCGGCGGCGGTGCCCTTGCCGACCGCATCGAGGCCGACGGCATCGGGCCCACCGTGCGCTGGATCCTTCTCGAACGGCCCCGCATCGTCCTCGATCACCCGGTGTTCCGCCTGCTCGACCCGCAGTACCCCGGCGATCCGGGCGCACTCGTCGCCCCGATGCTCCACTTCGTCACTCTCGAACCCGGCGAGGCCCTCTTCCTCGGCGCCGGGGTGCTGCACATGTATCTGCACGGTGTTGGCCTCGAGGTGATGGGTGCCTCCGACAACGTGATGCGCGGCGGGCTCACCGTGAAGCACATCGACATCGACGAGCTCCTCGCCGTGCTCGACACCGACGCGTCTGAGCCCGCGGTGCTACGACCCGACGCAACGGGTTGGTACCCGGCGCCGGCCGAGGAGTTCCGTGTCCAGGGCCTGGCGGGACCCGATCGCTGGGTGGCCAGCGGTCCCGAGATCGTCGTACGT
>JAULYZ010000147.1:0-33031 GCA_032117595.1 Acidimicrobiia bacterium | reverse complement strand
GGTCGCGACGAACGACACCGTGCAGTCCGGGGGTACGTTCACCAAGGCGACGGACCCGAGCAACGGGACGGTGACGGTGAACAGCGATGGCTCGTACACGTACACGCCCACTGCGGGATACGCAGGCGCCGACTCGTTCACGTACACGGCGTGTCAACCTGCTCCGTACCAGGCCACCTGCTCGACCGCGACGGTCAATGTGGTGGTGGGCCCGAACGCCGTCGACGACGGTGGCGCCACGATCATCAACACGCCGCTCAGCAGCGCCGTGACGGGTAATGACACCTACGCAACCGGGAGCACCTTTGCCAAGACCGGCGGCCCGTCACACGGCGCGGTGACCCTCAACACCGACGGTACCTACACCTACACGCCCACCACTGGGTACACCGGCCCGGACGAGTTCACCTACAAGGTGTGTGCACCGAGCCCCAATGGAACGCTCTGCTCGACGGCCACGGTGTACTTGACGGTGGGGCCCACAGCGGTGGACGACTCGGCCACCACGCCGGCCGACACACCGAAGCTCGTGGACGTTCAGGCGAACGACGGCTGCACGGGTTGTCAGACCTCGATCGCGAGTGACCCGCTTCACGGCACGGTCAGCGTCAGCGCCGACGGCAAGGTGTACTACACGCCGTTCCCCGGCTACACCGGAACCGACACCTTCGACTACGTCGTCACCGATGCGTCAGGAGGTTTTGCCATCGCGACCGTCACGATGACGGTCTCGCCGACCTCCACCGACGACTACACCTTCACCCCGAAGAACACCCTCGTCAACATCGCCGTGCAGTCCAATGATGTCTGCAACCTCTGCACCTTGACCCCGGTCTCGACCACTACTGCCAATGGTGGCTCCGTCACACGAAAGAGCGATGGGACGTTCGACTACATGCCGGCCTCCGGATTTGCCGGCTCGGACAGCTTCACGTACACGCTCACGGACCCCTCGACCGGTCTCACCACGACCTCGACGGTGTACATCACGGTGAACGATGCCCAGCCCGACTACGACCACACCCCGTTCGAGACGGCCGTAGAGATCGCCGACGTGCAGGCCAACGACCCCTGCACGAGCTGCTTGATCACCGGGTTCACACAGGGAGTCAACGGGACCGTGACCCAGTCGGCAAGTGACGACGACACCTTCACCTACACCCCGAACAGTGGGTTCTCGGGTCTCGACACCTTTACCTACTCCCTCGACGGGGGAGCGGTCACTGCAACCGTGACGGTCCTTGTTGGGCCCGAGACCAAGACCTTCTCGGTCGAGGCTGGGGCGAGCGTTTCGGGTAACCCGCTGTCCACCACGCTGTGCCCGGGGCTCCAGTCGGCGAACGATTTCCGGTGCACCGTCACGCTGTTGTCGGGACCTGCGTCGGGTTCGCTGACCCTCAACGACGACGGCTCGTTCTCCTATCTCTCCGAAGCTGCGGGAACCGGCAGCGTGACGTTCACCTACACACTCACCGATCCCGTGACCGGACTCTCCGAGACCGGGACCGTCATCATCGACATCACCGCCGGCTCGTACTCATTGCTCGTCACCAAGACGGCCTCTCCGCACACCGTGACGGAAGCAGGGAACGTGGTGACCTACACCATCCGCGTCGAGAACAACGGCCTCTCGCCGGTCACCGGGATCACCGTGAGCGATCCCTTGCTCGGCACCGTGACCTGCCCGTCGTTCACCGGGACACTGAACGTCGGCGAGTTCATCGAGTGCACCGGCACCTACACCGTGACCGAGAGCGACATCGCAGCCGGATCGATCCTCAACACGGCCACCGCCACCGGCGACGGCAGCAGCCCGGGCTCGGTCACGGCTGATGGCTCGGAGGCAGTCACCGTTGCAGGCCTGTCGGTCACCAAGGCAGCCACGTCGACCGACTTCGGCGCAGTGGGCGACCCGGTGTCGTTCACCGTGACGGCGACGAACACCGGAAGCGTCGAGCTGACCGACGTCGACATCTCGGACCCCGATGCCACCCTGAGCAGCTGCAGCAGGACGCGCCCGGCCACCCTGCAGGCCGGCGAGACGCTCGTGTGCACTGCTACCCGTACCGCCACGCTCGCCGACCTGAATGCAGGGGAGATCAGCAACACAGCGTCCGCAACCGGTACGGCGTCGGGCCCCATCGCGCTGAGCGCAACATCGGAGACGGTGTCGGTGCCTGCGGTCCAGTCGCCCGACATCTCACTCGTGAAGTCGGGTGTACCCGACCCGGTCGACGTGGACGACACGACGATCACCTACACGTTCCTGGTGGAGAACACCGGCAATGTCACGCTCACCGGCGTGACCGTGACCGACCCGCTCAGTGGACTCTCGGCCATCGACTGCACCTTGAGTGGGGCGGCCTTCAGCGGAACCCTCGACCCCGGTGAGACGCGAACCTGTACGGCGACCTACACCGTTGGGCTTGCAGACCGCAACCGCGGCTACGTCACGAACTCTGCCTCGGTCACCTCGAAGGACCCGAACAACGCCGACGTCACAGCCGACTCGACACTCATCACCCTCAATGTCGTCCAGGTCCCGGAACTCACGGTGACCAAGACGGCCACGGAGACCACCTTCAGTGCAGTCGGCGACACCATTACCTACACCATCTCGGTGGCGAACTCGGGCAACGTCTCGCTGACCGGCATCGATCTGGTCGACGCACTCGCCGACCCCGACACGCTGGTGTGTGGACCGTCCGCGTCCCCCATTGCGATTCCGTTCTCCCTCGATCCCGGTGACAGCGTCGACTGCACGGTGACCCAGACGGTGGATCAGACCCATCTGGACGCGGGCTCGATCTCCAACTCCGTGGTCGTCTCGGCGACACCTCCGAGCGGGTCACTCCCGCCGGTGTCCGCCGACGACTCCGTTGCCGCTAATCAGACCCCGGAACTCACCGTGGTGAAGGTCTCGAACACCGCCAGCTTCGACGAAGCCGGCGACTCGCTCGCATACACCATCACCGTGACGAACTCCGGGAACGTGACGCTCTCGAGCGTCTCGGTCACCGATGCACAGATCACCTCGTCGCTCGCCTGTACTCGGGCCGGAGCGTCGGTCACCTTGCCCGTGGCAACGCTCGCTCCGGGTGCGTCGCTGGTCTGCACGGGTACCCGCACGGTGACCCAAGGCGACGTCGACGCGGGGAGCGTGAAGAACACGGCCAGCGCATCTGCAACGGACCCGAACAGTGACCCGGTCAGCGGTTCCTCGAGCGAGATCACCACGCCTGCCGTGGAGAATCCCGAACTGACCACGACCAAGTCGTCCACCACTGCGAACTACGACGCTGCTGGTGACACCATCGACTACACCATCACGGTGGAGAACACCGGTAACCAGACCATCAGCGACGTCGATATCACCGACGCTCTCCTCGACGGACCGGTGTCGAACTGCACGAGCGCCTCGGTCGCTGTGACGCTGCCCCTCACGCTCGCCCCGGGAGATTCGGTGACCTGCGAGGGTGTTCTGACCGTCACGCTCGACGATCTCGCCGCGGGCTCGGTCTCGAACATCGCTACCGCAACGGGTTCGGCTCCCGACTCTTCGACGGTCAGCGACGATTCGCCAGCGGTCGTCGTTCCGGCACTACAGAGCCCCGAGCTGACCCTCACAAAGTCCGCAGCCAGCGGAACCTTCGACGAGGTCGGCGACACGATCTCGTACTCATTCCTCCTCGAGAACACCGGAAACGTGGCGCTTAGCGCGCCCTTCACAGTCCTCGATCTGAAGGTGGGCTCCGTCGACTGCTCGAGCGCACCGGCCACTCTGGCGCCGGGCGCCACGCACACGTGCACGGCCACCTATTCGGTGACGCAGGACGACCTCGACGCTGGCCTGGTGACGAACAGCGCCACGGCCTCGGCATCTGCGCCCGACGGGAGCAGCGTTGTCAGCCCCACGTCGACCGTTCAGACGGTGATGACCCAGACTCCGGGACTGGGGCTCGACAAGTCGGCATCGGCCACCTCCGTGAGTTCAGCGGGACTGTCGATCACGTACACCTTCGACCTCGAGAACACCGGGAACGTGACCTTGTACGGGCTCTTCACCGTGATCGACCCGAAGGTTGGAGTGGTGAACTGCAGCGGGGCGGCAACCTCGCTCCTGCCAGGTGGAACGACTTCCTGCACCGCTTCCTACGTCGTGACGCAGGCCGACATGGACGCCGGGTCCATCGCGAACACGGCGCGCGCCGTGGGCTACGACCCCGACCGTCGGGTGGTCGTCACCCCAACCGACTCCGTCACGGTCAACGTCGCCGCAAGTCCTGCGCTCTCCTTCGAGAAGAGCGGTCCCGTCGCGTTCGGTAGTGCGGGGGCGATCCTGCCGTACTACTTCGTGCTCCTGAACTCGGGCAACGTCACGCTGAGCGGTCCGTTCACGGTTGCCGACAATCTGGTCAACGTCACCTGCCCGGCGGTGAACGCCCTCGCTCCCGGCTCCTCACTGGTCTGTTTCGGTACGCACTCGGCTTCTCAGGCCGACGTCGACTCCGGCAGCCTGACGAATACCGCCTCCGCCTCGGCATGGTTCGACGGAGCCGAGGTGACCTCTGCGCCCGACTCGACCACTGCGCTGGCCGTTCAGGACCCGGCGCTCGCCCTGCAGAAGTCGGGCACGGCGTCGTTCGACTCGGTGGGCGACACGCTGTCGTACGAGTTCCGTATCGAGAACACCGGTGACACCACGTTGTTCGGACCGTGGTCGGTGACGGACTCGCTGGGGGTAGCGATCGCGATCGACTGCTCGGCGGCGGCGGCGTCCCTGGCCCCCGGTGAGCACACCGCATGTACGGGGGTTTACACCGTCACCCAGGCCGACCTCGACGCGGGTGCGGTGGTGAACACCGCTGACGTCGAGGGATTCCTGCCCGACGCCACCGGCGCGGCAGCCGGCTCAGCAGTGGTGGCCTCAGGCGATGCCTCACACACGTCGATCGGTCTCGAGCGCGGCAGCCTCACGCTGACGAAGCGTTCCACCGCCGCGACGTTCACTGCAGTGGGCGAGACGGTGACCTACGAGTTCGATATCGAGAACACCGGCAACGTGACCATGTACGCGCCCTTCGAGGTGACCGACCCCAATGCTGGGACGGTCGACTGTTCGGGCGCGCCATCCTTGATCCTTGTGGGCTCGACAGCGACTGCGGCCTGCCAGGTCACCTACACCATCACGGTGTCGGACATCGTCCGCGGCTATGTCGAGAACTATGCGTGGGTGTCCGGTGCGACACCGAGCAACACCACCGTCACCTCGGGACCTGCCGGCGAGGTGGTGCCCGCCGAGAGCAACACGGGGCTCACCATCACGAAAAGCTCGACGTCGACAGCCTTCAGCACGGTTGGCGAGGAGATCGACTACGACTTCCTGCTCGAGAACACCGGCGACGTGGCGCTGCTCGCCCCGTTCTCGGTGGCCGACCCCCTTGTAGGTGTCGTCGACTGCACAGGAGCACCCGCCTCGCTCGCTCCCGCCGCGACGTTCACCTGTACGGCGAGTTATCGGGTCCGGCAGTCCGACCTCGACAGCGGATCCATCCTCAACCGGGCCGTCGCGACTGCGAGCGGGCCCGGTGGCACCCTCGTGATCTCGGCGCCCGATACCCACACCATCAACGCAACGCAGGATCCGGAACTCACCCTCGAGAAGACCGGGCCAGCCTCCTTCGAGGCGGTGGGCGAGACCGTCTATTTCTTCTTCGACGTGACGAACACCGGCAATGTCACCATGACCCGGGACGGGTCCTGGGTGTCGGACCCGATGGTGACCTCGGTGGCGTGTCCATCGGTTGCATCGCTCGCGCCGGGCCAGAGCATCCGTTGCTCGGCCTCCTACGTGATCACCCAGGCCGATCTCGACGCCGGCTCGATCACCAACTCGGCCACTGCCACGGGCAAGGACCCGACGGGCACGCCGTTCACCACGGCCCCGTCGAGTGCGCTCATCACTGGATTCCAGGATCCATCGCTCTCGGTGGAGAAGACGGGTACTGCGGAGTTCGACGAGGCGGGAGATGTACTCACCTTCTCGTACACCGTGACGAACACCGGGGACGTGACCCTCTTCGGCACCTTCACGATCACCGACGACCGAGTTCTGCCCGCGGACCTTGTCTGCTCGCCGCCCGCTTCGCTGGCTCCGGGTGCATCGTTCACCTGCGCCGGAACCCTGACGACCGATCAACCCCTGATGGACGCAGGCTCGATCACGAATACGGTGACCGTCACCGGTTTCGCGCCCGACTCCGACGGCACCGCCGCGGACACCACCCGCCCGGTGTCGGGGAGCGACTCGCACACATCGCAGGCCCGCCAGAACCCGGCCTTGCGTCTCGAGAAACTGGTGACGAGCGCGGACTACGCCGAGTCCGGCGACACGGTCGAGTACTCGTTCGAGATCATCAACAGCGGCAATGTCACGCTCGACGCACCGTTCGGGATCGTCGACACCGGGCTGGACACGCTCGACTGCTCGCTCGCGCCGTTGACCCTGGCGCCGGGCGACTCGTTCTTCTGCACCGGGACCCGCGCTGTCGTACAGGAGGACGTTGACCGGGGTTATCTCGAGAACACCGCAACGGCCACCGGCCGCTTCGGCTCCTCGGACATCGAGTCCGCCCCCGACATCGCCACGGCAGCAGCCGATGCTGACACCCAGCTCACCCTCACCAAAACCGGTGATGTGACCTCCTTTGATGCCGTGGGCGACCCGATCGTGTTCACCTTCCAGCTCGAGAACACCGGTACCACCACGCTCACGGGCCCCTTCACGGTGGTGGACCCGACGATCGGAGTCGTCGACTGCACCGGCGCAGCAGCCACGCTCGCGCCCCAGGCAACCACGACATGCGCAGCGACCTATGCAGTCACGCAAGCCGATCTCGACCGCGGGTATGTCTCCAACACCGCCCGAGCTACTGCGGTGGATCCCGACGGGCTCCCGATCTCGTCGCCGCCCTCGACCGAGGTCGTCAGCGCCGACCAACAACCGAACCTCAGCCTGGACAAGGTTGGTCCGGTGTCGTTCGAGGGAGTAGGCGAGACGGTCTATTTCTTCTTCGACGTGGCCAACACCGGGAACGTGACGATTGATCGCGACGGATCGTGGGTGTCCGACGCAATGTTCGCGTCGGTGTCCTGCCCGCCGGTGACAGCGCTGGCTCCGGGACAGAGCATCCGGTGCTCGGCGTCGTATGTGACGACACAGGCCGATCTGGATGCCGGGTCCATCACCAACACGGCGACAGCAGCGGGCAAGGACCCCTCCGGCGCGGGTGTCTCGTCGCTCTCGAGCTCGGTGACCGTCAGCGGTCTGCAGGATGAATCCGTCAGCCTCTCCAAGACGGGAACGGCCTCGTTCGACGCTGCGCTCGACACCATCCTGTACGGGTTCGAGATCACGAACACCGGTGACGTGACGCTGTCGGGACCGTACTCAGTCTCGGACTCGCTGATCCCCGCTAGCGACATCTCCTGTGTCGATCCGGCGCCGGACCTTGCTCCCGGCGAGTCCACCACCTGTACCGCCTCCTACAGCGTGAGCCAGCTCGACCTCGATGTCGGCTCCGTGGTGAACACGGCCTCGGTGACGGCGCAGTTGCCGGATGGATCGACCGTGATCTCGCCGAGCGATACCTTCGAGTCGTTCGCCGAACAGAACCCGGACCTGTCGATCGTGAAGTCCACCACGACTGATCCTGCGGGGCTCGACGGGGTCGGCGATGTCGTCACCTACACCTTCACGGTGACGAACACCGGGAATGTCTCGATGAGCGCTGTCGGGATTACCGACGATGAGCTCGACGCCCCCGTGTCGAACTGCACCATCAACGGAAGCCCATCGACTGCTCCGATCACCCTTGCGCCGGGTGATGTGCTGGAGTGCACCGGGACCCACACGCTCGACCAGGCGGATCTCGATGCGGGCTCGGTCACCAATACCGCCACCGTCACGGGCTTCGACCCGAACGGCAATCCTGCCAGCGAGAACTCGAACACGGTCGAGATCGCCGTGGTGCAGGCCCCGTCGCTCGGGTTGCAGAAGACCACTTCGGCGACCGGCTACTCGCAACCCGGTGACACGTTGGCGTACACGTTCACGCTCAGCAACGACGGAAACGTCACCCTCCGGGCGCCCTACAGCGTCGGGGACGCTCTCGTGCCCAATGTGGACTGCACGGGTGCACCCTCGAGCCTCAGCCCGGGCGGCACGGCGACGTGTACCGGCAGTTACACGGTGACCCAACAGGACGTCGACGACGGTGAGGTGGCAAACACCGCCGTGGCGGAAGCCGTCGGCCCGGGTGGCTCTACCGTCACCTCGAGCCCCTCGACGGTCACCGTGAACGCTTCGCAGTCGCCCTCGATCAGCCTCGACAAGATTGCGCTCGATTCCACCTATGCGGCGGTGGGCCAGTTGGTGCCCTATCAGTTCGTCGTCACGAACACGGGCAACACGACCCTGTACGGGCCGATCGGGATCGTCGACGTGTTGGGTGTCTCGGTGACGTGTCCCCCGCTCGCATCGCTCGCCCCGAACGCCTCGACCACCTGCACGGCCAAGTACGCGGTGACGCAGGCCGATCTCGACGCCGGGTCGATCGTGAACTCGGCGACCGTGACCATGACGGATCCCGACAACAACGACGTGACCGACAGCGACACCGATACGAGTTATGCAACTGCGGGGGCAGAGTTGTCCCTCGACAAGTCGGGTCCCGGGACCTTCGACGCCACCGATGTCGGCTCGACGATCACCTACTCGTTTGCGGTGACGAACACCGGGTCGATCACCCTCTCCGGCCCCTTTGACGTGGTGGACTCCTTGGGGATCACGGCGACCTGTGATCCGGTCACGAGCCTTGCGCCCGGCCAGTCGCTGTCGTGTACGGCGGACTACACCGTCACCCAGACCGACCTCGACCGTGGGTCGATTGTGAACAGCGCATATGCAACAGCAGCCCCACTGGCCGGCGGAACCACGCCGGTGACCTCCGCTCTCTCGGTGTGGGAGTCAACAGCGGTGCGCAATCCCGGGCTCGCCCTGACAAAGGCGGGTCCGGCGACGTTCTCCTCCAATGGGGAGACCCTGGCGTACACCTTCGAGTTGGACAACACCGGCGACGTGACGGTGTTCGGCCCCTTTGTGGTGCACGACTCGCTCGGCATCGAGGTCGACTGCAGCGGGGCGCCTGCGTCCCTCGCCCCCGGAGCCTCTTACACCTGCACCGGTTCCTACGTGACGACGGCCGCTGACCTGCTTGCCGGGAGTATCCGCAACACGGCATGGGCGGCGGCCCTGCTGCCCGACAGCACTGGCCTTGGGGGAGCAACGGGAGATCCGATCTACACCGCGGTCTCCGTGTGGACCTCGCAGTTGCTCACCGGCTCGGTGGCAGGTCACATCTACGAGGACGTCGACGGCGACGGGGTGCTCGGCGCAGGGGACGATCCGCTCGAGGGTGTGATTCTCTACCTCTACGACTCGAACGGCGGACTGGTCGCCTCGACGGTTACCGACGCGAGCGGCGCCTATCTCTTCGACCCGGTGGTGGCCGGCACCTATTCGCTCGTCGAGGTGCAGCCCACCGGCTACCTCGATGGTCTCGATGTGGCGGGTGTGCCCGTCAACGGCACGCTGTCGGGTGACGACACCATCGCCGGGATCGTCCTCACCGCCACCTCGGATCTCGTTGGGTACGACTTCCGTGAACTTCGAACGGTCGAGGTGTCCGGCCAGGTCTTCCAGGACAACGACGGGAACGGAACGATCGGTGCAGGCGAGTCGGGCATTGCGAAGGTGCGTGTCGAGCTCGCTGGTACCGACTTCCGGAACAACGTCGTGAACCGCTTCGTCTTCACCGACCAGGACGGTCGCTTCCTCTTCGACGGCCTCCTGCCCGGTGACTACACCCTCACCGAGATCCAGCCCGCGGCCTACCTCGACGGCGACGACACACCGGGAACGGGTGGCGCAGTCGCCGTGGCGGACGACACTTTCGAGGTCACGTTGTTGAGCGGTCAGTCCTCGCTCGGGAACCTCTTCGCCGAGAACGGGTCGTCGCTGAGTGGCCGCGTCTATCTGGACCGGGACCGTGACGGGGTCGACGACGGCCTGGTGCTCGAGGAGGGCATCGAGGATGTTCTGGTGTCGCTGCAGGGCATGGACGCCGACGGCAACTCGTTGCTCGTCAGCACCCGCACCGATGTCGACGGCTGGTTCTCCTTCGACAACATTCCCGGCGGTCAGTACTCCCTGATCGAGGCCCAACCCTCTGCGTATCGCGATGGTCCTGAGACCGCTGGCACGGGTGGCGGCCTCACCACCATCAACGATGTGATTGCGCCCGTGGTGATCGCGGCCGGGGCGGATGTCTCCGGCTACCGCTTCGCCGAGTGGCGTGGCCTCGTCGGTGGTGTGGTGTTCTCCGATGTGGATGCCGACGGCGTCCAGGACCTCGGCGAGCGCGGCATTCCGGGTGTGCGTATCGACCTCACCGGCTCCGACCGCAATGGCGACCCCGTGTCGCTCTCGGTGAACACCGATGCTGCCGGTGTGTTCCTCTTCAGTGATCTGTTGCCACCCGATGCCGATGGGTACACCCTCACCGAACCTGTTCAGCCAGCCGCCTACCTCGATGGCGTGGAGACTGCGGGCAGTGGCGGCGGCGTGGTGGTCCCGCCCAACGGCGATGAGATCACCGACATCTTCCCGGGGACGTCGGACGCAACTGGGTACTTGTTCGCAGAGATCCCCGGATCATTGAGTGGTGCGGTCTGGGTGGACCTCGACGACAACGGCCTGATCGGAGTGGGTGAGGGAATCGCTGATGTGCTCGTGACCCTCACTGGCACGGATGGAACCATTCGCACGGCGATGAGCACTGCTGATGGTTCGTACACGATCCTCGACGTTCCAGCCGGCTCGTACACGTTGACCGAGGTCCAGCCGACGGCGTATGGAGACGGCCCGGAGGCCATCGGCACTGCGGGTGGAGCGTCGGCACCGAGCGACACAGTGACCGGTATCACCATGACCGCGGGTGCGGCCGCCGCTGGGTACAACTTCGAGGAACGGTTGGCAAGCGTGGCAGGGCGCGTCTACGAGGACCTCAATGCCAACGGCCGTCACGACACCGGTGAGCCGGGCATCGCCTCTGTTGCGCTGACGCTGAACGGAAGCGACTCCTTGGGGCGCGCCGTTCCCGCACGCACCGTGTACACCGATTCCGACGGCGGCTATGTCTTCGTGAACCTCTTTGCCGGCGTCTACACCGTGGTCGAGTCTCACCCCGCCGGGTACGTCGACGGTGGCGATCAGGCCGGGGCGCCCGCCAACGGAACCGTGGCACCACCCGACACCATTACGGCGATCACGGTCCCGGTCGGTGGCGAACTCGTCGGCTACGACTTCGGTGAACTGGTCGGTTCGATCGCTGGACGTGTGTATCGCGACCTC
The DNA here is from genome assembly GCA_032117595.1 of Acidimicrobiia bacterium. Lineage (GTDB taxonomy): Bacteria > Actinomycetota > Acidimicrobiia > Acidimicrobiales > Ilumatobacteraceae > WLJO01. The sequence continues at coordinate 21,558 of JAULYZ010000147.1, read as the reverse complement.
GACTCCGACGGTTCGTGGGATGCGGGCGAGCCGGGCATTCCGAATGTCACCGTCACCCTCACCGGTACCGTCTCGAGCGCGCCGATCACGCCGATCCAGGTGATCACCGATGCGAACGGCCTCTACCGCTTCGACGGGCTGCGCGCCGGAACCTACGCCGTGACCGAGACGCAGCCCCCCGGCTACGCCGACTGGCTCGACGCTGCAGGAACTGCGGGCGGCACGGTGGCGAACGACACGGTCACGGGAATCGTGCTCACCGTCGGCCAGCGAGCGACGGGCTACGACTTCGGCGAGATCCTGCTCGCCTCCATCTCTGGAAAGGTCTTCGACGACCGGAACCGCAACGGTGCTCGCAGCGCGACCGAACCCGGAATCCCGTCGGTGACCCTGCGTCTCTCGGGAACCGACCTTCAGGGCAATGCGGTGAGCACGACCACCACCACCGATGCGAACGGTGACTATTCCTTCATCGGACTTGCTCCGGGCACGTACACGGTGGAAGAGCTCGCCCAGCCCTCGGGCTATGCCGACGGTCTCGAGACGGCCGGGTCGGCGGCGGGTGACCTGTCGATCGACGACCGCATCCAACGAATCGTGCTCGTAGCCGGCCAGACCGCCACGGGGTACCTCTTCGCCGAGCTCAGCTCGTCGATCTCGGGTGCGGTCTACGCGGACTCGAACGGGAACGGTGTGCGCGACGCCGGTGACACGGCGATTGCCGGAGTGCTGATCCAGCTCACCGGTCTCGATCTCGACGGTGACCCGGTGTCACGCTCGGCTCTCACCGATGCGGCGGGCGCGTTCTCGATCCTCGGCTTGCGCGAGGGCATCTACTCGCTCCACGAGGTTCAGCCGACCGGTTATCTCGACTGGCTCGACGCAGCAGGTTCGGCAGGGGGCAGTGCTGCGGCGCCCGATGCCGATGACATCACCGGGGCCGTCTTGGGCGCTGGGGTCGTGGCGACGGGCTATCTCTTCAGCGAGGTGCGTGCTGCGTCCCTCGCAGGCAGCGTGTACGTCGATGCGAACAGCAACGGTGTGCGCGACCTCGGTGAGGCCGGGATCAGCAGCGCGGTGGTTGCCCTCGGGGGCACCGATGCCTCCGGCCGGAGCATCACCACCCTCTTCGCAACGACCGACCCCCTGGGGAACTATCTCTTCCAGAACCTGCTGCCGGGCACATACACGGTCGAGGAAGTCCAGCCGGTCGGCTACCGCGACGGCAAGGACACCGCTGGATCCCGTGGCGGGCTCGTGGTGGGACCCGATTCCGTCATCCAGATCGTCATCCGCCCGTCGGATTCCGCAACGGGGTACGTCTTCGGTGAGGCAGTGCCGGTCTCGCTCTCGGGATTCGCCTACGTCGACCGGGATGACGACGGCACCAAGGCGGTTACCGAGGTCGGGCTCGCCGATGTGCAGATGATCCTCTCCGGCGTCGACTTCCAGGGCGTCGTTGTCTACCTCGTGACGGACACGGCTGCCGACGGCTCGTACTCGTTCACCGGTCTCTCCCCGTCGAACAGTGCGGGATACTCGGTCTCGCAGTCCCAGCCCGATGGCTTCGCTGACGGCAAGGAGCGGGCGGGTTCTCGAGGAGGTGTGCTCGCGCCCCCGAACTCGATCACGTCGATCCGCCTCGACTCGGGCGACACCGCGACGGGCTATCTCTTCGGCGAGCGCCAGAGCTCGCTGCGCGGCTATGTCTGGAACGACCTCGACGGCGACGGCCTGCGCGAGGTGGGTGAGCCGGGCATCCTCGGTGTCACGGTGACACTTACCGGTATCGACCGCCTCGGTGATCCTGTCTCGCGCACTGCGACCACCGACGCAACCGGTCGCTACCTCTTCAACGACGTACCGGCCGGCTCCTACACGGTCGCCGAGACCCAGCCCGCAGGCTTCCTCGACGGTGCCGATCTCGTGGGCAGCGCCGGCGGTGTGCTTGCCCCGCCCGACGCGGTGGCGAGCGTCGAACTGAGCGGCTCCACTGCGGAGTTCGGCTACGACTTCGGCGAAGTGGTCGCATCGACGGTGTCTGGCCTGGTGTTCGAGGACATCGACGGTGACCTCGTGCGCGACCTCGGCGAGCCCGGTATCGAGGGCGTGACGGTCCGACTCCTGGGTCGCGATGCTCAGGGCCGGACCGTCGAGCTCACCTCGCTCACGAATGCGTCAGGTCAGTACGAGTTCACCGGCCTCGCGCCGTCGGGCATCGGCGGATACCGGATCGTGGAGGATCAGCCCGTGGGCTATGGCGATGGTCCCGAGCAGCCCGGCTCGGGTGGAGGTGTGGCGAGCCCGACCGACTCGATCGTGTCGATCCAGGTGCTGCCCTCTCAGGCCCTCACCGGTTATCTCTTCACCGAGTTGCGCGGATCCATCTCGGGCAGCGTCTACGTCGACGCCGATGGTGACGGCGAGCGCGACACCGGCGAGGTCGGGATTGCGGGTGCTGTCATCAATCTCTCGGGTACGGCGGTTGGCGGCGCGCCGGTGAGTGCTGCGGCCACCACCGGTGCCGACGGGCGCTACGAGTTCTTGCGCCTCGCCCCGGGCACGTACAGCGTCTCGCAGGCCTCGCAGCCGCTCGGCTACATCGACTGGAAAGAGCACGTGGGCACAGCGGGCGGCGATGCCTCGACCAACGATGAGATCCAGAGCATCGCGCTCGTGGGTTCAACCGCAGCGACGGGCTACGACTTCGGCGAGGTCGCTTCCGGTCAGATCACCGGAACCGTGTACCTCGACTTCGACCTCGACGGTCAGCTGGACCCCGGGGAGACAGGACTCGGCGGCGTGACCGTCACGCTCACGGGAACGGACGCACTCGGTCAGCCGGTGGGGCCGGTCGTTGCGACGACTGCGGGTAGCGGTGCATTCACCTACGTCGGTCTCGCCCCGGGCACGTACCGCTTGACGCAGACCCAGCCGTCGCTCTACGCGAACTGCTGCCAGTCGTCGGGATCGGTTCCCGCCGACACGGGTGAGCCGAACGTGGTGAAGAACCTTGTCCTCGGGTCGGGGACCGTTGCGAGCGGTGTCCTGTTCGGCGAGCGCGCTGGTTCGGTGAGTGGCGTGGTGTACGAGGACCGCAATGCGGACGGGAGCCAGCAGCCCGACGAACCGGGTATCCCCGATGTGCTGCTGCTGATCGAGGGTCTGGATCGCGAGGGCAACGATGTGTACCGCGAGGTGCGCACCGACAGCCGCGGGCGCTACACCTTCTTCGGTCTGCCTGCGGGAACCTTCAGTGTCTTGGAGGTGCAACCATCGGGGTACGCCGACTGGGTGGATGGCATCGGATCGTCGGGCGGGACCTTCGGTGGCCCGAGCGCACCGTCACGGCGCAACATCGCTGTTATTGCGAGTTCGGGGAGCGACGTTGTCCAGCAGATCGTGATCGAACCCGGTGAGCAGAGCTCGGGCTACACGTTCTCGGAGGTGACTCCTGGGTCGATCACGGGTTCGGTGTATCTGGAAATCACCGGAGACTCCGTCCTGGGCGAGGGCGATCTCCCGATGTCGGGGTACAAGGTGATCCTTCGCGGCATTGACCGTGCAGGACGGGTCGTGGGACCGCTGGTCACCTTCACCGATGCAAATGGCGGGTTCCGGTTCGACGACCTCGGGCCGGGCACCTACGAGATCGAGCGCAGCCCAGCCGACCAGTTCGCCGACAGCGATTCGTATCTCGACGGTCCGGTCACCACGGGCACCGGTGGCGGACTCCTCGTGCCGCCCCGGACGGTTCGTTCGATCGAGCTCGAACTGGGCAGCGACCTGACCGGCTACGTCTTCCGTCTGCTCCCCGGAACCCTCCCGCCCACGCTGTAGGCACCGGAGAGGCCGCTGCGGCATCACCCTCTCGCGGCATCGGGTTGCGTCATACTGAACTATTGCCGGTTCAGGCGGGTGGCTGCTTCGGGAGGGAAAGCGACATGATCACGTGCAACAACAGGCTGGCTCGTCGAGCAGCCTTCGGTGCGACGGCCGCGGCGTTGGCCGTTGGCGGACTGGCGGGCTGTTCCGGTTCCGGCAGTTCGGGCTCGACGGTGACCGTTGCGGTGGATCAGGAGTACACCTCCTACAACAACGGCTCCTACGACCAGATCACCGTGGCGAACGGTCTGGTGCTCAACATGACGCTCCCCGGACCGTTCGGCGTGAACCCGGACAGCACCGTTGTGGTCTCGAAGGATCTGATGGTGTCGGTCGACCTCACGAGCGAGGACCCGATGATCGTCACCTACACCGTGCGGCCCGAGGCGGTCTGGAGCGATGGTGAGCCCATCGACTGCGACGACTTCTACCTGAGTTGGCTCTCGAGCAACGGCAAGGCAGGGAACCGGAAGAAGGCCGACGGCACCGATGAGATCGATACCGACGGCTACCCGATCCCGGTGTTCAATGCCGGCGGAACGGCCGGCTACGACCAGGTCAAGGCAGTGACGTGCGACCCGGCGGGCCGGGTCATCACCGCCGAGTTCGACGAGCCCTACGCCGACTGGAAGGCGCTGTTCGGCGGCCTGCTGCCGGCACACGTGGTGGAGGCCGAGGCCGGTGTTGCTGATCTCACTGCAGCGCTCACGCCGGAGCAGACCCTCGCGGTTGCCGATGTGTGGAACAACGGCTTCGTCGGCTTCGACAAGAAGTTCGCGCTGTCGGGCGCATGGTACAAGATCACGTCGTACAAGCCGGGTGTGAGTCTCACGCTGGAGAAGAACGAGCGCTTCTGGGGAACGCCGGCCAACATCGACCGGATCATCTTCAAGCTGCTGCCCGAGAGCTCGACCCACCCGCAGGCCCTCGAGAACGGCGACGTGCAGGTCATCGCGCCGCAACCGAGTGTGGACGTGCTCAAGCAGTTGCAGGGGATGGAGGGGGTCACGGTGACCGCCGACCAGGGTGCCTCATTCGAGCACTACGACCTCAACGCACAGAACGAGTTCCTCAAGGATCTGAAGGTGCGTCAGGCGTTTGCCCTGTGCCTCGACCGTCAGGAGATCGTGGACACGCTGGCAAAGCCGCTCAACGACAAGTCCGAGGTGCTCAACAACCGGATGTTCGTGCCCGGCAGCCCCTATTACGAGAACACGATGGGCGACCTCGCTGACCGTGACATCACCCGGGCGAAGCAGCTCCTCACCGAGGCCGGCTTCACCTTCGATGCCGACGGCATTGCGGTCCGCGACGGCAAGCAGCTGACGCTGCGCCTCGGACGCCGGGACCCCAACGACCGGCGTCAGAAGACCAACGAACTGGCGATCGAGCAGTGCCGTGAGGCCGGCTTCGTGCTCACCGACGATCCGTCGGAGGACTTCAACAGCACGCGTCTGGACAGTGGGGATTTCGACGTTGCGCTCTTTGCGTGGGCAGCAAGTCCGTTCCTGGCGGGTAACGACTCGATCTATCTGCCTCCCGACGACGGCGGCGACCAGAACTACGGGCGCTGGTCGAACCCCGCCACCCGGGGCATCATCGACCGTGCGTCGGTCGAGCTCGACGAGGTGAAGCGCGCGGCGATCTACAACGAACTCGACACGGTGGTCTCGACAGACGTCGGCACCATCCCCCTGTTCCAGTGGACCGAGATCACGGCGTTCTCGGATCGCATCGCAGGGGTGAGGTTCAACGGCGTGTTGGGCTTCACGTGGAACGCCAACGAGTGGCAACTGGTCGAGTCCTGACCCGCCCCCACGGTTCGCAGGGATCGGGCTGACGTGCTGAGGCTCGCAGCGAGGCGCCTGCTCGGAGCGGTCCCTCTGCTCCTCGCCGCGAGCATCCTCACCTTCGTCCTCGTTGCGAACATCGGTGATCCCCAGAAGCTCGAGGACCTCCGGCTGAAGCCAGGGGTCTCCGAGCGGACCATCGCACAGCTGGAGAGCAAGTACGGCCTGGACCAGCCGGTGGTGACCCGCTACGTGAAGTGGATCGGGAACTTCATCACGGGCGACTGGGGTACCGACAGCAATCAGGTGGAGGTACGCGCGGACCTCTGGCGGGCCCTGCTGGTGACGCTCAAGCTCCTGCTCTTCGCGGAGATTGCATCGGTGATCCTGGGCGTGCTCGTCGGGGTCGTCAGTGCGGTGCGCCAGTACAGCGCGTTCGACTATGTGATGACGGGGCTGTCGTTCCTCTTTTTCTCGATCCCGACGTTCGTGCTTGCGTCGCTGTTCAAGCAGTTCCTCGCCATCGAGGTGAATCCGTGGTTCCGTGAGCCGAGCATCTCGATCACGGTGTCGGCCGTGTTCGTCGGGCTCGGGATCCTGTGCGGTGTGGGCGTGGTGCGCACCCGACATCGGTACGAGCGCCGGACGCCCCTCAACAAGATGGTCGTCGGCGGCCTCGTGGGGGCCGCACTGGTCCTTGCCTTCGTCGTGGTGTTCAAACTCGGTTGGGAGGGCAATACCTACCGTCAGGGTGACCCATCACCCCTCATCCCCACCACGTCGGAGTCCAGCGAGGGCCTGAGCGGTGGTTGGTGGGTTCATTTCCAGGACTTCTTCTGGCACGCACTGCTGCCGAGTCTCACGCTGATCACCATCACCTTCGCCGGGTACAGCCGTTTCATGCGGGCCTCGATGCTCGAGACGATGAATGCCGACTTCGTTCGCACCGCCCGCGCCAAGGGTCTCTCGGAGCGCCGTGTGATCGTTCGGCACGCCTTCCGGAATGCGCTGATGCCCCTCACCACGGTGGTGGCCCTCGACTTCGGTGGACTCATCGGGGGCGCCATCATCACCGAGTCGATCTTCGGCTGGTCGGGTATGGGCCGCTTTTTCAGCGATGCGCTCGCTGCGAAGGAGCCCGAACCCATCCTCGCCTTCGTGATGGTGACCGCCATCGCCGTGGTGGTCTTCAACCTGATTGCCGATGTCCTCTATGCGCGCCTCGACCCGAGGGTTCGCCTTGACTGAACTGCTTCACGACCCAGAGTTCGCCGTCGAGGCGCGTGCGCAGTGGCGCACGGTGCTGCGCCGTTTCCTGCGCCACCGTCCCGCCGTCGCTTCTGCAGTGCTGCTGACGCTGCTGGGGCTGTGGGCCTTTCTGTGGCCGCTCGTGTGGCGGTGGGGACATACCGAACGCGACCGCACCGCGCTCTCGGTGCGCCCCTCGGGTGATCACCCCTTCGGGACCGACGACCTCGGCAAGGACGTGATGGCGCTCGTGATGCGCGGCATCCAGCGCTCTCTGGAGGTGGCGGTCATCACCACCGTGATCGCAGTGGTGCTCGGGATCATCGTGGGTGCACTGGCGGGCTACTTCGGTCGGTTCGTGGACTCCGCGCTCATGCGCTTCACCGATCTCGTGCTGACGCTCCCGCTGTTGGTGGTGGTGGCGGTCATCAGCGTGAGCGTACGCACCGCACCGTGGTACATCGTTCCCGTCATCCTCGGTCTCGCGTCGTGGCCGGGTCTTGCTCGCATCGTTCGTGCCGAGTTCCTCTCGATCCGGGAGCGCGAGTTCGTGGAGGCGGCCCGTGCTGTCGGGGCGCCGGCGCACCGCATCATCGTCCGGCACATCCTCCCGAACATCACCGGGCCGATCATCGTGGTGGGCACACTCGCCGTTGCCGGGGCGATGCTCACCGAGACAGCCCTCTCCTTCCTCGGGCTCGGCATCCGCTCCCCAGAGGTATCCCTCGGGCTGCTCATCAACGAGTACCAGGGGGCGTTCCGAACCCGGCCCTGGCTCTTCTGGTTCCCGTCGGGGGCCATCGTGATCATCTGTCTCTGTGTGAACTTCATCGGTGACGGTCTGCGCGACGCATTCGACCCGAAGCAGACCCGGGTGAGGTCGTAGCAATGCCGCTGCTCGACGTCCGCGACCTGAACGTCCGGTTCCCCACCGAGGACGGCACGGTGCATGCCGCACGCTCGGTGTCGTTCGCCCTCGACGGCGGTGAGGTGCTCGCCGTGGTGGGGGAGAGCGGATCGGGCAAGTCCGTGACCGCGATGGCCATCATGGGCCTGCTGCCGCGCAACGCGCTCGTGTCGGGCTCGGTGCTGCTCGGTGGCGAGGAGATCCTCGGTGCCGATCAGCACCGACTCTCCCGACTGCGCGGGCATCGCATCGGGATGATCTTCCAGGACCCAATGAGCTCGCTCAACCCGGTCTATCGAATCGGTTGGCAGCTTGCCGAGGCGGTTCGCGCACACCAGAGCGTCACGCGTCGTGCTGCCCGGGCGCGAGCGGTCGAACTGCTCGGGATGGTGGGTATTCCCGAGGCCGAGCAGCGAGCCGATTCGTACCCGCACGAGTTCTCCGGCGGCATGCGCCAGCGTGTGATGATCGCCATGGCCATGGCGAACGAGCCCGAGGTGCTGATCGCCGACGAGCCCACCACTGCTCTCGACGTCACCGTGCAGGCCCAGGTCCTGCGCACGCTGATGGAGGTACGCGAGCGATCTGGTGTCGCCATCCTGCTCATCACCCACGACCTCGGTGTGGTGGCCGCAACAGCCGACCGTGTGCAGGTGATGTACGCGGGAGCCGTAGTGGAGTCCGGGACCACCGATCAACTCTTCGGCCAGCCACGCATGCCGTACACCTCGGCATTGTTGCGCGCGATGCCGGGACTCGTTGGGCGTCACGGGCGCCTTGCACAGATCCCGGGTTCGCCGCCGTCGCTCGTGGGGCTTGCGGGGGGTTGCCCGTTCGCACCGCGCTGCGAGCACACCGCCGACGTGTGCCGCTCGTCGGAGCCCGAACTGCTCCCCACCGACCTGCCCGGCCACAGGGCGGCCTGCCACCGCTGGGCCGAGGTGGCGGTGCGCAGCGAGGGGGTGTCGGGATGATGAGCACGCCGCTCGACGGGGCAACGACGAACGAGATGCAGGAGCCGCTGCTCTCGGTGTCGTCGCTCGTGAAGCGGTTTCCGGTACGCAGCCGCGGCTTGATCACACGCACGGTTGGTCACGTGGAGGCGGTCTCGGACGTGACGCTGCACGTGAACGCCGGGGAGACGCTCGGCCTCGTGGGGGAGAGCGGCTGCGGAAAATCCACCACCGCCCGCTGCATCCTCCAGTTGATGGAGCCCACCTCGGGGTCGGTTCGATTCGACGGTCGCGAACTCGTGGGTCTCTCGGCGCGCGAGATGCGGCCGTTGCGTGCATCGATGCAGATCGTGTTCCAGGACCCGTATGCCTCGCTCAACCCACGATGGCAGGTGAACGAGACCATCGCTGAGCCGCTCAAGGTGCACGGTCGGTACGAGGAGGCCGGGGGCAAGCAGCGTGTCGCCGAACTGCTCGAGCTCGTGGGGCTGCGCCCCGAGCACGGGAACCGGTACCCGCACGAGTTCTCGGGCGGTCAGCGTCAGCGAATCGGTGTGGCCCGGGCACTCGCCCTCAACCCCCGATTGGTGGTGCTCGACGAGCCCGTGTCGGCCCTCGACGTCTCGGTGCAGGCCGGCATCATGAACCTGCTCGACGAGCTGCAGGAGCGGCTCGGGCTCGCGTATCTCTTCGTGGCCCACGATCTGTCGGTGGTGCGCCACATCTCGGACCGTGTGGCCGTGATGTATCTCGGACGCATTGTGGAGACCGGCCCGGCCGAGGACATCTACCGCCGACCGCTGCACCCGTACACCCAGGCGCTGCTCGATGCAGCTCCGCTGCCGGACCCCCTTGCCGAACGTGCCCGCCCCCGGCTCGCGCCCCTTGCCGGGGAGGTGCCCTCGCCGCTCGACCCTCCGTCGGGTTGTCGTTTCCGCACCCGCTGCCCCCGGGCCCAAGCAGTGTGCGCAACCGAGGTGCCCGAACTCACCGATCGGGGCATGGGCCATCCGGTTGCGTGCCACTTCCCGGACGACCCGGGGACACCAGCATCGAGCCGGTAGGCTTGCCCTTTGTGCGGCAGTTCATCTTCTACCTGACCCTCGTGATCAACGTGATCGCCACCCTCGGCATGATCGTTGGCGTGCTCCTGCACAGCGGTCGGGGTGGCGGCCTGTCGGACATGTTCGGTGGCGGCGGTGGTGCTGCGCTCGGCTCGACCGCTGCAGAGCGCAACCTCAACCGCATCACGCTGGTGCTTGCGCTCGTCTGGGGGTTCACCGTGGTGGCCCTCGGTCTGCTGTTGGCCCGCTAGAGCACCGGCAGTAGATTTCAACTTCCACGTCGAAGTGGCGGAATAGGCAGACGCGCTAGGTTGAGGGCCTAGTGAGTGCAAACTCGTGGGGGTTCAAGTCCCCCCTTCGACACCACTGGGTGGTCGGGTGACCATGAATCACCGATCAAACACGAGAACCCGACGGCGCTGCTGAGGCGCCCGGGGAACCGGCCCGAGTCGGGCTGTGAACCGCACTGTGCCGGCACGGCACCGCTGCGCAACCATCCCCCCGAGCCGTCGTGAACCGGACCGCTCGCGGCCCGCGCCCTGCGGCGGGTTGCCGACCCCGAACCCGAGCGGATCTTTACGCCATGCGGGTGTACCGACGACTCCGGAAAGGTCGCGGCCGTGGCGAAGGCTGAAAATTGGAGTTGACCCGATCTGGTGGACACGGGGTTTCGGTAGTTCATCCTGCCAGAGCGGTGGCGTAGGCCTCGGCGGGGGTGCGGTGGCCGAGGCCTGCTTGGTGGCGGGTGCGGTTGTAGAAGGTCTCGATGTAGTCGAACAGGATGGTGCGCATCTCGGATCGGGTGCGCTGGCCGATGGGTCCCCAGATGTGTCGGACCTCGTTCTTCAACGCGGCCCAGAAGGTCTCCATCGCGGCGTTGTCGAAGCAGTCACCGACGCTGCCGTAACTGCCGGCGAGGCCCCAGTCGTGGAGCCGGTTGGTGAACTCGAGCGACGTGTATTGGGTTCCGTGGTCGGCGTGGTGAATCGTGTTCACGGTCGGGTTGCGGCGTCCGAGTGCCATCACGAGCGCGGCGACAACGAGGTCGGTGGTCTGGCGTTCACCCATCGACCAGCCCACGAGTGTCCGGTCACACAGGTCACGGATGCCGGCGAGGTAGAGCTTGCCGTCCCAGCACGCGAACTCGGAGATGTCCGCCACCCACCGCCGGTCCGGGAGCTCGGCAGTGAAGTCGCGCTGCAGCATGTCCGGAGCTGGGACGATCGCCGGGTGGCGTCCCTTGCGGAACTTGCGGCGGGCGTGCGCTCCGACCAGGCCGTTGTCGGCCATCAGTTTCGCAACCCGGTTGTGGCCGACGTGGCGGCCGCGGCGGCGGAGCTGACCGCATACGCGTGGCGCCCCATAGGTGCGTCGTGATGTTTCGTGGATCTCGCGGATCTCGACCAGCAACGCCTCGTTCGCACGCTGACGCGCTGACGCCGGCCGGGACTTCCATGCGTAGAAGCTGGACCGTTTCACGCCGGCAACCCGGCACAGGTCAGTGACCCGGTAGTCGGCTTGGTGCTCGTCAACGAACCGGAAGCCGCTCACCGGTTCGTCTCCCTCGCGAAAAACGCTGCAGCCTTTCGGAGGATCTCCATGTCGATCGCGAGCTGGGCGTTCTCCTTGCGGAGCCGCTTCAACTCGACACGTTCGGACTCCGACAACGAGTCCGGATCGGCGTCACGTTCGGTCTGCTCGCGGTCCGCCTTCACCCAGTTCCACAACGTGGCCTCCGCGATCGACAGAGATCTCGCGACCTCCGCGACCGGACGGCCAGATGACTTCACGAGCGCGACCGCCTCACGACGGAACTCGGACGGATACTTCGCTGGACGACCCACACGGGCCTCCTTCCTCTGGGGTCATCCCCCAGAATCGGGTGTCCACGCAATCAGGTCAACTCCAGTTGCCGATCTCGGCACCTCGGCCAAGGATTCGCTCAAGCACTACTGCTCTCCCGGTTCGAACAATGCGTGGCCTTGGTACGACCTCGATCTGTCACCTGACCGTCTCCTTCCGACGGATCTCCTCGCACCCGCAATGCTGAGCTACCCAATTCCCACCAAGGTGCTCCAGCAACTGCTCAGCGACGAGGCCAGCAAATACCGAACGCTGCGCGAAGCACTCGAACAGGTAGTGGCGGATGATCAAGCCCGAACGACGACGTTCGCCGACCTCCCCGCCGACAGTCTTCGGGATCGGTCGGCCCCAGGATGGGGCACCGTGTTGCGGGCACTCGATGCAGTGCAGGAGTGCGAACACCTCACCTCGGTGGCGGTAACCAAGATCCTCCACCGCAAGCGCCCCAATCTCGTGCCGATCGTCGATTCGAGGCTGCGATCGTTCTACGGGGTGAGCGGCATGGGCTACGCGGCGCTCTTCGATCGAATCCACGAGGATCTCAGGCGCAGTGGTCAGTTGATCGACGAACTCCGGAGCGACTACCGCCTGGAGAACGGCAACCCGATGTCGGCACTGCGAGCCCTTGACATCGTGGCCTGGATGGCAGAGAAGAAGTAGCCCCGGCCCGGCCCGCTGAGGCCACCGCGCTCGGCGGGCGGACATCCACCACCCGTGAGATCTCGAGGACTACGGTGCCCCACAGTGCTGGTGGCTCGGGTCTTGGTCGGCTCTCCACCCGCATGATCACCAGAAGTAGCATTTCGGGCTTGCAACAGCACCGAAAGTGGTATTTCTGTCATGAGCGCCCTCAAATCCGCCCCTGACGTGCGGATTTGGCGGGGCCCAGGGCGGCGGGAGGCGGGCTCGAGCTCGCACGCCAAGATTTCACTTGCCGTTTCTCTGTGTCCGTGGTTACGCTTCGCTACGCCAAGTGGATGATGCATCGCACTGAGTGAGGTACTTTCGTACGTCCGCCTCATACACACTCAGTGTGATTGAGAAACCGCTTGGCGAGATCACTTCGAGAGAAATGAGCCGACCATGAAGACCAAGATCCTCGCCAACCTGTACCGCATCGCCGGCGTTGCCACCTTCGCCATGGCCGCCGCCGCAGCCTTCCGCGGCCGCAACGCCAACTGGTGATCCGCCCTCCCGCTGAGTCGGGAGTTTCTGCGTGAGCGCAACCACCTCGATCGACCCTGCGGATCCGCACACCAAGCGGGCTGCGCCGCAGCTCGTGGAGGTGTGGTTCCTCACCCTGGTCCTCACGGCCATCGCCGCCGTGGGATGGACCACGATCGCCGCGCGCTTCGAACCCGTCCTCGCCACCCCGTGGCCGTGGTGGTTCTTCCTGGCCCTCTTCGCAGTGGGCAAGCATCTCCGTATCGACATCGCTGCAGTCGGCTCGCAGCGCATGTCGCTGGTGATGACCGACGCTGCGCTGGTGGTGGCCCTGCTGCTTGCCGAACCGAGCGCCATCCCGCTTGCCATTTCCGTTGCGGCGCTGAGCACCGCCATCGTGAAGCGGCCACCCGTGATCAAGGTGGCCTTCAACCTTGCCCAGGAACTGGCGGGCGCCTTCTTCGGGCTCGCTGCGTATCACGTGATCCGTGACGACCACATGGTGTCGGCTCGCACCGGCATCGCTGCACTGGTGGGCGGTGTGGTGGTGGGGGTGTTCAGCCATCAGGCAGTAGCCATCGTGACCCGCCTCGCTGGTGGGCAGGGCCAGCAGGCACCGATTCGCTCGTTGGTGATCAGTTCCGTTGGCTCGCTGGGCAACGGCGTGGTGGCGCTGCAGGTGGTGTACCTCGGCTCGATCTCGCTGGCCCTTGCGGTGATTCCGCTGCTGCTGGTGCTGGTACTGCTGGCCGGCTACCACTCGCTCTCCGCACAGCAGCACACCAGCGATCGAACCGAACTGCTCTACCGCGCAACAGCCGCACTGCACGAGCAGCCCAATATGGACGAAGCGCTGCTGGAAGTGCTGAACGATGTGCGTACGGCCCTGCGTGCCGAGCGGGCCCAGATTGTGCTGGTTGCAACCGACGGTGCCGCCACGTGCTGTTCGCTGGTGGAGGGCCCCTCCCCCATGACCGCTGCATCGAGCGCCGAGGAGATTGCAGCGCAGCAGTTGGCGCGGGAACTTCCCGGTGCGGTGCTGATGCGCTCGGGTGCACCGGCCGCCAGCAGCGGTGCGGCCTCGGTGTTCGCATCGGGCGATGCCATCTTGGCCCCGGTGGTGCGCGGCGGTGAGCCGGCGGGCATGGTGGTGGTGAGTGGTCGTCTCGGTGCGGCCGACCCGCTGCAGCAGAACGATGTGGATCTGGTGGACGTGCTGGCCAAGCAGATCGGCCTGGCGCTGGAGAAGGGCTTCCTCGAGCGGTCCATCCGGCAGTTGGTGGAACTGGAGCAGCAGCTCACCCGGCAGGCCTATTTCGACGCCGTGACCGGCTTGGCCAACCGCAACTTCCTGAACGACGAGCTCGAGCGGCTGCTGAGCAGCTCCGACGGGCGGCTCAATGCGCTGCTGGTGATTGACCTCGACGACTTCAAGACCGTGAACGACAGCCTCGGCCACGTGGCCGGCGACCAGTTGTTGGCCGTGGTGGCCCAGCGCCTGCTCGACACGGTGGACGAGACCGGTGTGGTGACCCGCATCGGCGGCGATGAGTTCGCCATCGTGCTGCGCTCGCTGCCCACGGTTCGTGCGGCAACCGATCTGGCGAGTCGCATCATCGAGCAGGTGAGCCAGCGGGTGATGATCGACGGGCGCGAGATGGCGGTAGGTGCCTCGGTGGGGATTCGGCTCACCACCGGCATCCCGGATCAGCCCACCGAGCTGCTGCGTGATGCAGATCTTGCGCTGTACAACGCGAAGGCGCAGGGCAAGGGACAGTCGGCAGTGTTCGAACCCTCGATGCACGAACAGGCTCAGGAGCGACTCACGCTGAACACGGCACTGGCCAATGCGGTGGAGCGTGACGAGTTTGCGCTGGTGTATCAGCCGATCATCGACCTGAACACCCGACGCCTCGCCGGCGTGGAGGCGCTGGTGCGCTGGCGCCACCCCGAGCGTGGCGAGATTGGCCCTGCACAGTTCTTGCACCTCACCGAGGACTCGGGCCTCATCGTGCTGCTGGGGCGCAACATTCTCCGGCAGGCACTCACTGCGATGGCCGGCTGGCAGAAGTTCATCGAGCAGCGCGACTTCCACATCTCGGTGAACGTGTCTGCGCGTCAGCTGCGCGAGGAGGGCTTCGCCGATTCGGTGCTGGACCTACTGCGGCAGTTCAACATCCCCACGCACCGACTGGTGCTGGAGATCACCGAATCGATGCTCATCGACGACCTCGAGCGCACCAAGCAGATCCTGCAGGTGCTCACCGCGGCCGGCATCCGCTTCAGCCTGGACGACTTCGGCACCGGCTACTCATCGCTCTCGCAGATGCAGCAACTGCCCTTCCACCAACTGAAGATCGACCAATCGTTCGTGCGACGACTGGGCACCGGCAACGACGCCCGAGTGGTGGTGCGAGCCATCCTGCAGTTGGCCGAGGCCATGGGCATGGAAGCGATTGCCGAGGGCATCGAGAACCCGGAGCACCTGAGGGAACTGATGGCCCTCAACTGTCCCATGGGACAGGGCTGGCTGTTCAGCAAGGCCGTGACGAGCGAGACCATTGCCGCGCGCCTGCTGCGCGAGCACGCCGACGTGCTGACCGGCTACCGGGCCGAGCCCATGGCGACGGCTCTCCTCAGTTCGTAGAGCCGTGTTCTTCACAAACCGAACCGGAACGGCAAGAACTACGTCCCACTAATCACTAGCCAGCGTCGAGGCACTTTGTTGTTCGATGATGACCCGGTAACTCCGTAGCCGCCTACGCTCGCGACCGTGCTCAGAGGCATTGAGGTTTGCGCAGGTGCCGGCGGCGCAGTCGACAGTCCTCGAGGAACTGCGCGAGACTATCGGACCGAATTCAAGTCGACGACTCGCGTTGGCGGCAGACGACACGCAGCAACGTTGAGTGGCCTGACAAGACCGACCGCGCCACACCAGCCGCCCGGCTGATGGCCTTCCTCAGCCAGCAAATAACTGCTGCCCAACCCGATGCAAACGCGGATGTTGATGGTCCACGGCCGGTGACAGCGGAAACCCCGCTGACCAGGAGTTCCGCCGTGAGTCCCCGTAGACCCCTGTATCCCGAGTTTGCCGTGTGTCTTCTAACCCTTGGGGACAGGACCGCTACAACGCTCCGCCAAGAACTGCAACAGCGCCAAAGGCGAGCCCGCATTAGAGCCGAGGTAGTTTTCAAAACAGATGGCGCTTTTTACTTGAAACGGAAGCGAATCCCACCGCCCCTGGTAAGGGTTCACTGGCTCACCGCCACCGCCACCGCCATCGCCACCGCCACCACACGCGGAAAATAGGCACAACCCAATAATGGCGGAGACTGTTCTTAGATGACGTTGCTTTGCGGCCATGCCGAAACTATCTCACGGTTAACGTTCATCGTCTATCTCGACTTCCACACGGCTCGTCACCTAATTTATGTCAGGCAAGCGCCTTGGGTTCTGACGCACAAAATAGGGTGCGGGCACCCACGGATTAGCGAACAACAGCACTTCAACCCCGTGCGGTACGCTCCGCCGAATACCCACAAGCGAAGGGAACCGACACTTGAAGAAGCTCTGGAGCCTCACCGTGAGAATCTCACCCGCCCTAGTCCTCGGTGCGTCGGTGATCCGGCTTGGCAGCCGCCTCCGCAACGGGCGCCTCTGGTAACCCCGTAGGTCAACCGACCTAAATCTTGCGGCCGGTTCCTTCCCAGTACGGCATCCGCAGCTGACGCTTCAGCAACTTGCCGGCCTCGCTGCGCGGCATGGAGTCCACCACGTCGAAGCTCTTGGGCACCTTGTACCCCGCCAGCCGCTCACGGGCGTACGCGGTCACGTCCCGCTCCAGCTCCTGGGTCCACACGGTTCCCGGCACCAGCTGCAGCGCCGCCTTCACCTCTTCGCCGAACTCCTCGTTCGGCACGCCGAACACCGCCACGTCCACCACGGCCGGATGTGCAGCGAGCACCCCTTCGATCTCGGCGGGGTAGATGTTCACACCGCCCGAGATGATCATGTCGATCTTGCGGTCCGACAGGTACAGGTACCCATCGGCATCGAGGTACCCGATATCGCCCATGGTGATGAACCCGGGTTCGCTGTGGGCCTCGGCGGTCTTCTCTGGCTCACCGAGATACTCGAAGTCCTGCCCCATCGCGCTGCGCAGGTGAATCACACCTTCTTGCATCGGTGCAGCCTCACCACCGCCCTCGGGCACGATCTTCACGGTCATCGTCGGCAATGGCTTGCCCACCGAACGGGGGCGCTCCATCCACTCCGCAGCAGTGATGAGCGACACCACACCGCCCTCGGTGGCGCCGTAGTACTCGGTGACCTTCGGGCCCCACCACTCGATCATCTGGCGCTTCACCTCGGGCGAGCACGGCGCCGCACCGTGCAGTGCCACGTGCACCGACTCACCCGAGAACGCTGCACGACGCTCGGGGCTCACGCGCAGCAACCGCACGAACTGCGTGGGCACCAGGTGGATGTTCTCGATCTGGTGCTTGTCGATGAGTTCGAGGGTCTCCTCGGGCACGAACTTGGTCTGGATGTAGATGGGCGAGCCACCCACCATCGGGAAGAACGTGAAGGCCCACTGCGCCGAGTGATAGTGCGGCCCGCACAGCAGCGTGCGACCACCGGGAGCGAAACCCATCGAGTTGATGCCTGCAGCCATGAGTTGGTACACCGCCGGCGGCACATTGGTCTGGAACGAGGTGCTGCGCACACCCTTGGGACGGCCCGTGGTGCCCGAGGTGTAGAACATCACACCGCCGAGCATCTGGTCATTGGGCTCACCGGCCGGTGCGTTGCGCAGCGCATCTTCGTACGAACCGCCGAACACCAGCCGCGGCACGGCCACGTTGGCAGCGAGGTGGTCGAACGCCGGGTCGGTGATGACCAGTTTCGAGTCGGAGTTCTCCACCACGTACTCCACCTCTTCGGCGGCGAAGTGCCAGTTCACCGGCACCATCAGCACACCGGCATGCGCGGCAGCACTCACCACTTCGTACGTCTCGCGCCGGTTGCCCGAGAGCAGCGCAATGCGCTCGCCGGGCTGCACACCATGCGCTCGCAACACATGGATGAGTCGGTTGACGCGGTCGTCCAGGACCGACCACGAGGTGGAACCACTGTCGTCCACCAGTGCGGGCTCATCACCTTTTTGTGCAGCGAAATCGTTGAAGAGAACGGCCATCGGGCGAACGCTACCGGCGCAGCGCGCAGCGTCAGCCGGGACTCAGCCGACACTCAGCCGGCACTCAGCCGAGGCGGCCGAGCGCACCCCACGCAACAGCCGCTGCACCGACGAGCGGGGCTGCGTCACCGAGGCCTGCGGGCACGATGGTGGGCTGCAGCACGTCGCCGGGGAACCGGCACAGCGTCTCCAGCTCGGCCTGCGCGGCATCGAAGAACGGCTGGCCGAACCCCAGCGCCACCGAGCCGCCCACCACCGCAAGATCCAGTTCGAGCAGGTTCATCACCGAAGCCACTCCCCTGCCCACGATGCGACCCGTGCGCTCCATCACCACCTGGTTCGCCTCGGTGGCTGGTGCACCGGTGATGTTTGCGATGGCCGTGCCCGACGCCTCGGCCTCGAGACAGCCCGCTGCGCCGCAGGCGCAGGTGTGACCATCGGGACTCACGATGATGTGGCCGATGTGGCCGGCGTTGCCCGAGGCACCCTCGAGCAACCGCCCGTTCAGCACGATGCCGCCGCCGATGCCGGTGGACACCACCATCGCCAGATAGTTGGCCCGACCCCGCGCTGCACCCTTCCACCCCTCGCCCACGGCGAGTGCCTTGGTGTCGAGGTCGCCCACCACGAGCATCTCGAGCTCGTCGGAGAGGCGACTGCGCAGCGGGAACTCCCGCCAGGCCGCCAGGTTGAGCGGCGACACCCATTCCACGTTCGGCGCAATCGGCCCGGCCGAACCCACACCGCAGGCCAGCACCGTGAACGGTTCGGCCTCCGGGTTGCCGAGCACATCGCTGATGAGGCCCACCAACTGGCGCCACACACCCTCGGCGTCCACGTCGTGGTCCACCGCCACCTGTTCGCGTGCGTGCACCGCACCGTCGGCGTCCACGAGCGCGCCGGCGAACTTGGTGCCGCCGAGGTCGAGGCCGAGCACGGCATCCATCAGCGCTCACCCGTGGCTGCGCCGGGGTGCGTGAGACCGTCGAAGCCGGTGTGCCCGTGGCGACGGACGAACCCGTGCCACCCGATGGCCGCAGCGCCGAGTGCGCCCGCCGGCTCGGGAGACTTGGCCGAGGTGAACCGGGCACCGCGGCTGAACGCCATCTGGCAGGCGGTGTCCATCTCGGACTGTGCGGCGTTGAAGAGCGTGGATGCGTACTCACGGGCCACGGGCCCGCCGCACACCACCACCTTGAGATCGAGGAGGTTGGCGAGTGAGGCAGCCGCCCGGCCGACCATCCGGCCCACCTGATGCATCAGGTCGTAACTCGGCTCGCTGAGCACCCGGCCCGTGCGGCCCTCGATCGCGCCCACGGAGGCCTCGGTGTCGAGACACCCCTTGCCCCCGCAGCGGCAGCGGCGTCCCTCGGGGTTCACGATGAGGTGACCCACCCGGCCGGCATGGCCGAGCGCACCGTCGAGGAGCCGACCGTTGAGCACGATGCCGCCGCTCACCCGGTGTCCGAGGTAGATGGCAGCGAAGTTGTCGAGGCCCTCCACGGCGCCCACCCAGCGCTCGGCGAGGGTGAAGCCGCGGCCCACATCGTCGACGAACACCGGGGCGTCCACGGAATGCCCGACGAGCGCCTCGGCCTCGCGGAACAGATCGGCGCTGCTCGCACCGGCGAGCTCGCCCGCACCCGAGCCGATGGAGACCCCGCTGCACACCGCCCGCACCGAGTGCCGGGCCATGCGTCGCCCCGCCACCTCGAGCGACTCCTCGAGACGCTCCCAGAGCTGGGGCACCGTCTCGACGGGTTCCACATTCACGGTGTCCACCACCTGGCCGTCGGGGCGAACGAGGGCGAGGGCGTTCCGGGAGCCGTCGATCTCCACAGCGAGGCTCACCTCATCGCCTGCCTGGGTCAGCAAGGGGGTGTCCGGCGTCGGGAAGTCCGCGACCTGCCACGGCCCGCTCGCAGGCGCGCCACCGATCGGTGCGCTCGATCCGCCCACTGCTTGGTTCATCCCGGATTCACCTCCCCCACAACGTCTTTGGTGACTCCGCGTCACAGTACCGACACACAAACGCAACATTGGGGGATCCCTGTGCCGTCCGGAGGTGATCCGGAGCCGATCCGAAGCCGATCCGGAGTCGATCCGGGACCGATGCGGCACCGGGTTGGAGGGCCATCCGTGAGGGCCGTTCGGGACGCACACTGGGCCCGGGCGGGGCGCGCCCAGGAGCACCGGCGAGGCCCGGACCGCGCTCCCGTGCCAGCGAGAACCCACTCGGCGTTCCCGAGCGAGCACCAAGAGTGAGATTCTCGAACTGCCAGACCACCGGAAGCGCTCCGACGTGTCCCCGGCGGTGCACACCCTCACCCTCGAGATCCCTGCGCTGATGCAACACGACCTCGAGCCCTACTTCCGCGCCCATGACGGACGGCTCGTGCGCGCCCTCACCCTCATCTCGGGGAGCGAGGAAGCGGCAGCCGACGCCGTACAGGAGGCCTTCGTGAAGGCCCACCTCAAGCGGCGCAGCGGTAGCGGTTCACCGGGCAACGGCGATAGCCCTATGCCATGCCGCATCCCCCCCTGCGTCGCCGTCCGTTCCCCCGCGCCCTCGTCGGTGCCTCCTGTGCGCTGGCGCTGGTGACCACTGCTGCCTGCAGCGACTCCGACGACTCCGCCCCGGCCTCCACCGAGGCCGCCACCACCGAAGCCCCCACCACGGCCGCGCCCACCACGGCTGCACCCACCACCGCCGCGCCTACCACTACTCCCACCGTGCCGGCTGACCTCGAGCTGTTCACCGAGCGCGGGCCCTACGCCGTGGGCGTGGTCACCGTCAGCCTGGGTGACCGTTCCGCCGACCTCTATTACCCGGTCGATCCGGCAGCAGCAGCGGGCAAGCCCACCGACACCTTCGCCACTCGTTCGATCTTCCCCGAGAGCCTGGCTGCGCTCGTGCCGCCGGCACTCGATGCCTCCTTCGACGTGGGCGCTGTGCGCGATGCGCAGGCCGCTGCGGGTGGACCGTTCCCGCTCGTGATCTACAGCCACGGCTACGGCGGCTACCGCCAGATCGCCAACTCGTACGTGGCACACCTTGCGTCGTGGGGTTTCGTGGCCGCCACCACCGATCACCTCGAGCGCGGCATCGTGTCGCAGCTCGGCGGGAGCGCCCCCTCGTTCGACGACACCGACCTCGAGGACGTGAAGCGCACCATCGCGGCGATGCGCACCGAGAACGCCAAGGCCGGGGGCCTGCTCGAGGGCCGCCTGAAGATGGACAGCATCGGCATCACCGGACACTCCGCCGGGTCTCGCACAGCACTGCGCGCGGCCACCACCAACGACGACATCGATGTATTCGTCTCCATCTCGGGTGCGCTGTCGTTCATGGGCGAGACCGCTCCGCCCGTGCCCGCCAAGCCCACACTCGTCATTGCGGCGGAGGACGACAAGGTGGTGACGGCCGACAAGAGCCGGGCCATCTTCGACGCGCTCAGCACGCCCCGCTACTGGGTGAACATCGCCA
>JAULYZ010000146.1:0-3458 GCA_032117595.1 Acidimicrobiia bacterium | reverse complement strand
GAATCAGCGCTCGATCATCGTGACCGTGCCGGTGTTGCCGTCGATCTCGATGAGCGCACCATCGGGGATCCGACGAGTTGCGTTCGGGATCGACACCACACACGGGATACCCAGTTCACGGCTCACGATCACCGAGTGACTCCCGGGTGCGCCGGTGTTGGTGATGACACCACC
Organism: Acidimicrobiia bacterium; assembly: GCA_032117595.1. Taxonomy (GTDB): domain Bacteria; phylum Actinomycetota; class Acidimicrobiia; order Acidimicrobiales; family Ilumatobacteraceae; genus WLJO01. The sequence continues at coordinate 3,284 of JAULYZ010000146.1, read as the reverse complement.
CGCCGGGATGAACAGCGGTGTCCACGACGGATCGGTGGAGACCGTCACCAAGATGTCGCCCGGTTCGAGTCGATCGGCGTCGTCGAGCGACAGGATCACCCGAGCGCGTCCGCGCGCCACCCCTGCGCACCCCGCAACTCCGGGGAGCGACTCGCCCGCCGTCATCAACGGTGCAGCGATCTCGGTCTTCTTGGGCCAGTCATCGAGCGGCGGCACACCCTTGCGGCCGTCGACGATGAACGGCGGCTCGAGATCGAACAGCTGTCGCCATTCGCCCGCCCGCGCAGCAAGTTCGGCCCGCATGGCCGACGGGTTCTTGATGAAGTCGTCGAGTTCGCGATCCAGCACCATGTACACGTGCATCGGTTCGTCGATGACGCCCGCTGCATGCAGTTGCCTGCCGAGCTCTCGGGTGGCCATGCGAACCTCGTGAATCGCCTTGATGTTGTTTGCCTTCGACCGCTCGCGCGAGCGCGCATACACGGCGCACGCAGTGCGGGCGAGGGCAAGGGTGCCCGCTGCCTCCTCGTTACCGGCCAGCATCTCGGCGATCATCGGCTCGAGCCGCTTGCGTTCGGCCTCGAGTCGTTCGGCACGCACATAGGGCGACTCGGACTCGTCGGTACGACGCATGAGGTCGATGGCCTGGAGCACGAGCTCGGGCTTGGTCTCCCAGACGTCGGCGATGATCTCCCACTCGTTCGGACCGCGCGAACCGAACTCGGCCATGAAGGCGGCGAGTGCGCTGCGGAAGGCAACGACATCAGATCCCTGCAGACCGTCGAGTCGCTGCATCAGCCCGTTGACGCCAGCATCGAACGCCGCGGTGAGTGCGGGCGACGACACCACCATGCGGGACATGTCCCACATGGCGAAGCTGGGCAGCGCCGAGTCCACGCCGCCGTAACCGGAAATGAGCGGCATCGCCCACTCGGGATGGCCCACGGCATCGCACAACGCCTGCATCGCTCCGATGGGCAGTGATGCCGCAATGGTGACGTCGGCGTGTGTGTCGAAGTTGCGGCGGAACTGCGGTACGAGGTTGCGGCAGTACGCCACCAGTTCGATGGGGCTCATCGCTGCGTAGTTCGGTCGGTTCGCACGAATGCGGTCGGCTGACACCTTGTCGATCTCGGCGTCGGGATATTCCGTCGAGGTCATGATCTGACCCATCTTCACCGCGAGTCGCTCGGAGTTCGACGGGCTCTCGTGCCACGGTTCGGGTTCGTAGGGAGGAATCGACGGGTCCTCGCCGAAGTACGCCTTGTCGATCGCCTCGGGCGAGGCACCGGGCATGCGCACGCCCATGAGGCGAGACATCGACATCGGGTTGTACATGTACCCCCCGAAGTGGCCGAACGGCTCGGGCGTTCCGTGCACCACCTCGTCCTCGTTCACGATGCCGAAGCGGAGGAACGCGTCACGACAACCCATGCACACGCCCGGCTCCCACACCATCGACCAGCCGAGCGGGCTGCACGGGTCCGCGAGCACATCGGCGGCATTCGCCCGCGTGTACAGCGGGAACTTCGCCGACGGCGGCCGGTCGGTGATCCAGGAAGTACGCATCTCAGCCCTCGTTCTGCCCCGCTGGGGCGATCCGTCGTTCGGGCGGCGCCGATGCCCCTGGCTCACCCGCACACTGTCGGAGCCTTAGTCAAGCGTGGTTCGTCGGGCTCGCGCGCCCCGAGGATCAATCGACGGGCTCGCACGGCGGGCCCACCGACTCCAGTACCGCCCCGACGCCGATCCCGAGGCGAGTGAGGTCCCCCTGGGGAACCTCGAGGAGGTGGAGCGCGGGGTCGCTCGGCCCGACGCGCTCGCAGTCGTCGGCAGCCGGGGCACAGGGTTCCATATCGAACGACGCGATCCACGAACCATCGGCACCGAACCATGCTGCACTCAACGGGAGCACGGTGTTCTTCATCCAGAGTTGCGTCGGGGCAGGGGCCTCGAGGACGAAGAGCATCCCGTCGTGTCCCGCCAGATCCGTCACGTTCATGAGCCCCTGCTGACGCTCGGGGCCGGTGCGTGCAACGTAGGTGCACAGTTCGCACACCGAGCCGTCGGCGCGGCGGATGCGGACCGAGGCCGTCTCGAACCCCTCCGGGGTGACCACTGCCGACGGGACGACCGAGCCATCGACGCCGGTGGTGGGCGACGAAGCGCTGTTGCACGACACCGCAACAGTGCCTGCAAGCAGTCCGAGCCCGACGGCAGCCACCCAAAGTCTGCGCATCTCGCCACGGTAGCGTCGGCGATGTGAGTGCCACGTGCGACAGCTGCGGGAGCGAGGAGTCGACGCTCGCGCCGGTGCGTCGTCGATACATCACCCCCGAGAGTTGGGAATCACCGGGCTCCGACCACACGCTCGACGAGGTGGAGCACTGGTGTTTCGCCTGCTGCTCTCACTACCCCCACGAACCAGCAGCCCAGTAGTACACCTCGGCGAGAGACTCCGCTGCGCGCTCGATTGTGAAGCGTCGATCGAAGTCGCTGCGCGCTGCCTCAGCGCGCGCCCGTGCAGCGTCTGGATCGTCGAGCACTGCACTGATTCCCGCCGCCAACCGATCCGGCTCGACCACGACAGCATTGCGACCATCGTCGAGGACACCCTCGAGGCCTGCGAGTCTGGTCGACACGATGGGCGTACCACTCGCCATCGCCTCGATGAGCGCACCGGCTGCGCCCTCACGGTGCGACGAACACACCGCCACCGAGGCGATCTGGAGCAGCGCCGGCACATCGTTGCGGTGGCCGAGCAGCTGAATCCGGACGCCGTGCCAGGACGGGCGAATCGGCATCTGGCGCGGCGCACCGATCTCGTCGTGCTCCAGTGGGACGAGTCGCGCGACTACTTTCCGTCAGGCACGCCAGCCCGCACGCTTGAGCTGCATCGCTGCCGGTCATAGCTCATGGCTGGTGGGAAGTGCATGCGGCTCGCAAGCGCTCTGATTGACCCGGCCAAGTGCAAAACCACGGCCGCGGCCCCTAGTGCTGCGCCGCCGCAGCCTGGCACTCCTCCCGGTGCCCCTCCCTCCAGTGCGTCATCTGCGGGCCGTGTGCGTGTTTGCGTGCGTTGCGTGAGCGTGCTTGTGTGCGGCGCCATGACGAAGAGCAAAAAGGGCAACGGCCGACACGCAAAGAATGAACTTGCACACCTGGCACGCGCTTCCGCAGTAGCGCAGCGCCGGGTTGCGGCAGGCGGCACAGCCGAGCAGCTTCCCCCCAGCCGCGCCGTGCGTCGCCCCGCACACGGCACATGCTGCTTTGCCGTATTTCGC
>JAULYZ010000145.1:0-6071 GCA_032117595.1 Acidimicrobiia bacterium | reverse complement strand
CCCATGGCGGGCCAGCCCGCAGCCACGCGCGCTGCGAGGAAGGATTCGGGGTTTCCGCTGTGCGAGCCGGCGAGCGAGACCTCGGCCTTCACCCGGATACGGAATCGATTGAGGCGCGCGATGAGTGTCTCGCCGAATCCGAGGTCGACCTGCAGTTCGAACGCCTCGTCAGATGTCCGCCGCACCAGCACGAGGGCGTCGACACGACCATTGGGCTGGAGAACGAGCGACCACGCCTGTGCACCGACGGCCAGGTCCCGGAGATCTTGGGAGAGCTGTGAATGGAGGTAGGTGGCCGCGTCCGGCCCGTTGACCAGCACGGTGTCGTGGGGCCAGTGCTCGAGCATCCGCGCAATCGCGTCGTCGCCAACGCGCTGGGTCGTCCCGCTGCTCATGCCGGCGTTCCTTCCTCGCGACGGCGCGCCGTCATCCGACGCGCCGCAGGAACCGCGGCAGCCAGAGCGGCCGCCTTGTTGTGGCACTCGAGGTCTTCTTCCTCGGGGATCGAGTCGGCGACGATGCCGGCACCGGCCTGCAGGGAGGCGAATCGGGGGCCGACGAACATGGTGCGGATGGCGATGGCCGTGTCGAGGTTCCCCGAGAAGTCCACGTATCCCACCACACCCGCATAGGGACCGCGCTTGAGTGGCTCGAGCTCGTCGATGATCTCCATGGCGCGGACCTTCGGGGCACCGCTCACGGTGCCAGCCGGCAGCGTGGCGCGCAGCACATCGATGGGGGTCTTGCCCTCGGTGAGGTCGCCGCTCACCTGCGAGGTGAGGTGCATCACGTGGCTGTAGCGCTCGAGGGTCATCAGCTCGTCGACGTGCACGCTGCCGAAACGCGCCACCCTGCCCACGTCGTTGCGTGCGAGGTCCACGAGCATGATGTGCTCGGCAACCTCCTTGGGGTTCTCGCGGAGTTCGGCCGCCATGCGCCGGTCGTGCTCGTCGTCGCGGCCGCGACGCCGGGTGCCGGCGATGGGACGCGAGATCACCTTGCCCTGCAGCAACTGCACCATCGGCTCGGGCGAGGAGCCCACCAAGGTGATCTCGGGGTGCCGGACGAAGTACATGTACGGACTCGGGTTCACCTGTCGCAGCACGCGGTAGACGTCGAACGGGTCTGCGCCGAGGTCGAGGTCGAACCGCTGCGCGAGCACCACCTGGAAGATGTCTCCCGACCGGATGTACTCCTTGGCCACCTCGACGGCCCGCTGGTACTGGCCCCCGGGCATCGACGAGGTGAGCACTGGCGGTGTGTCGGTGGGGTCGGGCGGGGGGACCGGAGCGTAGGCGAGGGGCTTGGCAAGATCGGCAACCGCCTCCTGCACACGCAGCGCAGCAGCGTCGTACGCGCGGTCGACTGCATCGCCCGAGAGCCCGAGAGTGGAGACACTCTCGATGAGGTACACGCGCTGTCGCCAGTGGTCGAAGGCAGCGAGCGACCCGATGACGCTCATGATCGCGTCGGGAAGGTTCCGGTCGTCGGTGGGCGCATCGGGCAGGTGCTCGACCTCGCGCACGACGTCGTAGCCGAGGTAGCCCATCACCCCGCCCTGCAGCGGCGGGAGCCCGGGGATCACCGGGGCTCGGTACATCGCAAGCAGTGCCTCGATGGCGCCGAGCATCCCGCGGTCGAGCGGCACGCCGGCGGGGAGGGATCCCTCCACCGTCACCCGTCCGCCGCGTGCGAGCAGCGTGGCCTGCGGCCGACGACCCACGAAGGAGAAGCGGCTCCAGCGCTCGCCGTGCTCGACCGACTCGAGGAGGAAACCCGGTTCGTCACCGACGAGCTTCACATAGGCCGCAACCGGGGTCTCGAGATCGGCGAGCACTTCTGCCCAGACGGGGACGATGGAGTGCGACGCGGCGAGTGCGCGGAACTCGTCGCGCGAGGGCTGGATGCGCAGCGCCGTCATGTCGTGCGCTCAGATGTACAGACCGGTGGAGGCCTCGATGCGCGTCGCAGCCACCGCGTGGATGTCGCGCTCTCGCAGCATGATGTAGTCGATTCCCCCGACCTCGACCTCGTACCGGTCCTCGGGCGAGAACAGCACACGGTCGCCGACCTCGGCTGCGCGGACGTTCTGACCGATGGCAACGACCTCGGCCCACACGAGGCGCTTGGAGATCTGTGCGGTGGCAGGGATGAGGATGCCCCCCGACGAACGACGCTCGCCCTCTTTCTCTGGGATGCGAACGAGCAGACGGTCGCTGAGCATCTTGATGGGCAGCTTCTCGTTGTCGTTCAGTGCCGGCCCGGACATGGAACCTGACGGTACCGTGCGGCCGTGCAGTTCGACACCGTGCAGTTCCGGACCACCGACGACCTCATGCTCCACGGAGACCTCGTGGTGCCCGATCAACACCGTGGTGCGGCCGTGGTCTGCCATCCCCACCCGCTGTACGGCGGCGATCGCTTCAACCCCGTGGTGCAGGCGGTGGCCGACGCCTGTATCGCCGCCGGACTCGCAACACTGCGTTTCGACTTCCGCGGAGTCAATCTCAGCGAGGGAACCCACGGCGACGGAAAGACCGAGCACCTCGACGTGCTCGCCGCGCTCGAGTTGGCACAGCAGCACCGGGGCGACGGAATCCTGTTGCTCGCCGGCTATTCCTTCGGCTCGATGATGGCCCTCGCGGTGGCCGATCCTTCCGTGAGCGCGTGGCTCGCCGTAGCGCCTCCCATCGGGATGATCCCTGCGGTGCCGGCGAGCGCCCACGACCCACGGCCGAAGCACCTGCTCGTGCCCGAGCACGACCAGTACTCACCGCCGGCGGCGACGTCGGCTGTGATGTCGGAGTGGTCGAACACGACGATGTCCACCATCTCGATGGGCGACCACTTCCTGTCGGGTCGGCTCGGCGAGGTGGGCGATCAGGCGGCAGCGTTCATCGCCGCGCTGGCCGCACGGTGATTCCTGCGCTCCGCATCTCGTCCTTCGCCTCGGCGATGGTGTGCTCGCCGAAGTGAAAGATCGATGCGGCAAGCACCGCATCGGCGCCCGCAACGGTGACGCCCTCCACGAGGTGCCGGAGGCTTCCCACTCCCCCACTGGCGATCACCGGCACCCCCACGGCGTCGCAGATGGAGCGTGTGAGCGGCAGGTCGAAACCGTCCCTCGTGCCATCGCGGTCCATCGAGGTGAGCAGGATCTCGCCCGCACCGTGCTGGGCGGCCTGGGTGGCCCAGGCAACTGCGTCGATACCGGTGGGAGTGCGACCGCCGTGGAGGAATACCTCCCAGCCGCCCTCGGGCCGTTGGCGCGCGTCGATGGCGCACACCACGCACTGCGAGCCGAACTCGGCAGCGATCTCCGAGATGAGCACCGGGCGCTGCACCGCCGAGGTGTTGACGCTCACCTTGTCGGCGCCTGCCCGCAGCATCCGGCGGGCATCCTCGACGCTGCGGATTCCGCCTCCCACGGTGAAGGGGATGAACACCTGGTCGGCGGTGCGCGCCACCACGTCCACCATGGTCTGGCGATTGTCGCTCGACGCAGTGATGTCGAGGAACACGAGTTCGTCGGCGCCCTCGGCGTCGTAGCGCGCTGCGAGTTCCACCGGGTCACCGGCGTCCCGGAGGCCCACGAAGTTGATGCCCTTCACGACTCGACCATTGTCGACATCGAGGCAGGGAATGACTCGCGCCACCTTCATGCCGACTCCGCCAGGGTCTCGAGGGCTTCGGTGACCGTGAAACGGTGTTCATAGATGGCTTTGCCCGTGATCACACCCGAGAGACCGGGAACGCTGTTGAGCGCACGAAGGTCGTCGAGGGACGACACACCGCCACTTGCGATCACCGGGATCGGCGATGCAGCAGCGGCCGATGCGAGGCCCTCTACGTCGGGTCCCGTCAACATGCCGTCGCGAGCGATGTTGGTGATGATGAATGCCTCGGCATCGGGGTAGCAGTCGAGGAGATCCATCACCCGCAGACCGCTCCCCTGGGTCCAGCCATGCACGGCCACGTCGCCGTCGCGGTGGTCGAGGCCCACTGCAACGGGCACCACCCTGAAGACCGAGGCAACCAGCGTGCGGTCCTTCACTGCAGCAGAGCCCATCACGACGCGCCCCACGCCAGCAGCGGCGAGCGCCTCTGCGTCGGCGACCGTGCGCACTCCGCCACCGGTCTGGATCCGGGCGCGCCCCCTGACTGCTGCGGCAACGGCCGCCACCACGGGGCGGTTCACCGGATCGCCCGTTCGCGCTGCATCGAGGTCGACCACGTGGATCCAACGCGCCCCTGCGGCAGCGAACGACTCGGCGAGCGCAACAGGATCGTCGCCGTACACGGTCTCCTGCGCGTAGTCGCCCTGGAGCAGACGCACGGCGCGACCACCGCGCAGGTCGATGGCGGGGAACAGTTCCATCAGGCGAGCACCCCCGCAGCAATTCGGGTGAAGTTCTCGAGCAGACGAAGGCCGTCGTGCGACGACTTCTCCGGGTGGAACTGGGTGGCCACCACGTTGGCGGACCGGAACGCCACGTTCAGCAGTCCGCCGTACTCGGTGGTTGCGGCCACCACCGAGGGATCATCGGGCACGCCGTGGAGCGAGTGCACGAAGTACATCCACGTATCGGCCGCGAGCCCGTCGAAGATCGGGTCGGCGGGGTTGTTGATGGCGAGGCGGTTCCACTGCATCTGGGGACGCTTCACCCCCGGCGGTATCCAGCGAACGGTGCCGGGGATCACGCCGAGACCCCGTGCTGCCGGGTCCTCCTCGCTGCGCGAGAAGAGCATCTGCATGCCCACGCAGATTCCGAGAAAGGGTCGGCCGGAGGCGACTGCATCCCGCGTGGCCGACTCGAGCCCGGCGGCACGGAACGCATCCATACAGGCCCCGAACGCGCCCACACCGGGCAGTACCACCGCATCTGCTGCGGCCACGAGCGACGGATCAGCGGTGAGACGCGCGTCGGCACCCACGTGCTGGAGCGCCTTCTCGGCCGATCGCAGGTTTCCGATGCCGTAGTCGAGCACGGCGATGAGCGGCCGCGCCCCAGCGCTCACAGCACTCCCTTGGTGGACGGCACGCCTGCGCCCTCCACCCGCACCGCATCGCGCAGACAGCGCGCAAGACCCTTGAACGCGGCCTCGATGATGTGGTGCGCGTTGCGGCCCCGCACGAGTGTGACGTGCAGCGTGATGCCTGCAGCGGTGGCGAAGCTGGCGATGGCGTGCTCGGCCAGTTGCGGGTCGAAGGGCGGGTTGCCGAGTGGCAGCACCTCGGGGATCTCGACCTCCCACACGACGAACGGTCGACCACTCAGGTCCAGTGCAATGTCGACGAGCGCCTCGTCGAGCGGGAAGCGCCCGCTCGCAAAGCGACGGACACCGGCCTTGTCGCCCAGGGCATCGCGGAACGCCTCGCCGAGCGTGATGGCGACGTCCTCGACGGTGTGGTGACTGTCGATGTGCAGGTCGCCGGTGGCCTCGATGCGCAGATCAAAGCCGCCGTGGCGGCCGATCTGCTCGAGCATGTGGTCGTAGAAGGGCAGCCCGGTGGACACCGAGGTGGAACCGGAGCCGTCGAGATCGATCGACAACCGGATCGAGGTCTCCTTCGTGGCTCGTTCACGCGACGCCTTGCGGCTCATGACTCGAGCACCTCCCTGAGGGCCGTGATGAATGCCTCGTTCTCCTCCGCCGTGCCGACCGTGACGCGCAGGCACCCGGCGAGACGCGGCCAACCCGAGCAGTCGCGTATCAGCACGCTGCGGTCGAGCAGGCCCTGCCACACCGCGCGACCCGGCTTGCTCGTGGGACGGAAGAGGATGAAGTTCGCCCCGCTGCGCCACTGCTCCACCGGCATGGTGCCGAGCGCAGCTGCGATTCGCTCGCGTTCGGACACCACCTGACGGACACGGGCGTCCATGTCGTCGGTGTACGAAACGGCCAGCCGGCCGGCGATCTGCTTGGCGGTATCGAGGTGATAGGGCAGGATCACCTTCTCGAGCTCGGCGACGACCCAGGTGGGAGCCACCACGTACCCGAGGCGCGCTGCGGCCATCGACCAGGTCTTGGAGAAGGTTCGGACCACCACCATCGGGCGGTCCTCGTCG
>JAULYZ010000144.1:0-6753 GCA_032117595.1 Acidimicrobiia bacterium | reverse complement strand
GAGACGGCCTACGCCCTCGAGGACCGGGTGGGTGTCCAGCTCGGGCCGGTCGTGGTGAACTCGTTCGATGCCGCCGGACTTGCACTCGTCGACCCCGAGTCCATCGTGATCGACGACCCGGAGTCGGGCCCTGCGCTGCGTTCGGCCGCCCGATTCCGCCGTGGGCGGGCTGCAGATCAAGCAACACAGGTGGCGCGACTTGCAGCCGCACTACCACTCCCACAGGTTCATCTCCCCGCACTCTTCACAGCGACCCTCGGCCCCGACGACACCACCGTTCTCTCGCGTTCCCTCGCCGCGGCAGAGGTGTGGTCGTGACCACCGACCTCAGCTCTCTGCTCGATACCGCAACAGTGCTGGTGTGTGCGGGCGCCGGCGGCGTGGGCAAGACCACCACCTCGGCAGCCATCTCGCTCGCTGCGGCCAGACGCGGGCGGCGCGTTGTCGTCGTGACGATCGACCCCGCACGGCGGCTCGCCGATGCCATCGGCCTCTCGCTGTCACACCGAGCCGAACAGGTTTCCGGCGTGGGGCCCGGCGAGCTCTGGGCCGTGATGCTCGACACTGCGGCAACCTTCGACGATCTCGTGCGAGCCCACTCTCGTGATCCCGAGCAAGTCGACAGCATCCTCCAGAATCGCTTCTACCGCAACATGGCCGACGCGCTGTCGGGCACCCAGGAATTCATGGCCGCGGAGAAACTCTTCGAGCTGCATCACGATGAACGCTTCGACCTCGTCGTGGTCGATACGCCGCCGACGCGCAACGCTCTCGACTTCCTGGAGGCACCTCGTCGCCTCGTGAACTTCCTCGATCACCGCCTGTACCGCGTCCTCGTCACGCCCACACGTCTCGGAATGCGCGTGGCGAGTGCCGCTGCACAGCCGTTCGTCAAGATGATGTCGCGCGTGGTCGGCGGTGACGCTCTCGGAGAGGCCATCTCGTTCTTCCAGGCGTTCGACGGGATGGAGGCCGGTTTCCGTGATCGTGCTGCAGCAGTGATGTCGCTGCTCCAGAGTCCCGAGACCGCCTACGTACTCGTGACCTCGCCGCGTCGCGCTGCGGTCGACGAGACACAGTTCTTCGCCGCCGAACTGCGACGCCAGCAACTCAGGACCTCTGCGGTCGTCGCAAACCGGGTTCACCCCGATTTCTCTCCCCTCCTCACCGATGCACACATCACCGACGAGGCCGAGCGCCTCATCGGTACACCGGTCGGCGAGCTCTGGCAGAACCTCGACACGCTCCGCCGCGCAGTACGGAGCGAGGAAGCCGTGCTCGTCGACCTGCTGCGATCCGTCGGCGAGGGAGCTGACGTCCCGTGCCCGACGGTTCCTCTGCTCGATCACGACGTCCACGACCTCACCACGCTCGGGACCGTGGCGGATCACCTCGTCGGGCTGCGACCCGAGGGTGCGCTCGGGTAGGGTCAGTGCCCGTGCATGTGTTGATCGCCACCGATGCGAACTGGGTGCTCGACGAGGTTCGGGCGGCCCTCGAGGGCCCGGGCACGACCTTCACGGTCTGCCGCAACGGCCGAGATGTCATACCGGCAGTGACCACCTCGATGCCCGATGTCGCCATCCTCGACCTCCAGATCGGGACGATGGGCGGCATGGCCGTGACCATGGCGCTGCGACTCGACGAGTCCGCCGGAACACTCGACCATCTGCCGGTGGTGATGCTCCTCGACCGCACGGCCGACGTCCACCTGGCCCGCCGCAGCGGCGCCGAGTCGTGGCTCGTCAAGCCGCTCGACCCGATCCGCATCCGGGAAGCCGTCGACTGCGCACTCCACCCGGTGAGCGCACCGGATGGAGAAACCGTGGCCTCTGGCTAGAGTTCCTCTCTCCAATGACCGGGGTGTAGCGCAGCTTGGTTAGCGCGCCACGTTCGGGACGTGGAGGCCGGGAGTTCGAATCTCCCCACCCCGACGGTCAGGTATCCGGGTCGGCCCGCACGGGTCGGCCCGGTTCCCGTTTTGGGCGAGACTGACCGCATGGCACGTCCAGCGTCTCGAAGGTTCGATCCCATCGCCGATGCGGTGGCCGCCGTCGGAGCGCAGGACTCACTCGCGCTCCCGCTCGGCCCGGGCGTGCCCGGTGGATTCCTGCACGCCCTCGGCGACCGCGACGACTTCGCCCGTCTCGAGGTGTTCGGCGCGCTCCTCCCCGACCTGTACCAACTGTTCATGCGGCCCGGCGTTCGCTACCGCAGCGGCTTCTTCGGCCCGGCCGAGCGGTTTCTGCGCGACTCGGGAGCCGACATCGATTTCGTCCCCGCCGACTTCCGCCGCTTCGAACCGATACTCCAGCACCTCCGGCCGCGGGTGATCGCTACTGCAGGTGCCATGCCAGTGGACGGATGGGTGAGCCTCTCGCTCCACGCCGGCGCAACGGTCGACGAACTGCACCGTGCAGCAGCCGATCCCGAACGGGTCGTGATCGTCGAGGTCAGCGAAAACTTCCCGCGCACCTTCGGTGTCGAACCCGATCACACGCATCGACTCCATGTCGACGAGATCGACTTCCTCATCGAGACCGACCGCGCTCCGCTCAACCTCGCCGACACCGAGCCGAGCGACGTGGAGATCGCCATCGCCGATCATGCGTTGCGATTCTTCGGCAACGGGTGCACGGTGCAGACCGGCATCGGTGCGATACCCAGCCAGATCGCCACACGACTCGCCGGAGGCTCGTACTCGGACCTCGGTGTCCACTCCGAGATGTTCACCACGGGGCTGATGCGATTGCACCAGTCAGGCAAGGTGTCCAACCGTAAGGACAGTGAGTTCGACGGGTTCACACCCACCACCTTTGCGGCAGGCACTCCCGAGCTCTACGGGTGGTTGCACGAGAACCAAGACGTCCGGTTCCTCCCGGTTCGAGTGGTGAACTCACCGGAACGGATTGCCCGCAACCGCAACATGGTGTCGATCAACGGGGCCATGGCAGTCGATCTCTCCGGCCAGGTGGTTGCCGACTCGGTGCTCGGCAAGCAATTCAGCGGAGTCGGCGGCCACGAGGACTTCGTGTCCGGTCCGGGACTCTCGGCAAATGGGCGCAGTCTCATCTGTCTCCCGTCGACGACCACGGTGAACGGCGCGCTCGTCTCGCGGATCGTCACCGAGCTTCCGCTCGGGAGCGTGGTGTCCACGCCGCGGCACCAGGTCGACGTGGTGATCACCGAGTACGGGGCCGCCGAGCTCCACGGTCGCACGATCCGGGAACGTTCACGGGCGCTCGCAGAGATCGGTCACCCGGACTTCCGCGACGAACTGCGGGCACGGGCCGAGATCTGGCCCTCCGATTGAGCCGGCTGACCCGTGCGACGCACTGACGGGTTCGACCCGCGCCCGGGTTCGACGCGCTGCCGCTGCGGTATCAGTGCGGCATGCGCGTTCAGTTCACGCGGCGGATGACTCGATCAGCGAACTGCTGCATCGCTTCGGTCGGGGTGGGTTTCATCATCGTGAAGGCCGGGACGATGATGCGTCCGACACCGATGGACTCCATCTCCTGGACCGCACCAACGGGATCGTCTCCGAAAATGCCCGGGTGCCCGGCCGAGAACTCGATCGCGCTGGGGTCGCGGCCTGCTGCAGCAGCGGTCTGACGGACGATGTCGAAGCTCTCGGCGAGTTCGGCCGGGGTACCGCGGCCGGGGAAGAAGCCATCGCCGAAGCGACCCGCTCGCTCTGCCGCTGCGCGCGAGTGACCGCCGATCACGATGGGCACCGACGCTTGAGCCGGCTTGGGATTGCTCGACACGTTCGTGAACCCCGCAAACCGACCGGAGTACGACGCATGGTCGCGAGCCCACAGCGCGCGCAGCACCTCGATGTACTCATCGGTGCGACGGCCGCGCTCGGCCCAGGGGACCCCGAGTGCATCGAACTCCTCCTTGAGCCAGCCCACACCGATGCCCAACTCGACACGGCCACCCGAGAGATGGTCCAGGGTTGCCACTTCCTTGGCGAGGACGAGCGGATTTCGCTGCGGCAGGATGAGGATGCCGGTGGCGAGTCGCAGGGTGGTGGTCACTGCAGCGACGTACGAGAGCCAGATGAGTGGATCGGGGATCGGTGTCGACGGCGCCGCCGGCATCTTCCCGGTGGAGCTGTACGGATAGGCCGACTGGTACCCGTCCGGGAAGATCACGTGCTCGACGGTCCAGAACGACTCGAAGCCTGCGGCCTCGGCGGCGCGGGCGGCCTCGACCGCGCCAGCCGCTTCGGACCAACCCATTGTGTTCGCGAAGACGACACCGAATTTCATGCGGGGAACGTACTGCATCACCGAACGCCGCGCGCAGGAGTCTCGTACGCTGGCCCCATGGAGCCGCGGCGCAGGACCTCGACGTCGAACTTCGGCGTCGGCGCACGCGAGAGCCACGACGCGTCGGGTTTCTACGGCCGTTTCCGCGCCCCCGATATCTCCGACGACAGCACGGTGCCCGTACCGGTTCCCGTGACGAACCCATTCGTGTGCGGCGATTCACGGGACATGACCGCTGTGGCCGATGGGAGTGTTGCCCTCGTCGTGACATCGCCGCCGTACTTCGCCGGCAAGCAGTACGAGGAAGAGCTCGAGCGCGAGGGTGTTCCCGCTTCCTACCTCGAATATCTCGACATGCTCACCGAGGTGTTTGCCGAGTGCGTGCGCGTCCTCGAACCGGGCGGGCGTATCGCGGTGAACGTTGCGAACCTCGGGCGCAAGCCGTACCGGAGCCTGTCTGCGGACGTCATCCACATCCTCGAGCACGATCTCGGCCTCTTGCTGCGCGGCGAACTGGTGTGGCAGAAGGGCGAGGGAGCAAGTGGATCGTGTGCGTGGGGCTCGTTCCGCAGCGCGTCGAATCCGGTCCTGCGCGACCTCAGTGAGCGCGTCATCATTGCGAGCAAGGGACGGTTCGACCGAGCGCGGTCAGTCGCACAACGCGCGCGCGAAGGCCTGCCGCACGAGACGACGATGACTACCGACGACTTCCTGTCGCTCACGCTCGATGTCTGGTCGCTCCCGCCCGAGAGTGCACGGCGGATCGGTCATCCCGCCCCGTTCCCGGTCGAGCTCCCCGAACAACTGATCCGTCTGTACACCTATGTGGACGACCTCGTGCTCGATCCGTTCATGGGCAGCGGCAGCACCCTTGTCGCTGCGGCCCGACTCGGCAGGCGCTACATCGGGTACGAACTCGATCCCGCCTACGTCGAGCTCGCGCGTGAACGCGTCTCCGCAACGCTTGCGACGATCGACGCTGCGGCCGGACCGGGCGATGCACAGGCCGCTCTCCCCGATCTGCCGGAGGCCGCTCTCGAGGGCAGGTCGGCGGCGACGATCGGCGAATCGGTGCTCACCACTCTCGGTGTGACGATCGAGCGGTCCAATGCGCGGGTGCCGCGTGCCGGCGTGATCATGTCGTTCCTCGGGCGCGACCCCCAGGGACAGCGCTGGTACTTCGACGTGGTCGGTGGGTACACGAGTAGTCGGGGGGGCCTGTCGCGCGCCGACACCGTCTGGCGGGCCGTGGGCCGTGCCGCCGCCGCGACCGCTGCGAGCGGGCTGCCGGTCGTCCTGCTCACCACCGAACTCCCGCGCCCGGGGAGCGACGCCGACCACGCCCTGCGAGCCTCGGTCCCCGCCCCGGTCCGAGCAGTGATCGATCTCACCTCGGCCGACGACCGCCAACGTCTCTCGGCGCTGCTCGGCCACCCCTCCTGACCTGCTGCTCCTGGACATTTTTCGTCATCGAAGCGAAATATTGCTCCGAACCGTGGTGGAAACCACGCGTGGTGTGAGAAAATGACCGGATGCTGCCGGTCCGCCCCCGCTGCGCGTGGCGCCGAACGTCACTGCTCGTCGCCACCGGACTCCTCGCCACCCTCGTGGCGGTCACGACGCCGCTCAGCCCGACGGTGCCGACGGCGGTCGCCAATCCGGTCGAGCCGGGATCGGCGATGTCGGACATCACCTCGGCGCCGGTCCGCCCGCCGCTCTGTACCGCCGAGCAGATCGCTGCCGTCGAGTTCGACGACTGTGCGCTCATGTTCGATGGGACCCCGGCCGATCACGGATTCCCCGCTCCGCCGTTCCCCGGAAATCAGTTCATCCTCACGCCGCTCACCCCCGAGGAATGGACGCCGCTCACGGTGGGCTCGTCCGGGCCGATCGTCACGCTCCTTCAGGGGAAGTTGAAGGCCACCACACCACTCATCAGCCAGGACGGAAAGTTCGGTTCGCAGACCGCAACAGCGGTGAAGAAGGCCCAGGAGGCTCTCAAGCTCAGCCAGACCGGCGTGGTGGACGCCACGACCGCTGCCGCACTCGACATCCTCGTTCGCGCGGAACTCGGCACGTACCCGCCCGAAGGATTCGTCTGGAACGGAAACGACTACAACAATTCCCCAGCACTCGCGGAGTGGGAGAAGCGAATGGTGAGGGGGACGGTTCGCACCGACCCGATTGCGTCCGCTCTCTTCGAGGGATTCCTCGGCGACCTCCGCCGCGGCACCTACCGCATCGACCAAGCGGGCACCTACACCTTCCGGTGCACGGCGACTTCGGTCCGCAACTGCAAGGGCATCGGCCCGTCGCATCTCTCGTACCACTCCTGGGGCCTCGCCGTCGACGTCAACTACACCGCTAATCCGCTGCAGACCGTGTACCACTCGAGTGATGCGTGCTCAGCCAACGTGAAGATGAACATCCCTGACTGGATCCTCAAGACGGCACAGCACTGGGGCATGTTCTGGGG
>JAULYZ010000143.1:0-24830 GCA_032117595.1 Acidimicrobiia bacterium | reverse complement strand
CCCGCATGAGGATCGACCGGTGCATCAGCGACTCGCCCACACCCCGCACTGCGTCCGTCCCGTCGCGGAGCACTCGCCAGCGCCCATCCGCTGTGCGCACGACGTCCACGCCGTACCACACGATCGGACCGGCCTCGCCGGCCGGTGCAGTCGGCAGGAACGACGGCTCGGCGTACAGCGCCGCAGCGGGCAGCACTCCGGAATGAACGGTGTTTCTGGGGCCCGAGAGGTCGGCGGCGAGGGCAGCAAGCATGAGCGCACGCTCGGTGACCAGCCGTTCGAGCTGCGCCCAGTCGTCGGCACCGATGACGAACGGCAGCGGATCGAGATGCCACCCCGATGCGCCGGGTGCCCCCGCTGTGCTGTCGAGCAGTTCCCGGTGCGGCAGGTGGGTCGCACCATGGGCGGCGAGCAGTTGGTCGCATCGATCACGGCGCCGCAGGAGTTCTGCTGCGCCCAGTCCCGAGACAATGCGGGTCATGGCCTCCCACACAGGCCGCACCTCGCCGCGTTCGTCGATCGTCTCGTCGAAGACCCGGTCGGGAGTTCGGGTGTCGTACCAGTCGGGTGTGGTCGTCATGAGAATCGTCGCAGACGCTAGGCGGTTGGGGAGTCAGCAGTAGGTAGTGATGATCTGGCGGCCCAACTGTGCAAGTGCCACTTGGATCCGGTCCATCGATGCGTCGAGTGCAGTGCCATCACTCACGTCGACCACCGGCCGGGACAACTCGGTCCGTACGGCGCCGAGCACCGGACGCACCTCGCTCGAACGGGGGAGCCAATCGAGGTGTTCCTCCATCGCGTCCACACAGAACTGCACCGATCGCGGGAACGCCTTGCTGTGCAGCAGGAAGTCGAGCACGGCAAGCCCGTTGATCGGCTCCCGGGTGGCGCGCTGGTACATCTGGCGGCCGGAGACCGAACGAAGGACAGTCATCCACTGCACCTCGACGTGCTCGGCAACGATCGACGCGCGTGACGCCGCATGTGCTGCGTCAACGAGTTCGGCTGCCTGCACCCCGAGCACCCGGGTCGTCATGTCTGCGCGCTCGAGCCACTGCCCGAGCATCCAGAAGTTGTACGCCGCATCGCGGATCATCGTGGTGTTCACGATGCCGTGTACCCGCTCGACGTCACGTCGGATGCGCTCGACGAACCGTGCACGGCCCTGTCGGGCAATTCCGTCCGCCTGATTCGCCGTGGCGTACATCGAGAGGTCGTTCAACACGGTCCAGGCGAACTGGGGGATCACGTCGCGGCACGACCGGAGGTTCTCCCGGGCATGCACGATGCTCTGGAGCACGCAACCCGGATTCTCTGCGTCGGCGAGGAGGAACGACACGATGCTCCGTTCGCTCACGTCGGAGCCGTACTTGGCCCGGAACGGATCCTGTGTGCCGGTGGTGGCCAGCAGGGGCTCCCACGACGACACGACAGAGACCGGCATGTCGACGATGCCCTCGGTGAAGCCCCAGACGAGTCGGGCCGTGTCGTCGGCGCGCTCGATGTACCGCCCCGCCCAGTACAGGGCATCTGCGACGCGGGAGAGCAACATTTCAGTCGTTCACCGACACGATCCAGGTGTCCTTGCTCCCGCCGCCCTGCGACGAGTTGACCACCAGCGACCCGCGCCGGAGCGCCACCCGGGTCAGGCCGCCTGCGGTGACGTACTCACCCTCGCCCGAGAGGATGAACGGACGGAGGTCCACGTGCCGCGGCTCGAGCACCCCCTCGCACAGTGTGGGGACGGTGGACAGCTGCAGGATCGGCTGCGCGATCCAGTTGCGCGGGTCGGCCTCGATCTGGGCCACCGCGCGCTGTCGCTCCTCGGGGCTGGCACGGTCACCGATGAGCAGGCCGTAGCCGCCGCTCTCGTTCGCCGGCTTCACGACGAGCTCCGCGATGTGGTCGACCACGAACTGCCGCTCGTCGTCGTACAGGCACCGGTAGGTCGGGACATTCGGGAGCAGCGGTTCCTCGCCGAGGTAGTAGCGGATGAAGTCCGGAACCCAGGCGTAGACGACTTTGTCGTCGGCCACACCTGCGCCCGGGGCGTTGGCGATCGCCACATTTCCCGCACACCACGCCCGCATGAGACCCGGGACACCCAGCACCGAGTCCGGGCGGAACGCCTCGGGGTCGAGGAACAGGTCGTCGATCCGCCGGTAGATCACGTCGACTCGCTGCAGGCCCGCAATGGTCCGCATCCGCACGATGTTGTCGCTGCCCACCACGAGGTCTGACCCCTCGACGAGCTGAACACCCATCCGCTGGGCGAGGAACGCATGCTCGAAATAGGCCGAGTTGTAGATGCCGGGCGTGAGCACCACCACGGTCGGTTGGTCGCCAGCACCGGACGGCGCCAGCGACAGCAGCAGTCGCTGCAGCTCATCGGTGTAAGCATCAACGGGTTCGATGCTGTAGCGCTCGAACAAGTCGGCGAAGGCACGCTTCGACACTGCCCGGTTCTCGAGCACATAGCTGACACCCGAAGGAACCCTGAGGTTGTCCTCGAGCACGTAGAAGCGACCGTCCGATGCGCGCACAAGATCGCTCCCGCAGATGTGCGCCCACACACCGAACTTGGGGCGCACCCCGCGGCACTCTGGCCGGTAGTTCACCGAGCGCTCGAGGAGTTCTGCCGGGAACACGCCATCGGCGATGACCCGCTGGTCGTTGTAGACATCGTCGATGAATGCATTGAGCGCGCGGATCCGTTGCTCGAGTCCGGCCTCGACCACCCGCCACTCCGCGGCGTCGATCAGCCGGGGCACGACATCGAAGGGCCACGCCCGGT
Organism: Acidimicrobiia bacterium; assembly: GCA_032117595.1. Classification (GTDB taxonomy): domain Bacteria; phylum Actinomycetota; class Acidimicrobiia; order Acidimicrobiales; family Ilumatobacteraceae; genus WLJO01. The sequence continues at coordinate 22,033 of JAULYZ010000143.1, read as the reverse complement.
CGATGTTCTGCCCATCGGCATAGACGGTGAAGGTGATGCCCATGGCGAGGATGTCGACACTGGCGAGTTCCTGGCGCGCCCTCAGTTCCGCAAGCCCGAGCTCGCGGAGATAGCCCACCAGCGGCTCCGCGTGCGGTCGCGCGTCGCCGCTCGGCGTCAGTAACTCGTCCCAGGCGCCAGTCGGGGACGTGATCGGGGGATCGGGCTCGTGAGCGATGGCAGGAATCTTGCCAGCGCCCCGGGGCAACGGCACACCGGAGGGCTTTTGCGTAAGGTCGCATCATGGGACTCGATCAGGCCGCCATCTCCGCACTCCGCGCACGGGTTCGCAAGGAGGTCGACGAGGGCCTCCTGCCCTCGTGCCAGTTCGCTCTCGCCTACCGCGGTGAACTCGTTGCCTTCGAGACCTACGGCTCGGAGACCAATGAGTCGCGGTACCTCGTGTACTCGGCCACCAAGCCGTTCGTCGCTGGAGCCATGTGGGCACTCATCGGCGACGGCCTCATCGACGTGTCGCGGCGCGTGTCGGAGCTCATCCCCGAGTTCGCCACCAACGGCAAGGAGTCGATCACCATCGAGCAGGTGATGCTCCACACCTCGGGGTTCCCGTCCGCCCCGCTACGACCGCTGGCGGGATCGACGTCGGAGGGCCGACGCGAAGCCTTTGCCAAGTGGCGAACCAGCTGGGAGCCCGGCACCCGATTCGAGTACCACCCCACCTCGGCGCACTGGGTACTCGCCGAACTCATCGAGGTGGCGACAGGCACCGACTTCCGCACCGTCGTGGACCAACGCGTGACCACACCGGCAGGGCTCCCGAAGGTGCTCGGGGCGCTCCCCCACCTTGCGGCACCGCTCCATGTTGTGGGCGAGCCCGCCACGGCCGAGGAGATCAAGGCGGTGTTCGGCATCAGCGAACTCCCGGCCACGGAGGTGACCACCGAGGCCCTTACCGCACTCGGTTCACCCGACGCACAGGCGGTCGGGGTGCCCGGCGGCGGCGGCGTGATGCGTGCCTGCGACCTTGCGATGTACTACCAGGCGGTGCTCACCAACCCCGGCGAGATGTGGCGGCCCGATGTCCTCACCGATGCCCGCACGCGCGTCCGCAACACCTTCCCCGATCCACTCACCGGCGTATCGGCCAACCGCACCCTCGGTCTCGTGCAGGCAGCGGCCGACGGCAAGGACAACTTCCGGGGGTTCGGGCGCACCGTGCACCGCGGCACGGTCGGCCACAACGGCGCCAAGGGACAGATCGCATGGGGCGATCCGGTCTCGGGGCTGTCGTTCGGCTACTGCACGAACGGTCTCGACCAGCACGAGATCCGCGAGCCGCGGCGCACCACGGCCATCGCGTCGCTCGCCGCCGTCTGCGCCACCGACTGACGCGCGTCAGTCACCGTGCAGGGCGCTCCGATCGGGATCAGCCGGGCTCCTTGGGAAGCCCGAGGACGCGCTCGCCCACGATGTTGCGCTGGATCTGCGATGTACCGCCCCAGATGGTCTCGGACCTGCTGAAGAAGAACGCCGACATCATCGAGCTCACCGGGTAACCGTCGCGGCGCTTGTCCCGGCCGGTGCCGGGCCACGAACCCGACGACGGGCCGGTGCTGACGAGCATGGAGTCTGCGCCAAAGATCTCGAGGCAGAGTTCCATGGCCTCTTTGTGCATCTCGCTCCAGAACATCTTGTTCGTGGCGCCCAGCGCGCCCACACCCGGATCCTTGATGCCCTTCACGGTTGCGGTCAGTGAACGCAGGCCATTGATGCGAAGGATCTGGATCTTGCTGTAGTAGCGCATGAGGCGCTGGCGGAGGATCGGGTCGTCGAGAAGATTGCGCTGCTCGGCCTCTGCCGTCATCAGGCGGTACTCCTCCTCGAAGCGTCGGTAGCCGGTGGTGGCGCTCATGCCACGCTCGAACGCGAGCGTGGAGTTGGCGACCTTCCACCCCTCGTTGACCCCGCCAACGACGTTGTCCTTCGGACACCGCGCGTTGTCGAAGAACACCTCGCAGAACTCAGCGGTGCCGTCGGGCTGCACGATGCCGCGCACCTCGATACCGGGCTGGCGCATCGGGACGAGCAGATAGGAGATGCCCTTGTGCTTGGGGGCATCGGTGTCGGTACGGGTGAGCAAGAAGCAGTAGTCGGCATGGTGGCCGCCCGTGGTCCAGACCTTCTGGCCGTTGATGACCCACTCGTCGCCGTCGAGCACCGCAGTGGTCTTCAACGAAGCCAGGTCCGAGCCCGAGTTCGGCTCGCTGAAGCCCTGGCACCAACGGGTGGAGCCGTTCAGGATGTTCGGGAGGAACTCGCGCTTTTGCGCCTCGGTCCCCCACTGCAGGATGGTGGGGCCTACCAGGGTGTCGCCGAAGAAGTCGGCGCGCAGGGGTGCCTTGGCCCGGGCGAACTCCTCGGCCAGCACCACCCCTTGCATCGTGTTGAGGCCGCGCCCGCCGTACTCGGTGGGCCAGGTGGCGCAGATCCAGCCGCCCTCGTAGAGGCGGCGCGGCCAGTCCTCGTTGAAACTGCGCCGTTCCTCGGCGCCCATCTCGAACCCGGGCTCGAACCATCCGGCAGGGAGGTTCTGCTCGAGCCAGGCCCGGATCTCGATGCGGAAGGCTTCGGCGTCGTCGGGGTAGGAGAGGTCCATGGCGCAAGGCTAGGAGTGTCGCCCCGGGGCACCACCCGGACCCTGTTCACATCCCGTTCACAGAACGCGAACAGTCGGGAAACCGCCCCTGCTTAGGTTCGCCGGCATGGTCTCCGTCATCGATACCCCCCTCGTCGACGCAGAAGAACCTCCCTCGGGGCAGGAACTCGCCGTGCTCGCCGCCCTGGTGCAGTTCAGCGACCGGGTCGTGAGCCGGCGGGAGCTCGCCCGCCTGAGTGGGCTCGCCGGGCGCAGCGAGCGTCGATGCGACGCGCTGCTCGTGCAGATCCGTCGCCGACTCGGACCGGACTCGATCCGCACCGTCCGGTCTCGTGGCTGGATACTGCAGCACGACGCCCTGCCAGCAGCACGCGCCCTGCTCGAGTCGTGACCTGAGCCAACGACGCGTCGCACGGCAAACGATCGCTTCACACGGCCGAAACAGAGTTCGGACATTGCGGAAACGAGCACGTCTTACCGTTCGCCGTGGGTCGATCCAGCGCCGTGTCGTCCCGTTCCTGCCCAACTACCCCCAAACGGAAGAAAGGACCACCATGCGCCGTACAGCGCTGAAGTTTTGTGTGGGATCCGGCGTCGTGCTCGCTGCAACGGCGCTTGGATCCGGGATCGCCCTCGCCCAGGAGGAGGGGCCCACGCCGGCCGACGTCAAGAGCATTCTCGACAACGTGTGGATCCTCGTTGCCGCGGTGCTCGTGATCTTCATGCAGGCGGGCTTCGCGCTCGTCGAGGCGGGGCTTACCCGTGCCAAGAACGTCGCCAACATCTTCATGAAGAACCTCATGGACTTCTGCGTCGGCGCGCTGCTCTTCTTCGCTGTGGGCTACGCCATTGCGTTCGGCGGCGACTTCACCGGGGCTGGCAAGTTCATCGGCGGCGACGGTTGGTTCCTCATGGGCGACGGGGTGTTCTCGTACGGAACCCTCGACAAGTTCGTGTTCTTCACCTTCCAGGTCGCGTTCGCCGCGACGGCTGCAACGATCGTGTCGGGCGCCATGGCCGAGCGCACCAAGTTCAAGACCTATGTGATCTACAGCGCCGTGATCTCGGCGGTCATCTACCCGATCGTGGTGCGCTGGCAGTGGGGCGGCGGCTGGCTCTTCCAGCTCGACACGCCCTTCCACGACTTCGCCGGCAGTGCACTCGTGCACATGGTGGGCGGCTGCGCCTCGATCATGGGTGCGTATTTCCTCGGACCGCGCATCGGCAAGTACGGCCCCGACGGCAAGCCCCGGGCCATTCCCGGACACAACATCCCCTTCGCCATCCTCGGTTGCTTCGTTCTCCTCGTGGGCTGGTACGGCTTCAACCCCGGCTCCCAGCTCGGGGCCGACCCGGTGATCGGCAAGATCGCGGTGAACACCACGCTCGCCGCTGCGGCAGGAGCCGTGATGGCCATGCTCGTCACGTGGGTCAAGGACGGCAAGCCCGACGTCGCAATGACCGGCAACGGTCTGCTCGCCGGCCTCGTCGGTGTTACCGCTGGCTGCTGGGCCGTGAACGCCCTCGGCGCGGTCATCATCGGTGCCATCGCTGGTGTGATCGTTGTGTTCTCGGTGATCTTCTGGGACCGGGTCCGGATCGACGACCCGGTCGGTGCCATCAGCGTGCACGGCGTCTGCGGTGCCTTCGGCACCCTGGCTGTGGGCCTGTTCTCGGCCACCGAGGCGGACGGCGTGGTGCAGAAGGGGCTCTTCTACGGCGGCGGTGGCGATCAGCTCCTCTCGCAGCTCATCGGCGTGGTGTCGATCGCGGCCTTCGTGCTGGTCACCACGGGCATCCTGTTCTTCGTCCTCAAGTCGACCATCGGTCTGCGTGTGGACCAGCAGGAGGAGATCGAGGGACTCGACGTGCACGAGCACGGCGTGCCCGGTTACGTCAACGACGACATGGTGCTCCGCTGAGCCACCACGAAAGAGAGAGACGACAACATGAAACTCATCACCGCAATCGTCAAGCCCTTCAAGATCGATGACGTGAAGGACGCTCTCCGTGCGGCCGGCGCTGCCGGCATCACGGTGAGCGAAGCACGTGGCTTCGGTCGCCAGGGCGGTCACACCGAGACCTACCGCGGGGCGGAGTACAAGATCGACTTCGTCCCGAAGATCCGGTTCGAGGTGGTCTGCGACGACGCCGTCGCAGACTCGATCATCGACGCGATCCGCACGAGCGCCCAGACCGGCAAGATCGGCGACGGCAAGATCTGGGTCTCCGACGTGAGTCGCATCGTCCGGATCCGCACCGGCGAGGAGGGCCCGGAGGCCATCTAGCCGTTCGACTCGAACGATCATCTCGGGACGATCCGAACCCCCGTCGGATCCCCCACCGTCCTCCGGAACCTTCCGGTAGGGGCAGGAGCACCGGGTCGGGACCGCAGCAATGCGGCACCGGCCCGGTGTTTCGTTCTTCAGACGGTTCAGAAACACCGCCGAAACATCGACTCCCTACCGTGTCGCATGGGTCGAAGGACCCCAGCGTGAGAAAGGGTCGAATCACCATGGACATCAACTCGGGCGCCACCGCTTGGGTGCTCATCTCAGCAGGACTCGTCCTGTTCATGACCCCCGGCCTGGCGCTGTTCTACGGCGGCATGGTCCGCAGCAAGAACGTGCTCGGCATGCTCATGCAGAACATCTTTGCGATGGGCTTGGTGAGCGTGCTCTGGGTCTTCGTCGGATTCAGCCTCGCCTTCGGCGGCAGCGACAGCCTCATCGGCAACTTCGACTTTGCGTTCCTCAACGACGTCGTGGGCGATGTCACCAAGGCAGCACAGCTCCCCGGATACGGCGACACCCTCGTCGTTCCTGCGATGGTGTTCATGGCATTCCAGATGATGTTCGCCGTGATCACCCCGGCACTCATCACGGGCGCCACCGCCGACCGGCTCAAGTTCGGCTCCTACGCACTCTTCATCGGCATCTGGTCGATCCTCGTCTACGCCGTGGTCGCCCGCTGGGTGTTCAGCCCGAATGGATGGCTCTTCAAGCGCGGCGCGCTCGACTTCGCCGGCGGTGCAGCCATCCACGTCAACGCAGGCATTGCAGCACTTGCCATTGCGATGGTGGTGGGCCCGCGGCGCGGCTGGATGAAAGAGCCGATGCCCCCGCACAACCTGCCGCTCACGGTTCTCGGTACCGGCATCCTGTGGTTCGGCTGGTTCGGATTCAACGCAGGGTCGGCGCTCGGTGCCGACGGCATCTCCGCCCAGGCCCTCGTCAACACCCACCTCGCTGCCGCAGCAGCGATGCTGTCGTGGCTGCTCGTGGAGCGGCTCGTGGCCGGACACGCCACGACGCTCGGCGCCTGCTCGGGTGCCGTTGCGGGTCTCGTGGCCATCACCCCCTGCGCCGGATTCGTGGGCGGGATGTCACCGGTCATCATCGGTGCCCTCGCCGGAGTGATCTGCTACCTCAGCCTCAAGCTGAAGAATCTCCTCCGTGTCGACGACAGCCTCGACGTGCTCGCCGTGCACCTCATCGGCGGACTGTTCGGCTCCATCGCGCTGGGCTTCTTCGCCGACAAGTCGGCCACCGGCATCGGCGCCGACGGCGTCTTCTTCGGCGGCGGCGCAGACCTGCTCGTCGACCAGCTGGTGGCGGTCGGTGCAGTGATCGCCTTCTCCTTCGTGGTCTCCTACCTCATCGCCTACATCATCGAGAAGACCATCGGCCTCCGTGTCGACGAGGAGGCCGAACTCCGCGGGCTCGACCAGAGCCAGCACGCCGAATCGGCCTACCAGTCGTGACCCGTCGACCCCATCACTCCCTCCCGAGCGGACCCCTCCGCTCCGAACGCCCGCTCCGCTCCAGAAGTAAGGTGACCAAGCCATGAAACTCATCACCGCCATCATCAAGCCGTTCAAGCTCGACGAGGTCAAGGACGCGCTCAAGGCTGCCGGGGTCACCGGCATCACCGTGAGCGAGGCACGCGGCTTCGGCCGCCAGGGTGGCCACACCGAGACCTACCGCGGGACCGAGTACAAGATCGACTTCGTCCCGAAGGCCCGGGTGGAGGCCGTGGTCGACGACCACCTCGTCGACACCGTGGTCGATGCCATCCGTTCGAGCGCGGCCACCGGCAAGATCGGCGACGGCAAGATCTGGGTGACCACCGTGGACCGCATCGTTCGGATCCGCACCGGGGAAGAGGGTCCCGACGCGGTCTGAGTAGAGTTCCGTTCATGACCATGACGGAACCCGCAGCACCCAAGGCCGAGCGCTGGACGGCCCAGTGGAAAGAGCTCTACGCGGAAGTCATCACCACCGGTCTCTGCACGGGCTGTGCGGGATGCGTGGTGACCTGCCCCCACGACGTGATCGGCTACGAGCACGAGGAGGGCAAGTACAAGCCCTTCCACCTCGAGGAAGAACTCGGCCTCGACAACTGCATCCACGGCGAGAAGGGATGCACCACCTGCACCCGCGCGTGCCCCCGATTCCGTGCCTGGGAGCCGGCCGCCGACATGCACCTGTTCGGCCGGCTGCGCGAGCCCGATGAGATGGCCGGGGTCTGGCGCCAGTTGCTCCTCACCCGAGCGGCCGACGACCACGTGAACGAACTCGGCCAGGACGGCGGCTTCGTGTCGGCGATGCTGCTCTGGCTGCTGAAGAACGACTACATCGAGGGCGCCATGGTGAGTGGTGTGGAGCCCGACGATGCGTGGAAGGCCAAGCCCGCCCTCGTGCGCACACCCGAGGAAGTGCTCGCCACCGCCGGCAGCCGCTACACGTACTGCGCGAATCCGCTGGCTCTGCGCGACGCCAAGGAACAGGGGCTCAGCCGCCTCGCACTCGTGGGCATGGGCTGTCAGACGTCGTCACCGCCCACGATGTGGGACCGCAAGGCCGGCAAGGTGTCCAAGCCGTTCATCTTCAACATCGGCCTGCTCTGCTCGAAGACCTTCGACGACGCGATCTTCCCCGAGCTCTTCGAGGCCAAGTACGGCCTGAAGAAGCAGGACATGGTGAAGATGAACATCAAGGGCGTCTTCCAGATCTGGATGAAGGACGGCTCGTACCACGAGATCGACCTCAAGGAGTGCCACAAGTGGACCCGCGAGGGCTGCAAGAGCTGCCCCGACTTCGCGGCCGAGCACTCCGACATCGCCACCGGCGGTATCGGCAAGGACAACAACTGGACCCTCACCATCGTGCGCACCGAGCTCGGCGAGGAGGTCATCAACCGGATGATCGCCGATGGTGTCATCGTCGCCAAGCCCGCTCAGGACGACGAGGTTGCGATGAAGTTGCTGCGCACGCTGTCGATCGTCAGCCGTCGGCGCTGGCCCGAATGGGCCGACAAGGCGCCTTCGGTGGGCGTGCCGCCGCCGAAGAAGAAGGCCGACGGCAGCGCCCCTGCCGCTCACTGACGCACTGATGACCGGGCCACGATCAGGGCACGGTGTCGCTGCCCGGCGCTGAGGGCCCCACCCCGCAGGCGACGGCGAGTTCGCCGATCCGCTGCAACTGCTCGGCATCGGGCTCCGCTCCCTCGGTGAGCGGGCGGAGTTCTGCGTCGGTGAGTTCGGCGAACCAGCGGTCGATGATGCACCCTGCCTGGCTCGACGTGAGGCCGAGATCCTCCACATAAGTGTCGACCCAACGGTCGCGCACCTGATCGCGCGACAACCCCGGGCGGCGACACGCCGTCACCAGGAGCAACGAGCCGGCGAGCAGCAGCGCCGTCGCCAGACGCACGACGGCGACGCGAGGCGCGGTGGCCGCTGGGTGCATCACTCCCACTCGATGGTGCCCGGTGGCTTCGAGGTGACGTCGTACGCAACACGGTTGACGCCGCGCACCTCGTTGACGATGCGGCTCGACATGCGGTCGAGCAGGTCGTACGGCAGCCGCGCCCAGTCGGCGGTCATCGCGTCGTCGCTCGTCACGGCACGGATGATGATGGGGTGCGCGTAGGTCCGCTCATCGCCCATGACACCCACCGAGCGGATGTCGGGCAGCACCGCGAAGGCCTGCCAGATCTCGCGCTCGAGACCTGCTGCTGCGATTTCCTCACGCACGATGGCATCGGCCTCCTGGAGGATGGCCACCTTCTCTCGCGTGACCTCTCCGATGATGCGCACACCGAGACCCGGCCCGGGGAACGGCTGACGCCACACGATCTCGTCGGGCAGCCCGAGTTCGTGGCCGACTCTGCGCACCTCGTCCTTGAACAGGTCGCGCAGCGGCTCCACCAACTCGAGCGTCATGTCCTCGGGGAGTCCGCCCACATTGTGATGACTCTTGATGACCGCCGCCGTGCCGTGCGCACCGCCGCTCTCGATGATGTCGGGGTAGAGCGTTCCCTGCACGAGGAACTTCGCGTCCGACACACCCCCGGTGTGATCCTCGAAGACCCGGATGAACAGCTCACCGATGGCCTTCCGCTTCGCCTCGGGCTCAGTGATACCTGCAAGCGCAGCGAAGAACCGGTCCCCGGCATCCACGTGGATGAGTTCGATGCCCATGTTCCGACGGAAGGTCTCCACCACCTGTTCGGACTCACCTTTTCGCATGAGCCCGGTGTCGACATAGACACAGGTGAGTTGATGCCCGATGGCTCGGTGCACGAGTGCCGCCGCCACCGATGAGTCGACCCCGCCCGACAGCCCGCAGATGGCGCGCTGATCGCCGACCTGGTGGCGGACCTTGGCGACCTCGGTCTCGATGATGGACGACATCGTCCACGACGGTGCACACCCACAGATGTCGTGGAGAAAGCGTTGCAGGAGGGCCTGGCCCTCGGGCGTGTGCACCACCTCGGGGTGATACTGCACGCCGTAGATGCGTCGGTCGTCGTTCTCGATGACGGCACACGCAGCCTCAGGCGTGCTTCCCGTCACGCGGAAGCCGCCGGGCGCGCGCACGATCGAGTCGAAGTGACTCATCCAGACCCGCTGGGAGTCGACGCCGAGCGTGCTCGGCGCTCCCGAGGCGGTGAGGTCGGTGCCGCCGTACTCGCCGCGCCCGGTGCGGGCCACCTCGCCACCGAGTTGTTGGGCGATGAGTTGCACGCCGTAGCAGATTCCCAGAATCGGGATGCCGAGGTCGTACACCGCCGGGTCGATGGCAGGGGCGCCCTCCACATGGACGCTCTTGGGACCACCGGAGAAAATGATCCCCTTGGGTGCACGCGCCCGGATCTCTGCAGCCGACATGGTGAACGGAACGATCTCGGAGTACACGCTTGCTTCGCGGACCCGCCGCGCGATGAGTTGTGCGTACTGGGCCCCGAAATCCACCACGAGAACGGTGTCGAATTCGGTGATCCCGGGCTGTGCAGTCACGATTCGACCCTACCGGCCGCTTCCGCTCCGGAACCGCTTCGTGCCAGCATGGGGGTGTGCGTCATCCCCTCGTCGTGCTCACGGTTCTCATCTCGCTCGGCATCGCCCCGGCCGCCTACGCCGGCTCCGCGGGCGACACCCCGACAACAACGCCGGTCGCCGTCGAGGCGCCAACCGACACGGTGTCCGCGGCAGTGTCGAACCTCGAGTGTGCAAGTCCCGCCATCAAGAAGCCCGACTGCGGCGTGGAGCCCCAGCAGGCTGGCGACCGGGGTGGTGCACTCCAGTACACCGTGTGGGTCCTGCTCGTGGTGGGTCTGATCCTGGTGTTCACGGTGGTCTTCCGTTCCGCCCGACGCACCAACCTCGCAAGGCGTGCCGAGGTGGGCGACCGGCAGTGGAGTTGAGTCAGCCCCGCTGCGACGCAAGCAGGTCGGAGCAGAACGCAGCAGTCCCGCTCACGAAGGCGTGCGGGGCCTCCCACGGCACGAAGTGACCACAGTCGCGCAGGAGGAACGGCCCGACGTGTCGATCGAACACGGCGGCTGCCATGCGATCGAAGTCGGGATAGATCACGTGATCGCTCGTCCCGAACAGCACCAGCGTCGGTGTGTGCGAGTTGCGCCCCATCAGCGGCACTCCCGATCGTGCGGCGGGGTCGAAGGTGGACTGGTAGCCGCCGAAACTCGCACGCAGGTGCGCTGCGCTGCGGAACGGTTCGGTGTGGAAGTCGACGACGGCCGATCCGCCCATCGTGCTGGGTGGGGTCGACGGGTCGAGGAAGGCGCCGGGGTGCGCCCAGAACCGCGAGGTGTAGAAGGTTGCGATGTATCGCTGCCGCGCCTCGGGGGTGGAGAGTTCCGCCGCGAGGCCGTCGGGGTCGCGGCCCTGACGGATGAAATAGTCGCTCGACTCCCTGCTCGACCGAGTGTTGGCGAGATGCCCCATCCGATCGCGGTCGTAGGGCAGCGGCGAGTTGAAGAGCACCATGCGGTCCACCCACTCGGGATGGCGCAGGGCGAGGTCCTGGATCACCGGACCACCGAGATCCCCACCGGCAAGCACCACCCGCTCGTGGCCGAGTACGTCGTGGACGAGGGACCACAGGTCTGCACTGTGCGCGAAGACGTCGTGAAATCCGTCGGGTGCCACCTCGCTCTCACCGAAACCGCGGAGGTCGGGCACGATCACCTCGAACCCGGCGGCAACGAGGGGCTCGATGACCCGCCAGTACAACCGCTTGGTCTCGGGCCAACCGTGGACACACACCAGCGGCACGCCGCCGATCCCCTCGCGCACGAACGCCTGCGAGAAACCCCGCTCGGCAGAACGGTGTGTGACGAAGCGGCTCGGGTCGATCTCGCTCGGGTCGTGCATCGCGCTCACCTTGCCACAGCGCTCGCTCCGATCAGGACATCAGGCCGATGAGGACATCAGGGGCCTCCCAGCAGTCCCGGCACCGCAGCGACCGGTCTACGGTGGCGCCATGACCCCCGATGAGTTCCGCCGGAGTGGCTACGCCCTCATCGACTGGATCGCCAGCTACCTCGACCGCGTCGGTTCGTTACCGGTGACCTCCGAGGCCGAGCCCGGCGACATCCGGGCCATGCTCCCGCAGCACCCGCCCGAACAGCCCGAGCCCTTCGCCACCGTGCTCGCCGACCTCGACCGCATCGTGGTGCCGGGCATCACGCACTGGCAGCACCCGAACTTCTTTGCGTACTTCCCGGCAAACATCTCGTTCCCCTCGATCCTCGGCGAGCTTGCCTCGGCAGGGCTCGGTGTCCAGGGGATGAGTTGGGTGACGAGCCCGGCGTGCACCGAGATCGAGTCGGTGATGCTCGACTGGATGGCCGAGCTCCTCGGGCTTCCCGAACGCTTCCGGTTCTCGAGCCCTCACGGGGGCGGCGTCATCCAGGGGACGGCGTCCGAGGCCACGCTGTGTGCAGTGCTCGCCGCCCGTTGGCTTGCCACCGATGGTCGTGTGAACCATCAGGGGTCCACCACCATGGACGGCCTCGTTGCGTACATGACGTCGCAGGCTCATGCCTCGGTGGAGAAGGGCCTACGGATCGCCGGCATCGGCACCGAGCAGATTCGGATCGTCCCGCACGATCACCGGTACGCGATGAATACCGACGCTCTCGACCGAATGATGACCGACGACCGGGCGGCCGGACGCACACCGTTCTTCGTGAACCTCACGACCGGGACAACCTCGTCGATGGCATTCGACCCGGTCGCGCGCGCCGCCGAGGTCGGCCACCTGCACGGCGCATGGGTCCATGTCGATGCAGCGATGGCCGGCATCGCCGCCCTCGTCCCGGAGTACCGCTGGGTCAACGAAGGACTCGAGCACGTCGACAGTTACGCCACGAACCCACACAAGTGGATGGGGATCAACTTCGACTGTGACCTGTTCTGGACCGCGCATCGCTCGGCACTGCTGGGCGCCCTGAGCATCCTGCCCGAGTACCTACGTTCGCGAGCGCTCGAGGAACAGCATGCAGTCGACTACCGCGACTGGCAGATCCCGCTCGGCCGCCGTTTCCGCTCGCTCAAGCTCTGGTTCACGCTCCGCACCGACGGAGTCGGCCCGGCGCAACAGATGATCCGCCAGCACGTTGCGCTCACACAGGAGCTCGCCGACCTCGTCGCGTCAGATGGTCGGTTCGAGATCGTTGCACCGCATCCGCTCAACCTGCTGTGCATCGCTCACCGCGACGGCAACGAGGCCACCGATGCACTCGTCGAACGGCTCAACGCAACTCGAGAGGTGCTGTTCACGCGGACGGTGCTCGACCACCGCAGCGTGCTCCGCTGGTGCGTGGGTGCCCGGCTCACCACCCGGCAGCACGTTGCTGATGCCTGGTCCCTGGTGCTGCGGCTCGCCGACACCGAACCCCTGCGGCTCGAGTAGGCGCTGCTGACTCAGAAGCCGCTCGTGCGTGTCTCGACACCGACCGCGATCGAGAGCAACTGTACGAGAATGCGTCCGGTGGCACCCCAGATCGTTTCGTCGTCGAGCTCGAAGAAGTGGATCGGCCACTCGACCGGCGGACGCCACCAGATCTCCTGGCGGTAGGTATCGGCTCGGTAGAGCTCCTGCAGCGGAACATGCAGCACGCGCGCCACCTCACCAGTCATCGGAGCAACGTCGGGACGTGAGGCGACCGAGGCCACCACCGGCACGATGTAACTCTTGGAGACCACGGTGGAGATGTGGTCGAGCTCTCCCACTACCGTCACCCCGCCCGGATCGAGCCCCACTTCCTCGTGCGCCTCGCGCAGCGCCGCCTCCACCGGCGTCTCGCCCGGATCGAGACGACCACCGGGAAAGCTGATCTCGCCCCGATGGTTGCGGAGTTCCCACGAACGCTTTGTCAGGAGCACCTCCGCACCCTGCTCACCCTCCCAGATCGCGATGAGCACCGCAGAGGCGCGGGCGTCGTCGAGGACGGGGTCGAGCGCGGTGGCTGCGCCGCGTCGTCGCACGGCATCGAGGACAGAGCCAGCGGGAATCGGCGCGGTGCCGTCGGAGTGCCCGTGCCACGCAGGAGGGTTCCCGGGACGCCACGACGACGGCCGCGGAATGATCTGGTCGCCGCCGCGTCGGCGCGCACCACTCATTGCCGCCTCATCGGCTCACGGTGCGGGCGACCAACCCGACTCGACGAGTTGCGCCAGCAGGGCACGCATCCCCGAGGTCTTCAGGTTGGCAAGGACGCGTCCGGGCGTCTCCTCACCACGCTCCCACTCCTCCCACGTGTCGCGGAGTTTGGCGATGTCGGGTGCGGGCGGCTCGAAACTCATATTCTCAGGCTATTGCGGAAGCGACGGCTCAGCACGCTGATACCTGTCGCTGCATCACGATCGCTTCCGGTCGCGGATCATCTTGTACGCAGTCCCCGAGAGGCGCCCGGCCTTCTTCCCGAACTCCTCTGCGTCGATCGGACGTGGCGCGGCCTTGGCGGCGTCGCGTGCCGGCTCGATCCGGAAATCGGTCCGCCAAGTAACGAATGCATGCGCCACCGCGAAGGCAACGAGCATGCCCCGGCCCGAGGCGTCGATACCGTCTCGCGCCACGACCGCCGCCACGAGCATGAGCACGACGAGGACCACGTCGAACACGCGGTGCATGCGCCTGGGAACCAAGCGGAATGCTGCGATCGGCCCGTGTGTAGTGGCTGCGTTCACGAGGAGCAACGCACCCGCAAGGCAGGGATAGAGCGGCTCGGGCGACTGCGCACCCCACGCGATCGCCCCGAGACCGAAGAGGTACTCCACCACCTGATGTGCCCAGAAGCGGCGCTTCACGGTGATCACGGTACCCGTGTGCGTCCGCGCCCCACGGACACCTACGTGGACATCGGCGCCACCGCTGATCAGCGCATGCCCCACCGACGCGAGAACGGCCCGGGCGTCCTGCCCGGGCCGTTCTGCTGTTCGGTGTTCGTGGTGGTCGACGTGCCCGTCGACCAACTCACATCATGCCGGGCATCCCCATGCCGCCCATGCCGCCCGGTGCTGCGGGTGCCGCAGCTTTCTTCTCGGGCTTCTCGGCGACGAGACACTCGGTGGTGAGCACGAGCGCTGCAATGGATGCGGCGTTCTGCAGGGCAGCGCGGGTGACCTTTGCCGGGTCGATGATGCCGGCCTTGACGAGGTCGGTCATCTCACCCGTGGCGGCGTTCAGCCCCATGGCGCCCGAGGCATCTTCCACCTGCTGCACCATGACGCCACCCTCGAGGCCAGCGTTGTCGGCAATGTGGCGTGCGGGCGCCGTGAGCGACTCGAACACGATGCGTGCACCGTTGGCCTCGTCACCCGAGAGCGACGCAACCACGGTTGCGACAGCCTTGCGCGCACGCACGAGTGCCACACCGCCACCGGGGACGATGCCCTCCTCGATTGCTGCACGGGTTGCCGAGATGGCGTCCTCGATGCGGTGCTTCTTCTCCTTGAGCTCCACCTCGGTGGCTGCACCCACCTTGATGACGGCAACGCCGCCAGCAAGCTTGGCAAGACGCTCCTGGAGCTTCTCGCGGTCCCAGTCCGAGTCGGTGTTCTCGATCTCGGCCTTGATCTGGGCGATGCGTCCCTGCACGTCGGCCGAATCGCCGGCGCCGTCAACGATGGTGGTCTCGTCCTTGGTGATGATCACGCGCTTGGCACGACCGAGCAGGTCGAGCGTCACGTTGTCGAGCTTCAGGCCGACCTCCTCGGAGATCACCTGAGCCCCCGTGAGCACCGCCATGTCCTGCAGCATCGCCTTGCGGCGATCGCCGAAGCCCGGTGCCTTCACGGCGGCCGAGTTGAAGGTGCCGCGGATCTTGTTGACCACGAGCGTCGCGAGAGCCTCGCCCTCGACGTCCTCGGCGATGATGACGAGCGGCTTGCCGCCCTTCATCACGGCCTCGAGCACCGGCAGGACTGCCTGCACGCTGGAGATCTTCGACGACGTGAGGAGGATGTAGGGATCCTCGATCACGGCTTCCTGACGCTCGGGATCGGTGACGAAGTAGGGCGACAGGTAGCCCTTGTCGAACATCATTCCCTCGGTGAAGTCGAGTTCGATCCCGAAGGTGTTCGACTCCTCGACGGTCACCACGCCGTCCTTGCCGACCTTGTCGATGGCATCGGCGATGACCGCACCGACCGAGGCATCGGCTGCCGAGATCGTTGCGACGTTCGCGATGTCCTTCTTGTCGTCGACATCTTTCGACAGCGCCTTGATCGACTCGACCGCTGCAGCGACTGCCTTCTCGATGCCCTTCTTCAGGCCCATCGGGTTCGCTCCCGCAGCAACGGCGCGCATGCCCTGATGGACCATCGCCTGTGCGAGCACGGTGGCCGTCGTGGTGCCGTCACCGGCGACATCGTTGGTCTTGGACGCCACTTCCTTGACGAGCTGGGCACCCATGTTCTCGAACGGGTCCTCGAGCTCGACTTCCTTGGCGATCGACACACCGTCGTTGGTGATGGTGGGAGCGCCCCACTTCTTGTCGAGCACGACGTTGCGGCCCTTCGGGCCCAGCGTGACCTTCACCGCATTGGCGAGCTTGTCCACACCGGCCTCGAGGGCGCGCCGCGCCTCCTCGTCGAACTTCAGCATCTTTGCCATGTGGCTCAGTGCCTCACTTCTGCACGACTGCGAGCACGTCCCGGCTCGACAGGATCAGCAGGTCGTCCCCGCCGACGGTGATCTCGGTGCCGCCGTACTTCGAGTAGACGACGGTGTCGCCGACCTTCACGTCGAGCGGGATGAGCTCGCCCGTGGCCTCGGCGCGACGCCCGGCGCCCACGGCGAGGACGGTGCCCTGCTGGGGCTTCTCCTTCGCCGTGTCGGGGATCACGAGGCCAGAAGCAGTGCGCTCCTCGGCCTGATTCGGCTTGACCACAATGCGGTCGTCAAGTGGCTTCAGATTCATGGTGCAGGCCCTCCAGTGGGTGGTTAGCACTCGGACACGATGAGTGCCAAAGATACGGGCTGTGCCCCCGGATTAGCAACCGGCACACCCGAGTGCTAACCGACGAGGTCGATCCCGAGTCGGCGGCAGAGGTCGACCAGCAGGGTCAGCGGGAGGCCGATGACCGTGCTCACGCTGCCCGCCACCCGGGCCACGAACACCGCACCCACACCCTGGAGGGCGTACGCCCCCGCCTTGTCGAGGGGCTCCCCCGTGGCCACGTACCAGTCGAGGGCGTGGTCCGGGATCGGCTCGAGCACCACCCGGGTCTCGTCGACCCCGCTCTCCATCCGGTCGCCGAGGCGCACCGCCACGCCACTGTGGACGTAGTGGGCACGGCCCGAGAGCCGCCGCAGCATCCGGCGGGCATCGTCAGCATCGACGGGCTTGCCGAGGATCTCACCGTCGACATCAACGGTGGTGTCTGCTGCGATCACGAGCGACCCGGGTGCAGCCGGCACCGCCGCAGCCTTCGAGCGGGCCAGGCGTTCGACGTAGGCCGAGGGGTCCTCACCAGCGAGGGGGGTCTCGTCCACGTCCGGGATCACCACGTCGAAGTCCACGCCGAGACGCTCGAGCATCTCGCGCCGCCGGGGAGACCCGGACGCAAGCACCACGGGAACCATGGTGGTCAGCCTCCGCTCACTGCGACGGCGGCGGCGTCATCGGGCGGGGTCTCGTCCTCGAGATGATCGAGATAACCGTCCGGAAGTGCAACGCGGATGGGGCCGTTCGAGTGACCGCGCACGATGCGCTCGCCACCGGGCACCAGGACCGCGTCGTGGTCGAGCAGCGCAATGAGATCGTCGAGTTCGTCGAGCGACGACACCATGCCGAAGCGACGGCGCAACTCGCCACCCACGGGGTAGCCGGTGAGGTACCAGCCGGCGTGCTTGCGGAAGTCGCGGATGCCGAGATCACCCGGGTGGTGGTCCCAGAGCAAGCGCGCGTGCTCGGCCATCACCGACGCCACCGCGCCGAGCGTCGGCGCCGTCGGTACTGCACGACCGTCGAAGACAGCAACGAGATCCCCGAAGAGCCACGGCCTCCCGAGACAACCGCGGCCCACCACCACACCGTCACAGCCGGTTTCGCGCATCATTGCGGTGGCATCTGCGGCCTCCCAGATATCACCGTTTCCGAGTACGGGGATAGATGTGACGTGCTGCTTGAGCGCTGCGATGGCAGCCCAGTCGGCACTCCCTGCATAGTGCTGCTCCGCAGTGCGCGCATGGAGGGCGATTGCCGCAACGCCCTCCTCCTCGGCGATCCGTCCGGTGTCGAGGAAGGTGAGCAAGTGATCGTTGATGCCCTTGCGGAACTTGATGGTGACCGGGATGCCGTGCGGTGATGCAGCCTGCACCGCAGCGCGCACCACAGCCCGCAACAGGTTGCGCTTGAGCGGCACGGCGGCGCCGCCACCCCGACGCGTGACCTTTGCTGCAGGACAACCGAAGTTCATGTCGATGTGGTCGACGAGGCCCTCGCCCACCAATCGACGAACGGCCTCGCCCGTGCTCACCGGATCGCTTGCGTAGAGCTGCAGGCTGCGCGGCGACTCATCGGGGGCGAAGGTCATCATGCGCTCGGTCTTTGCGTTCCGGTGCGCAACGGCGATGGCCATCACCATCTCGTTCACGTAGAGCAGATCGGGACCGAACCTGCGGCACATCGTCCGGAACGGTGCATTGGTGACACCAGCCATCGGAGCGAGCACCACGGGAGTGCGCAGCCGCAACGGGCCGATCTGCAGCGGCGCGACCGACGTGGGGGTCTCTGCTGCAGTCGTCACCCCGGGAACGCTATCGACCTGCTCAGGGTGCCCAGATCCAGCGCTCGCTGCAGCGGCGCCGGGAGACCCGCCATCCCTCGGCAGTGCGAACCACGACATCGTCGTAGTCGCCGCCGTACCAGCGCTTCGGGTCGTGCGTCGGGCCGCAGAACGCCACGTGGAACTTGCTGTGCACGTGGTGCTCACCACCGACGAGCTCGACCCAGACGTTGGCCACATGGTGGGCCTGCGGATGGTTGGCGACCTCGAAGTACGCGACCACCTCAGGGATCCCGTGGAACACCTGGGGGGCCCGGACGTTGGTGTAATCCACCACACAGTCGGCGGTGAAGAGTTCGTCGAAGCGGTGCCAGGCCCGGGCGTCCACCAGATGCCCGTACTTGTTGAGCAACTGCTCGATCATCACCACATCGGACGGGTTCGGCTCCATCCGACGAGCGTAGGTCGGCGCTGCGGGGCGGCACATCGCTCCGGCCCATTGATTGCTCAGCCGAGTTCCTTCCGTCTTGTGCCCGGGCTGCCGGAGCGGCTTAGGTAGTGGCCATGGCAGGGACGCTGCGGGGGGCCGCATACATCGCTGGTGCCTTCGAGCACCCGCGCCGCGAGATCCCCGATCGAACGGTCGCCGAGATCCACGCAGAGGTAGCGCTCGGCGCGCTCGCTGATGCCGGCCTCTCGCTCGCCGACGTCGACGCCTACTACTGCGCCGGCGATGCACCGGGATTCGCAGGTCTCTCGATGGCCGACTACCTCGGCCTGCGCTGCAGGACCATCGACTCCACCGAGACCGGAGGGTCGTCGTACCTGCTCCACATCGGGCACGCCACTGCGGCGATTGCCGCAGGACACGCGCAGGTGGCGCTCATCACGCTCGGCGGAAAGCCGCGTTCGGGTGGACCACTCCCCGGCTCCGACGTGAACGCTTCCGGCGCTCCCGAGGCCGAGTTCGAGAACATCTGGGGAACGTCGGTGCTCGCCTACTACGCGATGGCGGCGCAGCGGCACATGTACGAGTTCGGGACCACCAGCGAACAACTCGCCGAGATCAAGGTTGCTGCCTCCCTCCACGCGCAGCACAACCCGAATGCCTTCCTCCGGGACGTCGTCACGGTGGAAGAGGTGGTGTCGTCGCCGATGGTGGCCGACCCGCTCCACCGTCTGGACTGCTGCGTCATCACCGACGGAGGCGGGGCCGTGGTGGTCGTCAGCCCAGAGGTCGCCCGAACGCTCGAACGGAATTGCGTGAAGGTGCTCGGACAGGGCGAGGCCATCAAGCACACCACGCTCGGCCGCCCCGACCTCACCCACACCGGTGCGCTGTGGTCGGGCGCAGCAGCATTCGAGGAGGCCCGGGTCTCGCCCGCCGACATCGACTATGTGTCGATCTACGACTCGTTCACCATCACCGTGCTGCAGACGCTCGAGGATCTCGGCTTCTGCGCCAAGGGCGAAGGGGGTCGGTTCGTGCAGGACGGAACCCTCGTCGCACCGTTCGGGCGGCTTCCCTTCAACACCGACGGCGGTGGCCTGTGCAACAACCACCCTGCGAACCGCGGCGGGATGACCAAGGTGATCGAGGCAGTACGACAACTCCGTGGCGAGGCGAATCCTGCGGTGCAGGTCCCCGACTGCCGCATCGCGCTCGCGCACGGAACCGGCGGCGCATTGAGCACACGGCACGTCAGCAGCACGCTCATCCTCGGGGTGGCCGATGCCTGAGTTGCCCACACGGCCGCCCCGTCGCACCGACGAGACCGCCCCGTTCTGGGATGCCTGCGCGCAGCGACGCCTCGTGCTGCCGCGCTGTACCGGCTGCGCGCAACTGATCTGGTACCCACGTCGCTTCTGCCCGGCATGCGGCGGCACCAACATTGCGTGGGAGCAGATGAGCGGCGACGGGACGATCTACGCCTTCACCATCGTGCGTCGCGGACAGGGCGCGTACAAGGACGTTTCGCCCTACGTACTGGCGTACGTCGAACTCGATGAAGGACCGCGGCTGCTCACCAACGTGGTCACCGACGACGTCGAGTCGATCCGCTGCGGCCAGCGTGTGCGGGTTCGCTTCGACACTGCGGGTGAATCCGATGCGATCCCGCGCTTCGAACCGGCCACCGGGACCCAGGGGTAGGGCGGCGTATAGCGTCGGTGCTGATGACCGACTACGCCAGCCTCTACCCGAGCCTCCGCTTCGACCGTCCCGCTGATGGAGTGCTCCGAATCACGCTCGATGCGCCGGGGCTCAATGCGGTATCACCCGACGCGCATCGCGATCTCGCCGAGGTCTGGCTCACGGTCGACCGGGATCCAGACACGCGCGTGGCCATCATCCAGGGGGCCGGCAAGGCATTCTCGGCGGGCGGCAGCTTCGAACTGCTCGACACCATTACCTCCGACTACGCGGTCGCCGTTCGCACGCTACGCGAGGCACGGGACCTCGTGATGAACGTCATCAACTGCTCGAAGCCGATCGTCTCGGCCATCCACGGACCAGCCGTCGGTGCGGGTCTCGTTGCCGCGCTCCTCGCCGATGTCTCGGTCGCCTCGCGCACGGCGCGCATCATCGACGGCCACACCCGGCTCGGTGTCGCTGCAGGCGACCACGCCGCCATCTGTTGGCCGCTGCTCTGCGGCATGGCGAAAGCCAAGTACTACCTCCTCACCTGCGAGACACTCACGGGCGAGGAGGCCGAGCGCATCGGCCTCGTCTCGCTGTGCACCGACGACGATCAGGTCCACGCAAAGGCCCTCGAGGTCGCCGTCCAACTTGCAGGAATGGCACAGTCGGCCATCCGCTACACCAAGCACACGCTGAACCACTGGTACCGCCAGGCCGGCCCGATCTTCGATGCCTCCCTCGCCTACGAGATGCTCGGATTCGTCGGCCCCGACGCACGCGAGGGGCTCATGTCGCACCGCGAGAAGCGGCCCCCGCAGTTCTCCGGCCCCACTTCCGAGTAGCGCCCCGCGGCGTGCGAGAATCGCCGCCATGAGCGACACCAACAACCTCGTACTCCGGTCCTTCGAGGCCGGCGTGATGCTGCTGACCTGGAACCGCCCCGAGCGGAACAACGGTTGGTCGACCGACTTGGAGAACGCCTATTTCGATGCGCTCCGCGCTGCGTCGATGGACCCCGATGTCCGCGTGATCGTGGTGACCGGCTCGGGGAAGGCCTTCTGCCCGGGTCTCGACATGAACACCCTCAGCGCCGCTGCCGGGTCAGGCCACGCCTCCGGCGGCGGCCAGATCCTCGGCGCCCGACCGAGTCGCTCACACCTCTACGCGCGCCAGGTACCAAAGCCCGTCATTGCTGCCGTGAACGGTGCGTGTGCCGGCATCGGCTTCATCCAGGCCGTTGCCTGCGACCTCCGCTTCGCTGCGCGCACCGCAAAGATGACGGTTGCGTTCTCGCGCCGCGGTCTCCCTGCGGAGAACGCTCTGTCGTGGATGCTCGAACGTCTGGTCGGCGCCGGCAATGCTGCCGACCTACTCCTGTCGAGCCGTGTGGTCACCGGCGAGGAGGCCGAGTCGATGGGCCTCGTGAACCGGGCGTACGACGCCGACGAACTCATGCCGGCCGTCATGGCGTACGCAAAGGACATGGCTGCAAACTGTTCGCCGCGGTCGCTCGCCGTGATGAAGGCTCAGATGAATGCCGACTGGGAGCGCTCGATCGACCCGTCCCGCCGCGAGGCCATCGGTCTCGTGCAGCAGATGATCGGCAAGCCCGACTTCAACGAGGGAGTGAACAGCTTCGTCGAGAAGCGGGCACCGCGGTTCACCGGTCTGGCAGTCGATCCCGACTCACCCG
>JAULYZ010000142.1:0-4311 GCA_032117595.1 Acidimicrobiia bacterium | reverse complement strand
CGGATCCTCTACGGCGCCACGATCTTCGGTCTCTTGCTCGTGCTCGGTCTCGGTCGCACCACCGGCGGCGCCACGTCGTCGTTCGACGTCGGCCCCATCTCGGTGCAGCCTTCCGAGTTCGGGAAGTTCGCCACCATGCTCTTCCTCGCGTCGTACCTCTCCGAGGACCGCACCGAGACCATCTCGTACTCGAAGTTCCTCGGCGGGCTCATGCTGGTGGGGGCACCGATGGTGCTCGTCGTCGTGGAGCCTGATCTCGGCTCGGCGTCGGTGTACGTGGCACTCGTGATGGGTGTGTTGCTCGTGGCAGGTGCACGGGTCC
Source organism: Acidimicrobiia bacterium (assembly GCA_032117595.1). Classification (GTDB taxonomy): domain Bacteria; phylum Actinomycetota; class Acidimicrobiia; order Acidimicrobiales; family Ilumatobacteraceae; genus WLJO01. The sequence goes on along the minus strand of JAULYZ010000142.1, from coordinate 3,989 downwards.
GTCACATCGTGATGATCACGGCTCTGTCGGCAGCCACGGTGACCATCGCCGTCATGGTCGGGTTGGTGAAGCAGTACCAGATCAGCCGACTGGTGGGTTTCCTCAACCAGAACTCCGACAACAAAGAGATCCAGGACCTCATCCAGCAGGTGAAGCAGGCCAAGCGAGCCTTCGGCAACGGCGGCCTGTTCGGCAAGGGGTGGCTCGACGGTCCGCTCACCAACAACCGGTCGATCCCGGTGCAGTGGGCCGACTTCCCGGTGACCGCGCTCGCCGAGCAGTTCGGGATGCTCGGCGTGCTGGTCCTGCTGACGCTCTACGGCGTGGTGCTCGCCCGGATCTGGCGCACTGCGCACCTCTCCAAGGACATGCTCGGGACCTACATCTGCGCCGGGGTCTTCTCGATGCTGCTCTGGCACGTCTTCGAGAACGTCGGGATGAGTCTGGGGATCATGCCGGTGACGGGCATCCCCCTGCCGTTCGTGTCGTACGGGGGCAGTTCCCTCGTGTCGTTCCTCATGATGCTCGGCATGGTGCAGAACGTGCACATGCGCCGGTTCCGCTGAGCCCGGGCCCCTCCCGGGGCCGCCGTCAATACCCCCGGGCCCAAGACCCGGCCGGTAGAGTTCGGGCACCATGAGGTCGCGAGAGTCCGCATCGGTGTGGTCTCGTCTCGAGCCCCTCCTGGGCAAGGTGCAAAAGCCGGCCCGCTACATCGGCTGCGAGGACGGCGCCGTCGTGCCGGTCCACTGCGACGCGACGACATCGTGGCTGCTCACCTACCCCGACACCTACGAGGTCGGCCTGCCCAATCAGGGGCTCCAGATCCTGTACGAGATCCTGAACGAGCGCGACGACACCGTCGCCGAGCGCACGTATGCCCCCTGGACCGACCTCGAGCGGCTGATGCGCGAGCGGGACATCCCGCTGTTCTCCGTGGACACGCACCGCCCGGCTGGCGACTTCGACATCATCGCGTTCAACCTCTCGGCCGAACTCGTCTACACGAACCTCCTCAACTGCGTCGACCTCGCCGGGGTCCCGGTGCGCAGCGAGCAGCGCCGTCCGGAGCACCCACTCATCGGGGCGGGCGGTCACGCAGCCTTCAATCCCGAGCCGCTCGCCGACTACGTCGACTTCTTCGTGATCGGGGAGGGCGAGGAGGTCATCGCCGAGATCAGTGCAGTCGTGGCCGACTGGAAGCGCAGCGGGCGCAGCGAGGGCTCGCGCGAGCACGTCCTCCATGCTCTGGCACTCGTGCCCGGCGTGTACGTCCCGGCGATGTACCACGTCGAGTACGACGGCCCGTCGATCGTGTCCGTCACGCCCCGCTACCCTGATGTGCCGGCGCGCGTGGAGAAGCGGACCATTGCGGATCTCTCTGCCTGGCCGTACCCCAAGCGCTTCATTACCCCGCTCACCGAGGTGGTGCACGACCGCCTCAGCGTCGAGGTCTTCCGCGGGTGCACGCGCGGTTGTCGTTTCTGCCAGGCCGGCATGATCACGCGCCCGGTGCGCGAGCGGCCCGCCGAGCAGGTGCGAACGATGATCTCCGAGGGTCTGCGTCGCACGGGTCACGACGAGGTGGCGCTCACGTCGCTCTCCACCGCTGACTTCAGCGGCATCGAGCAGTTGCTCACCAATGTGGCCACCGACCCCACGTCGTGCGGGCAGCCCACCTCGATCAGCCTGCCGTCGTTGCGCGTCGACGCATTCACGGTCGGAGTGGCTGCGCAGGTGAACAACGGCCGGCGCAGTGGCCTCACGTTCGCCCCCGAGGGCGGTACGTGGCGGCTGCGTCAGGTGATCAACAAGCTCATCACCGAAGAGGACCTCTACGGAGCGGTCGAGTCCGCATTCAGTCAGGGCTGGACCCGGATGAAGCTGTACTTCCTCACCGGACTCCCCACCGAGACCGACGAGGACACCCTCGGCATCAATGAGCTGGCGCGCAACTGCACCGAGATCGGACGCCGCTTCACGAACCGTGCGAGCGTGACGGCGAGCGTCGGGGGGTTCGTCCCGAAGGCGCACACCCCGTTCCAGTGGTTCGGGCAGAACACCGAGGCCGAGTTGCGTCGCAAGATCGACCTGTTGCGCAACGCCACCCATCGTGCACGCGGTGTGCAGCTCAAGTGGCACGACCCGCGAGCGTCACTCGCCGAGGGACTTGCCTCCCGGGGCGACCGCCGGGTGGGTCGGGTCATCGAGCGGGTGTGGCGCGAGGGCGGCACGTTCCAGGAGTGGGGCGAGCACTTCCGGCTCGAGCGCTGGGAGTCGGCCATGGCGGCCGAGGGCCTCAGCTTCGAGTGGTACGTGCTGCGTCACCGCACTGCGGAGGAAGTGCTGCCGTGGGACCACATCTCGGCCGGCCTCCACAAGGACTTCCTCTGGGACGATTGGCAGGCGTCGCTCGCAGGCAGCGGCCTCGAGGACTGCCGGTGGACGCCGTGCTACGACTGCGGCGTCTGCACCGGGTACGGCATCGAGCACGTCGTCGCCTCGCCGGTGGCCCCGGCGGGCGGCAGTCAGGGCACGGGACAGAACCTCGCCACCGGCGGTGAGGTGCCGGTCCGCCTGCAGATCGGCCGTCGTCCGCAACAGCCGGCGGGGGCGACGCCATGAAGGCCCGTCTCCGCTATTCCAAGCTCGGCAAGGTCCGTTTCGTGGGGAACCTCGACGTGACCAGAATCTGGGAGCGCTCCTTGCGCAAGGCGGCCCTGCCGGTCGCCTACAGCACGGGCTTCTCCCCGCGTCCACGACTCAGTTTCGGTTTGGCCCTCCCGTTGGCCGCCGGATCTCTGGCCGAGTACGTGGACATCGAGTTCGCCACCGACGTCGATCTCGACGGTCTGGCGGACCGATTGAGCGACAGCCTTCCCGTCGGCTTCGACGTGATGGCCGTTGCCCCCAAACTCCCGGGGCAGGTTTCGCTCCAGGAGGATGTCGTGGCCTGCGACTGGGAACTCGAACTCGAGGGCATCCCGGCCGACGAGGTCGCATCGGCGATTGCGGGCACGCTCGCGGCGCCGACGTTGTTGTTGGAGCGTGAGCGCAAGGGCGAACGACGGACCGATGACGTCCGGGGTTCGATCGAGGCGCTCGGGCTCCGCCCGGGTGAGCGAACGGTCGTGACCGCTCGACTCGCCACCGTCGGTCGGGGCCTGCGCCCGACGGAACTGGTTGCGGTGATGTTCCCCCAGTTGGGTGACGTCGCCGGTGATGCGGTGCGCAGCCTGCTGCGGACCGAACAATGGATCGAACGCGACGGCGCGCGCCGGGAGTTGCTCCCGGTGCAGCACGTTGTCGTTGCGCCGGGCGACTTGGTCGGCGCATGAGAAGGGACTACCGATGGAACAACCCGACGACATGTCGCCGGATCGCGACATGCACCACACGACCTCGTCGCCCGCTGACCCGGGCGAACGCGTAGGAACCACCGAGGGGCAGCCCACAACGCAGGGCGCGACGCCCGGTGAGGGCGCCGCTGCGGGCGGCCCGAGGCCACCGGCGAAGAAGCGTCGTCGCGGCTCGCGCGGCGGCAAGGGGAAGAAGCGTCCGTCCGCAGCGACCGCCAGCGGTGGATTCTCGGTGTCGGCTCGCGCCGATGATGATGAGGACGATGACGATGACGACGACACCGGTGACCGTGAGCCCGGTAACCGCGAGCCCGGTCACCGTGACACCGGCACTCGCGACTCAGGGAGCCGCAACACCGGGAACCGCGACACCGGGAACGGGGGCGCTGGGAACAGGAGCGCTGACGTGGAGCTTCCTGAGCCGATCCGAGAGGGACGTCCGTCGCCCGAGGCCGCCGAGGCGGCTCTCGTGCGCCGACCCCGCATCGGCGATACCCGCCCGGCTCCCGTCCCGCTGACACCTCCGCCGGGGCCCGCTGCTGCCGGTGGCGCCCGCCAGGGCGGGAACCGCCCGCCCCGCGGTGGCCGTCCCGGGGCATCGGGTGGCGATCGTGCTGGGGGCCCGTCAGG
>JAULYZ010000141.1:0-4485 GCA_032117595.1 Acidimicrobiia bacterium | reverse complement strand
GCTGGCATTCATGGACACGTTTGTTATCGGTTGAGGTCTCACGAACCGGCACGTCACGGAGGGGAGCGTCAGCGTCTCGGCAGTGCTCCGAATCACGCTCTGCCGTGCGACCGCAGTTCGAGCGTGACCCCGTCGAGTTCCCACCGCTTGAGCACCTCGGGGTAGAGCGAGGTAATCCAGGAGCGCCGTGACGTGGCGGATTCACTCGTGGTGAAGCTCGTTCCGCGGAGCACGAGCCAGACTCGACTGGGTTCCTCGACGAGACCTCGGAGGCCATACGGATTTGCTCGATCATCGGTCGGCACGAGAGCGATGATGCTGTCGGGTGACTCGAGATAGCGCCCCAGCGTGACGGACGTGTGCCCGTCCACGTCGATCACCGCATCGCCGTCGGTCACCGATGCCTCGATCAAACGGGCGGCACTGCGGTAGTCCTCGAGGTTCGTCTGTGTGGTGGATGATGGTCTGACGATGGCGCCCACCAGTGCGGCGAGCGGCAGCAGGGCGAGCGCCGCGACATGCCAGCGTGGCGGACGGATGGCGTCGAACCCGATTGCTGCGCCGATCGTGGCGATCGGCAGGATGCCGATGAGATACCGGTTCACGAACAGCGGTTGGACGATGATGCTGACGAGTACCAGCCCGACCACCCCGGTAACGATGGACACGAGGAGCATGACGGCCACGGGTCGCACGCGTGGCTCGCGCAGTCTGGCGAGCATGGCGAGCAGCACCAAGAGACCAATCGCCAGGGTTGCGGACGTGAACTTCCCGCCGAGCGCCATGTTCGTCGACGAGATGAACCGTTGCACAGTGAGTTCTGGGATCCAACTCACCTGCGAACGATTCGTGAGGAACGCATAGCCGAACGGGGCGAACAGGATGCTGCTCACCAGCGCACCGATGCCCAGGGGTCGCACGAGTTTCTCCCGGTCACCGAACGCCAGCGTGCAACCTGCTGCGGCAATGACGATGAAGACTGTTGCGAAGTTGGTGGCAACGAGCACCGCCGCGGTGACGCCGAGTGCAACGGCATACCGGGTGAGAGTGGTGGTGCGCACGAGGTCGGCGAGCCAGATGACGAGGACGGTGAGTGCGATGACGAGTGTGTACCCGCGCGCCTGGACCGTCCAGGTGAGCACGAATGGATTGAGTGCCAGCATGCAGACCGCCGCCGCCGCTGCGGCGCGACTCGCCCACCGTGACGTGACGGCCCAGACCAGCCACACCGCAGCGACGGTGCCGACGATCGACAGGCTGCGCAGCCAGACATCGCTGTTGGAGAACTGCCGCCAGCCCCAGAGCAGCAGGTAGTAGGGCCCCATGTTCGCCTCGTCGGTAACGAGATCGTGCAGGAGTTGGTTGAAATCGCGGTTGGCGAAGTACGCCGAGTAGGCCTCGTCGAACCACATGGAGTGCCGACCATTGTTCAACAGGGCGAAGACGATCACGAAGACCGATGCCCCGCACGGAGCGAGCACCCAGCGGGGCTCCCGGATGCGGCCACGGGTTCGTTGGGCGGTTCGCGCAGCCATGCACTCACCGTACTGACCCGGTCATGTCGACCGGGTCGTTACTACCGGTTGGCGAAAACGCGGTCGAAGACAACTCGCAGGAGCGAACCCCATGCCTGGGGATCCACCGAATGCGGCGCCAACTCGGTGATCACGAGCCCGAGACTCGCTGCCTGGAGCAGCACCGCCGCAGCACGGACATCGACCGACGGCGAGATCCAGCCGCGCTCGGATGCGGCGAGCAGGGTGCGGGCATGTGCGTCGGTGAGGCGTTGTTGCTCGGCACCGAGCGCGGCACGAAAGCGAGCGCTGTTGGCTGCAGCAGCGAACGGGATCGCTCGTTCGAGTCGGTTGTTCACCGATGCCGAGAGTGAGGCGTCGGTGGCCTCGAGGAGTCGATCGCGGAAGTCGGTCCCCGAGGTGGAGCCGGCGAGCACGTCATCGAGCGCCCGAATGGTGCCGTCCACATGGGAACTGAACCGCACGGCCAGTGCATGCTCGATGAGGTCCCCGAAATCGGCGAAGTGGTAGTAGAGCGATCCGCGCGAGATACCTGAGGCGGCGAGGACCGCATCGCAGGTGATCTCCTCGACCGGCATCGTCGTGAGCATGGAGACAACGGTGTCAATCAGTGCAGTCTTGGTGGGGTGAACCTTGGTGTCCGTACGCGGCGGACGTCGCTTCACGAGCATGTGCACCTTCTCACGGTTGGGGGTCGGCTCAGGATAAGGCGACATTCGTCGCCACATGTCGGGATCCCGACAAATTTCGTCCCGGGTTCAGGACGGTGGGCCCAGAGCGCAGACCAGTCGATGCGACCGTTGCCGGTCGCTGGTCACCAGCCGAGCGCCCGGGCGGTGGCCGAGTCGACGATGGCCGTCACCCGGAGCCCGGCGGACCGCTGGAAGGCGATGACGGCGCGCCGGGTTGCCGGCCCGAACCGTCCATCGACCGTCAGGTTCACCCCGCGGTCGCGCAGCGCTTGCTGGACGAGGCGAACCTGATCGCCGGTCTGTCCGAGTCGCACGGGCAGACGGGGCGTCGGTTCGAGGCCGAGCAGGCGCGCAGCGCCGATCGAGAGCGTTGACGAGAGACGCAGACGGTTGTCCGCCTGGAAGGCGCGGAGGTTCCTCAGGGTCACCGGCCCAAAGGTGCCGGTGACCGGGGTCCGGTAGCCCTTGGCGGTGAGGGCCCGCTGCAGGGAGGACACCGAGCGACTCCGCGCCCCGTAGCCGAGTGGTACGGCGGCGCGCAGGACAGGTGGGGCCGAGGTACTGCTCGGTGGATCGCCCGATGTTCCGGGGTCGGTCGTTGGTGGTGGCGGTGGTGGAGGAGGGGTTGCGAGTCGCAGCCCCATGGCGGCAGAGGTCCGTGTGTCGGTGACCCCGGTCGGTGGCACGCGGTTGGCGATCTGCCACGACCGCAGCGTGTTCATGGTGGTGGTCCCGAAGGTTCCGGTGACCGTGATGCCGAGCTTGGTCTGCAGCGCTTTCACTGCTGGTCCACAGGAGTTGATGTGCAGCACCGGGAACACCTCGCTGTGGCGAACCGTGAGGCCGAGGGCGGTGGCGGTGGCCGTGTCGAACGCACCCGTTGCCGGGAGTCCGTTGTCGGTCTGCCAGCGGGCGACAGCAGCGGCGAGGGTTGCGGTGTACGTGGTCTGTGCCGAGGCGACCTCGGTCGGTCGGTACTCGGCCGGCAGGAGTTCGCGGATCCGAAGCACCGATGCCCCGCGGTCACCGCAGCTGAGGAGGAGATCTTCGAGTTCGGGGACCCACGCCCGGGCAGCGCCCTCAGCGGTGTTCTTGGCGATGATTGCCGCTGCGGTCTCGGGTGTTCCGCGGAACTCGAAGTGGTGGGGGTCTTTCACCACGGACCGCTGACCACTCTTCGGGCAGGAGTACCAGCCACCCCAGAACATGCCCCAGTGCTGTGCCGTCTTGAGGATCCAGTCAGGGATGTTCATCTTCACGTTGGCTGAGCACGCATCACTCGAGTGGTACACGGTCTGCAACGGATTGGCGGTGTAGTTGACGTCGACGGCGAGGCCCCAGGCGTGGTACGAGAGATTCGACAGGCCGATGCCCTTGCAGTTGCGGACCGAGGTCGCCGTGCACCGGAAGGCGTAGGTGCCCGCTTGGTCGATGCGGAACGTGCCGCGCCGGAGGTCGGCGAGGAATCCCTCGAAGAGAGCGGACGCAATCGGGTCGGTACGAACGGTCCCCCGCACCATGCGCTTCTCCCACTCCGCAAGCGCCGGCGAGCCGTTGTAGTCGTTACCGGTCCAGACGAATCCCTCGGGCGGGTAGGTGCCGATCTCGGCTCGCACGAGGATGTCGAGGGCAGCGGCAGTGGTGGCGTCGACGACGCCGGTCTGGCTGAGCCCGAGGGTCTCTTGGGCCTTCTTCACTGCGGTGGCGGTCTGCGACCCGAACTTTCCGTCCTGACTGATGAGAGGGGTGGTGGCCTTCAGCTTCTCCTGGAGGAGCGTGACGATCGGACCGGCCGAGCCCACCGTGAGCGGCGTCCATTCCTCAGGAGTGAGTGGGGTGAGGATGAATTGGTTGCCCGGGAACGGCGGGGCGGGGAATCCATGATCGGTCGGGGTCCCGTCGAACATGAGCGCACAGTCGTCGAACTCGACGGCAGCGATCTGTTCGGCGGTGCAGAGCGGTGGGCGGACCGGCGCCGAGGTGATGTCCGACATCGCCGATCCCGGCTCGACCGGATTGGCGACCGCCGTCGGCACCGTCGGGCTGAGCGGCGCCGTGACCGCCACGAGGGTGGCGAGGAGTCCGGTGGCGACGAGCAGTGACGTTCGGCGCCACGCGCAGCGGGGGCGGACCGGCAGCATCCGGTCATTTTCTCACACCACGCGTGGTTTCCACCACGGTTCGGAGCAATATTTCGCTTCGATGACGAAAAATGTCCGGGAGCAGCAGGTCAGGAAGGGTGGCCGAGCAGCGCCGAG
>JAULYZ010000140.1:0-6258 GCA_032117595.1 Acidimicrobiia bacterium | reverse complement strand
GCCCGACATCGATCTGCTCATCCGCACATCGTCGGAGTACCGGCTGTCCAATTTCTTCCCCTGGCACTCGGCGTACGCAGAGTTCGTGTTCATGGACACGCTCTGGCCCGACTTCCGCGAGGGGCATCTGTATTCGGCAGTTGCCGAGTTCCAGCAGCGTCGACGCCGGATGGGCTCGTCCGAGACCGAGATCGATCGCACATGAAGGCGTCTGATTTCTACTCCTTGCTCGGTATCGAGGATCTCGACACCTGCCTCACCGAGGTGGACGAGACACTGCACCTGTCGATGCTTGGTACCGGTGAATTGGTCGAGCCCTCGAAGCGGATGCTGCAGGCAGGCGGCAAGCGGCTCCGTCCGCTGCTGACCATCTCCTCAGCGGTCGCCTGCGATCCGTCGGTGTCGTTGCGGCCTCTCGATCTCCGGGTACGGCGCGGTGCTGCGGCCGTCGAACTGGTGCATGTCGGATCGCTCGTGCACGACGACATCATGGACGAGGCGCTCTCGCGTCGTGGCGTTCCCACGGTCAACTCCGTGGAGGGCGCCAATCAGGCGTTGCTCGTGGGTGACTTCATGCTGGCCCGCGCCGGGGTCGAGGCTGCACACGTGTCTGCCGATGTGGCGATGAGTCTTGCGGTCACCATCTCCGATCTGTGCGATGGACAGAGCCTCGAGGGCAACTATCAGGGCCAACCGAACCGCACCGTCGACGACGCCATCGAGTCGATCCGCGGCAAGACGGGCGCGCTCATGCGGGCGGCCTGTGACATCGGTGCACTCGCCGTGGGCAGCACCGACCAGGCCAAGGCCTTCGGCGCCTACGGGATGAACTTCGGGGTTGCCTTCCAGCTCATCGACGACCTCCTCGATCTGCTGTCCACCGAGGAACTGATGGGCAAGCCGGTGAACAACGACGTGCGGGCCGGGGTCTTCACGGTGCCTGCGCTCTTCACGGTTCAGCAGTTGTCGGGCCCCGCTCGCGACCGACTCGTGCGGTTGATGCTTGCGGCTGCCGACGACCCGGCTGCCGCTTCGGAGTTCCACGCCGCAGTGCTCGCAGGCGGTGGCGTCGAGGCCACGATGGAACTCGTCCGCCACTACAACGAACTGGCGCGCTCGGGACTGTCGTCGGTGCCCTCGAGTCGAACCCGGGATGGCCTCGCCGAATTGCCCGATCGCTATCTCGAGAGCATCCTCGTCGAGAAGGTGCCGGCTCAGCGGCGCTGAAGCGCTTCGGAGAACCGCAGGCGTTCGCGTGATTGCAGCGCCGCATTGACCGCCTGACGCTCGAGGATCTGGGCGAGGGTCTTGGCCCCCTGCGGGATCGGGTTCTCGGCGAAGAATGCCGCTGCGAGCCGTACGTCCTGGTCCTGGTCGAGGGTCTTGACCGGATCCACCATGCGCACGATGGTGTTCGTCGGGAAGCGCTCATTCGCGTCCGCCCAGTGCTGGCGCAGGAGGTCCCACGCAACTCGGCCGTTCACCCGGTTGGCGATCGCCCGACCGATCACGAACGGAGCGTTCTGCGTCTTCACCTCGCCCGTCAACGAGAAGGCAACGGTCCGGGCAACGAGATCGGCGTCGTCGAAGTCGGCGAGGGCGTAGAGGAACCGCACGGCGTCCTGGGGAGTTGCTGCCGCCCGGAACGCCGCAAGGCACGCGTCGTAGTGCTCGGGTCGGGCCTGAGCGGCCGAGACGGCGAGGGCGGCAGCGAAGACCTCCGGGTCAACGGCAGCGGGGTCCGCAAGCCCCCTCGTGAACAGGTCGGCGCACCGAACGATGGTGTCAGGATCGGCACCTCGGACACCCAGCATCTGCACGAGCAGGCCGCGCAACTGCGACGTCAACTGATCCTCGCTCTGTGTCCGCTCCCAGCCGAGTCGCCCGAGGGCAGGGGCCGTGAGTGCACGGACGCGCCGTGCGAACTCGGGCCGCGAGCTGTCGTCAACGAGTCGATCGCACCCGCGCAGGCCCGCATCGATCGCCTGCCACACCGCCAGATCGGTCTCGTTGCCGAAAGACTCTGCGAGCGCAAGGAAGTCCAGCGCGGCAAGACGTCCAGCAACGACCGATGCCCACGCATCTGCCACGAGGTTGAAGCGGTCGATCGTTTCGAGGCTGTCGAGGACATCGGGTGTGATCCGCTCCCGAAGCGCGCGGTCGTAGGCCACACGGAAGAATCCGTGGCCGCCACTGTTCACGATGACAGCGCTCGGTCCGGCCAGAGGGAGTCTCGTCGAACGACCCTCCAGCAGCACCGTGGTGGAGTTGCCTGCCTGCACCTCGCTCACGCGGACTGGCACCAACCACATGGTGGGGTCGCTCTGCGCTGTTTCCGTATAACCGAAACGGCTCTGGGTCAGCACGAGTTCACCGCCCTCGAGCGAGGCGGTGATGAGGGGAAATCCGGGCTGCCAGATCCATGAGTCCATGATCCTGCGGACGGGGTCGCCGGTCGTGGCCTCGATGGCGTCCCACAGGTCGCTCGTCTCGGTGTTGGAGTACGAGTGCAGATCGAGATAGCGGCGGATGCCATCGCGGAACCGCTCGGGTCCGAGGTACTGCTGCAGCATTCGCAGGAGTGCGCCACCCTTCTGATAGGTGAGCACATCGAACATTCCCTCGGCGTCCTGCGGCGAGCGAACCTCGAACTCCACGGCCCGGGTGGACGCAAGCGAGTCGACCTCGAAGGCAGCGGCGCGTTCGAGCGCAAAGTTCGTCCAGCGCTTCCAGTCGGGTCGGTAGGTATCCGTGGCGTCCACCTCCATGAAGGTCGCGAACGCCTCGTTCAACCAGATGCCGTTCCACCACCGCATCGTGACGAGGTCGCCGAACCACATGTGGGCGAGCTCGTGGGTGATCACGTCGACCACCCGCTGCTGCTCGACCTGGGTCGAGGTGTTTGGGTCGATGAGCAACAGCGATTCGCGGAAGGTGATGCAGCCCAGGTTCTCCATCGCCCCCGCGGCAAAGTCGGGGAGCGCAACGAGATCGATCTTTCGCCCCGGGTACGGGATCCCGTAGAAGCGTTCGAAGAACCGCAGGCCCGCAACCGCTGCGTCCATGCCGAAGCCCGTGAGGGACTCCTTGCCCGGGATGTGCACGATCCGGATGGGCGTGCCATCGACATCGACGGGATCGGTGACTGCAAGCGGTCCCACCACCATGGCAACGAGATAGGTGGACATCACCATCGTGTCCTCGAAACGGACCAGTCGTCGCCCATCGGCGAGGGTCGTCGACGAGTGTTCCGGCGCGTTCGAGATGGCGACAAGCCCCTCCTCGACCTTCAGGCTGATCCCGAAGATCGCCTTGAAATCCGGTTCGTCCCAGCAGGGAAAGGCGCGACGACAGTCGGTCGACTGCATCTGGGTGGTGGCAATGACTCGCTCGATGCCCCTGTCATCGACATAGGTGGACCGGTAGAAGCCACGTAGCCGGTCGTTGAGCGTGCCCGTGAAGACGACTTCGAGGACGGCACTTCCTGCAGCGAGGGAAGTGCTGGGAAGGATCTCGAGGCGCTCGAGCCCCTCATCGAGCGTGAACGAAACGGGGACCCCGTCGAGCGCGCACGATTCGACGTCGAGTTCGGCTGCGTTGAGCACGACGCGATCGACCCGCTCGGCCACCTCGAGCTCGACGCGCACCCTGCCGGAGAACCGGGCTCCGCCGAGGTCGGGGGCGAGTTCGATGTCGTAGCGACGTGGGATGACGGAGCGGGGGAGGCGGTACGGGTCCGGGGCCACGGTCGAGAGGCTACGGGCTGGCGTCCGGGGTGCTCCGGTCGACGGTTCGGGGTGGCTCGTGGCGGTAGCGTCAGTCGACGTGGCCGACCACCCCCTTGCGATCTCCCAGCACGCCGAGGGCGTGCGGTACGACGTGATGGGCGTCGGCAACTCGCTCGTCGACGTCATCGCTCACGCCAGCGATGACTTCGTGGAGCGCGAGGGCCTGGTGAAGGGCTCGATGATGCTCATCGAGGCCGATCGTGCCGTCAGCCTCTATCACTCGATGGGAACCGCCGTCGAGATGAGCGGTGGCTCCGCCGCCAACACGATGTGCGGGATCGCCTCCTTCGGTGGGCGCGCGGCCTACATCGGAAAGGTTGCTGACGACGATCTTGGGCTCGTGTTCGCGCACGACCTCCGCGCCGTCGGCGTGTCGTTCCGTGCGGGTCGGCCGGAGGGGTCGTTGCAGACGGGCCGATGCCTCATCCTCGTCACCCCCGATGCACAGCGGACGATGAACACGTTCCTCGGGATGTCGTCGTGGTTGCACCCGAGTGACCTCGACCTCGATGCAATCGCGTCCTCGCACATCGTCTACCTCGAGGGTTATCTCTTCGACCGCGACGACGCAAAGAACGCGTACCGGGTAGCTGCCCGTACTGCGCATGATGCTGGACGCTTCGTGTCGCTCTCGCTCTCGGATTCCTTCTGCGTCGACCGCCACCGTGACGACTTCCGCGCCCTTGTCGCCGACGACGTCGACGTGCTCTTCGGCAATGCCGACGAGTTGCGCTCGCTCTATGAGGTGTCGTCGTTCGAGGACGCCATCGACGCCGTGCGCAGGGACTGCCACCTTGCTGCCATCACCAATGGCAAGGATGGTTCAGTCGTCGTGACGAAGGATCAGGTCCTGCGCATTGCTGCGCTCCCCGTCGAGCGTGTGGTGGACACCACCGGGGCGGGCGACCTCTACGCAGCCGGTTTCCTGCACGGGCTCACCTCGGGTCGCACGCTTGCGGAGTGCGGTCGCCTCGGTTCGCTGGCGGCCGCCGAGGTGATCTCGCACGTGGGGCCGCGGCCCCTCGTCGAGCTGCGCCGACTCGTCGACTTCTGAGCGATGTCGGTCGACCCGTCGTCCACCGACCCGACGGCCGTCGATCGTGCCGTCGGGGAGACCGCTCGCAAGTGGCTGGCGGTCGACCCCGACCCAGTCACCCGCAGCGAGATCCAGATGTTGCTCGAGCGCAACGATCTTCCCGCCCTCCGGGACCGCTTCGGTTCGTCGCTGCAGTTCGGCACTGCGGGCCTGCGGGGTGCGCTGGGTGCGGGACCGAATCGGATGAATCGTTTGGTCGTCCGACGTGCCGCAGCGGGTCTCGGACGTTTCCTTCTGGTGGGCGACCCGCAGTGCACCGGGCGCGGAGTCGTCATCGGGCACGACGCCCGGCACGGGAGTGCAGAGTTCGCGCTCGACACCGCCCGCGTACTCGCTGCACAGGGCATCCGTTCCTTGCTCCTGCCCCCGCACGTTCCCACCCCCGTGCTCGCCTGGGCGATCACCGAACTCGGCGCTGCTGCCGGTGTGATGGTCACCGCAAGTCACAACCCGCCCCAGGACAACGGTTACAAGGTCTATCTCGGCGACGGCGCGCAGATCATCCCGCCGAACGATCGCCTGATTGCGGAGCAGATCGATGCAGCCGGTTTCGCCATATCGCTTGCGGCGCAGGACCATCCGCTGATCGAGTACCTCGGCGACGACATCGTCCACCGTTATGCGGGCTTCGCAGCAGGCGTTCGTCTGCATCCCGACGTGCCCGGTGTTTCGGTGGTGGCGACGGCACTACACGGTGTGGGTGGGGCCCTGCTCGCCGACGTGCTCGAGCAGAGCGGCCTCGGCCGTCCTGAGGTGGTGGTCAGTCAGCACGAGCCCGACCCGCTCTTCCCGACGGTTGCCTTCCCGAACCCGGAGGAGCCCGGGGCCATGGATGCCGTGATCGATCTGGCTCGTGCGCGTGGAGCGGCACTCGCGCTCGCGAACGACCCCGATGCCGATCGGCTCGGTGCTGCCATCCCGCTCGCAGACGGAGACTGGCGGCGTCTCAGCGGTGACGAGATCGGCTGGCTGCTCGCGGATCACATTCTCGGGCGGACCTCGGGTGCCGATCGTCTCGTGGTGACGACACTCGTCTCGTCGTCGCTGCTCGAGCGCATGGCGAGGGCGCATGGCGTGCACCACCTCGAGACGTTCACGGGTTTCAAGTGGATCGGTCATGCGGTGCTCGACCACCCGGGTTGGAGATTCGTCTTTGGCTACGAGCAGGCGCTCGGGTACCTCGTGGCGCCGCGCCCACTCGACAAGGACGGCATCAGCGCTGCGGTCATGCTGGTAGAGGTTGCCGCCGTTGCTCGTTCCGACGGCAAGACGATCGAGCAGCGCCTCGACTCCATCCGCGAGCGCTACGGCGACCTGCGCACAGCGGAGCGGTCGATCCGGATGGCCCCGGTCGATGCGGCTCGCCGTGTTGCG
>JAULYZ010000139.1:0-5417 GCA_032117595.1 Acidimicrobiia bacterium | reverse complement strand
CCTTCGAGCGCTGATCGATGGTGACCGACCCCGGATCGACGCCGAACACGCGCGCTGCGGTGGCACGGTGGATGTCCTCGCCGCTGTTGAACGCCTCAATCAGCCCCGGGTCCTCGGCCAGGTGGGCGATGCACCGCAACTCGATCTGGTTGTAGTCGGCGATGAGGAGCACGCACCCGGGCGCGGCCACGAAGGCCTTGCGGAACTGGCGGCCCTCGTCGCTGCGCACCGGGATGTTGTGCAGGTTCGGCTGGTCCGAGCTCAGGCGGCCCGTGCGGGCAACCGTCTGGTTGAAGGTGGCGTGAATGCGACCATCGGGTGCCACCTCGGCGAGCAGACCCTCGCCGTAGGTGGACCTCAACTTCTCGAACTCGCGGTACTTGAGCAGCGGGTCGATGAACTCGGGCCACTGATCGCGCAGTTTCTCGAGGGTCTGGGCGTCGGTCGAGAAACCGGTCTTGGTCTTCTTCAACGGCGTGAGGCCGTGTTCCTCGAAGAGGATCTCGCGCAACTGGATGGTGGAGTTCACGTTGAACTCCCTGCCGGCAACACGGTGCACCTCCGCCACGAGCCGGGAGCACTCCGAGGTGAAGCGAGCGTTCAGCGCCCGCAGTTCGGCAACATCGACGGCAACACCCGCCTGCTCCATGCGGGCGAGGACGCGCACCAGCGGGTTCTCGATCTCGCGGTACAGCCGCATCATGCCCTGTGCATCGAGTGCGTCCTCGAGTGCGGGGGCGAGGCGAGACACTGCGAGCGCGGCACGGGCGGCGTCGAGGGATTCGTCGGTGGCCGAGTCACCGAAATCGAGCTGTCCGCTCGGTGAGCCCGACGTCGGCATGGAGTGACCGGTGTAGCGGCCGAGCAGATCGCCCACCGAGTAGCTGCCCTCGGCCGGGTCGATGAGGTAGGCGGCGATCGCCGTGTCGATCGAGAGCGACCCGAGGTCGATCCCCAGGGCGAGCAACGACCGCATGATGGGTTTGGCATCGTGCGCACGCACGGGAACCCCCGCCACCAGCGCCTCGCGCACCTCGGGTGCTCCCAGCAGGTCGGCGGGCAACCACATCACCTCGGCCGACCCGGGCTGCTCCACCACGGCGAGGCCGAGCAACGGCGACCGTCCGGGCTGACCCGACCATGCAGCGGCGAGGTCGAGGACCGACAGCGCACGCAGGCGTCGCGCTGCGTCGGCGGGCCCCTCGGGATGGGCCAGTTCGGCCTCGAGGGTCTGGCCGTCGTCTGCCGGCGCCGCAGCCTCGCCCGCCGCGGACTCGACACCGATCGACTTGAGCGCATCGCGCAGGCGGTCGTAGAGCGCACGGAACTCGAGGAAGTCGAAGAGTCGCTTCACCTCGGTCATGTCCGGGTGCAGGGCGGCCGAGGCGAGTTCGACCTCGATCGGCGCATCCCGGCGCAGCAACATGAGTTCGTGGTTGAGGCGCGCCTGTGCCTCGTTGGCCTGCAACGACTCGCGCAGCTTGGGCGTCTGCTCGGCTGCGTGGGCGAAGATCCCGTCGAGGCCGCCGTAGGTCGTGATGAGTTTGGCGGCGGTCTTCTCCCCCACTCCGGGCACACCCGGCAGGTTGTCGCTCGGGTCGCCGCGCAGCGCTGCGTACTCGGGGTACTGCTTGGGCGTGACACCGGTGCGCTCGAGGATGCCGGCCTCGTCGTAGAGCGCGTAGTCGCTCACGCCACGCTTGTTGTAGAGCACCCGCACGAGGGGGTCCTCCACCAACTGATAACTGTCGCGGTCACCCGTGACGATGATGACGTCGTCCCCGGTGCCCCGCGCCCGCTCCACCACCGTGGCGATGATGTCGTCGGCCTCCCAACCGGGCGCCTCGAGCGCGCTGATGCCGAGCGCACCGAGCACCTCGCGCACCAACCCCATCTGCTGACGAAGGATGTCGGGGGTCTCCTCGCGCTGGGCCTTGTACGCCGGGTTCGCCACGTGCCGGAACGTGGGCTCGGGACGGTCGAACGCAACCACTACCGACTTGGGACGGTGCTCACGGATGAGATTGATGAGCATGGAGGTGAAGCCGTACACCGCATTGGTGACCTGCCCGGAGGCCGTCGCCATGTCGGTGGGCAGCGCGAAGAACGCACGGTAGGTGAGCGAGTTTCCGTCGAGCAGCAGCACCGTACCCATCGCCCTCACCCTACTTGCCTGCCCGAAGGGGTTCTCCGGCCGGGACCCCCTACTGGTTCAGGGACGGAGGGAGCCCGCGATGATCTGCTCGGCGATGTCACGCATTCGAGTACGACCACTCATCGCGCTGCGCTGCACGAACGCGAATGCGTCGGCCTCGGCCATGCCGCACTCGTCCATGAGGATGCCCTTGGCACGATCCATGATCTTGCGGGTCTCGAGCTGGTCCTCGAGCCGGCCGACCTCGCCGCTCAGCGCTGACAACTCACGGAAGCGGCCGATGGCCACCTCGATGGCGGGGATGAGATCGCTCTTCTGGTACGGCTTCACGAGGTAGGCCAGCGCTCCGGCATCGCGCGCCTGTTCCACCACCTCGCGCTGACTGAACGCCGTGAGGATGAGCACACCACAGATGCGCTCGGAGTTGATCTCCGTGGCAACCTCGAGCCCGGTCATGCCGGGCATCTTGATGTCGAGGATCGCAAGATCGGGTCGCAACTCACGCACCAGCCGAAGGGCATCGTCGCCGCGACCGGTCTCGCCCACCACCTCGTAGCCCTCCTCCTCGAGGGTTTCCTTCAGGTCGAGGCGGATGATGGCCTCGTCCTCGGCGATCACGACTCGGATGGTCAACGTGGCTCCTCGGACGGTTCGGACGCGAGACGTGAAGTATGGCTGGTCATCGACGTAGTTCGTCGAGCAGTTCGTCCTGGCGCCGCTCGAGCCGTGCGATGGTGTCGATGACTTCCTGGCGGCGGGCACCCATTGCGTCGGCGTGACGGCTCGCCTCACGGAACTCGTGGCCAGCCAGTGGGGTCTCCGACACGAGCGACCGGATCCGGCTGTCGTCGGCCTCGTCGGCGAGCTGGCCGAGCTGCTCGTCGATCACGCGCAGTTCCTCCCGCAGCGAACGCAGGCGCCCGCTCACCCCGGTGAGTCGACGCTCGACGAGCCATTTCGCCATCGCTCCGCAGTGTAGGAGTGCTGGCATGCTGGGGGACGTGACCGACGCGTGGGGCATTCCAGACGGCTTCCACGACATCGGCGGCACGTGGCACCCCGCACCCGAGTCGACGCGCACCTTGCTGCGCGATCTGATGGGCGATCCCGACGCTGCGCCACCCGCCTGGTGCGTGAACGCCGGCGACACACCGGGGCTCTGGGGACCGTGCGTCATCCACCTCGAGGACGGCAGCGAGATCGGGCCCGTGCACAGCCTCCCGCCCGATCTCCCTATCGGTTACCACGATCTCGTCCCGGTCGACGACGGCCCCGGGACGTTCCTCGTGGTGGCACCCGCCCGCGTGCCCGACGCACCGTCGGCGTGGGGCGTTGCGGCGCAGTTGTACTCGCTGCGATCCGCTGGTTCGCAGGGCATCGGCGACCTCGGAGATCTCGCTGCGCTGCTTGCGTGGGCTGGCCGGGTCGGAGCGGGCGCAGTGCTCATCAGTCCGCTCCACGCACCGTCACCCTCCTTCCCCCAGCAGGACAGCCCGTATTACCCAAGCAGCCGCCTCTGGATGAACCCCCTGCACATCCGCGTCCCGGGGCTGCCCGAGGAACTCGACACGCCGCTCGTCGACCGGGACCGCGTGTGGGAGATGAAGCGTTCGGCGTTGCGTTCGTGGTTCATCACCTCGTCACTCGGCGAGGGGTGGCGTCGCTGGGTCTCTGCACAGGGTGAGTCGCTGCAGCGGTACGCGCAGTGGTGCGCACTCGCGGAGCGGCACGGTCCCTCGTGGCGCGAGTGGCCGACCGAGTTCCGCCGCCCCGATGCCGCCGGCATCGTCAACATGGATCCCGAGGACTTCGACGTGGAGTTCCACTCGTGGTGCCAGTGGCTGATCGGCAGTCAGCTTGCGCAGGCCCGGCGCACCGCACCCTCGGTTGCGCTCATCGGGGACCTTGCCGTCGGCTTCGACCCGTCGGGCGCCGATGCATGGCGCTTCCAGGACGCGCTCGCCCAGGGTTGGCGTATCGGCGCGCCGCCCGACCAGTTCAACGCCGATGGACAGGACTGGGGACTGCCTCCGCTCAACCCGATAGCGCTGCGCGCTGCCCGATTCGTCCCCTTCATCGAGACGGTGCGCGCAGCGGTGCGACACGTCTCGGGCTTGCGCCTCGACCATGTGATGGGGCTCTTCCGCCTGTGGTGGATCCCGCCGGGCGAGCAGCCGACGGCAGGCACGTACGTCCGCCAGCCGAGTGACGTGCTGCTCGGCATCGTGCGGGTGGAAGCACATCGAGCCGGAGCATTCGTGGTGGGCGAGGACCTCGGCACCGTGGAGCACGGAGTGCGAGAGGCGATGAGCCGCACCGGCATCCTCGGGACACGGGTGGCGTGGTTCGAGCCCGATCCGCCGTCGCGCTGGCCCGAGGCGAGCCTCGCCACGCTCACCACCCACGACCTCCCCACGGTGGCAGGCGTGTGGCTCGGCACCGACGGAGATGCAGCAATGCGCGATCGGCTCGCGTCGATCGCTCGCGTCCCTGCCGGGTCGTTCTCGGGAGATGTCATCGCAGCAGCCCACGAGTCGCTGGCGCGCTCACCATCACGCATACGGCTCGTCACCCTCGAGGACCTCTGCGGTGCAACCGAGCGACCCAACGTGCCCGGCACGGTGCACGAGTTCCCGAACTGGCGCCGGCGGCTCCCGCTGCGAATCGACGAGTTCGAGCGTGTCGGGTCCATCCGTGCGACCATGAACGCGTTCCGGGAGGCCTCGCATGACTGAACGCACCAACGACGATTCACCGCGCCCCAGCGCGCCGGGGCGTCGCGGTGGCTTCCTCCAGCGAGCCGCCGAGCGCGCCCGCCAGATGGGCGAGTCGTTGCGCGACGAGTACCGCAGGGGAACCGAGGGCGACACCTCACCCGTGCAGCCGATCGCACCCACCGCCGGTGACGTCCTGCGACGGTGGAGCGGCGACGGCGAGTCGACGACGGACGATGAACCCGGAGAGCCGGACGAGGCGGGCGAGGTCGCCGATCTGCTGCAGCGCGTCGACTGGTCCAGCGTCCGGCGGTCGGTCACCGACAGCGACGCCGTCGCACGGATGCGCGACCTCGCCGCACAGGTGGACTGGCGTGCTGCGCGACCCGTGGCCGCGAGTGTCGCCTCGGCCCTCATCGCAGCCGCAGCATCCGGCCAGATCGGCGGCAGCAAGGTGCAGATCGGCCGTTACCTCGCGCGCACACTGGCCAACGAGACCGGGCTCGCCGAGCGCGTGGCCCAGCGGATCGCCGGTCAACCCGGCGAGT
>JAULYZ010000138.1:0-2030 GCA_032117595.1 Acidimicrobiia bacterium | reverse complement strand
GCCCGGAGCGAACAGGCGCAGCACGTTGTCCTCTGCGGCGAGGCCGCTCGCGAACGCAAGACCGTGCCGTGCACCCTCGAGCGAGGCGACCTGCTCCTCGTACGCCGTACGGGTGGGGTTGCCGCTACGGCTGTACTCGTAGCCCTTGTGCTCGCCGACGGCATCCTGCTTGAACGTGGTGCTCAGAGAGATGGGCGTCACCACCGCACCCGTGGTGGGGTCGGGGTCCTGGCCCACATGAATGGCGCGGGTCTCGAAACCCCAGTTGCTGCCGCCGTGCTCAGGCATTGCTGCGGGCCTCGAAGTAGGAGAGGAGGTCGCTGCGGGTGAGCACGCTCAGCGGACGACCGCCGGCCAGTACGAGCAGTGCAGGACTCTCGTCGAGCATCTCCACAGCACGGGACATCTTCTGGCCGACGCCGATGGTGGGCAGCTTCGCGCCCATCACCTCCTCGACCGATCGAGAGAGCACCGACGCATCGCGGTAGATGGCTTCCATCAGCTCGAGCTCGTCGACGGCGCCCGCAACCTCGGCCGCAGCAAACGGAGGGGTGTTCTTGCAGACCGGCAGCTGACTGATGCCGTTCGCCCGCATGAGGTCGATCGCATAACGGACGGTCTGGCCCGGGTTGACGTAGAGCAGGTTGGGTGTATCGCCACGAGCGTCGAGCACCGCAGCAATGCATTCGTCGCACTCGCGCAGGAACCCGAAGTTCGCCATCCACTCATCGTTGAACAGTCGCGAGAGATAGCCACGACCCGAGTCGGGGTTGAGCACCACGACGATGTCGTCGGGCTTGGCCTGCTTGGCCACGCGAATGGCAGCAGCCACGGCAAGGCCACCGGAACCACCGATGAGGACACCCTCGTCGCGGCTCACCTGACGGGCCGTCAAGAAGCAGTCCTCGTCGCTCACGGCGATGACCTCGTCGTAGAGGTCGGGCGCCCAGGCGGCCGGGAAGAAGTCCTCGCCCACGCCCTCGACGAGGTACGGGCGGCCCGAGCCACCGCTGAAGACCGAGGCATCGGGGTCGGCGGCAACGATGCGGATGTTCGGGTTCTGGCGCTTCAGGTAGCGCGCCGTGCCGGTGATGGTGCCGCACGTGCCCGCACCGGCCACGAAGTGGGTGATCCGCCCGGCGGTCTGGCGCCAGATCTCGGGTCCCGTGGTCTTTTCGTGGGCAAGCGGGTTGTTCGGGTTCGCGTACTGATTCGGCCGGAACGCATCGCGCTCGAAGGTGAGCCGCTCGGCAACCTTGTAGTAGCTCTGCGGGTCCTCGGGCGGCACGGCGACGGGGCACACGACCACCTCGGCGCCGTAGGCGCGCAGCAGGCTCACCTTCTCGGGCGCCACCTTGTCGGTCATCACGAACACGCACGAGTAGCCGCGCTGCGCAGCGACGATGGCAAGGCCCACACCGGTGTTGCCGCTCGTGGGTTCCACGATGGTGCCACCGGGCTTGAGCAGGCCCTCACGCTCTGCAGCGAGGATCATCTCGAGCGCCGGGCGGTCCTTCGCCGAGCCTCCGGGGTTCGTGGTCTCCATCTTCATGGCGAGCACACACGGCAGCCCGTGTCGGGCCTCGAGCTGCGGGAGGCGCACCAACGGCGTGTTGCCGATGAGGTCGACGACGCTGTCGGCGATCTCGGTGCCGTGCAGTCGCACGTCGGGGGAGTCGTTTCCAACCGGCACGGGTGTGGAGCGTAGCCGCAATGCCGACTTGTCCGGTCAACTACTCCGGTCACCTGCTGCGATCACGTGCCTCTGTCACCAACTTCGGTCAGCGACACGATGCACCGAGCGATGCAACGCCGGGCACGGCCCACAGCGCACGCAGGTCGCGCGGTGCACCGACTCTGGCACACTGCCGGGATGGAGGTCTTTGAGACACCCCTGCCCGGCCTCGGTGTTCGCTATGAGTTCGTCACCGCGGGCGGCGACCGCCTCGGCGTGGTGGCGCACCGCGACGGACGGTGCGACCTCGTCATGTTCGACAACCGGGATCCCGACGCGTGCCTGGGCTCGATCG
>JAULYZ010000137.1:0-15819 GCA_032117595.1 Acidimicrobiia bacterium | reverse complement strand
GATGCCATCGTCGGCCCGATCCGGTCGCGTCTTGCGCGTCGTCTCGGATCCGAGCTGCTTGCGCCGCTCCCGGCCGCGAAGCGGCCACGCATTCCGCTACAGGTCTCGCGCACGCCGTACTTCTGCTCGGGGTGCCCCCACAACACCTCCACTCGCGTGCCCGAGGGGACCCTCGTCGGTGGGGGAATCGGCTGTCACTCGATGGTGATGTTCATGGAGGAACAGCAGGTCGGACACCTCACGAGCCTGACCGCCATGGGAAACGAGGGTGCGCAATGGATCGGGATGTCGCCGTTCGTGGAGGCCCAGCACCTCGTCCAGAACCTCGGCGACGGAACACTGTTCCATTCCGGTTTGCTGGCGATCCGGGCAGCGATCGCCAGTGGGGTGAACATCACCTACAAGATCCTCTTCAACGGTGCGGTCGCAATGACCGGAGGGCAGGACCCTGTTGGTGCATTGCCCGTGGAGAAGCTGGTGAAGGTGCTGCTCGCCGAGGGTGTGAAGCAGGTAATCATCACAGCCGAGGACACCGGGCGTTACCGGAGTGTCTCACTTCCCCCCGGCGTCGCGGTGTGGGAGCGAACCCGGGTCGTCGAGGCACAGCAGCGACTTGGAGCGGTCCTGGGCACGACCGTGCTCATCCACGACCAACGATGTGCAGCCGAGCTCCGTCGTGATCGAAAGCGCAAGCGAATTCCCGAGCCCGAGCGTCGCGTCGTCATCAACGAGCGTGTCTGCGAGGGATGCGGAGACTGCGGCGAGAAGAGCAACTGCCTGTCCGTGCAACCTGTGCACACCGTGTTCGGGCGCAAGACCCGCATCGACCAGACGTCCTGCAACTTCGACTACTCCTGCCTGCAGGGTGACTGTCCGAGTTTCGCCACCGTCCGCCCGGCGCGCCGTCGTCGGAAGTCGGTTGGACAATCCCTTCCGGTGAGTGACGCCATCCAGCCCGACCGGCTCGACGCGCTGATCAGGGATCTGCGCGCGCCAGCGCGCGCCTTGGTGCCGCCGGACGAGTTCTCGGTTCGTCTCTCGGGGATCGGCGGTACCGGAGTCGTGACGGTCAGCCAGATGCTCGGCACGGCGGCGATGCTCGACGGCTTCGAGGTGAGGGGTCTCGACCAGACCGGGCTCTCGCAGAAGGCAGGCCCGGTCGTGAGCGACATCCGCGTGTCGCGTCGCGCTGCGCCTGCATCGAACAAGGCGGGGACCGCTTCGGTCGATGTCCTCATTGCGCTCGACCTGCTCGTTGCAGCGAGCGAGACCCACCTTGCGGGCGCATCACCTGATCGCACGGTGGTGGTGGGCTCATCATCAGCGACACCCACCGGGAAGATGGTGATCCACCCTTACCTCCCGTACCCCGCGGAAGGCGCGCTCGAGGCGCGGGTGGGTGAGGTGACGCGTGCCGACAGCAACCTGTTCGTCGGTGCCGCCGCCCTCTGCCGCGCGCTGCTCGGCGATGCTGCATCGGCGAACGTGCTGGTACTCGGTGTGGCAGTGCAGTGCGGCGCCCTCCCCGTCCGGCCCGAGTCGGTGGAGCAGGCCATCGCGCTGAACGGTGTCGCCGTGGAGACCAATCTGCGGGCGTTCCGGCTCGGGAGGGCATGGGCAGACGACCGTCATCGGTTGGACGAGGCGGTCCGTACGGCTGCGACCGGTCCAGTCGAGCGAGAGACGGATCCGGTGAGTCGTTTCTACGACGACCTCGTTGCGTATCAGAACCGTGCCTATGCAGACCGTTTCCTGGCGGTGGTGCGGGCGGTCGGCGAGCGCGAGGCGGCGGTGGTGCCGGGTTCGACTGCGCTCCGCGACGTGGTGGCCCGCGAGCTGCACCACTTCATGGCCTACAAGGACGAGTACGAGGTGGCGCGGCTGCTGCTCGAACCGGCAGCGAAACGGTCCGCAGAGTCGGTTGGCGGGCCCGGGGCGCGAGTGGAGTGGATGCTGCACCCGCCCGTCCTGCGTGCACTCGGTGTGGAGCGAAAGATCCGACTCGGGCGTTGGGCGACGCCCCTCTTCGTGGCGCTGCGTGCCATGAAGCCGCTGCGCGGACGATGGATCGATCCCTTCGGCCGCGCAGAGGTCCGCCGTGTGGAGCGCCGACTCATTGACGAGTACGTGGACGCAGTCGAGCGACTCGTGTCGGGCCTCTCTGTCGACACGCATGCAGAGGCAGTTGCGATTGCATCCCTCGCCTCACACGTGCGTGGGTACGAGCACATCAAACTTCGCCATGCAGCGCACTTCGAGGCCGAACTCGCAGCGCGGCTCGGTGACTACGCAGCACCCATCAGCGCACGGTGATCCGGCGGGAGTGGTGTCCTGTCGCCCCATCGGGATCGGGCGGCGCAACCTCATCGGTCTGTACGACGCCGTCACCGTCGGTCGCCCGAACCCGAATGCGGTGGTCGCCCCGGTCGGCCTGCCACACGTAGCGCCACATCCGCCACGCATCATCGAGGTTTTCCTCACCGAGTTCGGCCTCGATCCACGGGCCGTCGTCGATTCGAACCTCGACGCGTCGGATCCCGCGTTGTTGTGCCCAGGCAACTCCGGCGATGGTGACCGTGCCGGCTGCGAGGCGCTCACCACGCTTCGGGAGGTCGATGCGCGATTGGGTCTTGACGGGCCCCTCGCGACTCCAACCACGCGGAACCCAATAGCCCACGTCGTCGGCCCAGGTGGTGACCTTGATCGACTCCAGCCACTTCGTGGCCGAGACATATCCGTAGATGCCCGGCACGATGAGTCGGGCGGGATATCCGTGCTCGAGGGGGAGTGGTACGCCGTTCATGCCGAGGGCAACCATCGCGTCGCGTCCGTCGAGGGCGGCGCCGATCGGGAATCCACAGGTCCAGCCGTCGACGCTGGTGCTGAAGACCTGCTCGGCGCCGGACCGGACGCCGGCTTCTCGGAGGAGGTCAGCGAGCAGCACCCCGCGCCACACTGCGTTGCCGACCAGATCGCCGCCCACCTCGTTCGAGACGCAGGCGATCGTGATGGTGCGCTCAACCTGCTCGAGTGCGAGCAGTTGGTCGTAAGTCCATTCGAGCTCGCGGTCAACGAGACCCGTGATTCGGAGTCGCCACGACGGGAGGTCGATGAACGGGAACGAGAGCGCCGTGTCGATTCGGTAGAAGTCGTCGTTCGGGGTGATGAACGGTGTTGCGGGGTTGATGGCGCCGCCCGTTGCAGTGGTGGGTGCCAGCGCGGTCGATCCATCGTTGAGCGGGGGGAGCGGTGTGCGGGTGGCGTCGCGGAGACGGTCGAGGCGCCGCTGCTCGAGGGTTACTCCCGTGATGCTGAGTGCTGCGCCCGCAGCGGCAACACCGCCGGCAGTGGCGAAGAAGCGGCGTCGATCGACTCCAAGTGGCGCGCGCGATACCTGCGGGGTTGTTGCTGCGCGCCACCGCATGTCGAGAGACCGGACCGTGATCCAGAGCGCTGATGCGCCAGCGACCCCGGCAACCATGGGTGGAACGATGATGGAGCCCGTTGCCCCGGGCCGGTCGATTGCGCAGGCGACACCGAGGAGTGCGAACACGAGGAAGCCAACGACACCGGTCCAGCGGTTGCGGAGCGAGCGCCAGCCGAGGGCAAGCGCGAGTGCCCCCATGACGATGAACATTCCCACCCGCAGCGCGGTCTTGTCGGCGGTGCCGAACCAGTCGATCGCCAGATTCTTCAGCCATTTCGGCACACGATCGACGAACGCGCTGCCGACCGCATCGGTGGGCGAGGTGGTGGACAGTGCCTGTGCTGCGACGAGACCTGCACCCACGGCGAGCAGGGCGGCCACGAAGCCTGCGACTGCACCAAGTGTCCAGGGTGCGACTCGGCTGCTTCTCCGATGGGGCGCGTCGGGGTCGACCTCGGCCTCGTTCGGGTGGTCGGTCGTCCAATCAGTGTCGGTTGTGGGCGGGGCGTCAGGCTCGGGCATGGCTGCGCTGTAGGTCATGGCGATGTGGTCGGTCGCCTGCGGTGTGCGCCCCATTCAACCGTCGGATCATCGTTCGGCGACGGAGAGCAACTGGTCGATCGATGCCTCGAGCAGTGGGACGAAAAAGAGCGCAGCGGGAATACTGATGTGGTTGTTGTCCCGATACAGGTTGATGTTGCCGATCATCACAGCGCAGCGGTCGTCGCTGCAGAACCAGTCGCCGGTGGGCACGTATGCAAGATCGGCAGCATCAGCGGCCTGCTGCTCGGCAGCCACGAGTTTGGCTGGCTCGCCCCGTTCACGGTCGATCAGGCACGTCGTGGCTGACTCGAGGTGTCTGGAGAGACAGGCTCCTGGCCACTCGGTCGGGAACGGAGCGTCGCCCAGTAGCGCAACGATTGCGCCCGTGGTTCGTAGACGACCGCCGAAGGTCTCGTAGGCCCTCTGCCATGCCGAGGCGGACTCGTCAGTGACCCCGTCGAGGATCGGATATCGCAAGGCCACCAGCAGCACGAGGTCGACCGGCTCGCGGGTCAGGGCATCGATGACGCTCTTGCGCCATGCCCTGCACTCGCGTCGGATGCCCGCCGGGTCCGAGGCGAAGTCGTACTCGGCGCCCCCGCAACGTCGTTTGCCGTGGAACACGATTCGCCAGCCGCGCCGCTCGGCAATCGACGCGAGGGCGGGCTGCCACTGCGCAGCGTGCGAGTCGCCCACGATCGCAATGGACACCGTTCCGCGCGGGTCGCCGTAGGTACAGGCCTGAGCGCGGGTCTTGCCGTTCGACAGGAGACATCCGTCGGAGTAGGGGAGCGGAAGGTCGGCACCGCCGGCGGAGAGCGGGGGCGTGAGATTTGCGGGGACGACGTCGGTGGTGACGGCATTGAGCAGCAGAGGCTCGAGGCGCTCGAGGAGGTCCTGCGTCGTGGGCCTCGTGGTGGTGGTCGCAGCGGTGGTTGCGGGCACGGTGGTGGAGGACCCGGTACCGGGTGGTGCCCCCGACGCCCCGGAAGTCTCGGGAGCACCGTCGTCGGGGGTGAACGTGGTGGTGGTCTCGACAAGCACTGGGACTGCCGCTGTGTCCTTGCCGACAACCGTTGTCCCGGTGTTGATGGTGAGCGCTGAAGCAGCCAGCCCGATCACCAAGAGACCTACGCCGCCGACGTAGGAGCGGATCGGTCGCGCTGCCATCCAGCGAGAGTGTCGAACGGGGTCCTCGACCAGGGCGTGAGACAGCGTCGCAAGGAGCAGCGAGGCCGAGACGACGAGCACGCGCTGCTGAGCGTCGAGAGCCCCCCAGCGAGCCTCTGCGAGGATCAGGGCGGGCCAGTGCCAGAGGTAAATGGCGTAGGAACGAGCGCCGATCCACTGCAGCGGGCGTAGCGACAGCAGTGATGTCGGTGCCCATCGGGGTGCCGCGGTGCCCGTTGCGATGATCGCCACCGTGGAGACCACGGGCAGCAGCGCGGCGTAGCCGGGGAACGCCGTTCGCTCGCTGATGACGAGCGATGCGAGCACGATTCCGCCGATCCCGATCCACCCAAGAGCCGCACGGGCCGCGCCGGGCACTCGGTGTACACGGGTGCCGAGTACTGCCAATGCGGCGCCGGCGAGCAGCTCCCAGGCCCGAGTGGGCAGGAGGTAGAAGGCCCACACCGGAGACGTGCGTGTGTAGACGATGCAGGCCACGAGTGAAGCGCCGGCAAGCGCACCGATCACGAGCGCTGTGCCCCGCAAACGGGCACCGAGACGCGCGAGTCCCCACAGCACGAACGGCCAGACGAGGTAGAACTGCTCCTCCACTGCCAGCGACCAGAAGTGCAGCAGCGGCGAGGGTGCCGCTTCGAGGAGCTGACCACCGAGGTAATCACTCGCCCGGTGCGCGAAGACAAGGTTGATCACGAAGCCGACGGCGCCAAGAGCGTCACGGCCAACTTGTTCGAGGAGAATCGGCGGCACCATCCAACGGGCGGCGATCACCGTTGTCACGACCACGAGGGTCGAGGCAGGGAGAAGACGCCGCACGCGACGTGCCCAAAAGTCGGCGAGGGCGATCGTTCCCGTCCGCTCGCGCTCGCGCAGGAGCAACGAGGTGATCAGGAAACCCGACACGACGAAGAACACGTCGACACCGACGAGCCCACCCTTGAACGGGCCGAAATGGGCGTGATAGACGACGACAAGGATCACTGCGAGGGCGCGGAGCCCCTCGATATCGGGTCGGAACGTGACGAGCGGGGCGGTATTGGTCTGGTTCTGGGTAGGCATGGAAGCAGGAGTCATTCGAACAGGGAGACGCCGACGGCCTCGATGAACGGCGCAAAGTATTCGGAGGTGGTGGCGCCGATGTGGTTGTCGTCGCGGTACATCTGGATGTTGCCGAGCATGACGGCGCACTGGGTCTGGCTGCACATCCAGTCGGTCACGCGCACATAGGTGGAGCGAGTTGCTTTCGCCACCGCTTGTTCGGCTGCCACCAGGGGCGGACGCTCACCCTGCTTGCGGTTGATGATGCACTTCTTGGGGTTCGAACGGTTGCGCGAGAGGCAGGTGGCCGGCCACGACTCGGGGTGTGCGATGTCGGCGAGGAACACGAGGTGATCAGTCAGCGGACGGAGTTTCTTCATCACAGGGGTCAACGCCTTCTCCCACACCTGACGGGCATCGGACTTGGCCGGCCGATTCGTGAGCCGGTACCGGTACATCGCAGCGAACACGATGTCGGGTTTCTCGTCGGTGAGGCGTCGATACACGTCGTTGCGCCACGGAGCACACTCCGTGCGCTTGCGGTTCGCCTCGTCGTAGGTGACGAACTCGGCCAGTGGGCAACCCTGCTTGGTGAGCACGAGGAGTCGCCAGCCCCGCCGGAGGGCGGCCCGCTCCAGCGCAGGGAACCACTGGGCCGCGTGTGAGTCACCGATGAGCGCAACACGCACGTTCCCGTTCGGATCGCCATAGATGCACTCGTCGGCCTTGATCTGTCCGGGGCGAAGGAGGCACCCGTCGCTGTAGAGCCTCGGGAGGTCATCGTCGATGTCGGTGAAGTTCGGTGTGAGGTTCGACGGCACCTGCTCGGTCCGTAGCGAGGATTCCACGATTTCGGCGTTCCTGGCCTCGAGGGTGGCGAGGTCGTATCGGTCGGGTTCGCCGGGCGCGGTGGCGTCGGGCGTTGAGCTCGACGGGGCAATCGGGTCGTCCGTTGCGTTCGTTTGGTCCGGGTCGATGGCGGCGCCCGGCTCGCCTGCGTCGCCGGACGCAACGGTGTCGTCGTTGCCGAGGTCGGGTGCAGCGATTGCCTCGCCGCTCCCAGCACTGACGTCGGTTCGCGAAGTGACGACCCCGGCGCCGAGCCCGAGCGCCACGAGCACCGCCCCTGCGGCGAGGCTGCGACGGGCGTTGGCTGCGAGCCAAGGAGCGTGACGGATCGGGTTCTCGACGATCGCGTACGACACCGCGGAGAGCGCAAGGGAGAGCAGCACCACGCCGACACGCTCGGCCGCCGACAATGGTCCCCACTTGGCGTCGGCGAGGATGAGCGCGGGCCAGTGCCAGAGGTAGATCGCGTACGAGTGGCGTCCCATCCACTGGAGTGGGCGAGCGCGCAGGAGCATCACCGGCCCGAGCCGGGTCATCGAGCCTGCGGCTGCCAACACCGCCACCGTGGAGAGCACCGGCAGCAGGGCCGCGTACCCGGGGAACGGGGTGGTGTCGCTGATGACCAGCGACGCAACGACGATGCCGAGCACCCCCGCCCAGCCGAGCACCATCCGAACGTCCTCGCGCAACTGCAGGACGCGGGTGCCCGCTACGGCGAGACCGGCGCCGGCAAGGAGTTCCCAGGCGCGTGTGGGCAGGAGATAGAAGGTCCAGACCGGGGATGTCTCGGTGAAGTACAGGCAGGCAAGGAGTGACGCAGCACCGACTGCAGCCACGGTGGTTGCCGCGGCCCGGGTGACGTGCCGCGTACGCGTGGCAAGGAGCAGCAGTACGGGCCACACCACGTAGAACTGCTCCTCGAGCGCAAGCGACCAGAAGTGCAGCAGAGGGGACGGGAGCGCATCCGCCATCTGCGCGCCGAGGTAGTCGTTGGCCCGGTTGGCGAAGACCACGTTGATCACGAAGCCGGCGGCAGCGACCGCATCGTTGCCGAGGCTGCGCAGCTGTACCGGCGAGAGCATCGAGCGGGCGGCCACCACGGTGGCCACGATCACGAGTGCCGACGCAGGGAGCAGCCGCCGTGCGCGCCGGGCCCAGAATCCCGGAAGCGACACCGTCCCGGTGGTCTCGATCTCTCGCAGCACGAGTGAGGTGATGAGGAAGCCCGAGAGGACGAAGAAGACGTCGACCCCGACGAGCCCGCCGCCGAACGGGCCGATCTCGGCGTGATAGAGCAGCACGAGGAGCACGGCGATGGCGCGCAGGCCCTCGACGTCGCTGCGGAAGCCCGAGGGTGTTCCACTGCCGCCGTCGGGTTGTCGAAGGCGTCGCCCTGCGGGCGACTGATGAGCCGGCGACCGGCGACTCGGTGGCTGGCGGTCCGGTGTTCGATGGGCGGGCGACGGGCGGTTCGGTTGCAACGGTGCCGGCCGGTTCGGGCGGGGACGCGGACG
The DNA here is from genome assembly GCA_032117595.1 of Acidimicrobiia bacterium. Lineage (GTDB taxonomy): Bacteria > Actinomycetota > Acidimicrobiia > Acidimicrobiales > Ilumatobacteraceae > WLJO01. The sequence continues at coordinate 7,260 of JAULYZ010000137.1, read as the reverse complement.
GTACAAGCCGTCCTCGTGGTCCCCGGGTGGCCGGCGCGCGTCGAAGAACGGCTCGCCGGTCACCACAGGGTTGATCTTTGCACGCACCCCGCCGAGGACCGTGTCACTGCGCGACGCGCCAGCGATGCGCCGAGCACCGGATGGTCGTTGCGGTTCGTCCTACGCTCAGGCGATGAAGTACGAGCAGATCACGGTGTCGGTCGAGAACTGGGTGATGGTGATCACGCTGTCGCGTCCCGAGCAGCTGAACGCCTGGACGGCCCGGATGGGGGCCGAACTCTCGCACGCCCTGCGCCGCGCCGACTCCGACGACGACGTCCGGGTGGTAGTGCTCACGGGCGCGGGTCGAGCGTTCTGTGCGGGAGCCGATCTGTCGTCGGGCGGGGCAACGTTCAATGCCGCTGAACGAGATCGCGATGAGGCCGTGGGCGGAGAACTGGTGCTGCCGTGGCAGATCCGCAAACCGGTGGTCGCCGCCATCAACGGGCATGCGGTGGGCGTGGGGATCACCCTTCCGCTGTGCGCCGACGTGCGCTTCGTGGCCGAGGACGCAAAGGTGCAGTTCGCGTTCGTGCGCCGCGGGATGATGCCCGAACTGGCTGCGCACGTGCTCCTCGCTCGGGTGGCAGGGGTGTCGGTCGCTGCCGACCTGTTGCTGTCGGGTCGGATGGTGAGCGGCCGGGAGTTGTGTGAGCTCGGTATCGCCAACCGTGCGCTCCCCGCCGCAGACGTACTCGGCGCAGCGATGGCGTGGGCTGCCGACGTCGCACAGAATGCGGCGCCCGCCTCGGTGGCGCTCACCAAACAGATGATCTGGTCCGACATCGCGCCCGATCTGCGGGCCATGTCTCGACGCGAGACGCCACCGTTCGAGTGGCTGGGTCAGCAAGCCGATGCTGCCGAGGGCATCACGTCGTTCCTCGAGAAGCGTGCGCCACGTTGGACATTGCGACCGAGCGTCGATGTGCCCGACTTCGGCACGCAGTAGTCGGAGCAACGCTCACGATCTGCAGTGCTGGTGCCTCCCCAGGGGCTCGAACCCTGAACCTGCGGATTAAGAGTCCGTTGCTCTACCATTGAGCTAGAGAGGCAGGAACGCCGATGCTAGCGGCACGCCGCTGTGCATCTGGTGATTCGGTTGCTGTCGAACTGGGGTGACCGACGGGAATCGAACCCGCGACCTACAGGACCACAACCTGTCGCTCTACCAATTGAGCTACGGCCACCAAGGGTTGCTCATTCTGGCATGCCGAGCGCTCAACTCCACCGGCTGACGCCTGCGCTGGGCCTGGTGCCGTCATCGGCGGGCAGTGGGCATCTCCTCCGCACGCCGCCTGATGCCGTCCGCCATGCTGGTGCAATGTCCGTGAGACCGCGTCCGTCGTTCACCCGCATGGTGGGCCGTGCGCTCCTGCGGCGGTGTCCGTGGTGCTCGGGGCGCGGCGCCTGGTTCGTCGGGTGGTTCCGCAGGGCCGAACGGTGCCGGACGTGCGGGCTGCGCTGGAACCGACGTCAGGACGGCTTCGAGCTCGGAGCCATGACGGTGGCAACGCTGGTGACGGGTGGTTCGGTCATGGTGTTCCTCACCGTCTCGATCATCGTGAGTTATCCCGAGGTAGCGGTCCTGCCGATTGCGATCGGTGGTGCAGCCATTGCGCTGCTGATGCCGATCCTCACGTATCCGTTCACCCATACGTTGTGGTCGGCGTTCGACCTCGCCGTGCACCCACCCGAGCGCAACGAGTTCACCGAGGCGACCCCACCCCACCTGCTCCCACCCGAGCGGTCGGGGGCGGAGGCTGAGCGGGCGAGATCGAACTGGTCCTCGGGCCCTCGCTAGCCGCCCCGCCGGTCCTCGCTAGCCGCCCCGCTGGTCCTCGCTAGCCGCCCCGCCGGTCCTCGCTAGCCGCCCCGCTGGTTGCGGGGGAACGCTTGTTCGTGGAAATGCTTGCCACGAACGCCTGTTCGGAGTTACCGTGCTGTCATTCGTGGTCGGCGAAACCCTGCAACACCCCATTCGTAGGGTCCCGCTCATCGAATCGAGACCGGCCACACCGGAACTCCAGGAACAGCACAGGTCCGGCTCTGGCCGGAAAGGGAAAGGGACAGCGATGACCACAGACCGTGAGAAGGCGCTCGACATGGCGCTCGCACAGATCGACAAGCAGTACGGCAAGGGCTCCATCATGCGGATGGGCGAAAAGACCTCCATGGGCATCGAGGCCGTGCCCACGGGGGCGCTGGCGCTCGACATCGCTCTCGGTATCGGTGGTGTCCCCCGTGGCCGAGTGGTGGAGATCTTCGGGCCGGAATCCTCGGGCAAGTCCACGCTCGCCATGCACGTGGTGGCCGAGGCCCAGCGCAACGGCGGAATCTGCGCCTACATCGACGCCGAGCACGCCATGGACCCGGTGTACGCCAAGGCCATCGGCGTGGACATCGACCAGCTGCTCATCTCCCAGCCCGATACGGGAGAGCAGGCCCTCGAGATCGCGGACATGTTGGTGCGTTCGGGAGCACTCGATGTCATCGTCATCGACTCGGTGGCGGCGCTCACGCCCAAGGCCGAGATCGAGGGTGAGATGGGCGACAGTCACGTGGGCCTGCAGGCCCGACTCATGTCGCAGGCACTCCGCAAGCTCACGGCCAACCTCAACAAGACCAACACCATCGCCGTGTTCATCAACCAGCTCCGCGAAAAGATTGGCGTGATGTTCGGCTCGCCCGAGACCACCCCCGGCGGCCGTGCACTGAAGTTCTACTCGTCGGTGCGTCTTGACATCCGCCGCATCGAGTCGATCAAGGACGGCGCCGAGGTGGTCGGCTCACGCACCCGGGTGAAGGTCGTGAAGAACAAGGTGGCCCCGCCCTTCAAGCAGGCTGAGTTCGACATCATGTACGGCAAGGGCATCAGCCGGGAAGGCTCGGTCCTCGACCTTGCCGTCGAGTTGGGCATCGTGAAGAAGTCGGGAGCATGGTTCACCTACGAGGGCGAACAGCTCGGCCAGGGCCGGGAGAACGCCAAGAACTTCTTGGCCGAGAATCCCGAGATCATGGTCGAGGTCTCCGAGAAGGTCCGTCAGGCCTCGGGCCTCGGCGAGAACGCAGAGGCGTTCTCTGAGGTTGACGACGAACCCATCGACATCGACTGAATCGGAGTACCACCCGGTCCGCGAGCCGTGGGTGTCAGTGGCCTGATCGTGCCCGGTGGGGTGCGGTCAGGCCACCGGCCGTTTTCCCGTAGCCTCTGGGAGATGTCCCGGAGCTTTGTCGTGCGCACGTTTGGGTGCCAGATGAACGAGCACGACTCCGAGCGCATTGCCGGCCTGCTCGAGGCCGATGGCATGGTTGCCGCCGAGTCCGAGACCGACGCCGATGTCGTGGTACTCAACACCTGCTGCATCCGCGAGAACGCTGATAACAAGCTGTACGGCACGCTCGGCCACCTCAAGACCTGGAAAGACGAGCGCAGCGGACGCCAAATCGTGGTGTCGGGCTGTCTGGCGCAGAAGGATCGCGACATCGTTCGCAGTCGAGCGCCGTACGTCGATGTCGTGCTCGGCACCCACAATGTCCACCGTGCGGCCGTGCTGGTTGCCGAGGCGAGCGAACGCGGTCCGGTCACCGAGATTCTCGAGGCAGCGGTGCTCGATGACCACGCGCTCTTCCCCTCAGCGCTCCCGGCACGGCGCGAGACCACCTACAACGCCTGGGTCACGATCCAGATCGGGTGCGACAACTCGTGCGCTTTTTGCATCGTTCCCGCAGTGCGCGGCGCCGAGATCAGTCGCCCCTTCGACGACGTGGTCGCCGAGGTGGCTGCCCTCGCTGCCGAGGGAGTCACCGAGGTCACGCTGCTCGGCCAGAACGTGAACAGTTACGGACGCGACCTGCAGCGAGCAGCACGCGGGGCCGGCGATTCCGACGCCAGGCTGCGACCGCTGTTTGGCGAACTCCTTGGCAGCGTGGGCGCTGTTCCCGGCATCCGCCGCGTGCGCTTCACGAGCCCGCACCCCAAGGACATGCGCCCCGAGACCTTTGCCGCGATGGCGGGAACGCCGACGGTGTGCGAACACCTTCACTATCCGCTCCAGTCGGGCAGCGATGCCGTGCTCGCAGCAATGCACCGCGGCTACACGGGGCAGCGCTACCTCGAGCGCCTGACCGAGGCTCGCCGCGCGGTGCCGGACCTTGCGGTGTCCACCGACATCATCGTGGGCTTCCCCGGCGAGACCGATCGCGACTTCGCCGACACCCTCGAGGTGGCTGCCGCTGCGGAGTTCGACTACGCCTACACGTTCATCTTCTCGCCACGGCCCGGCACCGAGGCTGCCGACATGGAAGACCGCTTCGTCGACCCTGCCGTGACCGCCGAACGCTTCGCCCGTCTCCGGGTGGTCATCGAGCGTTCTGCGCTCCTGCGGCACCGCGAGCGGATCGGTCGCGTGGAGGAGGTCCTCGTCGAGGGGCCCTCGAAGAAGGACCCTGCGGTGCTGAGCGCGCGCACCCGGCAGAACAAACTCGTGCACTTCGCACCCACGGTTCCGCTGCGCACCGGCTCATACGCACTCGTCGAGATCACCGATGCCGCGCCGCACCACCTTCTTGGTGTGTTCCGCGAGTTGACCTTCGAGCCCATGCACCGGGTGCGGATCCCCGTCTCGTCGTCGTGAGTCGAATCAACCGCAACATCCGTGCGGTTGCGATCGTCGGCGCTACTGCGTCGGGCAAGAGCGATCTTGCGATGGCTGCTGCGCAGGCCGCCGGCAGCACCGAGATCGTGGCGGTGGATGCGATGCAGGTCTACCGCGGCATGGACATCGGCACGGCGAAGCCGTCGTTGGCAGACCGCGCGCTCGTGCCGCATCACGGAATCGACCTCGTCGACCCCGATGCCTCTTTCACCGTCGCAGACTTCCAGCACGTCGCCGATGCCGCGCTGGGGGACATCGCGCGCCGGGGCAGGACGCCGCTCCTCGTCGCCGGGACCGGCCTGTACCTCGCGGCGCTCGTCAACGAGCTGGACCTCCCGGGTTCGTGGCCCGTCATCCGTGCGCGACTCGAGGAGGAGCCCGATACCAGTGCACTGTTCGCCCGCCTGCGTACCGGCGACCCGATGGCGGCTGCGCGTATGGAGCCGACGAATCGGCGCCGGATCATCCGTGCCCTCGAGGTGATCGAGGGAAGTGGTCGTCCGTTCTCGTCGTTCGGGCCGGGGTTGGAGACCTACCCCGACTCACCGATCGTGCAGGTCGGGCTCCGTTGGCCACGGGAGCGACTCGCCGATCGGATCGAGTTGAGGGTGGAACAGATGATGGACCGCGGGCTCCTCGACGAGGTCAGGGGTCTGCTCGAGCGATGCGTGCTCTCACGGACCGCTGCGCAGGCGCTCGGGTACAAAGAGCTCATCGACCATCTACAGGGCGAGTGTTCACTCGACGAGGCGGTCTCCACCATCGTCGTCCGTACCCGACAGTTCGCTGCGCGGCAGGATCGTTGGTTCCGTCGTGACCCCCGCATACGCTGGGTTGACCTCGAGCACGACCCGATGGAGGCGCTGTCGGTGGTGCTGGGGGCGCTCTCGACATGACTCGACTCATTCGGCTCACCAAGCACCAAGCGCTCGGCAACGATTTCCTCGTCTGGATCGGCGGCGATGTCGGGCTCGGCCCCGAGATGGCGATGCGCTGGTGCGAGCGTCGACGTGGAGTTGGCGCGGATGGTTTGCTCATTGCGTTGCCGCAGCCCGATGGTGTCTGGCAGATGGTGCTGTTCAACGCAGACGGGTCGCGCGCCGAGATGAGCGGCAACGGCATCCGGTGTTTCGTGCAGGCGGTCTCGGAGGGCCGCCCCGGGCTTTACCGGATCAACACCGATACGGGTCTTCGTGAGGTCGCACTCTCGGCGACCGACGACCCGAACACCGTGGTGGCCAGCGTGGAGATGGGCGAGGTGCGAGCGGGTCGTCCCTCGGTGTTCTGGAATGAGGTCGGGGCCCATCCTGATCGGCCGGTTGCCCACCTCGACCTCGGTAACCCCCACACCGTGGTTGGCGTCGACGACGTCACCGAGGTTGACCTCGCAGCGATCGGCGGACGCGTCCCCGATGTCAACCTCGAGGTGGTTCATCCCGGGCCCGAACCCACCGCCATCACGATGCGTGTGCATGAGCGCGGTGCCGGTATCACCGAGGCCTGCGGCACCGGTGCGTGTGCCAGCGCGTGGGCGGCCGTGCAATGGGGACTCGTTCCGGCTTCGGTCGGCGAGGTGCTCGTTCACATGGACGGCGGCGACGCGCGAGTACTGCTGAACCTCCCGTCACCCGGCCGGGTCACCCTGGTCGGGCCCTCGGTGTACATCGGCTCGATCGAGATCCCCGTGGGTTCGGGCGCCTGATGCCGTACAACGAGGCGCTCGGCACCACTCTGATCGAGCGTGCGTTTCGTGAGCGCATCGTGCTGGTGGGCGTGACACTCCCGCCCTTCGACTCCACGGACACCGAGGCATCGCTCGACGAACTCGCGCTGCTCGTCGATACCGCCGGCGCCGACGAGGCGGCCAGACTCACCCAAGACCGCGACCGTCCCGACCCGCAGTACTTCCTCGGCAAGGGCAAGGCCGAGGAGCTCAAGCAGGTATGTCTCGCGGTGGACGCCGACACGGTCGTGTTCGACAACGAGCTCTCGCCCGCACAGCAGTACAACCTCGAACAGCTGCTCGGGCGAACGGCCATCGACCGAACCGCTGTCATCCTCGACATCTTCGCCCAGAATGCGCACACCCAAGAGGGCAAGGCACAGGTGGAGCTTGCCATCCTCCGCTATCGGCTTCCGCGGCTGCGACGTGGCGCTCGAGCGAGCATGTCGCAGCAGGCCGGTGGCATCGGCACCCGCACACGCGGCAAGGGCGAGACCAAGCTCGAGGTCGATCGTCGCGCGATCCAGCGACGGATCGACCATCTGGTGCGTGATCTCGCCGAGATGTCGCGTACGCGTGAGCTGCAGCGCAAGGGGCGCAACCGGAGCGGATTGCTCAACGTCACCATCGTGGGCTACACGAACGCAGGCAAGTCGAGTCTCCTCAACCGCCTCACGAGTGCCGGTGTGCTCGCCGAGGACCGACTCTTCGCAACGCTCGATCCCACCACGCGGCGCCTCTCGCTGCCCGGCGGTGAGCCAGTGCTGCTCACCGACACCGTCGGGTTCGTCCGCCGACTGCCGCACGGTCTTGTGGAGTCGTTCAAGAGCACACTCGAGGTCG
>JAULYZ010000136.1:0-4935 GCA_032117595.1 Acidimicrobiia bacterium | reverse complement strand
CAACAAGTCGTTCCCGGCCATCTGGACCAAGCCCACCAGCGACACGTTCGCCACGGCGTTCCCGGGCACCATCCCCACCGACGGCTCGTTCCAGTCGGCCCGCGGCAACGAGGGCCTCGCCAACTACGTGCGTGACAACAACGGTGCCATCACCTACGCCGAGCTCTCCTTCCTGGAGGAGCGCGGTGTGAAGGCGGCCGCCGTCGGCAACCCCGGTGGTCGCTACGTGTCGCCGTCGCCGACCACCTCGTCCGCATGGCTCGAGGGGGCCGAGGTGTCCGCCGAGGGTCTCGTCACCCAGAACTACACCTACACCGCCTCGGATGCCTACCCGATCAACGCCGTCTCGTACGGCCTGTCCAGCTCGGCCTCCAGCACGGACAACGCACTGGTGAAGCGCTACTTCAGCTACTTCATCAACCAGTGTGCCCCGAAGAGCGCGGCTGCGGCCGGGTACACACCGTTGACCGGTGCGATCCTCACGAAGGCCCAGGCCCAGCTCGCCAAGCTCAACGGCGGCGCATAACAACCTCCCCCACGGTTGACGGAGGGCCCGGGCGCAAGCCCGGGCCCTTTTCGTTGTGCGGGCCCAAGCCCGCTTCTGTGGTTCTGTGGGCATGAGCCTGCGCCCAGTGAGGGAGGAGACGTCGGGGGAGGTCGGCGTTAGTGTGCGGAGCGCCGGTGGGTGCCGAGGCTGTCGACTCCGAAATCATCGACAGGGTCTCGCAGCACCGTGTGTACGTGGTTTCCGTCCCTCGTCGTGTTGTCGTACTCAGCGAGCAGACGCGGGCCATGGAGCCTGTAGTAGTGGGGAAGGCCGGGCTCCAGCGACCCTGCCCATGCAAAATGGACGGACTCAAAGTGCCTGTCAACCTGCGCCCAGAACCGCTCGGCGGCATCATCCGGAAGTCGCCCCACATACGTGTCGAGGAGCCCGCGGAGCATCGACCTCTGTGCTTCCGTCATGTCGGCTGCCGCGAGCCCGATGGGAACTGCCCGGTATCTGACGGAATCTACGTGCTCGTCCATGAGTCCGATCTTCGCTTCTTCGGTGTCCTGGATTCGTGCCACTGTTCTCGCCAGCTCCCCGGTGAATTCGTTGCGCCAGACGCGGGCAAGTGGGAGCGGACCGTCGCCGTCGCTCAGCTCGCTTCGGTTCGCTCCGACCAGGTCGACGGGTGGTACAGCCGAGACCACGGCGAGGTCCCTTTGCCGTCCGTCAAGTGACCGCAGCAGCTCGCGTGCGATGTCCTCACACGCGCCGAGGGGACGGAGTAGTTGCCCACCGAGCAACGGAGATGATGCTGGATCGGCCCCGAGGAACAACGGAGTACCGGCAGCCAACTCACCGTTGAGCACAGTGTGGTTGACCGAGACGTGGTGCCCGCCGAATCGCCAGCCCCATGCGTCCGAACCTGGCTCGCCGAAGATTCGGACGAAGTAACGCTGGGGGTCCCGCCCTCGCTCCCAGCCCCACGATGCAGTGAATCCCTCGAGCTGGTCGAGGACATTCTCCAACCCGAGCACAGTCGAGGCTGTGACGTACGCAGGTCTGCTGAGGCCACTGTCGAGGAGTGCCATGGCGAGGCGTCGCTGTGCCGGCCGCAGGTCGCCGAGTGTGACCCCGCCGTGGTCGGTGGGTGTGTAGAACCAGAGGCGACGTTCGTGGTCCGAAGGAAACGGCCACTGGGCTGTCTCCCTCTGGTGAGTATCCAGCGACGCGAGAAAGCTGCTTGCGGCGTCTGCCATGCGGACGGCACAACTCATGATCCGGGACCACGCAGTCCGAAGATGAATTCTCTGCCGCCGGGCACCCACGAATTCTCCACTTGTGATCTGCGGCCAATTTGTTCGGTTCGTTCGATGAGATCGCGGCCGACTTTCATCTGGGACACCTCGTACTCCCTGAGGGCCTCCTCGACCGTTGCGTGCCGTGTCACTGCTGTGGCGAGTGCCCAGGCGTCGTCGGCTGCCTTCGCCGTGCCTGCCGCTGCATGCGGACGTGCGAGATATGCGGCATCACCGAGGAGACATACCCGTCCAGACGTCATCGAAGGTATGTCGAGGTCGAAGACGACCTGCACAAAAGGTTCCGGGGCCCCACATACGACGGTGGCGACGTCCCGGGGGAGGCGTGCCGCGGCGTGAGCCCTCATCTCATCGACGTGACGCGCCGGGACCAAGCCGGGCGGCAGCGACACTTCACGCAGCACGCCATCGGCATCAGTCATCAGGTCCTCGAGATCCCCCTCCTGCATGTAGTTGCGGTACCAGACGAAGTTCATCGAGCGGTGACCCGGCTCGGTTTCACCACCCGGCCCCGGGATCGGGTACACGAGGATGTGGCTGTTGGCGTACACGTGGTACGTGATGGCATCCGACATACGATCCCGGACCGCGGGGTCGAGTTCCGACTCCCGCATCATCCCGCGCCATGCCACGTAGCCGGCATATCTCGGCGTCACGCCCGGGTGCATTCGCGAACGGGAGGACGAGTTCACGCCGTCCGCGCACACGAGGAGATCCGCAGAGGCTTCGGCTCCGTTGCCGAACCTCGCCGTGACAGATGATCCACCGCTGTCCCAGCCGATCATCTCGTGGGCGAGGTGATAGCGGTCCGGGTCGAAACAGTCGAGAAGTCGTCGGTAGACCGTGTTCCAACTGCTGAACCTGTATGGGTGGTCCTCGTCATGGATGATGTTTCCGTCCCGTGACAAGTACCTGATCCGCGAAGTCGAGATACTGATGTCGTCAAGCGGGGTACCGGCGACATCCGTGAGATACCGGGAGGTCTCCGGCAGCAGGCCGATTCCCGCACCGCGCTGGGCCAGGGGATGAGATGAACGTTCGAACACGTCGACGGTGTGGCCCATGTGCTCGAGCACGAGTGCCGCAGTGAGGCCACCGATCGACCCCCCGACGATGCAGACCTGCATCCCGTGGATTACGGCTGGCCGAAGGTTGCGATCTTGTCGACCTTGCAGACGAAGAGAACCCGGCGCTCATTGATGGAGGGGTCACGCAACCCGTACTCCTCGCCCTGCCCGATGTACTTCTTCCAGATGCCGTTCAGCTGCTCTGTCACCCACGCACCTTCCTTCGGGTCATCCTCGAGTATCTCCCGCTCGACGGTGACCTTCAGGCTGATCCAGTGGTACATGTTCTCGGGATTCATGATGAGCACGGTGATCTTCGGCGTCCGGCGGATCCATTGGGTCTTCTTGCGGTGCTGTGCCACGTTGACAAGAACCTTGTCGTCCTTGTAGTCGAACCACATAGGCGTGAGGTTGGGTCTTCCGTCGCCGCCCATCACAGCCATGGTGCATGCGATCGGCTTGTCGAGGAGCTGCTTGTAGACGGGGTCGAGGTCGTTGAGCGAGGTGACCTCAGCGTGGTCCCCCACGGCGAACTGGCCGGCCTGCAGGCCGTTCGCGACATCCCTGAATTTTGCGATCCTGATGCCCATGTCTTCCCCCTCCGGAACAACTTGCCTCAGTTGCGAACGGTACCACCGGCTCGTCCGCATGGTCTCACGGGAGGGCCCCGCCGTCTCCCCTTCTGGCCGCGCCGGATAGTAGTTTTCTCCCGATGAGCGAGCAGACCGACACGCAGCATGCGTGGCTGAACCCCGAGGATCTGCAGGCCGTCCGCAATCAGGTACCCCTGGTGTACGTCGACGCCGTCCCGGTGCGCACCGACCACGACGGCACCGTCACCCACGTGGGCATGCTGCTGCGCCAGGCGGCCGACGGCACCATCAGCCGCATGGTCGTGTCGGGCCGGGTCATGCTCAACGAGCGCGTCCGGGACGCCCTCATGCGCCACCTGGAGAAGGACCTCGGCCCCATGGCCTTCCCGAGGCTGCCACCCGAACCCTCGCCGTTCACCGTGGTCGAGTACTTCCAGGATCCGTCCGTGTCGGGCTTCTACGACCCCCGTCACCACGCCGTCAGCCTTGCGTTCGTCGTGCCGGTCACCGGTGAGTGCCACCCCACCCAGCAGGCACTCGACCTGGCGTGGTTCACTCCCGAGCAGGCCGTCAGTGGCGACGTGATCCGCGAGATGACCAGCGGTCACGACCGGCTCATCCGTCTGGCTCTTGCCTCCGTGGGACAACTGCCCTGAACTAACTTTGGGTCGTGCCAGAGGGTGACACGATCTACAGGGCGGCCGCGGCACTGCGCACGGCGCTAGTCGGCCGCACCATCACCCGGTTCGAGGCGCAGAGACTCATCGGCCCCTCGCCCGCAGTCGGTGCGGCTGTCGAGCGGGTGGAGAGCCACGGGAAGCACCTGGAGATCATCTTCGACGACGGCATCGTGCTGCACACGCACATGCGCATGACCGGATCATGGCACCTGTACAGGCCGGGGGAGAAGTGGCGCAAGCGCCGTCACCAGGCCCGAGCCGTCATCACCACCGCGGAGTGGATCGCGGTGTGCTTCAACGCGCCGATCGTGGAGACATGGCGCGAGGCTGACCAGAACCGTCATCCGCGAGCCGGACGCCGCGGTCCCGACCTGTGCGACCCGTCCTCCGACCTGCACGAGTGCGCCGCACGTCTCCACCACTACGACCGGCCCGACGTCACCATCGCCGAGGCGCTGCTCGACCAGCGCGTGATGAGCGGAATCGGCAACGTGTACAGGTGCGAGGTGCTGTGGTCGTGCGGGATGCACCCGTGGGCCAAGGTGGGCACGGTGCCGCAGTCCACGTGCCTCGATCTCGTCCTCACCGCCGCGGGTCTCATGCGCGCGAACCTGCAGTCACCGGTGCGCGTGACGGCACCCGACGTGCCCGGCGGTCTCGCGGTGTACGGCCGCAACGGCCAGCGATGCCCGCGCTGCGGTGATGTCATCCGCCTGAACACACACGGCGAGATGGCGCGGCTTCTCTACTGGTGCCCCGGGTGCCAGGTGGGTTGCGAGCCGTGGC
>JAULYZ010000135.1:0-27358 GCA_032117595.1 Acidimicrobiia bacterium | reverse complement strand
CCGGCGTTCTCGGAGTTGATGCGGAAGTAGGCCTGCAGCGGCATCTCGCACTCCACACCGGGCGGTACGTAGATGAACGAGCCGCCGCTCCACACCGCTGAGTTGAGTGCCGAGAACTTGTTGTCGGCGGGCGGGATCACCGAGCCGAAGTACTGCTTGACGATGTCGGGGTACTCGCGCAGGGCGGTATCCATGTCGCAGAACAGGATTCCCTGTGCAGCGAGCTCATCGCGGTTCTTGTGGTACACGACCTCGGAGTCGTACTGCGACGTGACACCGGCGAGGTACTTGCGCTCGGCCTCCGGAATGCCGAGCTTCTCGTAGGTCTGCTTGATCTTGTCCGGAAGGTCTTCCCACTCATCGACCACGCCACCGTCGGTGGGGCGGATGTAGTAGTAGATGTCGTCGAAGTCGATGTCGGGCATGTTGTCGGCGAACCACGGGAGCATCGGCTTCTTCTCGAAGACGCTCAGGCTGCGCTGGCGGAACTTGCGCATCCACTCGGGCTCACCCTTCCACCACGACATCTGGTTGACGACGTCGAGGTTGAGGCCCTTTTCGGGCCGGAACACGTATTCGTCACCGTCGCTCCAGCCGAGCGAGTACTTGCTCAGATCGAGGTCGATTGCTGCCATGTTCGGTTACTCCGTGAGCGCTGGGGCCAGGGGCGACCCCGGGGGGATTTCCACTACCGCCATAGTAACAATTGCGGCTCCGGATCCGGCGCGGGTGCCCGGCTCTCCGGAGATCCGTTCCAGCGGGGCGCGCAGAACGAGTATGCGGGGCTGATCAGGACTGCTCGAGGCCGCGCGCCATGTCGAGCGCCGCTGCGGGCGACACGCCGGCCCGTGCCGCCAACCAACACGCCACCGGTGCGGCCTGGCGGTGCGAACTGTGGGCGGCAACGCCGGCCAGCGAGAGCAGTGTCTCCACCTCGTCGATCGAGGGAGTCGGCAGCCCGAGACGCTCGGCGTACCGAGCGAGCCATGCGAGTGCGTCAGCGTTCAGATCGGACATCTCGTTCCCCTCCTCGCCCTGACGGGCCCTACCGCATCTCGATGAAAATGCATTCGCCCGGGCACTCCTCTGCGGCATCAACCACTTGCTGGTACAGCCGCTCGGGAACGAAGGCGAGACTGCCGGAGCCACCCGGATCGTTCAGCACCAGATCGCCCTCCTTCACGTACGCGATGCCGTCGTCGAGGAGGTCGAACACATCGGGGCAGTGATCGACACACAGGCCATCGCCCGTGCACAGGTCTTGGTCGATCCACACCCTCACGACTGCAGGCCCTGCATCGACATGTCCCGCAGGGTATCGGCGCATCCGGATTCGCCTGCCCGACCGGGTCATCAACCTCGGGCAGCTCACCGTGATGTGAAACAAGGCATCCAGAACGACGCAGCCCGTGCGGAACAGGCCGACGGTTAGGGTTCGCCCCGTGCTGCCCCCCTCCGCAGAGCAACGACCCCACACCTGGGCACGCCCGACGGGACCCGAAGACGACCTCTATGCGTGGATGCGTAACACCGATGACCCGGCGCTCCTTGCGTACCTCGAGGCCGAGAACGCCTACTGCGACGACTGGTTCGCTCCGCACGCCGCCATCCGCGAGACGATCTTCGGCGAGATCCGTTCGAGGGTGCAGGAAACCGACGTCTCGGTACCCACCCGGCGCGGCCCGTGGTGGTATGTCTCGAGAACCGTCGAGGGCCAGTCGTATGCCATCCACTGCCGGGGCGCCGACGCCGAACACGCAGCCTCCACCGTGATGCTCGACGAGAACATCGAAGCCGAGGGTCACGAGTACTTCGCCCTCGGTGCGCTCGACGTGGGTCAGCAGCACCGCCTGCTTGCGTGGTCCTCCGACACCGACGGGTCCGAGGAGTACACGCTCCGCGTACGCGATCTCGAGACAGGGACCGAACTCACCGATCGCATCGAGCGCACCTACTACGGAACAGCATGGTCGAGTGACGACACGTGGCTCTTCTACACCGTTCCCGACGAGCAGATGCGCCCGCATCAGGTGTGGCGGCACCGGATCGGAACGCAGCAATCCGACGACGTCCTCGTCCACGAGGAGCCCGACGAGCGGTTCTTCATCGGGCTCGACCTCACACGCAGTGGCGAGTGGATCGTCGTCACTATCGATTCGAAGGAGACCGCCGAGGTCTGGTTGGTTCCGGCAGCCGAGCCCGAGCGCGCACCGATGCTCGTCAGGGCGCGCGAGCACGGGCACGAGTACGGAGTCGATCACTGGGGAGATCGCTTCGTGGTGCTCACCAACCTCGAGGCCGAGGACTTCCGCATCATGACGGCGCCGCTCGACGCGCCGGGGGCGTGGACCGAACTGGTTGCGCACGTCCCCGGCCGGCGTGTCACCGGTGTCGAACCGTTTCGTGAGCACCTCGCCGTCCATGCGTGGGAGCACGGCCAGCCTGGGTTGCGTGTGATCTTCCGGGAGGGCGGCGAGCGGGCGATCGAACTGGGCAGTGAGCCCTGCGACGTCGAGTTCGGGTCGAATGCCGAGTACGACACCACGATGCTCCGCTTCGAGAGCCAGTCGCTCGTGCGGCCGCGCACGGTGTACGACGAAGACGTGCGCAGCGGCGCACGGACCGTGCTCAAGCAGACCGCCACCCCGAACGTGGTACTCGACGACTACGAATCGATGCGCACCTGGGCGACGGCGCCCGATGGCGCACGGGTTCCGGTGGACCTCGTGTGGCGACGGGGCACACCCCGAAACGCCACTGCGCCGCTGCTGCTCTACGGCTACGGCGCGTACGAGATCTCCATCGCGCCGTGGTTCTCGGTGGGGCGCCTCTCGCTGCTCGACCGGGGCTGGGTCTGGGCGCTCGCCCACCCCCGTGGCGGCGGCGAACTCGGTCGAGGCTGGTACCGGAGCGGCAAGTTGCTCAACAAACGGAACACCTTCGACGACTTCATCGCGTGCGCCGAACACCTTGTCGCAGAGGGCTGGGCGCACCCGGCTCGGGTCGCCATCGAAGGGGGCTCCGCCGGCGGATTGCTGGTGGGGGCCTGTACCGCCATGAGACCCGACCTCTTTGCCGCAGTCGTTGCCGAGGTTCCATTCGTCGACATCGTCTCGACGATGAGCGATCCGTCGCTTCCCCTGACGGTGACCGAGTGGGAGGAATGGGGCGATCCCCGGGCCGAGCCGTACGCCTCGTTCATGCGCTCGTACTCGCCTTACGACAACACCGTTCCTGCGGAGTACCCCTCGATGTACGTGACCGCGGGGCTCAACGACCCGCGGGTGAGTATCCACGAACCGGCGAAGTGGGTGGCCCGCCTGCGGCAGGTGAATTCCGGTTCCCGGCCGATCGTGATGAAGACCGAGATGGGTGCCGGGCACGGCGGGCCGTCGGGCCGCTACGACGCCTGGCGCGACCTCGCACAAACCCTCACCTTCCTCCTCCACACCACCCCCACCCCGCCCCCATCTGCGTTCTGACGGGCCGCGAGTCAGTCATGGATGACTTTTTCCCGCGCGGAACGGAAAGCTGCGCAAGTCGGGCGAGTGATTTCGGGCAACGAAAAGTCAGCGATCGCTGACTCGCGGCCCGTCAGAACGCAGGGTTGGGTTAGAGGGGGCGGATGGCGCTGACTTTGCCCCGGAAGAACACCATGGCGTCACCCACGTCCTCGGCGCAGTGCAGTTCAGTCACCCGTCCGAGAACGAACCAGTGATCGCCCATCTCGTAGGTCTGCTCGATCGCGCAGTCGATCCAACCGATCACACCGGGCAGGATCGGCGACCCGCTCGGCGCCGGCGTCCAGTCGATTCCCTCGAAGCGACCCGCTGACTCCTTGGCGAAGCGCCAGCACAACTCACCCTGATCGGCGCCAAGGATGTTGGCGCAGAAACTCCCCGACGCAGCCATCTCGGGCCAGGTCTTGGAGTTGGTTCCCGGGAGGAACCCGACCAGCGGCGGGTCGAGCGACACCGACACGAACGAACCAATCGTCAGCCCGCCCGGTTCACCCCCGGGGGTCAGGCCAGTCACGATCGTGACACCGGTCGGGAAGTGTCCGAGGACCTGACGGAAACGAGCGGAATCGAAAGCTGCCACGCCGGCAGGTTAGGCGGCGGGCACCTCGACTGTCAGACCCTCGCTCGCCGCGAACACCTCGAGCCCGTTGCAGCCCGCCGTCTCTCGCGCGCCCCGGAGGAGCGCGTCGACCGCCTCGTCGTGACGGCTCGGGTCGTGGTGAAAGAGGGCGAGCCGCCGGGCGCCCGCCTCGCGGGCCAACCACACGGCGTACTCGACGGTGCAGTGACCCCAGTTGCGCTTGTGCTCGAACTCCGCGGGTGTGTACTGGGCGTCGTGGATCACGAGGTCCGCACCGCGCACGAGTTCGAGCGCCCCTTCCGTCGCCGCAAACGAGCCGTCGTAGGGCTGCTGGTGATCCGAGAGGTACGCAACGGACGCACCGCGCCACGTCACGCGGAACCCGAGGGTGTTGCCGACGTGCGGGATGAAACGCGAGCGAACCTCGAAACCACCGATCGCGAAGTCGTCGTCGCCGACATCGGTGAACTCGATCCGTCCCGGGAGTTGATCGAGTGCCACCGGGAAGTGCGGCGGCGCCATGAAGCGATTCATCGCGTCACGCACCGAACTGCCGTCCTCCTGGCAGGGCCCGTAGATGCGCAACGACGCACCCGGCCGCAGGATCGGGACGAAGAACGGGAGGCCCTGTGTGTGGTCCCAGTGCAGGTGCGAGAGCAGGCACGAACCGCGGAACGATCCGTCGAGGGGTTGCGAAGCGCCGAAGTACCTCAGGCCTGTGCCGAGGTCGAACACGATGGGGTCCTCGCCCGGTGCCTCCACCGAGACACAGGAGGTGTTGCCGCCGTAACGGCGCACGTCATCACCGTGGCATGGCGTCGAACCGCGGACGCCGTGAAACGTGATACGCAACGAATTCCCCACAACAGGGCGAACGCTACGGGTGTGCCCGCAGGGTGTCCAGAAGCCGCTCTGTGGCACATGTCGCACCGCAGGAAGTACCTTCGGCGGCGATGGCCACCGCACCGAACGCACCTGCCCTGCCCGACGGCCTCGTGGTGGTGGTGAAGCACGACTGCGCCACGTGCCGCATGGTGGTCCCGGTGCTCCGCCAACTCGCCGAGCCCGGCCCGCTCACGATCTTCGTGCAGGACGATCCCGCCTTCTTGGAGGGCCTCCCGAGCCGGGACGACTCCGACCTCGCCGTCAGCTGGCACCACGGCATCGAGACCGTGCCCACCCTGATCAGGGTCTCCGCAGGCGCAGAACAGGACCGCACGGAGGGTTGGAGCCGAAGCGAGTGGGAGCGGGTCAGCGGTACCGCTGGCCTCGGACCCGAGCTTCCGGTGATGCGACCCGGCTGCGGGTCGCTCTCCGTGGACCCCGACCGGGTCGATGCCCTCCGCGCCACCTTCTCGGGCTCCCGGCTGCGCTCGCGCCGCGTCGAGTTCGCAGCGCTCGAGGACGAGATGGAAGCGCTGTTCGACCGGGGCTGGACCGACGGCCTCCCCGTGGTGCCCCCCACCGAGGAGCGGGTGCTCCGAATGCTCGAGGGCACGAGCCACCACCCGAGCGAGGTGGTCGCCGTGACCCCGCCCGACCTCATCGAGGTCACCGTGGAGAAGGTGGCGATCAACGCCGTGATGGCGGGCTGCAAACCCGAGTACCTGCCGTGGGTGCTCTCTGCTGTCGAGGCGGCATGCACCGACGAGTTCAACATCCACGGTGTGCTCGCCACCACCATGCCGGTGGGACCGGTCATCGTCTGCAACGGGCCCGGCACGCAGGCCATCGGCATGAACAGCGGGGTCAATGTTCTCGGCCAGGGCAATCGGGCGAACCTCACCATCGGACGCGCTCTGCAACTCGTCATCCGCAACGTGGGCGGTGGACGCCCAGGCGGTGTCGACCGGGCGACGCACGGGAACCCGGGCAAGATCTCGTTCTGCTTCCCCGAGGACGAGGCTGGCTCGCCGTGGACCTCGCTCGCCACCGCACGCGGGATTCAACCGGGCACCGACGCCATCACGATCTTCGCCGGCGAGGGGCCCAAGATCATCGTCGATCAGCTCTCCCGCACCCCCGACTCACTCGTGAGTTCGCTCGCCTCCGCCATGCGTGCCATGCACCACCCGAAACTGGTGCTCGGCTTCGACGTGATCCTGCTCATCAGCCCCGAGCACGCCCGCGTGTTCGCCGAGGCCGGTTGGAGCCGCGAAACCGTGCTCTCCGAGCTTCACGCGCGCCTACAGGTACCCGGCAGCGAACTCGTCCGTGGTGCCGCAGGCATCGCCGAGGGCGTTCCGGCGGCCCTGCGGGACCGCACCCTGTCGAAGTTCCGCCCCGATGGCATCCTGCTGGTGCATGCTGGTGGCGGCGCCGGGCTGTTCTCCACCATGATTGGCGGATGGGCGAACGGCGCCATGGGAAGCACACCGGTCACCCGAGCAGTCGGCTGGAGATGAACCAATGAGCAAGACCATTCTCGACCCGAGCAACGAGCGAGCGGTATCGCACCGCATCCTGCTCGAGCGACCCCAATCGTTGAAGGGCCTCACGGTGGGCCTGCTCGACATTGCAAAGCCCCGCGGCGACGTCTTCCTCGACCGGATCGAGCAGCGCCTCACCGAGACCGGGGCAAGGGTGCTGCGCTTCAAGAAGCCCACGTTCACCAAGCCCGCACCGGTCGACCTCCGCCACGAGATCGCGAGCCAGTGTCAGGTGGTCATCGAGGCGCTCGCCGATTGAGGCAGTTGCACGTCGTGCAGTGTGCACGACATCAGCGATCTCGAGTCCCGCGGCGTGGTCGGCGCATTCATCGCATCGTCGGAATTCGTCCAAGCGGCAGAAGCACAATCGGCATCGCTCGGCTTCGACGCAGCACGCATCTTCGTCCCGCACCCCATCCAGGACCGCACCGACGATGAGATGCGCGCCAAGGCCGACGAAGCCTTCGACGAGATCCTCCGCGCCGTGACGCGCAAGTAGCCGAAACGATCTCCCGCCGCATCATTCGGATCGGCGTCCGCCGGATCCGAACCTACGGGAGGCGCAACACCGCTCGCTCTGCATGCGGCACCCGCACAACGAGTCCTTCGGCGACGAGCGCGTCGACGAGCCGCCCCGCGCGATCGGCCTCGACACCCATCACAGTGACTACCTCGTCGGCAGCAATCTCGCCCTGCACGAGGCGTGCCATCAGGCGTCCTCGTGCCTGTCGATCGGAGCCCTCGAAGCGCGCCTGCCGACTGCTCACGCCGGCCGAGCCGACGGCGGGATCGGGGTCTGGTCGGCCGGCGACATTCCACGCACAGAGCCCGGCGACAGGGCATTCACCGCAACGAGGTACGGGCCTGCAGAGCAACGCACCGAGGTCCATGATCACCTGGTTCCACGTCCACGAAGCCGAGACCGGGCACAGCCCGTCGGCGAGTTCCTGTGCACATCGTGCTGTCAACCGTTCGCCCTCGCAACGCGCCAGTACGCGGGCGATGTTGGTGTCCACCACCGCTGCCGGCGCCTCGAACGCAAAGGCGAGCACCGCACGCGCCGTGTACGCACCCACGCCCGGCAGCACGAGCAGGCCCTCGAGGGTGTCGGGGAAGGCCCCGCGCGTCACCACAGCGGACGCCGCTGCGTGCAGCGCACGCGCCCGGCGGGGATAGCCAAGTCCGTGCCACTCGCGCAGCACATCACCGAGCGGTGCTGCTGCGCACGCTTCCGGTGTCGGGAAACGCTCGAGGAACCGCTCCCAACGTTGGACGACACGATCCACCTGCGTCTGCTGGGCCATTACCTCGGCGACAAGGATGCCCCACGGGTCGCGCGACTCTCGCCAGGGAAGGTCGCGCAGTCTCGGCACACCCCACGCCAGCACCGCCTCCACGAAGGCGTCGGGTCGGGCGATCACCGCTCTACTCCGACCAGACGTCCTGTCCGTCGTAGGGCCGCTGGCGTGCCGGGGCGAACTCGCGCTTCCACACCATCACCCGGCGACGGAAGTAGCAGACCTCTTTGCCGTCCTGGTTGAAGGCCTTGGTCTCCACCGTGACCACACCACGATCGTTCTTCGACTTGCTCTCCTGCACGTCGAGCACACGGGTCTCGGCATGAATCGTGTCGCCGTGGAACGTCGGGAACTTGTGCTGAAGGGTCTCCACCTCGAGGTTGGCGATGGCTGCGCCGCTGACATCGGGCACGCTCATACCGAGGACGAGTGAGTACACGAGGTTGCCCACCACCACATTGCGGCCCTGCACACTCTTCGATGCGAACCAGTCGTTGGTGTGCAACGGATGATGATTCATCGTGATCATGCAGAAGAGATGATCGTCGTACTCGGTGATGGTCTTGCCGGGCCAGTGCCGGTAGATGTCACCGACGACAAAGTCTTCGAGGCAGCGGCCAAAGGAGCGATCGTGGACTGTCATGGGGTGGCACGCTACGTGCCGGGACGCCGTTGTGCGTACTTCTCGGCCCACTCCACCGAGTCCGTGGTGTCACGCACCGAGTCGTGCGCCACCTCCCGCAGTCGCGCCAGTCGGTCGCGCTTCTCCATCGAGAACGGACCCACCCGCAGCGAGATGTAGGCAAGCCCGCCCACGAGCATCGGCACCCAGTACTGGGCAAGGCGGTAGCCGATGACGCCGAGCGACGCCTGGCTCCTCGTGATTCCGAAGCCGGTGAGCGTCGGGATGTACACACCCTCGACGATGCCGAGGCCACCGGGGGTCACCGGAATCACGGCCAGCACGTTTGCGAGACAGAAGGCCACGAGCAGGCCGTCCACCGACATGCTGCCACCGAAGGCGCGCAGGAACATCCACAGCGCCGCAGCGTCGAGCAGCCAGTTGAGCGCTGCGAAGGTGGCGAAGCGGGCGAGGAGCCGGCGGTCGCGCAGCAGGTAGCGCATCCGGTCAGCGACGTGTCGGATCACTGCAACGGCCCGGTCGGGCTCGAACCGAAGGCGTCGGGCCACGAACCGGACGAAGGTCTCGGCTCGGGCCTGGCCCTGCAGGAGTCCGGCCACGACACCGGCGGAGAACACGAGCAGCACCACGCCCACTGCTGCTGCGGTTCCGTAGACCGGGTTCACGCCTCGCAACGGGATCGACACCATGAGCCCGACGAAGAGCAGGAAGTTCAGCATCACAGCAGACCCGAGGCCGACGGTGGCGAGCGCGAAGCCCGCATCGGCAGCAGGAACCCCCGAGTTCGTCAGGAGTCGGTACCCGAGGGCCGAACCGGCAGCCGAGCCACCCGGCATGAGGCTGGCCACCGCTCGGGTGGAGAGCTGGATACGGAACAGCCGCCACGGCGAGGGCGAGGTTGCCCCGAGCGCGGCTTGGGTGAGCAACGAGTAGCAAAAGAGCGCAAGGGCCTCGAGGGCGAACCCGGAGATGATGAACCAGATGTTGGCGTTCCCGAGGTCCTGGCTGGCCTTCTGGAAGCCCGGGATGAGCGGGAGGATGAGGAACCACAGGACGAAGAAGAACGCCATCACCTTGAGCGTCCCGCGGAAATACCACCAGTGCCGACGGCCGCGGGTGCGCGGTGCCTCCACCGTCTCGCTCACCGGCGCACCCCACCAGACGGCGTGCCGGCACCCGTTCGTGCGGCTCGGTACTGCATCTCTGGACACCGTACTCCCCCCTGTAGCCGCCCCCGTGACTCCCCCGGTTGGCCCGAACGGCCTGTTCCGCACGGGAAACCGGCGGGCTACCGTGGCCTCACGGCTTCACGAGGGGGCGGAGATGAATATCCCGAGGCACCACGACTGGGCCACCGACTACGACGTGATGGATCACGACTATGTGGTGAACCCGTATTTCATCTGGGACGAGTTGCGTCAGACCTGCCCGGTACCGCACTCCGACCGTTACGGCGGCTCATGGATGCCGGTCCGGTACGACGACGTCGTTGCCGTGGCCCACGACATCGAGCACTTCAGCTCTCAGGAGGTGGGCGTCATCCCGCCGAGCGGGCCGGACCGTTTCGAGTACGGACTCCCGCCCATCTCGAGCGACCCGCCCGAGCACACCTGGACCCGACGGCTGCTGCTCCCGTGGTTCTCGCACGCCCGCGTCGCCGA
The DNA here is from genome assembly GCA_032117595.1 of Acidimicrobiia bacterium. Taxonomy (GTDB): domain Bacteria; phylum Actinomycetota; class Acidimicrobiia; order Acidimicrobiales; family Ilumatobacteraceae; genus WLJO01. The sequence continues at coordinate 17,226 of JAULYZ010000135.1, read as the reverse complement.
ATACGAGGTCCTCACACGTGACCTGTGTCGGCGCCTCATCCGCGGATTCGTCGAGGACGGCAGGGCTGATGCCGCCGGCGACTACGCGCAGCAGATTCCCGTACGGATCATTGCGCGCATCCTCGGCGTGCCCGAGGAGATGGCCGACGACTTCACCGGGTGGGTCCGCGACATCCTCGAGTTCGCTCACGAACCCGAGCGCCAGCAGCGCGGCCAGACCGGCATCGCAACCTTCCTCATCAGTGCACTGCAGGACCGCCGCACGAATCCGTCGAACGACCTGATCAGCGAACTGCTGCACACGACGGTCGAGGGTCAGCCGATTCCCGACGGACAGATCGCGGGCATGGCCGCACTCACACTCATCGCCGGGGTCGACACCACGTGGAGCTCCATCGGGGCTGCGCTCTGGCACCTCGCCACGCATCCCGCCGACCGGCAACGTCTGATTGCCGAGCCCGAGATCATGCCCTTCGCCATCGAGGAACTGCTGCGCGCCTACTCCCCTGTCACCATGGCTCGGCTGGTCACCTCCGACGTCGAGTTCGGCGGCTGCCCCATGAAGGCCGGCGACAAGGTGCTGCTGAGCTTCCCCGCAGCCAACCGCGATCCCAGCGTCTTCCCGAACCCCGATGTGGTCGACTTCGACCGCGAGCAGAACCGCCACGTGGCGTTCGGCTCCGGCATCCATCGCTGCGCCGGGGCGAACCTTGCACGGATGGAACTGCGGGTCGCCATCGAGGAATGGCTCGCCCAGATCCCCGACTTCTCCATCGAGCCGGGCCGCGAGGTGATCTGGGCCGGCGGACAGGTCCGGGGCCCGCGTCAGTGCCCCGTCGTCTTCGCCTGACACCTCACGACGATCCGCCCGGCCCGGCCCCGCGCAGCACGGCGTCGAGTGCCTCCCCGATGGAGGCAACCCGCTGTGCAAGTCGGTGGTGCCGGTCCTTCATCAGCCCCGTCGATCGCATGCGGTCGAGCTGGGTGAAGAGCGGGTCCCAGAAACCGTCCACGTCCAGAAACACCACGGGCTTGTTCACGTAGCCCAGCTGGTTCCAGGTGAGCATCTCGAAGGTCTCGTCGAGCGTGCCGAACCCACCGGGCAGGGTGATGCAGCCGTCGGAGAGCTCGGACATGAGCGCCTTGCGGGCGTGCATGGTCTCCACGACGATCAGTTCGGTGAGCCCCCGGTGCGCCACCTCGGCCTCGACGAGCGCCGTCGGAATGACACCGATCACCTCGCCACCCGCATCGATCACCGCATCGGCGGCTGCTCCCATGAGACCGACGTCACCACCTCCGTAGACGAGGCCGACACCGCGCCGCGCCATCTCGGCGCCGAGGTCTGCTGCAAGCCGGCGCTGGGACTCAGTTCCGGGGCTCGCCCCGCAGAACACGCTGATCCGCACGTCCCCCAGTCTGTCGGCAACACCTGTACCCAAGGTGTATCGACCGAGGTGCTGGGTAGTTTGTGGAGCCATGACCGCCCACGACCTCCCGGCAGCAGCGTCCGTCATCGAACTCGCCGAGGGGGTTGTCGGCAAAGCCGTTCGTCGACTCGCCGAACTCGGTGGGCCCGACACCAACCAGGTGCTCGCCTACGACATCGCCCATGCTGCATCGGCCATCTCGACAGCTCGTTCGATGCTCGACTACGGATCGAAGGGCGATGTCGAATCGGCACTCACCTGCGGATTCGTGGCCGATGCCGTGCACGATCTCGTCACCAAGTTGATCGGACGCGAACAACTGTGGGGTGTCGATCCGGCGGCACTCGCCCCGGCACACGACTTCGTCGCCAAGTACCGCGATCCTGCATTCCTCGCATCACTGGCCTCCACGCCGGGCCCCCGTCATCTCGACAGCGACTTCGAACTCGTGCAGGACACGTTCCGCTCCTTCGGCGAGAAGGTCATCTCCCCGCAGGCCGAGCACGTGCACCGCTACAACCAGGACGTCCCCGAGAACATCATCAGCGGTCTCGCCGAAATCGGCGCATTCGGTCTCTCCATCCCCGAGGAGTACGGCGGCTTCTCCACCGGCGGCGACGGCGAGTACACCGCCATGGTGATCGCCACCGAGGAACTCAGCCGCGCAAGCCTCGGGATCGGCGGCTCGCTCATCACACGACCCGAGATCCTCACGCGTGCCCTCGTCAAGGGCGGCACCGAGGAACAGAAGCAGGAGTGGCTGCCCAAGCTCGCTACCGCCGAGGTCATGTGTGCCGTGGCCGTCACCGAACCCGACTACGGCTCCGACGTCGCTGGCATCAAGGTCACTGCAACCCCCGCAGCGGGCCCGAACGGCGAGGCTGGCTACGTCATCAACGGCGTGAAGACCTGGTGCACGTTCGCTGCCCGCGCCAATGTGCTCATGCTGCTCGCCCGCACGGATCCGGATCGTTCCAAGACCCACCGGGGTCTCTCGGTGTTCATCGTGCCCAAGCCGATCGGTGATGCGCACGGCTTCGAGTTCACCCAGCCCGGCGGCGGAAAGATGGAGGGGCGACCCATCGACACCATCGGCTACCGCGGCATGCACTCCTACGAGATCGCACTCGACAGTTGGTGGGTGCCCGCCGAGAACCTCATCGGTCTCGAGGGCGGCATGGGCAAGGGCTTCTACTACCAGATGGAGGGCTTCGAGAACGGCCGTCTGCAGACCGCCGCGCGAGCGGTGGGAGTGATGCAGGCCGCCTACGAGGCAGCACTCACCTATTCGCAGGACCGCAAGGTGTTCGGCAGCGCCGTCGGCGACTACGAGCTCACCAAGGCCAAGCTCGGACGTATGGCCTTCGTCATCCAGGCGGCACGTCAGTTCTCCTACGCCGTCGCCACCCTGATGGCCAAGGGTCAGGGGCAGATGGAGGCCTCCATGGTGAAGGCCTACGTGTGCAAGGCGGCCGAGTGGGTCACCCGTGAGGCGATGCAGATCCACGGCGGCTACGGATACGCCGAGGAATACTCCGTGAGCCGGCTCTTCGTCGATGCACGCGTGCTCAGCATCTTCGAGGGCGCCGACGAAACGCTGTGCCTCAAGGTGGTTGCCCGCCGCCTCGTCGATCAGCTCGGCAAGTGACGGTGAACGCTCACGGCGTACTCGCCGTGAGCGAACGGGCCGCGCTCCCAGGTCGCAAACCGTTCCACCAGCACCAGTCCCGCTGATTCGCAGGAACGGTCGTACTCCTCGAGCGTGTAGCCGCCCGACTCCAGGCTGAAACCGGCGACGAGCGAGCCCGTAGCAGCAACGTGGCGAGCAAGGTTCGACACGATCGAGTGCCGGTCCTGCGGCCGGGCGAACAACAACACGTTGCCTGCCATGACCACGACGTCGAAGGTCGTTGCGAGATCCACCGTGGCGAGGTCGGCGCAGAGCCAACGCAGTTGAGGCGCCTTTGCACGGGCGCGATCCACCATGTCGGCGTCGAGATCGACACCGACCACGTCGAAGCCCCGGGCAGCGAGCTCGATCGCCACCCGACCGGTGCCGCAACCCGCATCGAGCACGGTCCGTCCGCCGAGCGATGCGACGAAGTCGGCCTCGCCATGTGTGGCTTGTCCATCGGCAAGCATGCGCTCCCACCGAGCGTCGTAATCAGCCAGATCGATCGCCCTGCGCCAGCGCGCCCAGCGAGCCGACACCTCGCTGCCCGGCTCGCCCTCGGCGCTCGGCTGCGACGATTCCGGGGCGTTCACTCAGACCCACTCGAGCAGGTCGTGCAGCGACTCGATGCGTTCGTGGCCGAAATCTGCGTAGAGCCCGTACGGGTCGAGATGCAGCGGGACGAGCCCCGCGGCGGCAGCACCGGCGACGTCGTTGATGAACGAGTCGCCGATGTAGCCAACGCGCGACCGGTCCGGGTTGCCGAGCACCTCGAGTGCCGGATCGAAGATCCGCGGATCGGGCTTGGCAACACCCACCACGTGAGAATCGATCACCACGCTCACGGGAACGCCCGCCCCGGGGCCCACCTGGCACACGCCCTGAACCCGCAGGACGCCCTCGATCTGCCCGCTTGCATTCGACACGATGCCGATCGGCACCTTGCGGTGGAAGAGCTTCCACAGTGCAGCAACCGACTCCTCGATGCGCGCCCGCCAGAGCAGTGCGCTCCACACACGCGCGAGCGCAGCGTCGGCCCGAGCCGGATCCTCGACACCGAGTGACGCTGCATACGCCGCCCGGTAGACGTCCCAGTCGAGGTGCTCGATGCTCGGCGTGCCACCCGATGCGAGCGCCTCGGACTCGAGCGCCCGCATCGCGCGGTAGTGAGCAAGGTGACCGTCGCGAAACGTTGCACTCACGCCAAGCGCATCACCGATGGCGTGCGGGTCGGGGATGACCACCACCCCGCCTGCGTCGAACAGCAGCGCGTCGAAGCGGGGCGAGGTCATGTGATGGGGCGCCAGGGACAGACCGTGGTCGGTGTGTCAGGAGGCCGAGCTGCGCTGCAGCCCGGCGCGCTCGCCGCGCGAGATGAACTTGAGGGCCATCTTGCGGCTCGCCTCGTCGATCATCTCCTCACCGAACATCACGGCACCCTTGCCTTCGTCCTCGGTGGCCTGGCGGTAGGCGTCGATGATCGCCCACGCCCGGTCGAACTGTTCCTGCGTGGGCGAGAACACCTCGTTCAGGATGGTGACCTGATCGGGGTGGAGGGCCCACTTGCCGTCGTAGCCGAGCGTGCGGGTGCGGTTGCAGTAGTCGCGGAAGCCCTCGGAGTCGCGGATGTACAGGTAGGGGCCGTCGATGACCTGGAGCCCGTTGGCCCGACCCGCCATGAGGATCTTGGAGAACACGTAGTGGAAGTGATCGCCGGGGTACTGCGGGATCTGAACACCGCCGGTGAGCACCGGCATCTCCATGCTGGCGGCAAAGTCGGCCGGGCCGAAGATGATCGTCTCGAGCCGGGGCGACGCTGCGCAGATCTCCTCGACGTTGATGAGCCCGCGGGTGGTCTCGATCTGGGCCTCGATGCCGATGTGGCCAATGGGCAGACCCGACGCGATCTCCACCTGGCGCAGCAGCATGTCGGTGGCCACGATCTGTGCGGCCGACTCCACCTTCGGGAGCATGATCTCGTCGAGGCGGGGGCCGGCGTTGCCGACCACCTCGATGATGTCGTAGGCGGTCCACTTCGTCGACCAGTCGTTGACGCGCACGCACATGACCTTGTCGCCCCAGTCGAGGGTGCGCAGTGCCTGTGCCACCTTGCCGCGCGCCGCCTCCTTCTCCTTCGGAGCAACAGCGTCCTCGAGGTCGAGGAAGATCATGTCGGCGGGGATGCCGGGCCCCTTGCCGACCATCTTCTCCGAGGAACCCGGGATCGAGAGGCAGGAGCGGCGCGGGAGGTCACGAGAGCGGGGAGACATGGTCGGGAACGCTACCGCTGCAGCGCGAGTCCCGGCCACGCCACGAGGGCCAGTACCCCGTGGTGATCACTCGGGTGCGTGCCGGTGAGTGGGACCCGACCGACCACCTCGCAGTGCACCACCCGGCCCGTGCCATCACCCGGTGGGGCACCAGGAGCCGACGGGGCGTTGAACGGGAAGTGGTCGCCCACCAACACGTAGTCGACCCGCTTGGCGTGAAGGTGCAGCGGTGCGGCGAACGGGTTCGCCGGGTCCCAGGTGTGCCCCGGACCCCCGTCGCCCGACACCGCCCACGCGTCTTGGTAGTAGGTGCTGCGCCCATCGAGGCTCTGCAGGCCGCACAGGAAGCGGATCTCGGCTGCGTCGGGCGCTGCGTTGAGGTCGCCGCCGATGATCACCGGCAGCGGCGAAGCCGGATTGCGCCGGTCCCGCACGAACTCGTCCACCTCGAGTACCTGGCGCTCGCGCCACACGCCGTCGTGCGCAGCGGGGGTCAGGTGCACCGAGAAGACGTCGAGCCCATTCGTACGCGCGTGGACCACCATCCACATGCTCGGGTAGCCATCGCTCAGCAACCTCGACGAGGTGGAAGTGATGGGCCAGCGGCTGAGCACGGCGACTCCCCAGCGGGCCCCCTCGGGAACGCCCTCCACCTCATCGGGGTACGGCGTCGTCGCGTCGGCAACATGCCATCGGTGCGGGCCCGACGATGTTGCCTGCTCGGCGATGATGTGTGCAGTGGAGCGTCCGTCGGCGCCGGAGACCACCTCCTGCAGACAGATGACGTCCGGCGCGTGGTGACGGATCAGCGCCGTGATCTCGGTGAGGCGCTCGGGCCATGGGCCCTCGACATTCCACGTGTTGAGCTGCAGCACGCGCAGCGCGGTGTGCGCTGGTGCGCTCATGCCCGCAACAGCTCGGGCGCAACCGGACACTCGGGCCGACCGAGGTCGCCGGTACCGGCCACCACACCGTTCGGCCCCACGACATGGCTGATGGTCCCCGCCGGAACGAACTCGATGTCGAGATCCCACGGGCTCCCGGCAGCATCGAGGCGCCCGAGCACTGCGGCCCACATCGGCGCAGGCAGGCGGCGGCCAACCCCGGCAACGGCCCAGACGGGGATCTCGCTGCAGTAGGCAACCGCAGCAGCAGCACGGGATCCTGACGTGGCGAGCACACCGTCGGCACCACAGGCCGACACCTCCACGAGCACGAGGTCGGCCGCGGATGCTGCGGCGGCAGCACCGCTCATCGACACGCACTCGGCGTCGACGTCGGATCGCTGGAGGCGGTTCACGAAGGACGCACCCTCCCCTGCCGCATCGACCACCAGCACCGACACATCACCCCGACGAACCAGTGCGTCACTCGCAAGATCGGGCCACCCGATCACACACACGGTGGAGTCCGCAGGGAGGGCATCGGCGAGGTGCTGTTCGGTGCGGTCGCCCTCGGCCTGGGCAAGTACCTGGGAGAACTCCGCAACGGGATCGGCGGCCGTCAGCACCCGGGAGGCGAGCCACCAGAGCGAGCCGGAGGCGGGATGGCGCTCCACGATCCGCATGCACGACGTGACGAGGCCGGTGTGGTCGCCCCGCAGACCCCGAAGCGCCATCGCCGTCTCCCGGAGCATCGTGCGCTGGTCGGCACCGGACGACCTAGCGACGTATCGGAGCCGCTCGATGGGGTGCACTTGGGGGACGCTACCGCCGAGCCGCTACCGTCATGACCCGATGGCGAACGATCCGTCCGGCGATCTCCAGCTGGCTCCCCTCCACGGCGACCCCCGCTCCCTCGAGGAGTGGCTCACCACATTCCACCTCGCATCGGTAGTGCTCGACCCCTACACGAACCAGAGTTCGTGGATCCTCCCCACCGCACGGCGCGTCCTGCATGCGTTCCGCGGTGCAGCGGTGCGGGTGAACTTCATCGTCACCTGCAGCGCCGACGAGGCCAAGGAGTTCCTCGGCCCGCTTGCGGAGGAGTTCCTCGTGTTCTGCGACCCCGACCGAGTGGCAGTGCGTCAACTCGGCCTCCAGTCGCTGCCGGCATTCGTGTTCGTGCGTATCGACGGCAAGGTGGCCGCATCCGCAGAGGGCTGGGACCCAGCGGCGTGGCGTGCAGTGGCACGCGAGATCTCCCGGGTCACGCAGTGGTCGGCACCCACGATCCCCGATACGGGCGATCCGACCGCCTTTGCCGGGAGCCCCGCACTCGGCTGAGGACCGCCGATACCGTTGCGCCCGTGACCGCCGACGAGCCCCTCGAGGAGCTCGACCTCGGCATCTACTACACGACTCCACCGGAGGTTGGGCCAATGCCCGAGTTCGAGTTCACCGAGTTGCTGCCCCTCGAGCACGACGACACCCCGTTCCGACACATCGGATCCGACGGTGTCTCCACCTTCGACACCCCGCAGGGCCGGTTCGTGAAGGTGGAGCCCGAGGCGCTCACGCAGATCACCCAAGAGGGCATGCGCGACATTGCGCACCTGCTGCGACCCGGGCATCTTCAGCAGCTCCGAAACATCCTCGACGACCCCGAGGCAAGCGACAACGACCGCTTCGTCGCCCTCGACCTGCTGAAGAACGCGTGCATCTCGGCGGGCGGTGTGCTGCCGATGTGCCAGGACACCGGAACGGCCATCGTGAAGGCCAAGAAGGGCCAGTTCGTGTTCACCGGCGGCGGCGACGAGCGCGCCATCGCGAAGGGCGTGTTCAACACCTACCTCACGAGCAACCTGCGCTACAGCCAGATGGCGCCGCTCGACATGTACGAGGAGAAGAACACCGGGAACAACCTTCCGGCCGAGATCAAGATCGCCGCCACCGACGGCGATGCGTACAAGTTCCTCTTCATGGCCAAGGGCGGAGGAAGCGCGAACAAGAGCTACCTCTATCAGGAGACCAAGGCACTGCTGAACCCGAAGTCGCTCGGTCCGTGGATCTTCGAGAAGATCAAGACGCTCGGGACCGCGGCGTGCCCGCCGTACCACCTTGCGATCGCCATCGGTGGGACCTCGGGTGAGTTCGCCCTCGAGACCGCGAAACTCGCCAGTGCGCGCTATCTCGACACACTCCCGAAGCATGGCTCGCCCCTCGGCAACGGCTTCCGCGATGTGGAACTCGAGGCCGAGGTGCTGAAGCTCGCCCAGCAGACCGGCATCGGCGCACAGTTCGGCGGCAAGTACTTCTGCCACGACGTACGCATCATCCGCCTGCCGCGCCACGGTGCGTCGTGCCCCGTCGCCATTGCGGTGTCGTGCTCGGCCGACCGGCAGGCACTCGGCAAGATCACCGCCGACGGCATCTTTCTCGAGCAGCTCGAGACCGACCCCGCGCGCTTCCTGCCCGAGACCACGCACGACGACCTCGCCGACGCTGCGGTGGTCCACATCGACCTCAACCGACCGATGGCCGATATCCGTGCGGAACTCTCCAAGTACCCCGTGAAGACACGCGTGATGCTGACCGGCTCGATGGTGGTGGCTCGAGACATTGCGCACGCCAAGATCAAGGAACGACTCGACTCGGGTCTCGGACTCCCCGAGTACCTCAAGGACATGTGCGTCTACTACGCCGGGCCGGCGAAGACCCCGACCGGCATGGCCTCGGGTTCGTTCGGCCCCACCACCGCTGGACGCATGGACTCCTACGTCGCAGAGTTCCAGGCAGCCGGCGGCTCGTTCGTGATGCTCGCCAAGGGCAACCGTTCCAAGCAGGTCACCGATGCGTGCAAGCAGTACGGCGGGTTCTACCTCGGCTCCATCGGCGGCCCGGCAGCACGCCTGGCCCAGGACTGCATCACCAAGGTAGAGGTGCTCGAATACCCCGAACTCGGCATGGAAGCCGTGTGGAAGATCGAGGTGAAGGACTTCCCCGCCTTCATCGTGGTCGACGACAAGGGCAACGACTTCTTCGACTTGGTGAACAAGGCCCCGTCGGGCACCTCGGTCACGCTGAAGTAGCGGGGTCGCTACGGCCACCGGCCGAAGCGGTGTGCGAGAGCAGCCCGCGTCGGCTCGAGGTCCTCGGTGTAGGTGATTCCCATCCAGGTACCGGTGGTGCGCACGACATCCACCGTTGCTGCGCCCGCAGCGACAAGGTCGTTCAGTACCTCGGGCAGCCGGCACTCATCCTCGGCGTCGTCGAGCTTGTTCGGGATCCATGCTTCCCACTCGGCACGGATGAGGTCGAGCACGGTGGGGTCGAAACCAAAGAGGTTCATCGATGCTGCGGCATCGTCGGCGAGCACCCCCTTCTCGGATCGCACGCTGCCATCGGCCTCGCGGGCGATCTTCAGGTTCTCGACACAGCGCGTGAGCCGGCCATCGGCCCCGACCTCACAGATCCCGCGACTCACCGTTCCCCGCTCGGAGAGCGTGTCGCCGAGCCGATAGGCCACCAGACAGGCTGCGTTCGCGCGCCGCCGGTGGTGCAACCAATCCGCCAGACGACTGATGCCGTCCATGTCGTAGTAGTCGTCGGCATTGGCCACGGCGAACGGCTGGTCCAGCAGTGGCGCCGCGCTCAGCAGCGCATGCGCGGTGCCCCACGGCTTGGGACGAGCGGGCAACAGATCGTCCTGGAATGCGAGGCGCAGCGGGATGGGACTCCTGCGTTCGATGTGCGCCCGGATCTCATCGGCAATCGAGTGCCGCACGATGGCCACGACCTCGTCGAAGCCGGCTGTCGCCGCATCGGCGATGGTGAGATCGATGATGGCCTCACCGTCTGGGCCCACGGGCGCCAGTTGCTTGAGGCCCCCGAAACGACGGCCGACGCCGGCCGCGAGCAGAACGAATGAGGTTCCCACCCGTTGACCCCGCAAACGATCAGACGAACGACCGGAGCACGGCGCGCGTGCGATCCGCCTCGTCGGGGTTCGCCGGGAACATGCTGGCGTTGAAATCGGTGACCCCGGCGGCGGCGACCTCGGCGATCTGGTCGCGAACCTCGGCCTCCGAGCCGACGATTGCGAGTCCGCTCGCATCGGCGACACCCTCGCGGTCCATCATCGCCCGATAACTGGGGAGCTGTGCGTAGATGGCGAAGATCTGCGCAGCCCGTGCACGTGCAGCGTCCGGGTCATCGGTGACACACACCGGGAATGCCGCAACGATGCGCGGAGCCTGGCGCCCCGCCGCCTCGGCGGCCTCGCGGAGTGTGGGGACGGTGAAACCACGGAGCGTCTCGGGACCCACGCACCACGTCGAGGTGCCGTCGGTGAGGGCTCCGCACACACGGAGCATCTGAGGGCCGAGCGCGGCGACCACCACGGACGGACGACTCGAACCCGGGACATTGGCAGCAGCATGAACCCGATAGGTCTCACCGTCGAACGACACCGGCTTGCCCTCAAGCATCGGCATCAGCACGCTCAGGTACTCGCGAGTGTGGCGCACCGGCTTGTCGAACGAGATTCCCCACATCGACTCCACGACGATCTGGTGACTCAGGCCGATGCCGAGACAGAGCCGCCCCCCGACTGCTGCCTGCACCGTGAGCGCCTGCTGCGCCAGCATCATCGGATGACGCGGGTACGTGGGCACCACGGCCGTGCCCAGTTCGATGCCCGGAACCTCGCGGCCAACAATGGCCAGCGCAGTGAGCGCGTCGTGGCTGAAGATCTGTGCGGCCCAATAGGTGTGAAAGCCGTCATCAGCTGCCTGTCGTGCCTCGGCGACGATCGCCCCGAGGGTGCCGTCTCCGATGGTGCTACTCATCATTCCGATACGCATCCTCCGCACGGTAGCGGGAGATCGACCGGGGCGATCAGGCCAGCAGGACGAGTTCGAGCCAGTCGTCGTTGAAGTAGTCGACCTGCCCATCGGGCATCAGCAGCACCTTGGTGGGGGCGAGCGCCTCGACGAACTCGGTGTCGTGGCTCACGAGCACGATCGAGCCCTTCCAGTCCGAGAGGGCCTCGGCAACAGCCTCACGCGAGCCAGGGTCGAGGTTGTTCGTCGGCTCGTCAAGCAGGAGGAGGTTGTTGCCGCCCACCATCAGCATTGCCAGCGCAAGTTTCGTCTTCTCCCCACCCGACAGCGTGCCCGCGTCCTGGAAGACCTTCTCGCCCGACAGGCCGAACATGCCGAGCAGTCCACGGAGCCACGTCTCGGTGACATGGGGTCCCGGAGGTGCATCACGCCGGATGTTGTCGAGCAGGCTCGCGTTCGGGTCGAGGTTGTCGTGTTCCTGCGCGTAGTAGCCGACCGAGACCTGGTGCCCGAACCGCACTGTCCCGGAGTCGGGGGTCGACTCACCGGCAAGGATCCGCAACAGGCTCGTCTTGCCCGCACCGTTCAGACCGAGCACGAGGAGTCGCTCGCCACGACCGAGGTCGAAGGAGATCTTCTCGAAGATGGTGGGACCACCGTAGGACTTGCTCAACGCGTCGACCGTGAGCACCGTGACACCCGCAGGCGGCGGGTCGGGGAACCGGACGCGGAGAGTTCGTGCGGACTTGGGCGCATCGCCGACCCCATTGACCTCGATGCGCGCGATGCGCTTCTCGATGCTGTGCGCCATCGCAGCCTTGGTGGCCTTGGCACCGAAGCGGTCCACGATTCCCTGCAGCCGGGCAACCTCTTTCGCCTGTGCCACCGCCATACGGGCGGCGCGCTCCTCGTCACGTGCGCGGGCTGCGTGGTACTGGCTGTACGTGCCGCGGTACTCCACGAGGGTCCCGACAGCGTCCTCGCCCACGCGGTCGAGGTGCAACACCCTCGTGATGGCCTCGTCGAGCAGATCGAGGTCGTGGGAGATCACGAGGAGGGCACCGCGGTAGTTGCGGAGGAAGCCCATGAGCCAGTTCTTGGCATCCACGTCGAGGTGGTTGGTGGGCTCATCGAGCAGCAGCACATCGGAGCCGGCGAAGAGAATTCGGGAGAGCTCGACACGGCGGCGCTCACCGCCCGAGAGATCCCGAACAGGCAGGTCGAGACGATCGGCCTTGAGGCCAAGGCCTGCGGCGATCGACCGGGCCTCGCTCTCGGCCGCGTACCCGCCCTTGTTGCCGAACTCCTCCTCGGCCTTGGTGAACCGCCGAACCGTTCGGTCGCTGGGGTCTTCCTCCATCGCGATACGCAGCTTCTCGAGCCGAACGAGATCGTCGTCGATGCCACGGCCCGACAGGATGTGGGTGACCGCAGTGCGGCCGTCCATCGCGCCGGAGAGTCGCGGGTCCTGGGGCAGGTAACCGAATCCGCCCTTGGTGACGACCTTTCCCCCGGCAGGAGCAAGCTCGCCGCCCAGCGTGCGGAACAGACTCGTCTTCCCGGCGCCGTTCCTTCCGACGAGACCGACTTTGTCGCGCGGCATGACGGTGAACGAGGCGTCGTCGAGCACGACACGACCGCCCACCTCCACCGTCAGACCAGAAACCTGCAACACGTCTGTCGAGACTACGGGTCTCGGGTCCTCACCACGCGCCGCCGCCACCCACCCGGCAACACTGTCGGCGAGTTGCTCGGAGCACTACGGGGGTGGGGCGTTCGGCCGGTCGGCGATGACATCGTCGAATCGGTCCACGTCGCGCAGCGCCGGAAAGGCGATCCACCACGTGGCCACGATCACCAGACAGGCAAGCCCACCGCCCGCCACCGCCCACGATGCGCCGAGGGCATGGCCGGCCATACCGCTCTCCCAGGCCCCGAGTTCGTTGGACCCTCCGATGAAGATGTTCTCCACGGCGAGCACGCGACCCCGCATCGCGTCGGGGGTGGCGAGCGGCACGATGGTTCCGCGGACAAAGACGCTCACCATGTCGGCGCCCATGAGCACCATCATTGCCACGAAGGCCACCCAGTACTGCCGAGTTGCACCGAGCAGCACCGTGCCGAGACCGAACACGGCTACCGCAACCAGCAGTTTGCGCCCCACGCGTCGGTTGATCGGTCGCCACGCGAGGAAGAGCGCTGTGGCACCCGCTCCGATGCCGCCGGCCGCACGCAGGAAGCCGAGGCCAACCGCGCCCCCGCCGAGACGTTTCTCGACGAGCGCCGGAAGCAGCGCAACGGCCCCGCCGAAGAGCACCGCAAAGAGGTCGAGGGCGATCGCACCGAACAACAGGGGCGTGCGCCGCACGAACCGGAATCCCTCGAGTGCCGAGTGCAACGTCGGCCGTTCGGCACGGATCTCCTGCTTGCGACGGAAACTCACCACGCTGATGCAGAGTGCTGAGCCCATCACCATGACGGCCGAGACGACGAACGGCCACGTCGGCCCGATGGCGTAGGCAATGCCGCCCACGACCGGCCCGACGATCGACGAGAGCTGCCACGACGTGGAGGACAGGGCGGTGACACGCGGCAACGACCCCTCGGGCGCCACGTTCACCGGCATCGAGCGAGTTGCAGGTGCAGCAAAGGCACGGCAGGTACCGAACAGCACCCCGATCACGTAGATCGGCCCGACGGCAGTCGGGCCCGTGCTGGCATACCAGGCGAGCGCGAGGGCGCAGATGGCCTCGCCGGTGAGGAACACCACCGCCACACGTCGACGGTCGTACCGATCGGCAACCGTGCCGGTCACCGTCACAAGCAGCAGCACGGGCGCGAACTCGGCAAGACCGAGCCAACCCAGATCGAGTTCGCGCTCGGTGATGTCGTAGACGAGTTTTCCGAGCGCCGTAAATTGAGCGATCACTGCGCCCGCATGGAGGAACGTCGCCGAGAGGATGAGACGCACCGAACGGTCACGGAGCACCGCCCCCGCCGAGGGAAGCGGGGCGGAGGTCGTGGCCATGGTGGATTTACCCTAGTGTCCGCCCATGGAGTCGCTCGCAGAACAGACGCGCTGGCTCGACGCCGTCGAGCAGGCAGCACTCGTCCGTACTCGTCAGGTCTCGGCCACCGAACTGATCGCCGCCGCAGCCACTCGCATCGAGCGGCTGGACCCCACGCTGAACGCCGTCAACCTCCGGTGGTTCGACGAGTCGATCGCAGAGGCGCAAGCCGGTCGCCTTCCCGATGGGCCGTTGTACGGCGTGCCGTTCCTGCTCAAGGATCTCTGGGCGCACTTGGCTGGCAGACCGCTCACCAATGGCAACCGAGCAGTACGCGATGCCGGGTACGTGTCGACGACGAGCACGTGGATCGTCGAACGCTTCCAGCGCGCCGGTCTCGCGATCATGGGTCGTGGCGCCAGTCCCGAGTGGGGAAGCCTTCCCACTACCGAGCCACTCGCCTTCGGCATCACGCGCAACCCGTGGGACCCCAATTTCTCGCCGGGCGGCTCCTCGGGCGGGTCGGCCGCGGCGGTGGCGGCCGGGATGGTGCCGGCCGCGCACGCCAGCGACGGTGGCGGCTCGATCCGTATCCCTGCGTCGTGCTGCGGGCTGTTCGGCCTGAAGACGAGCCAGGGTCGCGTCACGCTGGGTCCACTGCGCGACGAGAGCGGGCTCGGCGTGGAACTGTGTGTCTCGCGCACGGTTCGCGATACCGCGCTGTTGCTCGATCTCGTGCACGGGCCCGGTCACGGCGACACCGTGATCGCCCCCGCACCCCAACGCCCCTACCTCGACGAGGTGACGGCCGAGCCGGGGCGGCTGCGAGTCGGCCTGCTCGACTTCCACCCTCGAGGCGTACCCGTGGAGGCCGACTGTGTCGACGCAGTGCACGAGGCAGCGCGCCTGCTCGAGTCCCTCGGACACCATGTGGAACCAGCGCACCCGGCGGCGCTCGGCGACCCGTTGCTCCCGAAGACCTTCTCCACGATGTGGGCCACCAACATGGCCGTCAACTGCACGCGAGCCGGGGAGGTGGTGGGGCGCGAAATCACTCCTGACGATGTCGAACCACTCAACTGGGCCTTGGTCGAGTGGGCGAGAGTGCTCGACGCCGAGTCGTACGCGCTTGCGCTCGCCAACGCAGTGCAGCTCCGCCGTTCGATCCAGTCGTGGTGGTCCGTCGACGGTTGGGACCTGCTCCTGACGCCCACGATGGCGCGCATCCCCCCGCCGGTACGGGCGTTCGAGAACAACCCCGACCAACCGCTCGCACCATTCGCCGAGTCCGGCACCTACGTGCCGTTCACGAGCGCGTTCAACATGAGTTACCAACCGGCGGTCAACGTGCCCATGCACTGGACACCAGCGGGACTCCCGGTGGGGATCCAGCTCGTTGCCGCCTACGGCCGCGAGGACCTGTTGCTCCGGGTGTCCGGGCAGATCGAACGTGCTGCGCCGTGGGCGCACCGGCGGCCCGCACTTGACTAGCGGGCCGTCCAACCCCCGTCCACCACGAGGGCATGTCCCGTCATGAAGCCACCGGCGCGACTGGCGAGCAGCAACAGCGGGCCGTCGAGTTCTTCCACACCGCCCAACCTCGGCATCGGCGAGTTCTGCTGCACGTAGCGGATCGACCCCTCGTCGGTGTCCATCCCTGCGGTCATCTCCGAGAGGAACCAACCCGGGCACAGCGAGTTGACACGAATGCCCTTGCGCGACCACTGCAGGGCGAGTTCGCGCGTCATGTTGATGACGGCACCCTTGCTTGCGCTGTAGTTGGCCTGCTTCACGGGAGTGGCGCCGACGAGTCCCAGCATCGAGGCGACGTTCACCACACTGCCACCACCCCCAGCGATCATGTGCGGGCCGACGAGCTTGCAGAGGTGCCACACCGCCGTCACGTTGATCTCCATGGTGTTCCGGAAGGTCTCGATGGTCTCGACCTCGATGCCCCCCACGGTGGTGATGCCCGCATTGTTGACGAGGATGTCCACCTGCCCGTACCGCTCGATCACCGACGCAACGAGGCGCTCGCGGTCCTCAGCCCGGCTGAGGTCGGCGCCCACAGCGAGGCTGCCGGGAAGGGTCGCCGCAAGTTCGTCGAGGCGATCCTTGCGACGGGCGGCAAGTGCCACACGCGCACCTGCGGCGGTGAGCACCCGGGCGAATCGCTCGCCGAGGCCGGATGACGCACCCGTGACGATGGCCACCTGACCATCGACGCGGAACAGCGAGAGGGGATCCACGGGAACGCTGACGTTCGACATGGGGGCGAGGCTAGGGGCCGTCGCGTGCGAACATGAAGACGTGAACACTGCCACCGTGGTCCTCGTCCACGGCGCCTGGCACGGCGCCTGGTGCTATGCGCCACTGCAGGCCGAGCTCGACCGCCGCGGCGTGCCGTCGCTCGCGATCGATCTACCGGGCCACGGCGCATCCCCCCTCCCGCTCTCGGACCTGCATGGCGATGGTCAATGCGTCGCCGATGCGCTCGCCCGGATCGACAGCCCCGTGGTGCTCGTCGGCCACAGCTACGGCGGGGCGGTGATCGGCGAGGCCGCAACCCGTCACGGCAGCAACGTGCGCCACCTCGTGTACCTCGCGGCGTTCGCTCTCGACGAGGGCGAGGCGGTGCTGCCACTCGCAGGATCGCTCCCGCGGGTCGACAACCCGCTTGCCTCGGCGATCCGGCCGAGTGCGGACGGCGCCACCTCCACGGTCGAGCCGTCGCTGGCGCGCCACTGCTTCTACGAGTTCTGCCCGCCGGGCACCACCGAGGCCGCGGTTCCGCGCCTGTCACCGCAGCCGGTCGCCACCTTCACCCAACCCGTGACGGGTGCCCCGTGGCGCTCGATCCCGTCTACCTACGTGGCGTGCCGGCGCGACAACGCGGTGCCGTTCGCTCACCAAGAGGTCATGGCCACCCGCTGCACCTCTACCGTCATCTTCGATACCGATCACTCACCGTTCGCGTCGATGCCCGCGGAGACCGCTGATCTCCTCGCCTCGCTCGCACGCGGCTGAGCAGAACAAAGCAGGGCACACGATGAAGATCCGCATTGGCTACGGCTTCGGCGTACGCACTGGCCTGAACGACGAATCGTTCGGCGAGGTGGTCGAC